>NZ_JADILN010000007.1:0-170098 GCF_015278155.1 Pseudoalteromonas simplex
AAGCGCTTCATGGGGATGCATCAGATGGAGCTTTCATTGGTTCTGCGCAACAGTCTACTTTATCTGCGCTTGATTCTGATTATGATGCAAGCGGCACATTTGCAACAGTATTTACTGAAACGGGCATTTCGGTTTCTACTCAAGTAGGAGCACAGCAAGTGTTAGCTGGTATGGATGCACTCATTGCAGTAGTTGATAAGAAACGTGCGGAGCTTGGTGCGGTACAAAACCGTTTCCAATCAACAATTCGTAACCAATCAAATATTGCTGAAAACTTAAGTGCAGCGAAATCACGTATTCAAGATACTGACTTTGCACAAGAAACGGCTAACCTAACTAAAATGCAAATTTTACAACAAGCTAGCCAATCAATCTTAAGTCAAGCAAACCAACGCCCTCAAGTAGCACTTTCACTACTAGGCTAATTTTGTTTTATAGGCTACTTCAGCGCAAGGAAATTTGCTCTGAAGTGGCTTATACTTAACAAGTAAGATATGAAGAGGTGTTACTATGATAGATCTTAATTCAACGCAAAGGTCTAATGATAACCTTGCTGCTAGCGGCAACTCTGCAACTTTAAAAGCTGAAATAGACACTACTAAAGCAAATAAAGGCACAGAACTTGCTGGTAGAGAAGCTGTAGATATTGAGCAGATTTCTAATAAGAATGAGCAAAAAGATAAAGAAGAGTTGATCGCTGAAGTTAAACATAACCTTGAGAAGTTAAATAATTACATCCCTGTGACTTCAACAAATTTAATTTTTGAATTTGATGAAAAGGGGGAACCACCCATTATCAAAGTTCTTGATAAAGAAAATGATGAAGTGATTCGAGAGATTCCAACAGAAGAATTTCGTGAAGTAGCTAAAGCTTTAGAAGAGTTTGCCGATAAATTAAGCAGTAAAGGTTTGTTTTTTGATCGTACTGCTTAAAAAATTAGCGGTGTTTACATTTTAGGAGTATTACCATGCCATTAATTACATCCGCTGGAGTCGGCTCTGGCCTTGATTTAGAAAGCATAATCAGTGCGACCTTGTCTGCTGAGAATACACCTAAAATTAATGCTTTTGCTAAAAAAGAAGAGTCATTAAAAGTTGAACTTTCCTCTCTAGGTGAAGTGAAATCAGCAATGTCAAAACTGCAAGATACTATTGAAAAGCTAGCAGATATTGACAAATTTAACAAACGCATCGCCAACATAAAACAACCAAAAAGTGATGATGGCGACCTGATTTCTGTTTCAACTACATCCGAAATTAGCACTGGTAACTTTAATATTGAAGTTGTTGAGGTAGCTCAGGGCAGTCGTGCTATGTCTAATGACGGTTTGTTTACTTCAACTGATGATGTTGTTTCAGCTTCTGGTGGTACACTTTCATTTACTGCTGGAGACAAAAGCTTTGATTTGAACTTGGATGCGGGCGCAACACTTGCTGAATTGCGTGATGCTATAAATGATTCAGATGATAATTTTGGAGTAACGGCCAATATTATCAACACAGGTAGTGAGTCTAAGTTAGTGTTAACATCATCGGTTAGCGGTACGGGTAATGACCTAGTTATAACGAATGATAATGCAGAACTGGATAATGTTTCGACTGTTGCAAATACAGGTGGCGCAGGTGGAATAAATATTGCAGCAGAAGATCAAGCTACTGATGCTGTAATTAAAGTTGACGGTATAGAGATAACAAATGATACCAACACTTTTAAAGATGCAGTACAGGATATGACTATCATAGCAAAACGCCAAAGTGTTGACGGTGAGACGGCTAAGCTATCTGTTGAATATGACAGAGAGAGTGTTACAAAATTAGTTGATGAATTTATAGCAAATTATAATAACTTAATTGGTCAAATTGGTCTTCAAACTAGAGTTGGAAACCCGTTAAATAGCGATTCAACCATTCGTTCATTTGATTCACAGCTAGTAAGTACTTTGTCTACAGAGTTGACAGATGCAGGTCCTTTTTCGAGTATTTTTGATATCGGGCTAGGCGTAAATAAAGAAGGCTATCTAGAAAAATCTAGTTTGGTCCGAAGCTTGAGTGAAGCAATGGATGAAAACTTTGATGACATAGGCGCAGCGTTTGCTGGTGAAAATGGTATTGCAAAGAAACTTGAAGGATTGTTAGAAAACTATCTTGATACCGATGGTATTATGAAACAACGCGAAGAAAGCCTCAACGGTCAACTTGATGAACTGGATGATGATGTTGCTAACCATCAATATCGTATGGAATCTCTCGAAGCAAGGCTTCGTCAGCAGTATGCTGGTTTAGATGTATTGATAGCTCAAATGCAATCAACTCAGTCTTATTTGAGTGCTCAGTTGTCAAGTTTACCAGGCTTTACTAAGTCATCTTAAACTGAGTTTCTTGTAATTTAAAAATTGTAAGTGGGTGATATATGTATAACGCCAAAGTAAAAAATTATCAGAAAGAAGCGCTTAAAACACGAGTTGCGGGCGCTGACCGTTATGAGATTATTCAAATGTTGATGTCAGGAGCTGTTGAAAAAATGGTTCATGCAAAAGTTGCAATTGATAATAAGCATTTAGAAGCTAAAAGCGAGCATATTTCTAAAGCTTCAGCTATTTTGGAAGCTTTGAGAGGGTGTTTGGATTTTGAGGTTGGAGGAGAGGTTACTGAGAACCTATACGCACTCTACTCATATATGATTGATCGTTTAGTTGATGCTACGATTGCAAATGACTCAGAAATTGTTGACGAAGTTATTAACTTATTGAAAGAAATTAAGTCTGCTTGGGATGCGATCCCAGTGGAAATTAGAAATCAAACTCTTTCTGAAAACAGTGCACATGCAAGCTAAATTAGATGATCTAAAGTTAGCATTATTGGAACTAGACGAACAGCTCAATGAGCAAAGTTTTGAAGACCTTGCGGAAAAGTTGAATGCTATTCAGCTTTCTTTTGAGCAGATTTTCACACATCCTGAGCTCTTATCCCCTGAACAGTTTCCTGCTCTAAGAGATATTGAAACAAGATACAGTCAGCTTTACTCACATTTAGTTTCTTTACAATTAGAAACGAAAAAAGAATTGGTTGGATTGGTAAAAAATAAGAAAAAAATAGGTTTTTACAGTCAAAGTAAATAGGTTTGTTATGACATCTGCTGATAATATCAATGAACAATTAAGTGAGCTTAAATCAAGGTTAAATGAGGCAAAAAACCATGAAGAAAGAGAGCGTAAATTTGCCCAAGAAGCAAATGTTCGTTTTGAAAATAACTTAACGGTTTTTAAGAAGTATTATCCGGATATATATAGCGTAATAAGTGACATTAAGTTGCGTCAAGACTTCTGCATTCACGTAACTACTTCTGGTCATGCAAATATTTACCCGAACGGTAAAGACATTCCTCTATATGGGGATAACCCCTTGCAACAAGCTATTGATCAAGTAGATCATTATACCAAAAATGCAAACTTTAGTCGTACCAACTATTTTGAAAACAATGGATGGGAAAGTAGTGATTCAAGGTTGCATGTTCAATACATGCTTAAGCTAGCAAAGAAATTAGGAACTCTTAAAAGCTCAAATAATAAACGTCTTGATCAATTACCAAATAACTTTCCGAGTTGCTTAATTTTTGGTGTTGGCTTGGGTTATCACATACCTGAACTTTTGACGAAACACTCTTTTGATTATCTTTTTATTTGTGAGCCTGATTTAGAACTCTTCTATGCAAGCTTATTTTGTATTGATTGGAAAAAAATAGTTGAAGATATTGATAAGCGTGGCGGATGTTTGTTTCTACACATTGGCGTTAGCTATGAAGATTTTTTTAATGAGATTTTTAAAATAGCTGAAGACATCGGCGCCTTTTCAATAATAAATAGTTTTTGTTATCAACATTATCCATCGGATGATATTACGCAGTTAATAAAAACATTTTTTGATAATTATTATCAGCTTCATCAAGGATTTGGTTTTTATAATGACGCAATTACAGGCTTAGCCCATACATTTAGAAATGTAGAAAATAAAGCTGCGCTAATGTTTGCAAGTAAATATGCTGCTGATCTTCTTAAAGATATACCTGTATTTGTCGTTGGTAATGGCCCGTCTCTTGATGAATCAATAGAAATAATTAGAGCTTATCAAGATCAAGCTATTATTATTGCAGGTGGTACGGCATTTCAAAGTTTACAAAAAGCAAATATACAAAGCGATTTTCATGTTTTAGTTGAAAGACCAAAAATTACCTATGATATTCAGAAAAAAATCGCCCCAGAGTCTGGGTATCATAATGTTAATTTACTTACAGTAGATGTTATGTATCCTGATGTATTAGGTTTATATAAGTGGTCAGGTGTTGCATTAAAAGGTCCTGAAGCTGGCTCTACTTTCCTATCTATGTATACCCAACGAATGTTTGGTCGTTCAGTGAATGCTTTGCCTGGAGGAGGCCCGTTAGTCTCAAATACAGCACTAGCATATGCGGTAACTATGGGATTCAAAGATATTTATTTATTTGGTGTAGATAATGGCTACCCTTTGTCTGGAGAAACACATTCTAAACTGAGTATTTATAATGACACTGAGTTAAAAAAATCATTTAAGCCTCTACAAGGTGCTAATATTCGTCTTGAAGGCAACTTTGGAAAAGATGTTATGGCTGCACCATTACTTGCTGTATCAAAAACAACCTTTGAACGGCTGCTTTCAACGGCACCACAATGTAATGTTTATAATGTTGGAAATGGAGCAAAAATACGTGGTACAGTTCCACTTCACGAGGAAGATATTTTCCTAAATAACCAGCCAATTGATAAACAATCTACGATTGAGCTAATTAAATCTCAGCATTTTAAAAATATTGAATTTGATGATGCCGAAGAATTTATTGGTTTTGAAGAGTTTCAAGAGCTGTGTGACTACTTAATTGATATAGGTAAGCGTGAGTTTTGTTCAAGAGAAGAGGCCCATGATATTCTAAAAGCACAACAACGGCTAGTATATGCTTATAGAAAATCTGCCCACCCTCATTTTTTCCACCTCATTAAAGGCACATTACTTTATTTTCATTGCCCGTTAATTACGCAGCTTTACTACTTCGAAGATACAAAGAATACATTAGATAAATTTAAAGAATTATTAGAGCTTTGGTTAGAGTTTTTAGGTGCTATTAAGGCCGATTTCCCAGTAAATTGGAAAACTAAATGCACTTGGAGTAAGCCTACTTATGAAAACTAGGAACCATTTAAGTTGTTTTTTAAACTTAGATATTAACTATGTATGTAAAATCACAAAGTACTTCTAGCTAAAAGGATTTTTTATGTCTGAAATCGAAGGCTTTATTAATAAAGTTAATAGTAACTTTAGGATTTATCAAAATTATATTAACTCATCGAAAAACCGCAGTCCGATATTTTTTTATCATGTACCAAAATCAGGTGGATTGTCATTTGTTAATACTCTAGGAATAGCAATGAAGAGCGAAGGGCTAAGCTATTCTAGGGCTGATACTCAATCTCATGTCGAAGCGTTGGTAAACTTAAATAATGTGACATTAATCTCGAGTCATTTGAATTATGGAATACATAATCAACTTAATGCAAATTCGCATCGGTTGATAACTTTTCTAAGAGAGCCATTCTATAGAGTTCGTTCTGCATACACTTATCAAAATATGAGACAACAAACAGCGGTAAGTGTTGATGGCTTTATCGAGTTTTACAACAAGCCTGAAAATCAAAATCTTGCTTGCAAACAACTTTGCCCCAGAGATTACTCTAGAGGTTGTAGCAAAACCGTATTTAAAAATTTGAATGACAATTTTTATCTATATTGCACGAGTGATCAAATAGACCAAATGATCACCTATTTCATTAGCGAACTTAATTTAAGTAACGTTCTTACTGAAAGGTTAAATGAAACACTTCCTTTATATAAGATTGATGCAACAGAGCATAAAGCAGAGGTTGAACGGTTAAATGCTGACGATGTTGAGTTGTATAATCTCGTCAAAAATAACCCAAGACTTCCTCAATTAGATCATAAAGGTAATGAAGAAATTGCCATGAAAACAATTGTTCTTTATGAAGTTGAAAAAGAGCTTCGTTCATTAACTAAAGGAACTGAGGTTAATACGACTGCTTTATTTTCTGTGCTAATGAATAGGCTGCAAAATGGTAAAGAAACTTCTTTACCAGAACTAACTGGGGATTAAGCTTATTCTTAAGTAATAAATCTTTTTATGTTTAAACTTGCCTAGCATATTTTTGTAATCACGTTTTAGCTTTCAAACCTCTTGGAAGTATAATTGTTTGATAACTATATTTATGACACAAGTTACTGGGTGTTGATATGAAAAAGGACATTAGTGTGGAATTATTATCCATATTGAATCGTGAAAAGCATTTATTTGAGAGTGACTTAAAAACGTTTGAAGAGCAGCTCACAGGTCTCGTAACTAATTCGCGCTTTTTAGTGCTTGGTGGGGCCGGTACAATAGGGCAGGCAGTTACTAAAGAAATTTTCAAAAGGCAACCTCGCAAACTACATGTCGTTGATCTCAGTGAAAACAATCTTGTTGAATTAGTCCGAGATTTGCGTTCTTCCTTTGGTTATATCAAAGGCGATTTTCAAACTTTTACTCTTGATATCGGTAGCGTTGAGTATGACTCATTCTTTCATTCCGATGGACAATATGACTATGTCTTAAACCTTTCCGCGTTAAAACATGTACGCAACGAAAAGGACCCTTTTACTCTGATGAGAATGGTACGAACGAATATTCTCAACACAGAAAAAACGCTCCAACAGTGTATTAGTAAGAAGGTAAAAAAATACTTTTGCGTATCAACAGATAAAGCTGCTAACCCAGCTAATATGATGGGAGCCTCCAAAAAGATAATGGAGATGTTTTTATCTCGAGCCAGTAAAGATATTGATGTGTCAATGGCTCGTTTTGCAAATGTAGCGTTTAGTGATGGTTCATTGTTACATTCTTTTAAACAACGCATAGAAAAGCGGCAGCCGATCGTAGCTCCTAATGATATAAAACGTTACTTCGTTACACCTGAAGAGTCTGGATTGATATGTTTGTTTTCTTGTTTACTTGGAGAAAATGAAGATATTTTCTTTCCTAAGCTAAATGATGAATTACACCTTCTAACATTTTCTACCATTGCATGTCGTTATTTAAGAGCTCGAGGCTTTGAGCCTTATTTATGTAGCGATGAAGATGAAGCTAGGAGTTTAGTTGTTTCATTGCCAGATAAACGTATATGGCCGTGTTTATTCACAAAAAGTGATACTACAGGTGAAAAGGACTTCGAAGAATTTTTCACAGAACAAGAAGTGTTAGAAATGAACCGATTTAATGGTCTCGGCATTGTAAAAAAATCTCTTGATTATGAAAGTAAATTGCTTAACGAGTTTAGTCGCGGGATAGAAACGCTTCTCAATCAGCAGCATTGGAATAAGGAGCAAATCTTAACTTTGTTCTTTAAGTTGCTTCCTGAGTTTGCTCATCAAGAGACAGGTAGATACCTTGAAAGTAAGATGTAGGTAACAAATGTATACAAAGCGTTTAATAAGCTTCATTCAAGATTACTATCAAAGCAAAGACTTTATACCATTACATGCGCCTACCTTTGTAGGCAATGAAAAAAAGTACGTACTGGATACATTAGATTCTACTTTTGTCTCTAGTGTAGGTTCCTACGTTAATGACTTCGAAGTAAATATTGCAAAGTTCACTCAATCTCGATTCGCTATTGCTACGGTTAATGGAACTGCTGCTCTGCATACTGCGCTATATTTAAGCGGAGTTCAAAGTGGTGAGCTTGTTATCACGCAAGCTTTAACGTTTGTTGCAACTTGTAATGCAATTAGTTATCTGGGTGCAAAACCTGTTTTTGTAGATGTGAATACTGAAACTTTAGGGTTATGCCCTGTTGCGCTTTTAAGTTTCATTGAGGAGCAATGTGAAGTTAGAGAGCAAAAATGCTTTCATAAAAATGGTGAGCGTATTCGTGCAGCTGTGGTTATGCACACATTTGGTCATCCAGCGAAAGTGGATGAGCTAAAAAAGGTATGCCAAGACAACTTTATTGAATTAATAGAAGATGCTGCAGAGAGCTTGGGTACACTATACAAAGGACAGCATACAGGTACATTTTCTTCGCTTTCAGCACTGAGTTTTAATGGCAATAAAGTAATTACGACTGGTGGCGGAGGAATGTTGTTGTGTAGCGATGAAAAAGTTGCGGCACATGCAAAACATATTACAACGACAGCTAAACAGCCCCATGCCTTTGAGTTTTATCATGATGAGCTTGCATTTAACTACCGTATGCCAAATTTAAATGCTGCTTTAGGCTGTGCGCAACTAGAAAAATTACCTGAATTTATTGAAAGTAAACGCGCATTGGCTTCACTTTATCAGTCTGAGCTAGCGAATACACCATTGAAATTTATTGTTGAGCCAGAAAATGCTCGTTCGAATTATTGGTTGAATGCTATTTTATGCCCTTCAAAAGAGCATCGGGATATTTTACTTGCAGAGACTAATAATGCGGGAGTGATGACACGGCCTGTTTGGCAGTTAATGCATACTTTACCTATGTTTAAAGAATCGTTGTGCGGTAACTTGAATAATTCAATATTTCTTGCCGAACGGCTGGTTAATATTCCAAGCTCAGTATTGTTAACTAAGGAGCTTTAATGAGAAAAATAGGTATCGTCACTGGCACTAGAGCTGATTTCGGTTTATTAAGTCGAAGTATTTTATTGTTACAACAACATTCAGATATTGAGACTGTGGTTTTTGCGTGCGGAACACATTTATCTCCTGAATACGGTTTAACGTTAAACGAACTAGAAGATAATGGCATAAAAAATATAGTACCGATTGAAATGCTCCTTTCTTCAACTACTCGAGTCGGCATTGCTAAGTCAACAGGTTTAGCAACGATTAGTTTTGCAGATGCCTTTAACTATCAACAACTTGATTGCTTGCTTATTTTGGGTGACCGATTTGAAATTTTTGCTGCAGCTCAAGCAGCCTTATTCCTCGGTATACCGATTGCGCATATTCATGGCGGAGAAATCACAGAAGGAGCGTTTGATGAAGCTCTTCGGCATAGTATTAGCAAAATGGCGAGTATACATTTCCCTGCAACGGATGCATTTGCAAAAAGGTTAATGCAACTAGGTGAGCAGCCAAGTCAAATATTTGTCACAGGCGCTCCCGGTATTGATAATATCTTAAATGCGAATAATTTTGACAATATAGACTTGAATAGTGTCTTAAAATTTAAAGATCAAAATGCGCCTTTGTTTCTAGTTACATATCACCCTGTAACAAATGGGTTGCCTGGCGAGAATGATATCAACCCGTTACTCAATGTAATTAAAGAGCGTAAAGGTATTAATTTTCTGGTGACTTACCCCAATGCCGATGGTGATGGTGCGAAAATGATAAGCCAATGGCTCGAACTAACAAATATGGATAATGTGAGTATTTGTCCTTCGTTAGGTTTTAAGCGCTATTTAGCCGTCATGAAACAGGCTGCGTGTGTTATGGGTAACTCATCTAGCGGACTCATAGAGGCACCTAGTTTTAAAATACCTATTATTAATATCGGCACAAGACAGCAAGGTAGGCCCAAAAGTTGCAGCGTTATTGATACAATCATGGAAGCAAGCAGTTTGAATCTAGCTGTGAATCAGGCATTAGATAATGACTTTATTTCTTTATGTAAGAAAGCGCTAAATCCGTATGGGGAAGGCAATTCGTCAGAAAAAATAGTCCAGGTTCTATCTGAAACTAAGTTTGATACTCTTATTCCTAAACAGTTCTATAATTTGGATTAAATTAATGTGTAAGACCTTAATAATAGCCGAAGCTGGTGTAAATCATAATGGTGATATTAATATTGCTAAAAAGCTAATTGATGTAGCTTCTGATGCTGGGGCTGATTTTGTAAAGTTTCAGACTTTTAAAGCGTCAAAGCTAGCTTCTGTTCATGCAGAAAAAGCAGAGTATCAAAGCGTAGCAACGGGAATAGATGGTACTCAACTTGAAATGCTAAAAAAGTTAGAGCTTTCACATGAATCTCACGAAGTATTAATTGACTACTGTCATCATAGGAATATAGGTTTTCTCTCAACAGCCTTTGACTTGGAAAGTTTAAAGTTTCTTTGTTCTAAACTCCAATCTGAATATTTAAAAGTGCCCTCAGGAGAAATCACTAATGCTCCATTACTAGTGGCGCATGCTAGAACTGGTAAAAAAATTATACTATCTACTGGTATGGCTAGTTTAGGTGATATTGAGGATGCGTTAGGTGCTCTTGCGTTTGGTTTTATTAATGATGTAGGAAACCCTAAGATAGATATTATCAAAGAATATTATTCTAAAGCTATGATGACTGGTCTCTTAAAAGATAAAGTTATTCTTTTACATTGCACTACAGAATATCCAGCCCCATTTAATGAAATAAATTTAACTGCTATGAATAATTTAGGTTCAATTTTTGGTTTGCCTTTCGGGTACTCTGATCATAGTGAGGGTATTGTTGTTCCTATAGCTGCTGCCGCGAAGGAAGCTGTCGTTATAGAAAAACATTTCACACTAGACAAGAATATGGAAGGGCCTGATCATAAAGCTTCATTAGATCCAATTGAATTGAAGCAAATGATTAATGCAATAAGGCATGTTGAGCTTTCTTTAGGGGTTGGCCAAAAGTTTGCTGTAAATTCAGAAATAAAAAATAAAAATATAGCTCGTAAAAGCTTAGTAGCTTCAAAGGCTATTAATAAGGGCGATATTTTCACAGAAAATAATCTAACAGCAAAACGGCCAGGCTATGGTAAAAGCCCGATGCTCTATTGGGATTATATAGGAACTATAGCAACTAAAAGTTACTCTGAGGATGAAATCATATGATTAAAATTGGTTATTTTGCCGACGGGCCTTGGTCACATAAAGCAATTGAGTATATATCCAATTCAAATCTATTTAAGATAGTATTCATTGTCCCTAGGTACGATAGAAAAGATCCTGTGCTCGCTCAGTGGGCTAATAAGTTAGATGTTCCTTTTTTAGTTTGCAAAAATGTAAATGACGCTTCATTTCTTGAGGAGATTTCGAAGTATGAGGCGGATATTTTTATTTCAATGTCCTTTAATCAAATATTGAAGAAAAGCATTCTCTTATTGCCTCCAATGGGTTTTTTAAACTGTCATGCTGGAGCACTACCTTTTTATAGAGGTCGAAACCCTTTAAATTGGGTGTTAATAAATGGTGAAAAAAGTTTTGGTATTACAGCTCACTTTATTGACGAAGGTATTGATACAGGTCCTATTTTACATCAGGAGCATTTTAGTATTCGTGATGATGATAACTACGGAACACTACTTGAATTAGCGGTTATAAAATGTGCTGAAGTCCTGCTAAAGGGTTTAAATAAAATTGCTGATGGAAATTACAAATTAGTAGAGCAAGGTGAAATTCATCCAGTAGGCACTTATTTTTCTCAAAGAAAGCAAGGGGATGAATTAGTGAGCTTTTTCTGGGATGCCACTCGTTTTCATAACTTTGTTAGAGCTTTATCGGCTCCAAGCCCTGAAGCACGATTTAGAATAGGTGCTAAAGAGTTTTCAATTGTTAGGACAGAATTAATTCCGGGAGCTCCTAATTATATTTCCACTGAGGGTGAGGTTGTTGGGCGGAATCATAATGGTATTATCGTAAAAGTTGCAGATAAAACACTATTAATAAATTTAATCAGAGATTTAAACTCGATCGAACATGCCTCTTTCACACCACAGTTTCCTATTGGAACAAGGTTAGAGGGAAGAAAATGATTACTAAAGATTTAGATGAATTTTGTGTAAAGCCAAATGAAAAGCTTAAAGACGTTTTAAAAATTATGAATACCCAAGCCATAAGAACTGTTTTAGTAACAGATCTTGAGAGGAGGCTTAAAGGAATCATCACTGATGGTGATGTGCGACGTGGCTTACTTGAAAATCTTGGTCTGGATGCTGAAGTTCGCTTGGTTATGACACCTAATCCAATAACAGCCAAAGAAGGATCTTCAAGGTCTGAGCTCGCTGATATTATGGAAAAAAGAGGGATCTTGTCAATACCTGTCGTGAATAAAGAACATAAAGTCATCGGTTTGGAGACTCTACAAAGTATCATCAAGAAGCCTAAATTTGATAATCCTGTTTTTTTAATGGCGGGAGGTTTTGGCACAAGATTAAGACCTCTAACCAATAACTGTCCAAAACCTATGTTAGAAATAGGTAATAAGCCGATTCTTGAAACTGTTTTACTGAGCTTTGTTAAGGCTGGCTTTAGTAACTTTTATATTTCAACTCATTATATGCCAGAGCTTATTTTAGAGCACTTTGGAAATGGTAGTAAGTGGGGAGTAAATATCGAATACATCCATGAAGATAAGCCACTTGGAACTGGTGGTGCTATAGGTTTGTTACCAGATACTATTCCTCAGGACTTACCTTTGATATTAATGAATGGAGATGTACTAACGAAAGTAGACTTTGCTAGATTACTTGAATTTCATAATGACAATGATGCCGATGCAACAATGTGCGTAAGGGAGTACGAGTATCAGATCCCATATGGAGTAATCAGTGGAGATGGCAACCGGATCACAGAAATGGTTGAAAAACCAATCCAACGATTTTTCGTTAATGCAGGAATTTATGTTTTGTCTCCAAGTGTTGTCAACTCAGTACCTCAAGACCTGAATATAGATATGCCTACGATCCTCGAACAACAAATATCTTTGCAAAAGGATGTTCTTATGTTTCCCATTCATGAGTATTGGTTGGACATAGGCAGAATGGATGACTTTAATAGAGCGCAAGTTGATATACGTAGTTTAGGGATGAATTAATGCAGCGAGTTGCAGTTATCGGTTTAGGTAATATATCTCACCGTCATCGAAGAAACCTTAAGGTTTTGTATCCTGAATCTAAGATTATTGCTGTTTCTGCGCGAGAGGAAGTTATCAAGGAGTTGCCTGAGAATGTTGATTACTTAGCTTCTAGTATTGAGGAAGTATTGTCATTAAAACCGCAACTTGCAGTAGTTGCTTCACCGGCAAACTTACATTTAAATCATGCAAAGAGACTTATTAAAGCTGATGTTCCTTGTTTAATTGAAAAGCCATTGTCTATTAATTATGAAGAGGCTGAAGAGTTTATAAACTTTAAAGCAGGATCTCAGATCCCATGTGCTGTTGGTTATTGTTTGAGATATATGCCCACAGCTTTAAAAATGCGACAACTAATAAAAGATGATGTTTTAGGAGAACTTTATAATATCTCGATTGCAGTAGGGCAGTACTTGCCAGAATGGCGTAAAAATATCGACTATAGAAAAACGGTATCTGCTCAAAAACAATTGGGTGGTGGGGCATTATTAGAATTAAGCCATGAGCTTGATTATGCAAACTGGCTTTTTGGTCCATTAAAGCCTCTTCACTCTGTATTACGTAGTTCCAAAAAGCTTAATTTGGATGTAGAAGATTTAGTAGATGTTGTTTTAAGCACCAAAACGGGTAGCCTCGTTAATATTCATCTTGATTTTTTGCAATGCACTCCGCAAAGGTATTGCACAGTGATTGGAGCGAATGGTCGTATACATTGGGATTTAATTGCAAATACAATAGATATCTCATTAAAACACCGTAATGACGAACTTATTTGCTTTAAGGATTGGCAGGCAAATGATATGTATATAGATATGTTAAAAGATTTTCATAACTGGTGTACTAATAAGCAGCATTCAGCAATTGACTTGGAACAAGGTGCACAGACACTTAAGCTGATTGATAATATAAGAGCGATTTCATAATGACTTGTTATGCTTTTATTTTTGCTAGAGGTGGCTCTAAGGGCTTGCCGAGAAAAAATATTTTACCGCTCGCGGGAAAGCCATTAATAAATTGGTCGATAGGTATAGCAAAATCAGTTCCTGATATCAGCCGTGTATTCGTATCCACGGACGATGAAGAAATTGCTGATGTAGCGAAAGCCGCAGGAGCCGAAATTATTGATAGGCCTAAAGAGCTGGCATCTGACACATCTGCTGAGTGGTTATCTTGGCAGCATGCGGTTAAATGGGTAGAACATAAGTATGGTCCTTTTGAGTATTTTGTTAGTTTACCTGCAACCAGTCCATTAAGAGCAGTTAAGGATGTTGAAGCTACGATAGATAGGCTGAAAGAAACTTCCGCAGATATTTGCATTACAGTCTCCCCTTCAGAAAGAAGCCCTTTTTTTAATATGATTAAATGCAAAGACGAAAGTGATTTTGTCGAGCTTGTGATAAATCATGGCAATATAGTAAGGCGACAAGATGCTCCTGAGGTGTTTGACATAACAACAGTTGCGTATGCAACAACACCTTATTTTATCAAGCATAGTATGGGAGTAATGTCAGGAAATGTTACGAGTGTTTGTGTTCCTAAAGAAAGAGCTGTTGATATAGATACGCAATTAGATTTTGATTTTGCGCAATTCTTGATTGATAAAAGGTAAAAAAGTGAGAAGCATAAAACAGTTACAAGATATGGCAGGATGTTGGGTCTTAATTACTGGCGGAAGTGGTCATGTTGGACAAGTTGCTGCAGATACTTTGCTTGAACTCGGAGCAAAAGTAATTTTATTAGACAGAGATGGTGCCTGTTTAAAGCAATTAATAGAAAGTAAATATAAAAGTTCAGGGAATGTATTTGCTGTTGAATGTGATTTAGCAAATAAATCTGAAATCAGTCTGGCGATGCAGTCAGTGGCCAATATTACAGACAATAAACTTAATGTTCTGATCAACAACGCAGCATTTGTTGGCACAGATAAATTAACTGGATGGTGTGTTCCATTTGAACAACAATCTATTAATACGTTTACCGACTGTTTAGACGTGAACCTTTCTGCTCCATTTTTATTGAGTCAACAAGCTTACGAGTTAATGAAACGTCAAGAATATGGGGCTAAGAGTATTATCAATATTTCCTCTATCTATGGGGTCGTTGGTCCTAAAATGGAATTGTATGATGGTACTGACATGGGTAATCCTGCTGCCTATGCAACTAGCAAAGCAGGGCTAATGCAATTGACACGGTGGATGTCAGCAAATGTAGCACCTGCAGTTAGAGTTAACAATATTGTTTTAGGTGGTATTGAAAGAGGTCAGCCTGAGAGCTTTTTAGAGAAATACAATGCTAATGTTCCAATGGGAAGGATGGCAAAAGAAGAAGATATTAAAGGTGCTATTGCATATCTAAGCTCTGAGCTTTCAAATTATATGACAGGGCAAAGTTTATTTTTAGATGGTGGTTGGACTGCTGTATAAATAGTCTATACTTCAAAATGACTATAATTTTTGGAGTTAGACATGAAAATTGATAACTCAAATTCCTATCTTAACCAAACTCAGCAAACGAGTAATAAGCTTGCTGAGCAACTAGCGTCAGGTAAAAAAGTAAATTCAGCGGCAGATGATGTCGCTGCACTGCAAATTATTGATAGATTAACATCGCAACAAGATGGCTACAGTCAAGCAATTAACAATGCGTACGATGGCATTTCTTACTCGCAAGTAACTGAGTCAAATTTGTCTGGTGTAAATGATGCCGTTTCTCGCATTCGAGAGCTGTCTATTCAAGCGGGTAATGGTGCGCTCACAGATAATGATAGGGCTGCACTTCAAGAAGAAGTGTCGCAATTGCAAACGCAAATTTCAGAAACATTCGAAAATGCGACATTCGGTGGTAAACCTTTATTTGATGGTGAGCAAGTGTCGTTTCAAGTTGGTCCTGATGCCAACACCACACAATCAGTGACGCCATCGGATGGCAGTATTGCTTCTGTGATTGCGGGGATCGATATTTCAACCCAAGCAGGGGCACAAGCTGCCATTGATATTAGTGACCAAGCAGCTGAGGAAATTAACACCCAAAGAGCTGAGCTAGGCGCTTTTCAAAACACCTTAGCGAGTACGATAAAAGGTTTAGGTAACCAGCGAGAGAATCTTGCTGCGAGCCAAAGCCGAATAGAAGATACTGACTATGCAAAAGCTGTGTCTGATCAAGTAGCTAATGATATTTTATCGCAAGCATCGATTGCCTTACGTGGTCAGGCAAATCGTTCAGCCGAATCTATATTAGGTTTACTTTAATTCTTTAGTATTAAATTTTAGTGCTAAGTGACTATTTTTTGGCGTTGATGTCAATAAATTGCCGCTTAGCGCTTGCATCCCTCCTAAACTCGCTTACAATTTAGAAATTAACTAACCTCGTGGTAACTGTGGTTCGCCAATAATGATCTTAATTTTAGACAATAATAATAATCGTGCGATAGGTTTACATGCAGCACTTACCTTCATTGGTGAAACTGCACAATTAGTTGATGAGACTTCATTACAGTCTTTTTGTGAAAAACATCAACAGCAAGAATGCATGGTCATTCTTGGTGCTTTACAGCAGCTAAATCACGAGGCTGTGATCAAACAGTTTCCTGCCATTCCGTTTTTGTTAATTGGTGAAACACTCAAACCGTTACTCAGCATTGCTAATGTCGTTGGTTTAATTTGTGAGCCATTTAACCATGATGTAACTACTCAGCTATTGCATGATTGTCAGCAATATCAGCGCATGCTACCGGGTGACCATAAACAAGCTAAATCCAACAAATCGTTTGATGGTTTAGTCGGTGAAACCGAAGCTGTAAAAGATGTGCGCTTTTTAATTGAGCAAGTAGCAAAAACCGATGCCAATGTGCTGATCTTAGGTGAGTCAGGCACAGGTAAAGAAGTTGTTGCACGTAACGTTCATTTACTCTCTAAACGCAATACAGGGCCATTTGTGCCGGTAAACTGTGGTGCTATTCCTGGTGAATTACTTGAAAGTGAACTATTTGGCCATGAAAAGGGTGCGTTTACGGGCGCTATTTCTGCACGAAAAGGGCGTTTTGAACTAGCACAAGGCGGCACGCTGTTTCTTGATGAAATTGGTGATATGCCTTTGCAAATGCAGGTTAAACTTCTGCGTGTGTTGCAAGAGCGCAGCTATGAGCGAGTAGGGGGTACTAAGCCTATTCAAGCTGATGTACGCATTATTGCTGCAACTCACCGCAATCTTGAAGAGATGATTGAACAGGGCGACTTCCGTGAAGACCTTTTTTATCGCTTAAACGTATTTCCAATTGAAAACCCTTCGCTTAGTGAGCGTGCCGACGACATTCCTCTACTTTTAAAAGAGCTAATGCGTCGTGTGAACGAGCAAAGTGGCACAACGGCCAAATTTACTGAGCGTGCGATTCAAAGCTTAAAAGAGCATGCGTGGCCGGGGAATATTCGTGAGCTTGCTAACTTAGTTGAGCGCATGGTAATCATGTTTCCTGATAAAGTGGTTGATGTGCCAGACCTTCCAGCTAAATATCGTTATATTGAAGTTGAGGCTTATGAGCCTGAGTACCCTGAAGAGTTGATGGAGCGAGATGCTTTCAACGATATTTTCAGTACTGGCTTTAGTGATTATGATGATGAAGAACCTGATGTACCAGCAACAACGGTTGACTCAGGTTTATTACCAGATGAAGGAATTGAGCTCAAAGAGTATCTTGCTGAGCTAGAAATTAGCTTAATCAGCCAAGCATTAGAGCGCTATGATTACGTTGTTGCACGTGCAGCAGAAATTTTAGGTGTTAGGCGCACCACACTGGTCGAAAAAATGAAGAAATACAACCTAACGCGTGACTAATAGTTAAGAGCAGGTTTTAGGCAAAAATTAACTAAGTACTATGGTTATTACGCCTATAGAATGGGCTGTGTCTTTATTTATAGGCGCTAAACTTACGGGCGCGCTCACCGTCTTTCATTCGGGGTCTGCTGTTGTAATAAATCACTAAAAGCTTTTTGCACAAAGAGAAAATAATGAGGAACAAATGAGAAACCAAGCCCTTTCTTTTAATATTTAAAGCGCAATATTCCTTTAACCTATTTGTGAATCAGGCTCTTAATACTTTTACCACCAAGGTAATCGAGGTGCTGCGCGCTACACCTAGTAGCCTAGAGCCTAAAATTTAACATCTTTATTTTTACCTCATAAGCGCAGCGTCTCTTAGCCTCTTTGTGAATAAGTTACTTAATTAGCTTTTTACCACCGGAGGCTGCTTGCAGCACCGAGAAGATAGAAGCCAAGCTTAGCCCATATCACCTAATAACTATCAATAATCTCTTGTTTTCTAAAACAATCATTACTGTGGTCGTTAACCATGCCACAGGCTTGCATATGCGCATACACAGTGGTTGGCCCTAAAAACTTAAAGCCGCGCTTTTTTAAATCTTTGGCGAATGCTGTAGAGGCTTCAGTAATAGCCGGGTAATCCTCTAATTTATCAAGATTGTTTACCAATGGCTTGCCACCAACAAACTGCCATTGGTAATTTGAGAAACTGCCAAACTCTTTTTGAATCTCAATAAAACGCTGTGCGTTATTGATAGTGGCGGCGATTTTAGCGCGATTACGAATAATACCTTCAAACTGCATTAATCGTTCGACGTCGTCTTCGGTCATTTTGGCAACCTCTTCGACAACAAAGTTTCTGAAGGCACTGCGATAGCCATCACGCTTTTTAAGTATGGTATACCAACTCAGTCCCGCTTGTGCTGACTCTAAGGTTATAAACTCAAATAAGCGGTGATCATCATACAATGGCACCCCCCATTCTTGGTCGTGATAGGCCACATAATCTTCTTTACTGGTATCGAGCCACGGGCAACGACAATGGTGTTCTTTTTGCATTATTCCCTCGCGATTGTCATTTTTTTGTCAGTGTTGTTTTGTCTTTAATTTATTGAAATAAAACAAAAATAAATTTGGTACGGATTGTGCATTTAGCTAGGTAGACACGATTTTTTGAGTATCGATTATGGCCTTAGCAAATGTCCTAAAACCACAATTTATCACAGCCAAACAATATAACCCATGCTTACAACAAGAAGAGTATGTGGGTGAATTGAGTGAGCTGCGCCAACAAGCCAGTTGGTTAGGCCACTTGGTTGATACCATGCCTGCGGGTGTGGTGGTTTTAGATGGCCGAGGCATGATCGCAAAAGCCAATCAAATAGCTATTGATATGCTAGGTGAACCCCTTGAAGGTGAAAAGTGGTTTAGCGTTATTCAACGCTCATTTCGACCAAAGCAAGACGATGGACATGAAGTATCACTTAAAGATGGCCGTTTAATTAAGCTTGATATTACTGCGCTTGCTCCAGAGCCAGGACAGTTAATTTTAATGACAGATTTAACTGAAACCAGACGCTTACAAAAGCGAGTTGCACATATGCAGCGCTTAAGTGCGCTTGGCAAAATGGTTGCTTCGCTTGCTCATCAGGTCAGAACACCGTTATCAGCGGCCATGCTGTATGCCGCAAATTTAGGCTCAAAGCGATTGCCAGAAAGCTCTCGTGGCAACTTTCATACAAAGCTAATGTCGCGTTTAAAAGATTTAGAAACCCAAGTGAACGATATGCTGTTATTTGCCAAAAGTGGTGAGCAACAAGTTGTCGAAAGCGTTTCAATGCAACAGTTACTTAATGAAGTAAAAGCCGGTGCTGATGCGATGGTTGCGCAAAATAACAGTGAACTAAGCGTGAACTTGCCTGAGCCAGATATTGAAATTATGGGTAATAAAACTGCTCTGGCGAGTGCTATTCAAAACCTGATCCACAACAGTATTCAAATTATTGGCTCTGAGGCTGTGGTAACCCTGAGTGCCGAACGTGACGAAACTAGCGAAAACTGTGTTCGTATCAGTGTCAGTGATAATGGCCCAGGTGTTGATTTACGTCATGCCAACAAATTATTTGAACCTTTTTACACTACCAAAAGCCAAGGCACGGGGCTTGGACTTGCAGTTGTAAGTTCAGTCGCCAATGCGCACCAAGGACGGGTTGAAGTGACTAATAATGCTCATGGGGGAGCATGTTTTAGTTTGATCTTGCCAATTAGTGCAGAACCTATGTCAGCGGAGGCAAAATGAATACTAACTCTATTTTAGTCGTTGAAGACGACGCAGGCTTACGAGAAGCACTGATCGATACCCTTGAAATGTCGGGTATTGATTGCGTTGCTGCAGATAGCGCTGAACAAGCGATGATCTTGCTTAAGCAAAATAGCTATTCATTGGTTGTTAGTGATGTGCAAATGGGCGCCATGAGCGGCCTTGACCTACTACGTAGCATTAAACTTAATTATCCTGAGCTGCCGGTCTTAATGATGACGGCCTATGCCACTATCGATGATGCTGTAGAAGCAATGCGTTTAGGCGCGATTGATTATATGGCAAAACCGTTTGCACCAGAAGTGCTTCTTAATATGGTGAGTCGTTATTTGCCTGAAAAGGAAAAAGAAACCGATGGCCCAATCGTTGCCGATCCATCAAGTATTAAGCTATTGGAGCTTGCGAGCAAAGTTGCCCGCTCAGATGCCAGTGTCATGGTACTCGGCCCAAGTGGCTCGGGTAAAGAAGTCTTGGCTCGTTTTATCCACGATAAATCAAATCGTAGCGATGCCCCCTTTGTGGCTATTAACTGCGCTGCTATTCCTGAAAACATGCTTGAAGCAACCTTATTCGGTTACGAAAAAGGGGCGTTTACCGGCGCTATTCAAGCCTGTCCGGGTAAATTTGAGCAAGCTCAAGGTGGTACCATCTTACTTGATGAAATCACTGAGATGGATTTAGGCTTGCAAGCTAAATTACTGCGTGTACTTCAAGAGCGCGAAGTAGAGCGCTTAGGCGGTCGTAAAACGATAGAGCTTGATGTTCGCGTACTTGCTACAAGTAACCGAGATTTGAAAGAAGCGGTGAGCGAAAATCTATTTAGAGAAGATTTATATTATCGCTTAAATGTATTCCCGCTAATGTGGAAACCATTAGCCGAGCGTCCTGGTGACATTGTTGTGTTGGCTGAACATTTAATAGAGCGTCATTGCCTGAAAAGTAAAGAACCTATCGCTCAACTAAGTGAGGGGGCGAAACAAAAGCTGCTATCGCATGCTTGGCCAGGTAACGTACGAGAGCTTGATAACGTTATTCAACGGGCGTTGATATTATGCGATGGGAATAGTATTCATCAAGATGATGTCTTTATTGAAGAGTTGCTTACGGTGGATATAAAGCCAGTCGCTACGCCGCCACACAACGCACCGGTATATCAAGAACAGCCTGTTGAAGTTAATTTAGATACCGTGCCACAAGTGAGTGAGCAAGGTAATTACAAAGACGAGCTGAAAGACAAAGAGCATCGTATTATTTTAGAAACCTTAGCGCGCTGTAATGGTAAGCGCAAAGAGGTTGCAGAAACCTTAGGTATTAGTCCGCGCACGTTACGTTATAAACTGGCGCAAATGCGAGACTTGGGTATCGCCTTACCTGTATAAACTCCTTCCAAAAGTTGCTCAAACAAGCTTACATTTTTGTGAGCTTGTTTGCTGTCAAAACTCTGACATGTAAATTAATGGTTCAAGCTGTTGAATTTACTTGATTTATTTTGTGGCACGGTTTGTGCTTTATCAGTGCATAAGTAAACTGCATTGTCAGAGAGTATTATGAAAGTTCAAAACAGCGCATTATTTCAAGAAATGCAAGCTATGGCTTCAGAAGTAGGCCGTAGTAACTCAATTAATAATTTACCAACACAAACTCAGCCAACATCGTCGGCACAGTTTGGTGATTTACTTACCAATGCACTTGATACAGTGAATGGCTTACAACAAGACGCTAAGCAAAAAGTAACAGCAATGGAAATGGGCGATCGCAGTGTTTCTTTAGCTGACGTAATGATTGCTTCGCAAAAATCATCAGTCGCTTTTGAAGCTACGGTGCAAGTTCGAAATAAACTTGTTGAAGCTTATAAAGAAATCATGAACATGCCTGTGTAACTAGGTAGTGGAGAATTATTGTGGCGCAATCTAATCAATCAACTGATCTAGCCTTAGCAGGCGGTGGTATCGACTCAACCGATACTGATGATCAACAAGAGCAAAAGTCAGGCTACCTTAGTGCCTTAAACGGTGTAGATGTTTTACGCCAGGTTACTTTAGTGATTGCTTTGGCAATCTGTTTGGCTATCGCAATTTTTATTATTATTTGGGCTCGTCAACCAGATATGCGTCCGCTTGGCAAAATGCCAACGGAAGAGCTTATTCAAACGCTGGACTTTTTAGACGCTCAAAAGATTGATTACGAACTTGATGGTAACGTCATCTCTGTTGAAGAAGGTGAATACCAAAACATTAAATTATTGATGGCTCGTGAAGGCCTAGAGCAAGCGCCAAGCTCAGGTACTGACATCATCATGCAAGACATGGGGTTTGGTGTTAGCCAACGCCTTGAACGTGAACGTTTAAAACATGGTCGTGAGCAACAGCTTGCACGTACCATCGAAGAGCTAAAAAATGTTACTCGCGCCAAAGTACTTTTAGCTATTCCAAAAGAAAACGTATTTGCTCGTCGTGAAAAACAACCTTCAGCGACGGTAGTGCTTACCTTAAAACGCGGTCGTACACTTGACGGTGAAGAAGTTGACTCAGTAGTTGATATTGTTGCCTCTGCAGTCCAAGGCTTATCGCCAGAGCGTGTTACTGTTACCGACCAAAATGGTCGTTTACTTAATTCAGGCTCACAAAACTCACTTGCTGCTCGCTCTCGTAAAGAGTATGAAATTGAACGTAAGCGTGAAGAAGAGTACTTAAATAAAATCGATAGCATCCTTATTCCAGTTGTAGGCTTAGGTAACTATACCGCGCAGGTCGATTTAAACATGGATTTTAGTGCAGTCGAAGAAACACAAAAACGTTATAACCCAGACTTACCCGCTGTGCGCAGTGAAACCACGTTCGAAGAAAACAACATTGGTGGTCTTGCTGTGGGCATTCCTGGTGCGCTAACGAATCAGCCGCCAGTTAACTCTAATATTCCTGAGGTCGCTGGCCAAGGTAGTGCAGGTTCAGCAACGAACCCAAGTCGTTCGCATAAAGAAGCAACACGTAACTACGAACTTGATACCACAATTTCGCATAAGCGCCAGCAAACCGGTGTTATCCGCCGCATCAGTGTGTCAGTTGCCGTTGATTATGTACCACAAGTAGGTGAAAACGGTGAAACAACTATGGTTCCTCGCTCTGTCGAAGCATTGTCAAATATTCGTCGCTTACTACAAGGTGGTGTTGGGTTTGATATGCAACGCGGTGATGCACTTGAAGTCGTCACAGTGCCATTTGTAAGACAAGATACAGGTGAAGCGATTGAAGTTCCACTTTGGGAGCAAGATTGGTTCATGAAGATGCTACGCTTAGCATTAGGTGCACTGGTTATCATCGTACTTATTGTCTTTGTTGTAAGACCTATGCTGAAACGTCTAATTTACCCAGACGATACACTAGAAGAATATGATGAAGATGCATTAAGTGCAGGTGTAGATATTGGTGATAGCACGCTAGATATGCTAAATAAAGACTTTGACTCTGCTGCTGTAGGATTCTCAAGTGATGGTACACTACAGCTGCCAGACTTACATGGCGATGAAGATTTACTCAAAGCAGTTCGTGCATTGGTTGCAAATGAACCAGAACTGTCTTCTCAAGTAGTGAAAGCGTGGTTAACAGAAGATGACTGATCAAGAACAAAAACAATTACCACCGGCGTTTGATGTTGATAAATTAGACGGTGTTGATAAGGCGGCAATCTTATTGCTGAGCTTATCAGAAGAAGATGCTGCGCAAATCCTTAAGCACTTAGAGCCAAAGCAAGTGCAAAAAGTGGGTATGGCAATGGCTGCGCTAGATGATTTATCGCAAGCGAAAATTAGCGCAGTCCATAATTTGTTTATTGAGCAAATTCAAAGCTTCAGTACCATTGGCTTCCAGTCTGAAGACTTTATTAAAAAAGCCCTTACAGCAGCGCTTGGTGAAGACAAGGCTGCCAGCCTTATTGACCAAATTGTTATGGGCTCAGGGGCGAAAGGTCTTGATTCATTGAAGTGGATGGACTCAAAGCAAGTGGCGAATATCATTCGCAACGAGCACCCGCAAATTCAAACCATTGTTTTATCTTATTTAGAGCCAGAGCAATCAGCGGAAATCTTGTCGCAATTCCCAGAAAAAGTGCGTTTAGATTTAACCATGCGTATTGCAAACCTTGAAGAAGTTCAACCAGCAGCATTGCAAGAGTTGAATGAAATCATGGAAAAACAATTTGCAGGTCAAGCTGGTGCGCAAGCTGCGAAAATGGGTGGCTTGAAAGCGGCTGCTGATATCATGAACTACCTAGATACCAATGTTGAAGGTCAGTTAATGGATTCAATCCGTGAACACGATGAAGAGATGTCACAGCAAATCCAAGACCTTATGTTTGTCTTTGAGAACTTAATGGATGTTGAAGACCGTGGTATTCAAGCAATTCTTCGTGAAGTACAGCAAGATGTATTAATGAAAGCAATTAAAGGTACTGACGAAGCATTAAAAGAGAAGATTTTGGGCAATATGTCAAAACGTGCCGCTGAATTACTCGCAGATGATCTTGAGGCAATGGGCCCTGTTCGTATTAGCGAAGTAGAAGCGGCACAGAAAGAAATTCTTTCTACGGCACGACGTTTAGCTGACTCAGGCGAAATTATGCTTGGTGGCGGTGGTGGTGAGGAGTTCCTGTAAGCCATGAGTAAGTCTTCATTTCATACAGGACGCCCAGTGCATGCCAGTGAAGCTGCCGATGAATTATTGGAAAACTGGCCAATTCCTGAAGTGACGCAAGATACAACAAAGCTCGCTGGACGCTCAACGGCGTATGGCACGCCTTTAGCTGACTTATATCGTAAAGAGCAGCAAAAGCAGCAGGCCGAAGAGCAGCCAGAAGAGCCTGAAATTCCGTCATTGACCATGGCTGAACTTGAAAAAATCCGTCAAGATGCCTATGAAGAAGGGCTAAAGCAAGGTCATGAACAAGGCTATATAGATGGTTTTGAAAAAGGCGCGCATGAGGGGAAAGAAGCTGGTTTTAAAGAAGGTGTTGAGCTTGGTAAGGAGCAAGGCCAAGAAGAAATTAAACCTATTTTAGAAGAGCAGCTCACTAACTTAAGAAGCTTACTTGATAGCCTTTCTCAACCATTATCTAAAGTCGATGAAAGTGCCGAAAAGCAGTTAGTGCAATTAGCTGTTATGTTAACTGAAGTCTTAGTTTACCAAGAAATCAAAACCTCACCAGAAGTCATTTTACATGCTTTGAAGCAAGCCATTGATGCGTTAGGTGAAGAGCAAGTGAAAGTACGTATTCACTTACATCCTGATGATATTGCTTTAATTACCGAAAGTTATGGCGAACAAACTATTGCAGATAACCATTGGCAGTTAGTGGCAGAGCCGACTTTAGAGCGCGGTGGCTGCGAAATTAAAACCCCGCAATCATCCCTCGATATGACGATAAAAACTCGCGTCAAAGAAACGTTGGAAAACTTTTTGCATAGCAGTGGTATCTAACACTTTTTAGGCTCATTATGAGTGCTCAATCAATGACTCTAAGCGAACGCTTACAGCGCTATGAAAAAAATATCAAGGCCCCAAAACCAGCTGTTGCCGGTATTCTGACGCGTGTCGTTGGTTTAACGCTAGAAGCAAAAGGGCTCAGAGCACCTGTTGGCAGTCAATGTAAAATTGAAACCATTAACGGCTTTGTTGATGCTGAAGTCGTTGGTTTTAACGACCAAACACTTTACTTGATGCCAAATGATCACATCTCTGGCGTACTGCCTGGTGCACGAGTTATCCCAAAGCTAAATGAAACAGGACTGCCTGTTGGCATGAGTTTACTTGGCCGTGTAGTGGATGGCCTTGGTCGGCCACTTGATGGCTTAGGTGCAATTAATGCTGAGCATCACTTAAAGTTTGCGCAAAACGCAATTAACCCGCTGGCAAGACGACCAATCAGTCAACCTATGGATGTAGGTGTACGAGCCATCAACTCCGTTATTACCGTGGGTCAAGGCCAGCGTATGGGTCTGTTTGCAGGCTCTGGTGTTGGTAAATCAGTGCTACTAGGTATGATGACTCGTGGTTCTGAAGCAGATGTAATCGTGGTTGGCCTTGTGGGTGAACGTGGTCGTGAGGTAAAAGAATTCATTGAAGAAATTTTAGGAGTCGAAGGACGTAAGCGCTCAGTGGTAGTTGCAGCCCCTGCGGATGCGTCACCATTAATGCGTTTAAAAGGCTGTGAAAGTGCAGTGACCATTGCGGAATACTTTCGTGATCAAGGACTTAACGTGTTGTTATTACTTGACTCGGTTACCCGTTATGCCATGGCACAACGTGAAATTGCCTTAGCGGTTGGTGAGCCTCCGGCTACGAAAGGTTATCCGCCTTCAGTATTTGCTAAATTACCTGCGCTGGTGGAGCGTGCCGGTAATGGTGGTGAAGGGCAAGGTGCCATTACTGCGTTTTTTACTGTACTTAGTGAGGGCGATGATATGCAAGACCCAATTGCTGACTCTGCCCGCGCTATTTTAGATGGCCACATTGTTTTATCTCGAGATTTAGCCGACAGTGGTCACTATCCGGCTATTGATATTGAAAAATCGATTTCTCGTGTAATGCCGCAGGTTGTATCTGAAGCGCATATGCAACAAGCGCGTGTGCTCAAGCAAGTGTATTCAATGTATCAACAAAACAAAGATATGATCACTTTAGGAGCGTACCAAAAAGGGACCGATCCTATGCTCGACCAAGCAATTAATATGATGCCGCGAGTCAATCAATTCCTTCAACAAGGTATGAAAGATGTGATCAGTTATGATGAAGGTCTGCAAGGTCTAGCGCAGTTATTAGGGCAAGGTTAATGGCTAAAAGTAAACTTGATTTATTGTTAAAGCTTGAGAGCGATAAAGAAGAGTCTTTACGCATGGATTATTTAAAAGCACAGCAGCACTTACAAAGTAATCAACAAAAACTGCAAGGGCTTAATAACTTTCGTTTAGAGTATTCTCAGCAGTTACATTTGAAAGGTCGCTCTGGTTTGTCTAGTGCTGGCTTCAGCCAATATCATGCTTTTATTGCAAAAATTGAAGAAGCGATACGCCAGCAAGCAAGTACAGTGAATACCGCAAAACAAGTTGTGACACAGCGAAAAGCACTGTGGTTAAAGCAACAAGTGAAAGCAAAAGCAGTAGCGAAGTTAATCGAAAAGCAAGCTGAAAAACAAGCGATGCAAGTGGCAAAAGCAGAACAAAAAATGCTGGATGAATTTGCTGCAAATCAGTTTTATCAGCGTCAACTTAAAAACGCACTTCTTTAAAATACTTCCTTTTTAGGCATGTTAATTGCATTTACCTAACCAGTAGCATTAATTTTGGCACTTGCGGCGGCAAATTGCCTCATTACTTTAGATGACTAGGTTTAGGTGAATTATGGCGATCAGTGATATCAATTTGCAGGTTAAAACTGAGCAAGGTACTGGTTTTTCAGGCAAAGACTCAGAGTCTAACAACAAAGCATCGGGCTTAAGTTTTTTAACTTCACTGACAGAAGCAAGTGAAGCGGCAAACGCGCAAGCAAAAAGTGATGCAGATGCTGACTCAATTGATGAACCTAAAGCTATCAGTACTTCTGAAGAACCTAAATCAGATGCAAAACCAGGCGATGAGAATACAGCGACTGATGCTAAAGCTGCAACTACTCCCACATCTACAGATCAGCAGCCTAAAATAAATCCAGATGTTCGTAATGAAGCTGTAACTAAAGAACAAAGCGATGAACTTGCACTTGTAGAAGATGATGATAACTCACTGCTTTCGCAAATTAATGCGGCTCAAGCTATGAGTACACGTGTTAATAAATTGATTGAAAATAATGACTTTAGCCCGGTAGTTGTTGATAAAAAACCAACCCCAATCGATACCATTACACCTGTAATACCTTCACCTATGACAGACGTTGCGCAAACCGATGATTCAAAAGTCGCAGCAGAAGATGACAACTCAATCGCAAGTTTATTACATAAGTCTAAAGTTGCGACAGCGGTAGATAGCCAACTAAAAGCGATTGGTGATTTACCGCCAAAAGATAGCGTGACCCCTATTGTTGATGGCCCATTAACAGACAAAGAAAAGCAGGGTGTTTCAGCTGTTAATACACCGGATACAAAACCTCAGGTAGCTAACTTTGCCAGTGCAATACAAGCAACTGACAGTAAAGAAACCACTGTTGATTTAGACGCTGTAAAAACAGCTGATGGAAATGAACTCAGCGCGAATGATAAAAGCAAAGCTGTTTTAAGCAAGATGCTTAGCGATGCAAATAATAGCGTTCAAACTGATGCAAAAGCGGCTGAAGTGACGACAAAGCAAGCGCATGGCAACGTTGATAAGCCAGCAGTAAACCTAGCTACTGAGCAGGTAGCTCCGAAGAGCGTTGAAGCAAGCGCGGCAAAAGCATCAGATAAACCAGTAACTGATAAGTCAATCGTTAACCTGCTTGCCAAACTACAAAGTGGCGACGGGCAGGCTGTAAGTGAGTTCGCTAAAGGTTTGTCGCTCAGCACTGATCAACAAAAGCAACTTGAACAACAAATCAATCAACTAAAAGTTGACAATAAACTCGGCGCTGATGAGCTGGCAACAATCAAGTCGCTATTGACTGATGTGATGAGTAGTAAGCCTGCACAGAGCCCTGTATCACAATTTGCTGTAGAGCAAGGCATTGCTGATGAAAGTCTGACAAAACAAGATGCTAAATTAGCTGATAATAAAGCGCTTGATACTAAACTGCCGACTAGCATCGAAAAGCAAATCACTGCACTGACGAAAGATGAGCAGCAAGCACTGTTAAATAAAGTGAATACTCAACTGCAAACGTTAACGCCGGGTACTGCTCAGTACGAAAAACTTTCTGCGGCACAAACTGTGCTCAAAGAGGCTATTAATGCTCCTGCAATAGTCAACACAGCGATGCCGATAACCGCCGCCACAGTCAATGCTGAAAATAATAATACAAAACAAAACAATACTGCGCAGGTTACAGCCGATGTTACAAAGGCTGCAACTAGTGAAGAAGTAACTTTAGAGCTTGATACAAAAATTAATACCGAACGTACACAAGAAGCTGTGCCTTCGCGTGTAGCTCAGTTATTTACTCAGTTAACGACTCAAGCCAATGCAGCAACACAACCAGGTGCCTATGAGGTAGCTCATCAGCAATATGAGCAAGCAATAGATGCACAAACAATGCAGACTCAAGCAACGACACAAACTCAGGCTCACTCTAAATCGGTGAGCATTGACCCTGGTGTAATGCAAGCGATCAATATTATAAAGAGTGACGCCGCAAAGATGCTTCAAGAGCGAGTTAGTGCGTTACTCAATATAAATAACAAAGAAGCGGAAATTCGCTTAGATCCACCAGAAATGGGCAGTATGCAAATTCGTATACGTAGCGATGCTGAACAAGCGCAAATTAATTTTGTTGTTCAAAATCAGCAGGCTAAAGAAGCTTTAGAGCAATCAATGCCACGTTTGCGCGAAATGCTTGCGCAGCAAGGTATTGAACTTGGTGAAAGTAGTATTCAGCAAGGTAACCCTGAGCAACAACAAGGGCAGTCTGGGCAAGGGCAGCTTGCAGGAAATCAACAAGCTGAGGAGCAACAGCCAGAAGTAACAGCGCAAAGCGCAGAAACTTCTCGACAACAATCTTCATCATCAATAGATTACTATGCATAAGTCCTGCTATTATAAGAAATAAAATAGTTACAGTGTGATAAACAACTTGCTGTAACTTTGAGGGAAGTAACAATGGCCGAAGAAGCAAATTTAGAAATAGAAGATACGGGTAAAGGCAAAAAGAAGCTGATTATCATCATTGCAGCTGTAGTGTTGATAGTTGGCGCCGCCGCAGGTTACTTTTTATTTATGGGTGATGATGCCCCTGAAGAGAGCCTAGCAGATGAAACCACAGTGACTGAGGCTGCTGCACCATCGAGCTCCGCACAGATTGGTTCGGCTCTCTATGTCGCAATGCCACGCCCATTTGTATTTAATGTACCCGGTGCGAGTCGCGACCGTATTGTACAAATAAAAGTTCAGCTACTTGTTCGCGGTGAAGTGAATGAAGAAACTGCCAAAAAGCATATTCCACTTATCGAAAGTACCTTACTTGGCGTTCTTTCAACAACGACCGCAGATGAATTAGGTACCAGTGAAGGTAAAGAGTCAGTGCGTGTTGCTGCACTTGAAAAAGTACAATCAGCATTAAGTGATGTTGAAGGTAGCAAAGTGATAGAGCGGGTATTATTCACCGGCTTTGTGATGCAATAAGGGGTCAGCGTGAGCGATTTATTATCTCAAGACGAAATTGATGCGCTTTTACACGGCGTTGATGAAGTCGAAGAGGAAGATATTCACGAAGGTGATGACTTAGACAGTAATACCTTACAGTATGACTTCTCATCACAAGATCGTATTGTCCGTGGTCGTATGCCGACCTTGGAGATCGTGAATGAACGTTTTGCCCGTCATATGCGAATTAGCCTATTTAACATGATGCGCCGCACCGCTGAGGTGTCAATCAACGGCGTGCAAATGATTAAATTTGGCGAATATATCCATACCTTATTCGTGCCAACCAGTTTGAACATGGTACGTTTTCGTCCGTTGAAGGGCACTGGCTTAATTACCATGGAAGCCCGATTAGTATTCATTTTAGTGGATAACTTTTTTGGTGGTGATGGCCGCTATCATGCAAAAATTGAAGGCCGTGAATTTACGCCAACAGAACGACGTATTGTTCAAATGCTACTTAAAATTATCTTCGAAGATTATAAAGAAGCATGGGCGCCGGTAATGGATGTATCTTTTGAGTACCTTGACTCAGAAGTTAACCCAGCAATGGCGAACATCGTAAGTCCAACTGAAGTGGTTGTTATTAGCTCCTTCCATATTGAGCTAGATGGTGGTGGTGGTGATTTCCATATCGCATTACCGTATTCAATGCTTGAGCCTATTCGCGAATTGCTCGATGCCGGTGTGCAATCAGACACCGAAGACACCGACTTACGTTGGAGTAAAGCATTACGTGATGAGATCATGGATGTAGAAGTCGATCTATCGACTCAATTACTTGAGGTTGATTTAACGCTACAACAGATTATGGAGCTTAAAGCTGGCGATATTATCCCAGTTGAAATGCCAGAGCATATCACCGTATTTGTAGAAGAACTGCCGACCTTTAGAGCGAAAATGGGCCGCTCACGTGACAATGTGGCACTACAAATTAGCGAAAAAATTAAACGCCCTGAATCAGTTAAGTCAGAACTACATGTGTTCACAAAAGGTGGCAAAAAACTGGATTCAGATGCAGAATTAGCAGAACTAGAAGAAGATCTACATCTATCTGAAGGTGTAGATTTAGACTGGTAGTCGATTTATAAGGTTAAACATAATGAGTGATGATCAAGATACAATGGACGAATGGGCCGCGGCACTAGCCGAAGCTGAAGAGGCTGAGGGTGGCTCAGGCGATGCTGCTGTGGCAGAGCTTGATGAATTAAAAGATGAAAGACATGAGCTATCGGGCGACGAAAAACGAAAACTTGATACCATCTTGGACATTCCGGTTACTATTTCTATGGAAGTGGGCCGTTCAAAAATCAACATTCGTAACTTATTACAACTTAACCAAGGTTCGGTGGTAGAACTAGACCGAGTCGCTGGTGAGCCGCTTGATGTATTGGTTAACGGCACGCTGATTGCCCATGGTGAGGTGGTCGTTGTAAACGATAAGTTCGGTATTCGTTTAACTGATGTCATTAGCCAAGTTGAACGTATTAAAAAGTTACGATGAATGCTTTAGTCGCTTTAACAAGTGCGTCGAGCACTGCATTTCCTACGGCATCACCGACGGCAGACTTACTGTCTATGGTGATGTCTTTGCTTTTAGTGCTGGTGGTTATTATTGCTTTGGCTTTTTTGGTGAAAAAATTAAACCCAAACCTTGCCAATAGTGAGGAGTTTAAAGTAGTGCGCAGTTTGCCTTTAGGCTCTCGTGAGCGTTTGATGGTCATTGAAATTGATAACGCACAGCACTTAATTGGTGTGACCCCGCACAGTATTAACTATCTGCATAAACTAGAAACACCATTACAAGAAAAAGAACTGCCAGAACTTGCCAAGAAATTTGGAAAGTTACTGAACCCACAATCACCTTCAAATAAAAAGAATTAACGCTATGATCAAGTGGATACTTATTTTAGCAAGTGTGTTGTTTTTGCCGTCGGTTAACGCTGAAGGCATAGAAGCACTGACCATTACCACCAACCCTGATGGCTCTCAAGATTACTCAGTGACGCTACAAGTATTAGCGATCATGACGGCGCTGAGCTTTATTCCAGCGGCGGTCATTATGATGACCTCATTTACACGGATTATTGTGGTTCTGGCGATACTACGCCAAGCAATAGGCTTACAACAAACGCCTTCGAATCAAATTTTGTTAGGCATGTCGCTATTTTTAAGTATTTTTATTATGGCGCCAATTTATCAGCAGGTGAATGAGCGCGCCATTGAGCCGTACTTGAATGAGCAAGTTACTTCAGTGCAAGCCTTAGAGCTTGCCAAAGAGCCTATGAAAGCGTTTATGCTCTCGCAAGTTCGTATAAAAGATTTAGAGACCTTTGCGAAAATAGCTGGTTATGAGCAATTAGATTCGCCAGAAGACACGCCGTTGATTGTATTGATCCCAGCGTTTGTTACCAGCGAATTGCAAACGGCCTTTATCATTGGTTTTATGTTCTTCATCCCATTTTTGATAGTTGATTTAGTGGTGGCCTCCGTATTAATGGCCATGGGTATGATGATGCTTTCGCCGATGATTGTGTCTTTGCCGTTTAAGATCATGCTGTTTGTGTTGGTGGATGGCTGGAGCCTTGTGATGGGCACGCTGGCGAAGAGCTTTGGGCTCGGGGTGTAACAATGCAATTCAAGGCACATAATTAGGTAGGAGAGACAAAATGGAACCCGAAATTTTTGTCGATATACTCAGTGACGCGCTATTTTTAGTTATAAAGTTAGTGTCTGCAATCGTAGTACCTGGCTTATTAGTCGGTCTAGTCGTGGCAGTTTTCCAAGCGGCAACATCAATCAATGAGCAAACCTTAAGCTTTTTACCTCGTTTGCTAATTACCATAAGCGCACTTATTATAGGTGGTCACTGGTTCACGCAAGAGCTTATGGACTATTTTACCCGTTTAGTGATGTCTATACCGGAGATTGCAGGCTAAATGGAATTTCCATTTGCGGTCATTATTCAATGGCTCAGCGACTTTTTGCTGCCATTAGTGCGTATTAGCTCAATGATAATGATTATGGCAGGCCTTGGTGCGAAGAATGTACCAAGCCGAATTAAGCTTGGTTTAGCTGTAGTTGTAACCTTTGTTGCTGTGCCTATGCTGCCCCCTGCGACTTTCAACAATCTTTTTTCGTTTGAGATGATTCTTGTGGTCATTCAGCAAATGCTTATTGGTGTCGCGATTGGGTTTGCATCTGTTTTATTGCTAAATACTTTTGTTCTTGCTGGGCAAATACTCGCGATGCAAACAGGTCTTGGTTTTGCGTCCGTAGTTGATCCATCGAATGGTCTGAGTGTACCCGCTGTGGGACAATTTTATCTAATCTTGGCGACCTTGCTTTTCTTTGTGTTCAATGGCCACTTAATGATGATTCAAATGGTCATTCATAGCTTTGAAGTGCTACCAATTGATGGCAATTGGTGGGCGGTTGATCATTACTGGGATATCGTTACTTGGGGTGGTTGGATGTTCACCACAGCCTTGGTGCTTGCTTTAGCTCCACTGACAGCCATGCTTGTTATTAACATGTCGTTTGGTGTAATGACCCGAGCGGCACCGCAGTTAAATATTTTCTCAATTGGCTTTCCGTTTACCTTAGTAGCAGGTCTTGTGATTATTTGGGCAACATTAGGCAACTTTATGACTCAATTTGAGTTTCAGTGGTTAAAAATGGTTGAGTTAATGTGCAGCCTTGTTGGTTGTACACCTTAGGAGCGCGCCATGGCTGAAGATTCTGGTCAAGAAAAAACCGAAGAACCCACGCAGAAAAAAATTGATGATGCCAAGAAGAAAGGTCAGGTTGCCCGCTCAAAAGAGCTAGGTACCATGTTTGTGCTTATTTTTTCTGCAGTTTCACTCTTATTGTATGGCCCTGAAATTGGTAAAGGTCTTTATAATATAATGGGACGTTTATTAAGCCTTAACCGTAATGAAACCTACGACACCACTAAGATGTTTTCAGTGTGGGGAATTGTTGCGGATGCATTGTTATTCCCTATGGCAATGTTTGTGTTGATCATCGTCATAGCCGCTTTTGTTGGGAATACTTTACTGGGGGGTTATAACTTTAGTTGGCAAGCGGCAGCCCCAAAAGCAAGTAAGATGTCGCCAGCTAAAGGTATTAAGCGTATGCTTGGCCCTCAAGCAGGGGTAGAGCTAGTTAAGTCTATTTTAAAATTTGTAGTGGTTGCAGGCTTTGCTGTGTTCTTAATTAATACTTTCTTTGATGAAATACTGCACCTAAGCATTGAAAGCGCGCCCGGAAATTTTATCCATGCACTCGAAATACTATCTTGGATGTTCTTGGGATTAACTTGTACGTTAATCATTATTGCTACAATAGATTCTCCTTATCAAAGTCACAAACACCATAAACAGTTAAAAATGACCTTACAAGAGGTAAAAGACGAATTTAAAAACTCTGAGGGTGATCCGCAAATAAAAGCGCGTATTCGCCGTACTCAGCGTGAAATGTCGCAAAGGCGTATGATGCAAGACGTGCCTGATGCAGATGTGATCGTAACTAACCCTACCCATTATTCTGTAGCACTAAAATACGATACAGCTAAAGCGGGTGCGCCTATTGTTCTTGCCAAAGGCGTGGACGAGCTTGCTATGCAAATTCGTAAAGTGGGCAAGGGGAATGACGTGCCAATTGTTGAATCACCCATGCTTACTCGTGCGCTGTATCACACCACCGATGTTGGTCATCAAATACCTGATCAGCTATTCACTGCCGTTGCACAAGTGTTAGCTTATGTCTTCCAGTTAAAACGCTTCCAAAAAGGGCGCGGTAAACGTCCTGTACCACTCAATAAAAAGCTCCCAATACCCGATGCCTACAAATACTAAACAGTAAATTTATAACTTGGAATAGTTATTGCAAATTCCGTGTAGTGTCAATTTTTTGAAATTGTTGAATTATGGAATTTAAAGCGGTATTACAACAACTTAACAGAGATAAAAAAGAATATGCGAAGGGTATCGGCACGCCGTTAATGGTACTTGCTGCGCTGGGTATGGTGATTTTACCCCTGCCGCCATTTCTTTTAGATATTCTATTTTCGTTTAATATCGCGTTAGCACTGGTGGTGTTACTGGTTACAGTTTACACCATGAAACCCCTTGAATTTGGTATGTTCCCTGCGGTTCTACTGATTGCAACCATCATGCGCTTAGCGCTGAATGTCGCCAGTACGCGTGTAGTATTACTCGAAGGTCATAACGGCGGTGATGCAGCCGGTAAAGTTATCGAGGCCTTTGGTTCGGTGGTTATCGGCGGTAACTATGCAGTTGGTTTAGTGGTCTTCCTGATTTTAATCATTATTAACTTTGTGGTTATCACCAAAGGTGCAGGTCGTATTTCTGAAGTATCAGCTCGCTTTACTCTTGATGCAATGCCGGGTAAACAAATGGCGATTGATGCTGATTTAAACGCTGGTTTTATCAGTGCAGAGCAAGCCCGTGAACGCCGTGAAGAGGTTACCCGCGAAGCAGATTTCTATGGTTCAATGGATGGTGCGAGTAAGTTCGTAAAAGGCGATGCAATAGCGGGTATCGTTATTCTAGTGATTAACATCGTTGGTGGTTTATTTGTTGGTATGATCCAACATGATTTATCGTTCAGCCGTGCGATGGAAGTGTACACCTTGCTAACCATTGGTGATGGTCTAGTTGCACAACTGCCTTCATTGTTACTGTCAATCGGTACTGCAATCGTTGTTACCCGTCAAAATGAATCGCACAACATGGGCGACCAAGTTAAGACTCAGCTAGGTAACGAAAAGTCTTTGTATATCGCATCAGGTATTTTGATCATCATGGGTCTAGTGCCAGGTATGCCGCATATTGCATTTTTAAGCCTAGGTGGATTACTGGGTTACCTAGCTTACTTCACCCAACAACAAAAAGCCAAAGCAGAAGCCGAAAAAGCAGAGCAAGAAGCAAATGGTGGTGCGCCAGGAACAGGTGTTGCTAATAAACAAGAGCAAAAAGAACTGGGTTGGGATGATGTTCAACAGGTTGACGTTATTGGTTTAGAAGTGGGATATCGCTTAATTCCACTGGTTGATCAATCTCAAGGTGGTGAACTATTAAATCGTATCAAAGGTGTGCGTAAGAAATTGTCTCAGGAGCTTGGTTTCTTGGTACCTCCTGTGCATATTCGCGATAACTTAGAACTGGACCCTAACGCTTACAGAATCACTATGATGGGTGTTTCAAGCGGTGAGGGTGAGCTTAAGCATGGTGATGAGTTAGCGATTAATCCAGGCCAAGTATTTGGTCCAATCAAAGGGGTTGCCACAAAAGACCCTGCATTCGGATTAGATGCGGTTTGGATCAAACCAGATCAAAAAGATGAAGCACAATCACTTGGCTACACAGTCGTTGATTCAGCAACTGTGGTTGCAACTCATATTAGTCAGTTACTTACTAATAGCGCAGCTTTACTGCTTGGTCATGAAGAAGTGCAAAACTTATTAGATATGTTAGCGAAGAGTCATCCACGTTTAGTTGAAGGACTGGTTCCTGACGTATTACCACTCACTACTATCGTAAAAGTGCTACAAAACTTACTCAATGAAGGGGTGGCAATTCGCGATATGCGCTCGATTGTTCAAACCCTTGTTGAGTATGGCCCACGTAGCCAAGACCCTGATGTACTAACGGCTGCAGTGCGAATTTCACTGCGCAGATTGATCGTTCAAGATGCTGTTGGTATGTCTTCTGAGATCCCTGTCATAACCTTGGCGCCTGAGTTGGAACAGATGTTGCATCAGTCACTTCAGAATGCAGGTGACGAAGGTGCCGGAATAGAGCCAAGCCTTGCAGAGCGACTTCAACAATCATTGAATGAAGCGCATCAAAACCAAGAAATGGCCGGTGAACCTTCGATACTGTTAACGTCAGGAATGTTAAGAACTGTGCTATCTCGCTTCGTTAAGTACACCATCCCAGGTTTAAGGGTGATGTCTTACCAAGAGGTACCAGACGAAAGACAGATTAAGATTGTCAGCTCAGTAGGCCAACAATAGGATAGTAAAGGGGTTGAACCATGAAAATTAAACGTTTTTTTGCTAAAGATATGCGCACTGCACTGAAAGAAGTGAAAGATGAGTTAGGTGTTGATGCGGTTATTATGTCGAACAAAAAGCTTGCTAACGGCGTTGAAATCGTTGCAGCTGTTGATTACGATAAAGCAGCCCCGAAAGCCGAAGCTAAACCAGCAGTGGCACAATCAGCACCTGCTCCACAGCATAACTTTGTTAAACCTGAGCCAATGCGTGCTAAACCTGAGCCGCAAGCGAAAGTTGCTGATAGCCTTCAAGCGTTACTTGAGCGTCAAGCCCCACGCCCTCGTTCGCCAGAGCTTGCGTCAATGTTTAGTCAATCTGGTATTGATACGAGTGAACACTATCAAGCAAAAGAGCCAAGCTTTGAGCAGCAACAGCCACAATACAAGCAAGCTCCTCGTTATCAACAGCAAGCAGCACCTCGTGTACAAACTCAAGCACATAGCTTAGGTTTTGATGACGACTTAGATTCTAGTTTTGATGATTTAGATTCACCAGCCGAGCACAAAAACTCAGCACCTGCGAATCAATCAGAAATGATGACCATGCGTGAAGAAATGAATGCGATTCGTCAATTACTTGAACACCAAGTATCTGGCTTAATGCAACAAGATATGGCTCGCCGCGATCCGACTCGTGCATGTATGATTGACCGCTTAGCGGGTATGGGCATTGAACGTGATGTTGCTGAGCAAATGGCCTGTTTCATTCCTGACGATGTATCACGTCAACAAGCGTGGCAAGCATTACTGCAAATGGTTGAAAACCAAATGCATACAACGAATAACGAAATCCTACGTCAAGGTGGTGTATTCGCATTAGTGGGCCCAACGGGTGTTGGTAAAACAACGACTGTTGCGAAATTAGCTGCACTGGGTGCACAAAAATATGGTGCAGATAAAGTGGCGTTGATCACCACTGATACATATAGAATTGGTGCCTACGAACAATTGGCTACTTATGGTCGTATTATTGGCTGTGGTGTTAAGCAGGTAAAAGATGCGAATGAATTAGCTGAAGTGCTATACCATTTACGTAATAAGCGTCTAGTATTAATAGATACAGCGGGTATGAGCCAACGTGATTTACGTTTAACTGAGCAATTAAACACCCTAATGCGTAATCAGCGTGTTGATATTCGTAGTTATTTAGTATTAAGTGCGACAGCACAGATAAATGTGTTGCAAGAAACCGTAAGACACTTTAAAAAGGTTCATCTAAGTGGCTGTATCTTCACTAAATTGGATGAATCTTTAAGTTTAGGTGAGATTATTAGTATAGCGATTCAAAATCGCCTGCCAATAGGGTATCTTACTAACGGTCAGCGTGTTCCTGAAGATATTCGCGTAGCGAATGCTGAAAAACTAGTGAAAAAAGCTGAACAATTGTATTTAAAACGAGCAAAAGCACAACATTCACGACGTCAAGCAGTAGCGTCGAACACAGTAGGGATGTATGATTAACACAGTATTAGATCAAGCAAGCGGCCTGCGCAAAATGAATCAAAATAATAATAGTGGCGTTAAAGTTATCGCTGTGACTGGCGGTAAAGGTGGTGTGGGTAAAACCAACGTTTCACTCAATACCGCAATCGCATTAGGGCAGCAAGGAAATCGTGTATTAGTACTAGATGCCGATTTAGGTTTGGCAAACTGTGACGTGATGCTTGGCCTTCGTGTTGAACGTAACTTATCTCATGTTTTGTCAGGCGAGTGTGAGCTTGACGAAATTCTCGTTGAAGGTCCTGCAGGTATAAAAATTGTACCAGCGACGTCTGGTTCGCAAAGCATGGTGGAATTAACACCATCTGAGCATGCAGGTCTTATTCGCGCTTTTAGCGAGTTAAACACCGAGTTTGATATTTTAATTGTCGATACCGCCGCAGGTATTTCTGACATGGTATTAAGCTTTTCTCGTGCAGCCCAAGATGTTGTTGTGGTTGTATGTGATGAACCTACCTCAATTACCGATGCTTATGCGCTTATTAAAGTCCTTAGCCGTGAGCATGGCGTATATAAATTTAAAATTGTTGCTAATATGGTGCGCAGTTTGCGTGAAGGGCAAGAATTATTTGCTAAACTTTCAAAAGTAACGGATCGCTTTTTAGACGTTTCAATGGAGTTGGTAGCTACCATTCCTTATGACGAGAACATGCGTAAATCTACGCGACGCCAAAAGGTGATTGTTGAATTATTTCCAAACTCACCAGCTGCGGTGGCGTTTAAAACATTAGCAACAAAAGCAGTTAAGTGGCCGATCCCTAATCAACCTTCTGGCCATTTAGAATTTTTCATTGAAAAACTAGTAAACGGCTAACTATGACAACATCGGTGAATAAAGCGATGGGATATCAATCAGCACAAAACTTAAATGCGATTGTTGAAAAACATGCCTCTTTAGTTAAAAAAGTGGCGTGCCATCTAATTGCTCGTTTACCTGCCAGTGTCCAACTCGATGATTTAATTCAATCAGGCATGATAGGCCTAATTGAAGCATCAAAAAACTTTGATGCTAGCAAAGGGGCTAGTTTCGAAACTTTCGCTGGAATTCGTATTCGTGGTGCGATGTTAGACGAAATTCGTAGAGGTGACTGGGCACCACGCTCAGTTCACCGAAATGCTCGCCTTGTGGCTGAAACCATTTCCGAATTAGAAAGCACGCTAAATCGTGAACCTAAAGATACAGAAGTCGCTGAAAAACTTGATATAACGCTCGATGAGTACCATCATATTCTACATGATGTAAATTCTAGTAAAGTATTAGGTATAGAGGACTTAGGCGTTGATGAAGACGTCATTACACCTGTAGGTCAGGATTTAGGACTAGACAAACCGTTTAATAACGTTAAAAATGAGCGGTTTAACCAGTCTCTATTAACGGCTATCCAATCGTTACCAGAAAGAGATGCACTTGTTTTGTCTTTGTACTACAACGACGAAATGAACTTAAAAGAAATAGGACACATACTCGATGTTAGTGAATCGCGTGTGAGTCAGATACATGGTCAGGCGATGATTAAGCTCAAAGCAAAAATCAATGACTGGATTAATTAGTAGTAAGTAAATATAGGTTCAAACCTCACCGGAGGATGTTTTGGATAAAAACATGAAAATTCTTGTTGTTGATGATTTTTCTACAATGAGACGTATCATTAAAAATCTATTAAGGGATTTAGGTTTTACCAATGTGCAGGAAGCTGACGATGGGTCAACAGCATTGCCAATGCTACAAAATCAAGAATTTGATTTTGTTGTAACAGATTGGAACATGCCAGGTATGCAAGGCATTGATTTGTTAAGAGCAATTCGTGCTGATGATAGCCTTAAGCATATTCCTGTATTAATGGTGACAGCTGAAGCGAAAAAAGAACAAATTGTTGCTGCTGCTCAAGCGGGTGTTAATGGCTATATCGTTAAACCATTCACTGCTGCGACACTTAAAACCAAATTGGAAAAAGTGTTTGAACGTTTAGGTTAATCTAAGGGGAGAGGCTTATGTCAGCACTAGCTGCGCCTCAAATAAGTTTAGAGCAAGCTCGTCAACTTGTTGAGTTTCTTGAAAATGGTGAACAAGAAAAAGCTGATCAGCTGATACTTGAAACAGCATCAAAAGAACAATCAGAGCTGTTTGCTGAAATCGGTAAACTGACGCGACAATTACATGAAGCGTTAAAAAACTTTGATCTAGATACTCGTCTTTCAGATTTAACTACCGATGCGATCCCAGACGCTAAGCAGCGCTTAAATTATGTTATGGAAATGACAGAAAGCGCCGCTAACAAAACCATGGATGCAGTTGAAGCTAGTTTACCTATAGCGCAACAACTTGCAGATGAAATAGCGACGATTAAACCAACGTGGGATCGTTTAATGAGCCGAGAAATAGAGCTCGGTGAGTTTAAAAAGCTATGTCATAGCTTAGATAATTTTATGAATAACTCGCATACTAAAACCGATGAGCTACAGGGCTTGATGACCAATGTGCTGATGGCACAGGACTATCAAGATTTGACGGGGCAAGTAATCCGTCGCGTCATTGAGTTAGTGCGAGAAGTAGAAGACAGTTTAATTAATCTCTTAACTGTGTTTGGCAGTCAAGAAGATGGTCATCAACAACAAGAAAAACAGGCCATAGAAAAAGCACCTGCAACAAGTGATACACTAGCAGGTCCTGAAGGGCCGATTATTGATAAAGACTCTCGTGATGATGTTGTCTCAGGACAAGATGAAGTCGATGATCTATTATCAAGTCTGGGCTTCTAAGAGGAGAGTAGCTGCATGAGCTTTGAAGTCGATGAAGATATTTTACAGGATTTCCTTGTTGAGGCAGGAGAAATCTTAGAGCTTTTGTCAGAGCAATTAGTTGAGCTTGAGAACAATCCCGAAGACAAAGATCTCTTAAACGCCATTTTTAGAGGCTTCCACACTGTCAAAGGCGGTGCAGGCTTTTTAAGCATGACTGAACTTGTTGATGCGTGTCACGGTGCAGAGAATGTTTTCGATTTATTACGCCAAGGTGTTCGCAGTGTCACTCCTGAGCTTATGGATGTTATTTTACAAGCTCTGGATACCATCAACGAAATGTTCGCAACGATTCAAAATCGTGAGCAACCAGAGCCTGCAGATCCTGCGCTTCTAGACGTTCTTCATAAATTAAGCCAACCACCTACAGCGGAAGAGCTTGCAGGTGAAGATGTATCAGTAGCAGACGATGTAGCAGTTGCACCTGAAGAACCTGCTGTTGAAGAGGCTGTTGTTGATGCACCTGAAGTAACAGCTAACACGGCAGCAGACAATATTGATGAAGATGATCCATTTGCGTTTGATATGTTGTTTGATGGCGGCGGTCTTGCTGATAGTAAGGCAGAACCACAGAATATTGATGAAATTACTGAAGATGAGTTTGAAAGCCTCCTCGATGAATTACATGGTAAAGGTCAAGGGCCGGCAGCGGCTGCTCCTGAAGCTATTAGCAGTGATAGTGATGACATCACCGATGATGAATTCGACAGTTTATTAGACGAATTACATGGTGTTGGTAATTTTGGTGAAGTAAAACAAGAAAATATAGCCAAACCTGAAACAGTAAAATCTGCACAACCAACTCCTCAAGCGCCAGCAGTAGATACTACAAGCAGTGACTCAGACGATGAAATTAGCGATGACGAGTTTGAGGCGTTGCTTGATGAATTACATGGTAAAGGTACAGCTCCACAGTCTTTAGAAACGGCTGCGCCAGAAAAAGCGCCTGAACCACCTAAAGCTGAACCTGCAAAACCGGCACAGCCTGCAGCATCAAAACCGGCACCTACTCCTAAGCCTGCCGCAGCTGCACCTAAACCGGCTCCAGCTCCTGCAAAAGCACCAGCAGCTTCTGCTGCACCGAAAAAAGCGCCACCACCACAAGCTGAAACAACGGTTCGTGTTGATACCAAGCGCTTGGACGAAATCATGAACATGGTGGGTGAGCTGGTATTAGTACGCAACCGTTTGGTTAGCCTTGCAAATAACAGTAACAGCGAATCAATGGGTAAAGCCATCTCTAATTTAGATGTGGTAACTGCAGACCTGCAAGGTGCGGTGATGAAAACCCGCATGCAGCCAATTAAGAAAGTATTTGGCCGCTTCCCACGCGTTGTGCGTGACTTAGCTCGCAGCTTGAAAAAAGACATTAACCTGCAGCTGGTTGGTGAAGAAACCGATTTAGACAAAAACTTAGTAGAAGCGCTTGCCGATCCGCTCGTGCATTTAGTTCGTAACTCTGTTGACCATGGTATTGAAATGCCAGATGTGCGTGAAGCCGCGGGTAAACCACGTACCGGTACAGTCACTCTTTCTGCTTCGCAAGAAGGCGATCATATCTTATTGACCATTCGTGATGATGGTGCAGGTATGGATGCTGAGAAGTTGAAAAAAATTGCTATCAGCAAAGGTGTGATTGATCACGACCAAGCAAGCCGCTTGTCGGATACCGAAGCTTACAACTTAATTTTTGCTCCGGGTTTCTCAACCAAAGAAGAGATATCTGATATTTCAGGCCGCGGCGTCGGCATGGATGTAGTAAAAACAAAAATCACCCAGCTAAATGGCTCTGTCAATATTCAGTCAGAGCTTGGTGTAGGTACTGTATTAGAAATCAAGGTGCCATTAACACTGGCTATTTTACCGACTCTTATGGTTATTGTTGGCGAGCAAACATTTGCTTTACCACTTGCTGGTGTGAGTGAAATTTTCCATCTTGATTTAACTAAAACTAATGTCGTTGATGGTCAACTGACAATAATTGTGCGTGAAAAAGCGATCCCGCTTTTCTATTTACAACATTGGTTAGTAAAAGGTGCCAACCGCCAAGAGCGTAAAGCTGAAGGTCACGTAGTTATTGTGCAAATCGGTACTAAACAAGTGGGCTTTGTGGTTGACTCGTTAATTGGCCAGGAAGAAGTTGTTATCAAACCTTTAGATGCCTTATTGCAAGGTACGCCAGGCATGGCTGGTGCGACAATTACTTCTGATGGTGGGATTGCATTGATCCTCGACGTACCTAGCATGCTTAAACACTACGTTGGCTAATAATAAATAATAAAGTGCAGCGTTTAACTGCACTTTAAGTGATATAAAACAAGAGAGTGCCAATGGCAGTCAAAGTATTAGTTGTTGATGATTCAAGCTTTTTTCGCCGCAGAGTCAGCGAAATTTTAGAGCAAGACAGCAATATTCAAGTAATTGGTTTTGCCGTAAACGGTCGTGAAGCGGTCGATAAAGCCCGTGAATTAAAACCTGATGTAATTACTATGGATGTTGAAATGCCGGTTCTTGATGGCATTAGTGCCGTGAAAGAAATAATGGCAGCAACACCGACTCCTATTTTAATGTTCTCATCACTCACCCGTGATGGCGCAACAGCAACCCTAGATGCATTGGATGCTGGGGCCCTTGATTTTTTACCGAAAAAGTTCGAAGACATTGCACGCAATAATGAAGATGCAATCGCGCTTTTACAAAATAAAGTAAAAGAAATTGGTCGCCGTCGCATTTCTCGTTTCTCGCGCCCAGCACCTATTTCGAGATCAACTCCGACTCCTACACTAAGAAGTAGTGGCGCTACAAGCAGTAGCGGTATTGTCCAGCCTGATCGCAGTTTTAGCCGTCCTGCTGCTGCAAGTTCGCCGGCTGCATCGTCATCGAGTACGAGTAATATTCGCGCTTCGGGCAAGAAATATCAATTGGTTGCTATCGGTACATCAACCGGTGGACCTGTGGCACTGCAAACAATTTTGACTCAGCTGCCAGCTAATTTCCCACATCCTATTTTGCTTATTCAGCATATGCCAGCTGCGTTTACGCCAGCTTTTGCTGCAAGGCTAAATGGCTTATGCAAAATCAATGTTAAAGAAGCGCAAAATGGTGACCGTTTAGTGCCTGGCACCGCTTACTTAGCGCCAGGTGGCCAACAAATGCTAATAGAGGGGCGTGGTGGTTCTCGCACTCTGCGAGTATTTGAAGACGATAGTCCGCGTATTACTTACAAGCCGAGTGTTGATGTGACTTTTGCAAGTGCTGCAAAAACCTTCGGCGGTGATGTGCTAGCTGTAGTATTAACGGGCATGGGCGCAGATGGCCGTGATGGTGCGCGTATGCTTAAGCAAGTCGGTGCGACTATTTGGGCGCAAGATGAAAAAACCAGTGTGGTGTATGGTATGCCACAAGCTGTTGCTAATGCCGGCTTGGCGAGTGAAAGCTTAGCGCTCGCAGATGTTGCGAATCGTTTAACGCGTGAGACTGGTTGTGGATAAACTGTCTTTCCTTGGCTTAATTGTCGCAGTAAGTGCCATCGCCTTTGGTTATGCATTAGAGGGCGGGGTTGTTTCTGCACTGTTTAATGGTCCTGCGCTTATCATCGTGCTTGGTGGTACGCTTGGGGCTGTCATGCTTCAGACCCCAGCAAGTGTTTTTACTAAAACACTTAAGATCAGTCATTGGGTGTTTTTTCCGCCGTATCACGATATTGATGCAGCCATCGAGCAAGTAAAGCGTTGGTCACATAAAGCACGTCAAGAAGGTTACTTAGCCCTTGAGTCGGAAGCGCTGTCGCACTCAGACCCGTATGCGGCAAAGGGCTTGAGTCTACTTGTTGATGGGATTGATGAGCAAAAGCTTAGAGATACGCTTGAAATTGATTTAATGCTTGAACGCGAACGCTTACTCGAGGTAAGCCGAGTTTATGAAGCTATGGGCGGTTATAGCCCTACAATCGGTATTTTAGGTGCAGTACTCGGTTTGATTCAGGCTATGCAATTTATAACGGATCCTGAAAAACTGGGTGCCGGTGTTGCTACAGCGTTTATTGCCACGATTTATGGTGTTGGCCTAGCGAACTTATTATTCTTGCCAATGGCGAATAAACTTAAGCAGCAAGTGGAACAAAAAATGCTGTATCATGAACTACTTGCTGAAGGCATTATTGCTATTTCGCAAGGTGAAAGCCCACTAAATATTGAACTAAAACTTGAGGCGTACCGTGTAGAGCGCCCAAGCTTAGTTGACGAGTAATTTATTATGATGCGCCGTCGTCTGCGTCATAACACGTCAAAAAACCAACATACTGAACGCTGGCTTGTCTCTTATGCCGATTATATGACCATCATGTTTGCTTTTTTTGTGGTCATGTATGCGATCGCAATTAGTAAAAATGAAGATTTTCAAATTCTCTCAGATTCACTAGAGCAGGTGTTTGAAAAGTCTGCTCGTCAGCAACAACAGGTTGGCACTGGGGTTAACGGCACAGGCATACTAACTGACAGAGTCAGCCCTGAGAACGACATTCTATACGGTGAGAGCATTCGTAAAGATGAGCAAGGCCCTGAATTACTCGATGGGCAAAGCGAAACCAGCAATATTGAGAAAAAACATCTCGGCAAGTCTCTCGACAGCTTACTTACTAAATTACAGTCTGCGCTCATTGATGAAATTCGTGATGGCGAAGCAAGTTTAGAGCTTCATCAAGATTGGCTCATCATTGAATTAAGCTCTGGTATGTTGTTTTCATCGGGCAGTGCTGTTGCACAGCAGCGTGCAAAACAAGTTGTTAGTTTAGTGAAAGATATTATTGCACCAGTTGATAATTACATTCGTGTGCGTGGTTATACCGATAACGAAGGTATTCGTAATGAGATGTTTCGCTCTAACTGGGAGCTATCTGTAGCGAGGGCGACATCTGTCCTAGTTGAGCTTGAGAGTTTAGGTATTAACCCTGCGCGTATGGCTATTGAAGGTTACGGGCAATATTCACCTTTCGCAAGTAATGACACTGAGCAAGGACGCGCAGAAAACCGCAAAGTGGTTGTTGCATTGTCTAAATATGGTTTACCGCCAAAAGAGCCAGAAAATACTGAACAAGAGTCACAAAACCAACCGCAACAGACGACAGAAATTGAGTTGCCAAGCGATGATAACAGCATTAAAGTGATTCAATTACCACATGGTGGAATTAGGATTACCACGCGCAATGAACAATAATAAGGTGTGATGTGAAAGTTTGGACCGTAGCGAATCAAAAAGGTGGGGTAGGGAAAACAACAACAGCCGTTAGCCTTGCTGGTATTCTCGCTTTACAAGGAAAACGCGTGTTACTTATTGACACCGATCCGCATGCATCATTGACTTATTATTTTGGTATAGATTCAGAAGACTTAGAAGTCAGCGTGTATGATATTTTCGCGCGTGGTAACAGCATGGCCAGTGAAGAAATTTTGCAGGCTCTATGTCCATCAACACTTGAAAACCTAGATATCTTACCTGCGACGATGGCAATCGCGACGCTTGATAGAAGCATGGGCAATAAAAATGGCATGGGCTTAATACTAAAAAAAGCGCTTGCCAAAATTAGCGACCATTATGACTATGCAATTATTGATTGCCCGCCTGTTTTAGGTGTTTTGATGGTCAATGCTCTTGCAGCTAGTGAGCGAATTTTAGTACCAGTACAAACAGAATTTTTGGCCTTAAAAGGGCTTGATCGTATGATGCGCACCATGGAGCTGATGCAAACATCGCAAGCAAAACAGTACCAATATACAATTATTCCTACAATGTACGATAAACGTACTAAAGCATCACTTGAAGCTTACAAGACTCTGCAGGATAATTACAAAGATAAAGTATGGTCAGGCGTGGTTCCTGTCGATACAAAGTTTAGAGATGCTAGTTTAGCACAGCAAGTGCCGATTCAATTTTGCCCGCGTTCGCGTGGGGTATTTGCCTATCGCGCCCTGCTTGATTACTTAGTTGCACAAGGTTAAAGATGAGTAAGCATTTATTTGCCAATGAAAAAGTGATGACCCAATATTTGGGCGCTTTGTTGTGTGAAGATGAGCCTACAGACCAAAATCTTGAGCCAGTCGCAAAGCTGCTGGAGCAGGTTAAAGAGCCTGAAACTAAGACAGAAGAAAAGCTGACAGACGTTCAGCCTACTCCTGAACCTGTTTTACTACCCCCAGAACCGACTAAAGAGCTTGAGAAAACCGAGAACCAAGCTAATATCAAAGATATAGTCGCAGAACCTAAAGCTGAACTGGTTGCAAAAACCTCGTCTGATCGTCAAGAAGACTATTTTGATGGTGAATTTCAGGCATTATTCTTTGAGGTTGCAGGGTTAACCCTTGCTGTACCGTTAAAAGCATTAGGGGGAATTCATCAGCTGGCAGAGGTTAACCAATTATTTGGTAAACCAAAATGGTTTAAAGGTGTCATGCTAAACCGTGAAGAAAAACTAAATGTTGTTGATACTGCACGTTGGGTTATGCCAGAAAAGTATGATGAAAAATTAGAACAATCATTAGATTATCAGTATTTAATCACCTTAGGTGACAGTCAATGGGGATTATTGGCTGAAAAGCTCGTAAATAATATTACGCTTCGTAAAGAAGATGTAAAATGGCGAGCAAAATCAGGTAAGCGGCCTTGGCTTGCAGGTGTTATCAAAGAGAAAATGTGCGCCTTGATTGACGTTGAAAATTTAAATCAATTGCTAGAGCAGGGCTTAGACAGCCGTGAGCAGTAACTATTTTTACGGAGTAATAGCATGAGTGAAGAAAGACTACTGTCAGCAAATAAAAATGCTGATAGCAACGATGAAGTGTTACAGTGGGTAACCTTTAAACTTGAAGAAGAAACGTACGGCATTAACGTAATGCAAGTACAAGAAGTACTTCGCTATACCGAAATTGCTCCTGTGCCAGGTGCGCCTTCTTATGTATTAGGTATTATTAACTTACGTGGTAATGTTGTTACTGTGATCGATACGCGTGCACGTTTTGGTTTAATGGGTGCTGAGGTTACTGATAACTCTCGTATCGTTATCATTGAAGCTGAAAAGCAAGTGATTGGTATTTTAGTCGACAGTGTTGCTGAAGTGGTTTACCTACGTAGCTCTGAAATTGACAGTGCGCCAAATATTGGCACAGAAGAAAGTGCTAAGTTTATCCAAGGTGTATCTAACCGTGATGGTGAGTTACTGATCTTGGTTGATCTTAATAAATTATTAAATGACGATGAGTGGGACGAGCTAAGCGCACTATAAGCGTTTGGAAATTATATGCTGTTATACTCTTTGTTTGGTGCCTCAATCTTACTTGTATTAGTGTGTTTGGGGCTTATTTTTGTCAATAACAATAAGCAAGCGGCGGCGATTCAAGCTAAGCAAAAACAGTTACAAGAAGCTCAACAGCAATTGAGTATTTTACGTAGCGAAGTGGCTGAAATGCGAGCTGGCATGCTAAGTATTGGCAAACGTGTTGTTGCTGTTGAAGAAAAAAGTAAAGAGCTTGAACAGCTACAAGATGCACAAAAATATGATGATCCGAATGCGAAAATTTATTCGCGAGCGGTTAAAATGGTTGAGCTAGGCGCTGATTTAGAAGAAATAATTCGTGAATGCGAATTACCCAGAGCTGAAGCTGAGCTACTCATGTCACTTCATAAACAAAAAGGCGCCGAATAGGCGCTTTTTTATTTGAGCTAAGCTTTGATGTTGAGCTTACCTTGAAAGTCTTGCCACCCCGGTGGAAACTTACCACGTAATACGTACGAAAAAGCAATTAATTCGGCAATAACATAATAGAGCTCTTTCGGGATTTCTTCACCTAACTCAAGATGCGATAAGGTTTGAGCTAAGTCCGCATCTTGATGTATCAAAATGCCTTTTTGCTCAGCAAGTTTGACGATTTCTTCAGCCAATTCACCAAAGCCTTTACTGGTTACTCGTGGCGAGCTACCCGCTTCGTAGAGTAAGCCAATTGCTGATTTATGCACCGCTTGTTCACTCATAAAAATTACACCTTAATGTTAATAATCGCATGGGATTTATAAAAAGCTTGGTGGTTTGATGTCCCTTGTTGCAAGTTTAACTCACCTACATTTAAACCATGGCCTGCTAATTTATGGCGTAGTGTTTCTAAATGCGGATGAGCAAGCGCTGTCACTTCTTGTGAAGACGCTAGCAACTGGCAATCAACTGCTTTATCCATCACCTCTGCGGTAATTTGTAACTTGCCAAGCTGTGCATAATCAAAGTTCAAGCGCACAAACCAGACATTCTTTGCTTCGAGTTTATTTTTACTTGGCTTTTTATATTGTCCTAAGCTGATTTCTGTTTGCCCTGTTTCAGGAGGTAATTTCATCGGTAAGAAAAACTGCGCTAAAGCACTGTTATCTTGTTGCTGATTGATGGGCGTTGTTTGCACCTGAGCTAGAGTGTTTTTCAGTTGCGAGGCTTCAGCCGCCATGGCTTGCATCGCAGGCTGCTGTAGTTGCTCGAGTAATTTATTGCCGTTAACGGCTTTAAAGTTGGGCACTAACACTTGCAGTAAGGCATCAAGACCAGTTTGATTATTAAAACTAAGGTTGGTTGGTGCTTGATTAATAATTGGCGCGGCAAGTGAAGCCACTGCTAGTTGTTCTAACCCTTGGCTGAAGCTTGCCTGCTGAGTTTGACTAGGCAGTGCTGTTGGCCTGAGGATACTTAAAAGCTCTCGTTCAATCGTTGTAGGGTGCATGTTTTGACTCGAGATCATGCGATTAAATGCTTGATTAACGAGCCTGTTTAAATCTACCGAAGGCGATGTGTTTTGCTCACTCAGGGCTACAAGTTTCTCTGTTAATTGCACTGGCAGAGGCATACTTGCTAACGGTTTACTTTCAGGGAGCGGTAATAGCTTAGCAATCAACGCGGCTTCGATTGGCCTTATCGGCAATAATGGCTGACTCAAGTTCGGCTCTTTTGTTGCTAAGAAGGGGGCGTGTAATTGAGTTTGCTGTTGAACAACTTTTTGTAACCCTACGGTTTGCTCATTGGGTGCTCGAGTCACGAAGTTATGCTGTTTAGTTTGCTCACTCATATTTTTCAGTACTGAATTAGCGAGGCTACTTTTAACTGGGGCAAGCTGTTCAGATGTTGCTTTGTCAGAGTTTAGAGTATTAACAGAACTGTTAATTGACTTGTTGTCTGCAGGTGCTTTTTGCATAGCATTGTCTATGCTCAATACAGGGAGTTGCGCTTTGCTATGGTTTGTAGCCAACTGAGTCGCTTGATTTTGTGCGCTAACAAGCGGCTCTAAACTGACTTTTAACCGTTGCAGTAACTGTATTAAAGGTGCTGCCTTGTTATAACTCACGGGTAAACTAACTTGCTTTGCAGGCTGACTTTCGGTTAATGGCTCTGTTTGTTTAGCCGCAGGTGGTGGCGTATTAGCTGTAACTGGCCTACTTTCTTTTTGCAGCACTTGAGACGAAGCAAGTTTTGGCGTGCTTTGTTGAGCAGCGGCAAACTTTACTATATTGATTTTATTAGCATTAAAACCTAGTTGGCTAATCGTATTTTTGCTTTCAATCAGCTGATGGGTTGACTGGTTAACAGCCGCTTTAGTGGTAGCAGGAAGCTTTTCAAAATAGCGCACTGCATCACTAATACGCGTTTTTAAATCAGCAAAACTGTCTTTTAGCCAAGAGCTAATGGGTGAATGTGAGCTGCTCGATGGTGCTAACAACGTTTTCTTAGGTTCAACTGCTTGGCTTTTTAATGCATGATTGAATGTCTCTGACAGCGAGTTCTTTAATAGTATTTGTTGCACAGGTGCTTTATTTATAAGTTCAACAGTATTTTTAACTTGCTGGGGGGTTAGTTTTAATGCATGAGGATGAAATTGCCACTGGGCTTGAATTTGCTTAGCTTGTTTTGGCGATATGGCCGGCAGTGGTAAAGTTAATTCATTACTTTGCTTGTTTGCAACGCTTAACTGTACTTGTTGCCCAGCTAATTTTAAATTCATTTCAGGGGTTAGCTTAGCCACCAACTCAGCGACTTTTTGTTGGCTAACACTTTGCTGATGGAGAGAATCCCCAAAGCGATTAATAATGTTTAAATTAAAGCTATTTTGTTGGTTGGTAGCAGGCAGCAAAATGGCTTTAAGTGGTGCTTCAGCTTTTAAAAGAGCAACCAGGCTATTGTTAAGAGCAAACTCAGCTTTTAATGCCGGTAGTTGTAGTAAAGGTTTACTTGGCGCAATCTGAGCTGGGTGCGGCATATTTGTATTTGCACTCCCTTGCGTTAGCAAGTTCAGCAGTGCTTGTAATTGCTGGCTTTTGCCAAGAGTAATAGTCAGCGGTGCTGGTGTGATAGTCAGCTGTTTACCATCACTACTTAATTGAATATTGGCCGCTAAAAAGCGCTCAGTTTTGAGGTTTTCTTGCTCTGTTGATAAGCGCAGTGTTTGCCATGAGTTATTGATTAGCACGTCCATTTGCACACTGTGCTTACCAACCACAATATTACGAGCAGTTAGGCTCTGCTCAGCCAGCATTTTCAAGGCATCATTAGGTGATTGCAGTAGTGCACTGCTGATTGCTTTTGGGTCTAGATTAAGCTGAGTGCTGAGAGTCAACTGGCTTTGTTTATTCATTATTTTAGATCAAATATAAGTTAATCGTTTTAAAGCAATATTCGTATTACCCTATCATTATGGTAGACTAACGCCTAATTTTGGGTATAGAGAATCGTCATCTTGTTACACATTAAGGCCGTCACCTGCATCAAGCAAGATCGTTGTTTGTTTGCGGATCTTAATTTCAGCTTGAAATCGGGACAAATTATGCAATTAGCTGGTCCGAATGGGGCTGGTAAAACATCATTATTGCGTATTATCGCGGGTTTCGCTATGGCGGATGAAGGTGATGTTTTGTTCCAAGATCGCTCAATTACAAAATACTATGATGAATATGCACAAGAGTTATTATTCATCGGCCATAAAACTGGGGTAAATACACAGCTTACCGCCCTTGAGAATGTCGCATTTTGGCTAAAAATAAATGGCTACGATAGCAAACAAGACTTGTATCCGATCTTAGCAAAAATAGGCTTGGTAGGTCTTGAAGATGTACCTGTTCGTATGTTGTCAGCAGGGCAACAACGCCGTGTCGCTCTCGTAAGACTGTGGTTAAACAGTGCCAAACTATGGATCCTTGATGAGCCATTTACAGCCCTTGATAAAAGCGGTGTTGCATTTTTACAAGAACGCTTTGTTGAGCACCTAAATGCTGGCGGCGCGATTCTATTAACCACCCACCAAGATTTAACGACACATTTTAGTGACCTTCAAACAGTGACTTTGGAGTATCGCCACTGATGGTAAAACAGCATTCGTATTGGCAATTATTCTCTGCGGTTTTTTCTAAAGATCTTAAATTAGCGTTTCGTCAGCGTGCTGAAATCGTTAACCCTATCTTGTTTTTTCTTATCGTTATTACACTTTTTCCGTTAGCAATTGGCCCTGAACCCGGTCTACTTGCTCGTATGGCGCCGGGCATTATTTGGGTCGCTGCGTTACTCTCGACCATGTTAGGCCTAGATAAGCTATTTCGTGATGATTATCACGACGGAACACTAGAGCAATTAATTGCTTCATCATACCCTTTACCGTTAACTGTCCTTGCAAAAGTGGCAGCGCATTGGGTGATCACGGGGTTGCCTTTAGTGTTAATGACTCCTGTATTTGCTTTGTTATTGAATTTAGAAAGTTCAGCGCTTTTAGCAACCGTTCTGACCTTATTGTTAGGTACGCCATTGCTTAGCTTCATTGGCGCAATTGGCGCTGGACTCACTGTGGGACTACAAAAAGGCGGCATTTTAATGAGTTTGCTTGTTCTGCCTTTGTATATCCCTGTACTAATTTTTGCAACCTCGGCTATTGATACCAGCTCTATGGAGCTTGCCTATAGCGGACAGCTTGCAATCCTTGGTGCCATGCTAATCGTAGCGATTATAGCGGCGCCAATTGCCATATCGTCAGCATTGAAAGTGAGTGTAAGTTAATATGTGGAAGTGGTTACATCCCTACGCAAAAGCAGATCGTGCTTACCAATTGTGTAACACCTTACTGCCTTATTTCGCCGTCGTTACGGTGGTTTGTATGATTGTTGGATGGGTCTGGGGGCTTGCTTATGCCCCAGCCGATTACCAACAAAAAGACAGCTACCGAATTATTTTTATCCATGTGCCTTCAGCTATTTTATCTATGGGCGCTTACTCTTCTATGGCGATTGCAGCAGTGATCGCACTAGTATGGCAATTACGTAATGCAGAACTTGCAGTGATTGCAATTGCACCTGTCGGGGCATGTGTGACAGCGATAGCATTAATTACCGGTGCAGCATGGGGTAAACCTATGTGGGGCGCATGGTGGGTGTGGGATGCACGTCTTACCTCTGAGTTAATTCTGTTATTTTTATACCTTGGTGTGTTATCGCTTTATCATGCTTTTGAAGATAAAAAAGCAGCGGGGCGTGCTGCTTGTATCTTAGCCATTGTTGGGGTTATCAACTTACCGATTATTCACTTCTCGGTGGAGTGGTGGAATACCTTGCATCAAGGTGCAACCATTACAAAGTTTGATACTAAAGCTATTGATCCAAGCATGTTTTGGCCATTAATGGTTAACATTGTTGCGTTTGCAGGTTTTGTTGGTGTGGTGACGTTAATCCGCCTTAAAAACGAAATTCTACAACGTGAAAAGCATCGCCCTTGGGTGCGTGATATGGTTGAGCGAGGTTAATCATGCAGTTTGATTCTTTTGCAGATTTTATTGCCATGGGTGGCTATGGCTTTTATGTATGGTTGTCTTTTGGTAGCTGTGCATTAATTTTACTCGGTATATTATTTAGTTCGTTAAACGATACAAAACGTATTTTCTCTTCAGTAAAGCAGCAAGCACAACGTGAAGAGCGCATTAAGAAAGCGAAGCAAGAGGCAGGGCAATGAATCCAAGACGTAAAAAACGTTTATTAGCAGTTGTAGCCATTATTTTTGGTGTGGGTGCAACGATTGGTTTAGTGCTGTATGCACTGCAAGAAAACATCAATTTATTCTATACCCCAAGTGAACTTGTTGATGGTAAAGGACCAAATAAAGAAAAACCGCATATTGGTCAAAAGTTACGTATTGGTGGCATGGTTGTACCTGGCTCAGTTGTTCGTGACGAATCAAGCTTAAAGGTAAGCTTTAAGCTGATTGATAAAGGCCCTATGGTGACAATTAATTATCAAGGGATTTTGCCGGACTTATTCCGTGAAGGCCAAGGGATTGTGGCGCAGGGCGTGTTAGTTAAAGCCAATGAAATTGATGCCTTTGAAGTACTTGCAAAGCATGATGAAGAATACATGCCTGCAGAAGTTGCTGAAGCAGTGAAGGGTATCAAGCACGAAAAACCGACGTATAACTTAGATAACGGCAATTAATATGATCCCAGAACTCGGTTATTTTTCTTTAACACTGGCCATGGTGCTCAGTGTTCTATTGTGTATTTTTCCTATGTGGGGGGCGCATACCGGCAATTTACGTTTAATGCGTGCCGCCCCATCACTGGCAATTGGACAGTTCGTATTTGTGCTTTTGTCTTTTGCGGCACTTGTTTATGCTAGTTTAACCGACGACTTTACTGTTTCGTATGTTGCTTATCATTCAAGTAGCACCTTACCTTGGTACTACAAAATAACCTCGACATGGGGTGGTCATGAAGGGGCGATATTACTTTGGTTAGTGATGCAAGCGGGTTGGACAGCCGTAGTAGCTATGCGCTCGCAATCATTACCTTGGGTATTACGTGCTCGTGTACTTGGTGTACTAGGCTTTTTAGGTGTTGGCTTTATGTTATACACCTTGTTAATGTCGAGCCCATTTGAGCGCTTATTACCGTATTTCCCTGTTGAAGGTCGCGATTTAAATCCGTTATTGCAAGACCCAGGTATGATTATTCACCCGCCATTGCTTTATATGGGCTATGTAGGTTTATCTGTGTCATTCTCATTCGCTATTGCAGCGTTACTTACTGGTAAGCTTGATAATACTTGGGCTAAGTGGTCTCGTCCTTGGACTATGACAGCATGGGGCTTTTTAACACTTGGTATTACCATTGGTAGTTGGTGGGCATACTCAGAACTTGGCTGGGGCGGCTGGTGGTTCTGGGATCCCGTTGAAAACGCATCATTAATGCCATGGCTTGTGGCAACCGCATTGCTGCACTCATTATCAACCACCGAAAAGCGTGGTGTATTTAAGTCGTGGACCGTATTACTGGCTATTGCAGCATTCTCGTTAAGCTTACTGGGTACCTTTATTGTTCGCTCGGGTATCATTGTATCTGTGCATGCTTTTGCCTCAGATCCTAACCGCGGTATGTTTATTTTAGCATTCTTAGCCATTGTAGTTGGTGGTGGTTTATCGCTTTATGCACTGCGTGTTTCGCAGGTGAAAAGTGAAGGCCGTTATAAGTTTGCCTCACGTGAAGTTGCGCTTTGGTTAAATAATATTTTCTTAGTTGTGGCAACACTGATTGTATTGCTAGGTACATTACTGCCAATGATCCACAAAGAACTTGGCTTAGGTAGCATTTCGATTGGTGAGCCGTTCTTCAATAAGATGTTTGCTATTTTACTGGTACCGTTTGCCATTTTAATGGGTATGGGTCCGCTGTTACGCTGGAAACAAAATAAATGGTCAATGTTGCAAAACAAATTTGCACTATCGGCTGTTGTCAGTCTCGTGGCTACGGCAGCGTGGTTATATTCAAGTTACGATGTAATTGCGCCAATTACCTTTATTGCAACTGCGCTAGCGGTATGGATTGTTGTTACTACAGTGGTTGATTTAACGGCAAAAGTAACTATTCACAAAACCTTAGGCGAAGGCTTTAAACGTTTAGGACTAAGCTATTGGGCGATGGTATTAGGTCACGTTGGTTTAGCGTTCGTGATTGCAGGTGTAACGTTAACCTCTGCTTATTCAGTAGAGCGTGATGTATCAATGAAGCCGGGTGACACTGTGGCTTTAAATGAATACCAGTACCGTTTTGATGGTGTTAAGTCTATTCGCGGCGCTAACTATAGCGGCCATGCTGGGGTTGTCACTGTGCTGAAAAATGATAAACAAGTAACCGTTTTACATGCTGAAAAACGCCGTTATGACATTGGCATGCAGTTTATGACAGAAGCAGCTGTTGATGCTGGCTTTACGCGTGACTTATACCTAGCACTGGGTGAGCAATTAAGCCAAGGTGCGTGGTCGTTACGTATTTACCATAAGCCTTATGTTCGTTGGATGTGGCTCGGTGGTATCTTGATTTCACTGGCAGGCTTTTTAGTGCTTGGTGATAAACGCTATCGCCAAAAATCGACTAAGCAGGAGGCATCAGCATGAACCGTAAACTACTCGCACTAGCACCTTTACTGGTTTTCGTTTTACTGTGTGTGTTTTTATATCAAGGCTTGTTTGCTAACCCGCGTGAGCTGCAAACTGGGCGTATTGGGCAGGCTATGCCAGCTTTCAACTTGCCAGACTTGATGGATGAGTCAACGCGTTGGACAGATAGTGATTTAAAAGGTGAAGTTTACTTACTCAATGTGTGGGGCACATGGTGCCCGACCTGTTTAGCTGAGTTGGGCTATTTAACTGAGCTTAGAGAGCAGGGCGTTAAGATTGTTGGCTTATACTACGAGCAAGGCTACGACCCTGACTTTGATGGCCAGTTTGATATTAACGCACTACGCGAAGACGTTACCAGTATGCTTAATCGTGCTGGCGACCCATATCAATTCAATATCTTAGATTTAAAGCGCACATTAGCCCTTGATTTAGGGGTGTCTGGCGCGCCAGAGACCTTCTTAGTTGATAAGCAAGGCACCATTTTGCTGCACCATACCGGCGATATTAATCCGCGTGTGTGGCGAGCCAAATTCGCACCGTTAATGCAGGAGTTACAGTAATGAGACTCGTGATTTTTTTAGCAAGTTTGCTTATCACGTTTAGTGCATTTGCAGAGCAAGACAAATATCAATTTGATGACAAAGAGCAAGCTGTACGCTTCAGTGAGCTTACCAAAGAGCTGCGTTGCCCTAAATGTCAAAACCAAAACATTGCCGACTCAGACGCGGTTGTAGCCAAAGACTTGCGCGACAAAGTGTTAGCGCTGGTAAAAGATGGCAAAACTAAAGATGAAGTCATCGAATATATGATTGACCGTTATGGCTACTTCGTACATTACGATCCACCCGTAACACCCGCAACCTTAGTATTATGGGTATTGCCAGTATTGATTGTGGTACTTGGCTTTGGGTTTATTGTTTTACGCCAACGTAAGGCATCGGTAAAACAAACATGGACAGAGCAAGACGAGGCACTACTTGCAAAGTTAATTGAACAAAATCAACGTCAGGAGCAAAGCTAGATGGCATTAATGTGGGCTTCTTTTGTTTTACTCACGCTGGTTGCATTGCTATTTGTTGTCGTTCCTTTTTTTAAACGCGAACGTATTCAACGCCTTGATCACAATGCAAACTCGGAGTTAATCCGAATTTATCATCAACGTTTAGATGAGCTTAAAACAGACTTAGATAACCAACGTATTGATGCACAAATGCACGACGAATCAGTTATCGAACAAAAACGTCGTTTGCTCAATGAGCTGTCTCCAGAAAAAGCGCTAAATAGTAAAGGTAACAACCGTATTTTTGCCCTTACTGGCGCTGGCTTTTTAATTGTTTTAACGGCTATCTTTTACGGTTACACGGGTAGTCAGCAGCAAATAAAAGGCTGGCATGACGCTATGGCAAACCTTAAGTCGTATGGTGAACGTGCCGTAATGCAAGATGGTGAGCCATTGACACCGAATGAGTTGCAAGCATTTGCTTTAGCATTGCGTACCAAGCTTGATCAAAGTGGTGATGATGAAGTGGCGTGGATGCTGCTAGGTCGTGTTGCGATGTCATTAAATGAATTTGATATGGCGATGCAGTCATTTGATAAAGTGCTAAAAATGAACCCGGATAACAAGCAAGTGCTGATCAGCTACTCGCAAGTTCTGCTAATGGAAGGCAGTGATGCGAATATGTCACGTGCAGCAACGATGTTATCGAGAGTGTTAAAAGCAGAGCCGACTAATATTGATGCAATCTCATTGTTAGCTCTGATTGCTTATGAGCGCAAGGATTGGCTGCAAGCTAAAACTGCGTTTGAAGTACTGCTTGCAAGTATGCAGCAAAATGATCCGCGTTATAGCATGATTGCAGAGCGTATTGCTGAAATTGATGCTCACTTAAATAATCAGCAGCAAGTTACAAATACAGAAATTGCAGAGGCTTCACACAGTGAAATTCGCATCACAGTTGATTTAGACTCAGCTCTAGCAGATTCGCAGCCACAAAACGGCACCTTGTTTGTTTTTGCAAAAGCAGCCAGTGGCCCACAGATGCCATTAGCTGTGGTAAAAATGACGGAATACAGCTTTCCGCTAACAGTGACATTGAGTGATTCGAATGCAATGGTTGAAGGTCTGAATTTATCAAGTGTCGATAAAATTATTTTAACTGCGCGTTTATCAAAAGATGCAACTGTGGTAACTTCTAGCGGCGAGTTGGAAGGCAAGTCGGGTATTTTAGAACGTGCGAACGTTAAAGAGTACGCGTTGCTAATTAATGAGTTAATACCGTAAGGATAGCCGATGTTTAGGCACAGTATATTTTTTATCTTTTTTGTAGTGCTTGCAGGATGCGCACAAATACCCGAAGAAAAAGCGGATGAGCGAGATCCGTTACAGTCGTTTAACCGTCCTATGTATGATTTTAATATGGACGTGCTTGACGCCTATATTCTTCGACCAGCAGCTGTTGGCTACGTTACAGTAACGCCAACACCGGTAAGACGTAGCATTGTTAATTTTACCGATAACATCACCGCACCAACGGATATGGTCAATGCTGGTCTGCAGGGTAAGCCTGGTAATATGGGTATTAGCTTAGCGCGCTTTTTAGTGAACTCTACAGTAGGTCTACTCGGTTTTTTTGATGTTGCTTCATCGCTGGGCTTAGAAATTGTCGATGAAGATTTTGGCCAAACTCTTGGTGTATGGGGAGTGGGTGATGGTGCTTACTTGATGATCCCTGGTATGGGACCAAGTACCGCACGAAACCTAACTGGTGATGTTGTTGATAATTTCGTATTACCTGAAATAACACTAACAACACCTCAAACAATATTAGTGTTTGCACTTAAAGCGGTTGAAGCCCGTGCTTCATTAATGCCACAAGAGAGCCTATTAAATGAGTCGCTAGACCCTTATATCTTCATGAAGGATATCTACTTCCAGCGTCAATTATATGAGCTACATGATGGTAATCCGCCACTAGAAAAAGAACCAGATGACTTTGACGAAGACTTCTTAGAGAATCTTTAAAAGTGTTAAATAAAAATGCCAGCAATTGCTGGCATTTTTATATCGTTAAGGGATGGGTATTCATCAGTCCCCAAACACACTCATTTGGTCATTAGACCAACTTAATGCATCATGGTAAGCGTCCGGTACTTCTTCAGGTTTAAGTCCAAGTTGTTGTTGGATTTCTTTCGCTTTTTCCCAATTTGCTTGCTCATAAAATTTTACCAGCTTTAAATACGTTGCTAATAAGCCTTCATCTTTGAGTAGCGCATCTTTAATTTCAATAGTCAGCGGTAACTTGTTCATTACACTTGGCATATCTTCGTCGAGGATTGCATCCATTAACGACATCATACCCGTTAAAAATGCCATACCAGTATCTCGCATTTTGCCGTGGCTGATTGCCAATAATTCAGCAAACCGAGCACGGGTCAATGAAAGGCGAATTAGTTCGGCTGGCTTATCTGCTGCGACTTGCGCTGCAAATAAAAGTGATAAGAAACGTTTAATTTCTTCACTTCCTAATACAATAAGCGCTTGTTTAATTGTGCTGATTTCAGCGCGACGTTTAAAGGCCGCTGAGTTTGAGTAGCGTAGCAACTTATAAGATAAGTTAACGTCACGTTCAAACACTTCAGTGATTTTTCTGAGGTTTAGATCAATACTCGATGTTTCGTATAGAAGCTCGGCAAGAGCCATCTCTGATGGCGGCAAAGTTTTGCTTTGTACCATCTCAGGTTTTGAAAAGAAAAACCCTTGGAAGTAGCTAAAGCCCATTTCTAGGGCAAGCTGATACTTTTCGTATGTTTCAACTTTCTCAGCAAGCAACTTTATGTGTGGATACGGCTTAATAGCCTCGATGATCGCTTTTATTGAGTCTACATCACAAGTTAGAAAGTCAATCTTAATAATATCGATGTAAGGATAAAAGTGTCGCCATACAGGTTGGTGAATGTAATCATCAAGTGCAAGTATATAGCCTTTTTCTTTTAGATCTTTAACTAATGCCAGTAGGCGTTTACCTGGTTGGATTGTTTCTAATATCTCTACTACCACCTGCTCTTTACCAAGTAAAAGTGGATAACCCTTTTGCAAGGTTTCTAGAGTAAAGTTGATATAAGCAGGTTTGTTATCCGTTAAATCCTCTAAACCAAAATTAAATTGGCTGCCTTCAATAAGTCGTGACGTTGCTTCATCGCCATCAATATCAGGAAAAACGTTGTCTACGCCATCTCGAAATAAAAGCTCGTAGCCAATTAGTTTTTTATCCCTGTCTAAAATAGGTTGGCGTGCAGCGTAAAAATACATAGTCCAAACATGTCCACATCTGTTAATTCATTTACTTCTCGCAATATATTGCATTGTGCCTGAAATAGCATTAGCTAAATGTTCATTTGCGAGGAAAAGTTATTATTTTATTAAGAATTAAAGACTAGGATAATTTGCAGATAAATTCTATAACTTGCGATTAAATATAAGAAAAATGTTAGATAAAAGTTGAAAAATTGAGCTTTGTCATTTATCTGCTTGATTGGAGTTAAGGGGGGTAAGCATGATATAGTCGTGGATGATATAGGTTTTTACCCCAATAATGTCTTTAAATTAAATAACTTGCGAGTCATTATTCGGATTAAAAGCCAACATTAAACAACTTTTGGAGGCTAATTTGGAAACAGGAATGATAATTTCGTTAGCATTGTACTTCATCGTCATGTTGGGGATTGGGCTATATGCTTATAAGCAATCTACCGACGATGTATCAGGCTATATGCTAGGTGGTCGTAATTTATCACCAAGTGTTGCTGCGCTTTCAGCTGGCGCATCTGACATGAGTGGTTGGCTGCTAATGGGCCTACCAGGTGCAATGTACTTGTTTGGTTTAAGTAAGGTTTGGATTGCCATTGGTCTAGTACTCGGTGCTTGGGCTAACTACTTCTTAGTCGCGCCTCGCTTGCGTGTTTACACAGAAAAGGCGAATGACTCAATCACCATTCCTGATTACTTCGCAAACCGATTTGATGATAATAAGAATATTCTGCGTGTTATTTCTGCGATTGTAATCATTGTTTTCTTTACTTTATATACCTCATCAGGTGTTGTTGCAGGTGGTAAGTTGTTCGAAAACTCATTTAATATGAGCTACGAAATGGGTCTATATATCACAACAGGTGTCGTCGTGTTATATACCTTGTTTGGTGGCTTCTTAGCCGTGAGCCTGACTGACTTTGTACAAGGTTGTATCATGTTTATCTCACTGCTGGCTGTGCCAATTGCGACGTTTACCATGCTTGATCAGCCAGTTATGGATACACTTGCCAATGCACGCTATGACTTATTATTAAGCTCACCAAAAGAATCAGAAATTCATGCACTTAATATGATGGATTGGTTTGCAGGTGGTTCGACTATAGCGATTATTTCAGCAATGGCATGGGGCCTTGGTTATTTTGGTCAGCCACATATTATTGTGCGTTTTATGTCTGTACGTTCAGTGAAAGATATGCCAACCATGCGTCGTGTGGGTATGTCGTGGATGACGCTATCAGCAATTGGTGCTGTGCTAACTGGTCTATTTGGTGCTGCTTATATGCTTGAAAACCAAATGCCTATTGATGATAAAGAAACTATTTTCTTAGTGTTGTCTGAGCTTATCTTCCATCCTTTAATTGCCGGTTTCTTATTGGCAGCAATTTTAGCGGCAATTATGAGTACTATCTCTTCACAGTTGTTAGTGTGTTCAAGCTCTCTAACTGAAGATTTCTACAAAATTTACTTAAACCGTAGTGCATCTCAAAAAGAGCTGGTTTTAGTTGGTCGTATTAGTGTTATCTTAGTTGCCTTATTTGCTATTTACCTAGCTTATGACCGTAATAGCTCTATTTTAGACTTAGTAAGTAATGCATGGGCTGGTTTCGGTGCAGCATTTGGTCCACTGGTGCTACTGAGCCTTTACTGGAAACGCATGAACTTACAAGGGGCTATTAGTGGCATGGTTGTTGGTGCAGCAACAGTGCTGTTTTGGATATACGCGCCAATTACTATTGATGGCCAAGCACTAAGTGCAATCATTTATGAGATTGTCCCTGGCTTTATTTTATCAACAATAGCCATAGTTGTTGTTAGCCTTATGACGGCTGAGCCGAAAAAAGAAATTACAGACTTATTTGATGAAGTTGAATCGTCATTGTAGTTTTTGATTAAACACAAAAAAGGGCAACGGATGTTGCCCTTTTTTTATGATCTAAATTTGCGTTTAGCTTGCCGCTTTTTCTTTTATATCAGCAACGTTATCGTCTGACTTTGCTTTTTTAGGTTTAGCTGGCGCGTCTTTTGCACCTTTAAGTACCGCCATAAATTGGTCTTTTTCTTTTGCCATTTCAAGCGCCAGTGACTCAATTTGTTGCTCGCTTAATGGTACATCAACTTTTTCAAGCATAAGTTCTAATGACTCAGCAATGTCGAGCATTTTGTCATACGCATCAGCTTCTTTCTTAGTAGTAAACGTCATGCGCTCGACTCCGTTTCTTTCTACAACATATTTAACAACAACAGCCATGATTTCTCCTGCATTTAAGCCTGGCATTGCAGCGTAAAATCGCTGCTAAGATTACTGTTTTTATATACAGTAATGCTTCGAGCCTTATTTTGCAAGTAACTTGAGAAAATTTTTATTTAGTAAATTTGACAATACTTTGTGTATTAGCTTTATTTAAAATGTTACCCAAAGTTAAACACAAGCGATGGAGTGAGTGTTGGGTAATCGCTAACTATCAGTCCAAACAAGGGCGTCATGGAGGAAATTATGAAATTACTATCAAGTATTTTACTTGCCGCTACTCTTGCATTACTACCTGCTACACAGGTATCAGCCGAAACACCAACCAAAGCAACACAAGTTAAAATGCAAAAGCTGAGTATTAATAAAGCCAGCATTGAGCAGTTAACTCAATTACCGGGTATTGGTGAATCAAAAGCGAAAGCGATTGTCGAGCATCGCACCAAGCAAGGCTCGTTTAAGTCGCTAGAACAATTAAAAGAAGTAAAAGGAATTGGTGATAAGCTATTCGCTAAACTTGAGGGGAAAATTACTCTATAAATAGCAGGTTATCACCTATACAGGGCGTTATTCGCCCTGTTTAAATTCATTGATAGCCTTGTCTAAATGCGCTAACGCGAACATGTTTTCGATAGGTGTTGTGATAAGAGGGTAACTTAAACCTGCTAACAACAACCAAGGAATAAGCATCCACCCTTCAAAGTAAGCTAAACCTAAAAATAATGGCGCTAAAAAGGCAAGCTTACATACCGATAAAATGATCTTTTTGCTCGGGCTTAAATGAGCTAAAGCAAGAGCAATAATCTGCTGGCGTTGCCTTACTTTAAAGTTTTTTAAAGTAGGGATTTGGCTAGTAAAAAAATAAATCATTATAGCGACTTTTTGCTCACTAATCGGCTAACTAAAACAGCCACAAATACCACTGAAAATGCTGCAAAAATCACTTCCATCCATGCCGGCATGCTCATTGAAGCAAACTGCCAATCGATATTGCCACAATCACCTGTGGCAGCAAAGAAGCTAGGGATCCATTCATGCAAAGGCATAAAACTTGGGAAGTTAGGTTCAAATGCACAGCTAAATGCAAACGGGTCGGTATTGTTTTGCATTGCAATGTGTTCTTTAGCAATAAAGTAACCCCAAATTGCTGAGATACCCCAAGTGGCAAATGCGACTAAGCGAACAACCATACTTTTTGGGTTAATCGCACCAATCACACCTGCTGCAAGTAAGCCTAAAACAGCGGTGCGCTGATAAATACACATGATGCATGGCTCAAGTCCCATGTTGTATTGAAAAAACAATGCTGTGACTTCAAATGCGAGTGAAATAAACGCTAGTAATAACCAAGGTGTTCTTTTAGTTGCTAATTCTGCTAACCAATTCATGAAAGATCCAATTTCAAATTGTTTTCAAGATTATGCTTAGACAGGGCTATGGGTGCAAGTATCTAAGATGAAATTATACGAAAAAGGAGTCGACAGACTCCTTTTCATTAGTCATATCTAGGCAGGCTATTACACACTAACAGCCTGCAAAGACTCACTTTGGTAACAGCCTAATACACGTGTGTACTGAGTGTGTTCTTTCAGCTCTTCAAGCGCTTGCTTAACATGTAAGTCATCAAGGTTTGCTTCGAGGTCAACATAAAACACTTCTTCCCACGGATTTCCTGGTACGGGGCGAGATTCTAGTTTTACTAGGTTAATTTGGTGATGTTTAAAAATCATTAAAGCATCAGCCAATGAACCTGCTTGTTGTTTAGTCGCCATGATTAAACTGGTTTTGGTCGGAATTTGTTTCGATACTTGTAGCGGCTTACGGGCGACAACAATAAAGCGGCTGTGGTTTTCGCTTTGGTTTGCAAGGCCTGACTTAATTACTTCTAAACCAACATTTTTGCCAGCTTGAGCTGAGCCGATAGCGGCGCTATTTGCTGTTTCAACCGCAGATTGCAATGCGTGGAAGGTTGAATCACAGGTTTCATGTTGAATGTCACCTAGCCCTTGAATGAAACGGCTACATTGAGCAAAAGGTTGTGGATGAGCAAAAATTTTATTGATATGAGATAGCTCAGTACCTGGCATTGCTAATAAACAGTGCTCAACGCTATGGGTTACTTCACCTACAATTGATACTTGTGCGTGTTGTAATAAGTCGAATACTTCATTGATACTTCCTGAGCTGGTGTTTTCAATTGGCAGTAAGCCAAAATCAGCCTGTCCACTTTCAACTTTACCAGTGATCTGTTCAAAGCTAGAGCAACCCATTTCAATCACTTTGCCAGGGCGGCGGCTAAAATATTTATGGCAGGCTAGTTGGCTATATGAGCCTTGCCCACCCAAATACGCAACACGATGGCTTTCGCTCATAGCTTCTGGGTTGAGGTTCTTTTGCAGCATGGCTTGCTGGTTTAAAACAGAATCTTCAAGAATAGTTTGAAACACATTATTAATGTAGTAAGCGTCAAGACCTAATGACTTACCATAACTGATTAGTTTTTCCAGAAGTGCTTGTTCGCGAGCTTCATCACGAATTGGTTTGTTATTGGCAATTTTATATTCGACTACGCTGTGGCTTATACGGCGTCTTTTAGCCAGTAACACAAGTAAGTCGGAGTCGATTTCATTTATATCGTGTCGTAACGCATTTAATGTATCAATGCTCATGTTGGTTTCCTCATTCCAAAACAGTGCACAAACAAAAAAGCCTCCCAAGAGGGAGGCTTTAGCTATTCGGTGAAATTATCTCGCAAACAGTTAAGCCTCCTCTATCTAAAGAAGCTAAAAAAAGAAAAATAAGTGCGAGAGATAATTTGTTTCATTGGACTAATGTAAAAATACTTCTATGTAAAGTCAACTGCATAAACATGCTATTTTGGACAAAGCGAAAGATTCCTCAGAAATTTCATTAATCTTCATAAAAAATTTATAAATCTAAAAATGAATCTGGTATATTTGTTTTTGCATAATAAATAATAACAATTATTAATAAGGTAGTCCTGTGGTGTATCGACGACCGCCATCCCGGTTTGGGGTGAATTCATTAAGTATGAAATTGTCGCTGTTAATCTCTGCTATTTGTTTAATTGCAGGTATTTGCGCTGCAGCTTTAATGCTTAAATCAGAAGAAAAACAGCTTGTTTTTGAAGAGCACGAACTTTTAAAGCATTCGAGTGAACGCTTGAGTCGTCAATTCAATCGCTTAATTAACACCAAAATAAATATTGCAGAGCAAGCTAACAATGTCGTTAGTAGTCAGCTACTGCATAATGAGTCACATCTACAAAATAACCGCAGCGCAGATATAAAGTTTGCAGTTGATGGCAGTATTCGCAGCACTTCTGAGGATGGTTTATCAGCTTCATTTATTCCACAAGACCAGTACTCTAATTTTTATAAGCAGCTGATTAACGATTCTGAATCGCTATGGAAAATTGTCTCACCAACGCTTATCCAAGACTTTTTTAATTTTTATTTAATCACTAAAGATAACTTTATACGTATTGCTCCACCTAATTGGGCGCTCAATGTACCGGGCGATTTTGACTTTACCAAAGGCGAGACATTTAATTACGCACAAGCTGCAACAAACCCGAGCCGAGAAGCTGTATGGTCAAAGGTGTATTACGATACTATTTGGCATAAGTGGGTAGTAAGCGTGCTTGTGCCAATCTATCTTGATAACGAATTTTTTGGTGTCACTGGTAGTGATATTGCTCTTGAAACCTTATTGGCACAGCTGCCTATTGGCGATCGTGAGCAACATTTATTAGTGTTTGATGCGAAAGGTCAGCTTTTAGCTCATCCTGATTTAGATAAAACAACGCTTGAGCAATATGGCCGTGAAGGTAAAAAGTTACTGACTGAAGATTTTGTTAATCCTGATCTACAAAAATTAGTGTCTGAAACCATTCGCTTAAAATTACCAGAGTCTGCAAATTCATTTGTACAAGATGGTGAAACCCATATTATCAATATCCGCAAAGTCGAGAACCTTAATTGGTATATTGGTATTTATAAAAAGCGCTCGTCGGCACTTTCTGCGCTTGAAGAGCTAAAAGTAAAGTTCTTTGGCTTGTTTATCCTGTACGCTATTTTAGTTGCCTTGTTATTGCATCAAGCACTTTATCAATTAGTACTGCGTCGTATTCACTCTTTGGTAAATGCGGTTGTTAGTTTTGGCAAAGGGCAATTTCAAACTGAATTTCCTAAAGTGAACAAAGACGAAATAGGCACGCTTAATGGCTCTTTTAGAGACATGGCAATAGAAATTCGTAAATTAATCGATGGTTTAAATCAGCGCATCAGCGAAAAAGAAATAGCTGAAAAAGCAGCGAACCGATTATCCAAAGCGGTTGCCTTCTCAGGCACTGGCGTTGTGATCACTAATCAAGACTTTGAAATCAAATACGTGAACCCGAAAATGGTTGAGATGACGGGTTTCGAGGAACGCCACTTTATTGGCTCACCATTGATGAATATTATCTCTCAAGAAATGGCGATTTTAGTTGACGATATTGATATCGACCTACGTAGCCGTAACTATTGGCGAGGAGATACTTTATTACAGGGTAATGAGCGTCAATCTGTATGGGTTTCATTGAGTATTTCTCCAATCCGCGAAGAAGGGGGGGAAATCACCAGTTACGTGGCTTCAGCTCAAGATATTTCGTTTGTGAAAGAAAGTCAGCGAAAAATGGAACAGCTTGCCTATTTTGATACATTAACAGGGCTTGCAAACCGTACTTTCTTTAGAATGCAGCTACGCAAGTCTATGGCACTTGCTGAACGTGGTCATTATGCATTTGCTTTATTTTACTTTGACTTAGATGAATTTAAACGTATCAACGATACGCTAGGTCACGATGCGGGCGATCAGTTATTGGTTGAAGTTGCTAATCGTTTGAAAAAGCGTTTACGCACCGAAGATACCATTGCACGTTTAGGTGGTGATGAGTTCGCAGTCCTGTTAAGTGGTATTGAGCATCAAACTCACGCCATGGAAGTGGCGAATACCATTCAACGTACTCTTAATGAGCCTATCAAACTAGGTAACAATGAAGTGATAATTAGTGCCAGTATTGGTATCACGATGGCACCATTTGATAGCCAAGAGGAAGATCAGCTACTGAAGCATGCTGACCTTGCTATGTATGAAGCAAAAGCGAAAGGGCGTAATACTTACCACTTTTATAGCCAAGAGCTTAATGCTGCTGCCAATGAACGCTTGTTTATTGAAAATGAGTTACGTACAGGTATTCGTGAGGGGCAGTTCCAGGTTTACTATCAGCCACAAGTAGATTGTCGCAAGAATCAAGTTGTTGGCTATGAAGCACTCATACGGTGGTTCCATCCAAATGAAGGCATGATACCGCCAACTAAATTCATTCCTATTGCTGAAGCTACAGGTTTGATTGTTGAGCTTGGAGCGTGGATATTGCAAGAAGCGTGTGAGTTTGCTGCACGTTTAGCAAGCCAAGACTTAAAAAATAATATTTCAATCAACTTATCAGCACGTCAATTTAAAGATGCTAATTTGGTGTCGACGCTTGATAAAATCATCAAGCAAACAGGTGTTGAACCAAAACGCATTCACTTAGAATTGACTGAAAGTATGTTAATGGGACATGTTGAGGCGGCGATCTTACAACTGCATCAACTAAAAGCACTTGGCGTTTCAATTTCAATTGATGATTTTGGTACCGGATACTCGTCACTGAGTTATTTGAAACGCTTCCCAGTCGATATTTTAAAAGTTGACCGCTCTTTTGTGAAAGATATCCCTGAAGACAGTAATGATATGGAGATCACTGCTGCGATTATCGCAATGGCACAAAAACTTAAGCTTAACGTTGTTGCTGAAGGGGTCGAAACTAAAGAGCAAATTGAGTTTTTACAAAATAATAACTGCTTTGTTGTGCAAGGGTATTACTTCAGTCCGCCTGTGAGTGAGGCTGAATTACCTAAGTTATATGAGCATTTACAGTCACTAGATTTAATCAAGAATGATTAATAAAGTAGGGGGGAAGTTAACCCCCTGCTATTTTTACTTTGAATTTCAGCGCTTCGAGAATCGCTTTTAGCTTATCTCTGTCATCACCTTGAACTTCGATGATACCCTCTTTTACTGCACCGCCTTGACCCATCTTACTTTTAATGGTTTTGGCTAATTTTTTTAAGTCATGTTGTTGGCTATCAATACCAACCACTAACATCACACCTTTACCTTTGCGTCCTTTTGTTTGGCGTTCGATTCGTAAAAAACCATCTTTAAACATTTTACTTTGTGCAGGTTTACTTTCTTTGGGTTGTTCAATGCGCCCTGTAGAAGTTGAGTAAACTAGATTATTTTCGCTCATAGTGGATCTCGTTGTAGAAGCTTAGATAAATGATAACAAATTTAATCCTAAGTGTTTTATTTTTTGGCTTATTTGTTCTAAGCAGTTATATTTAGATAAGTCTTCGGAAAGATTTGTTAAATAGGAGTTTATTATGAGTTTGACGCGCAGTACATCTGCTGATGGCGCTATTTTAACCGTACAGATAAAAGGAAAGTTTGATTTTAATTTGGTGCAATCTTTTCGTCAGGCATACGCCGACTTAAACAGCAATATCAATAAAGTCGTTATTGACCTTAGAGAAACTGATTATATGGACAGTTCAGCATTAGGTATGTTGCTCAATATGAAAAAAAACCTAACGGGCAAAGTTGATACAATACAAATAAGTAACTGTCAGCCTCAATTAAAGAAAATCTTACAAATATCTCGTTTTGATAAAAAATTTGATATCGATTGATGCTTAATATATTGGTAGTCGATGATTTAGAGCTAAATCGTCGTTTATTAACTGTGATGTTAGAGCAACAAGGCTACCGAGTTTTCACTGCCGAAAATGGACTTGTTGCTTTAAGTCTTCTTGACGAACAAAAGATAGACATCGTACTGCTTGATGTCATTATGCCAGTAATGGACGGCTTTGAAACAGCTGCAATTATAAAAGAGCGCTACAGCCAAGTTTACTTACCTATTATTTTTATAACCTCTTTAGAAGACGAAGCAAGTTTTGAACGCTGCTTAGCGGTCGGTGGGGATGACTTTTTACACAAGCCATTCCAAGAGGTAATCTTAAATGCGAAAATTAAAGCACACAGCCGCATTCGCAACCTAAGTCAAAAAGCAAGAGAGCAGAATTTACAACTTGAGTACCATCAAAATCAAGTTGAACGTGAGCATGAAATTGTCGAGCACATTTTTAATAACGCGCTTGAAAACCAACAGTCATTCCCTACCCATTTAGATTTTCATTTATCGCCTGCCGCTATGTTTAATGGCGACATGTTTTTGGTTGGGCAAAGTCCAATTGGCAGCTTGTATTGTATGCTAGGAGACTTTACTGGTCATGGCTTAGCTGCTGCTGTTGGTGCATTACCGGCATCTAGAGTCTTTTATACGATGGTAAGTAAGGGCATGTCGGTAAGTGACATTGCAGCTGAGATTAACTCAGTATTGGCGAAGTTATTACCTGGGCATATGTTTTGTGCGGCAACTATTCTAGAGCTTAGCAATACAGGTAAAAGTGTTTCTGCATGGTTAGGTGGCCTGCCAGACACCTATATCATCGATCAGCAGGGAAATATAATTCGTACATTAGAATCTCAACATATGGCGTTGGGAATTTTAGAGGATGATGAATTTGAACGCGCTTTGATCCATACAGAGGTTGAAACTACATCACGAATCGTTATGGCGACTGACGGAATTATTGAAACGATTAATCCAAGAGAAGTTTATTTTGGAGAAAAACGGTTTAAAGATGTGCTTGCCTCTAGAGATAACATTTCCTGTCATCAAGTGCTCGAAAGAGTTAAGCGTTTTGCACAAGGTAACGAGCAGCAAGACGATTTAAGTTTAGTGTTGTTAAATTGTTTGCCGGTGCCTGAACCTGAACAAATGGTAGAACCTTATTCTGAATTGCCATTTAACTTCTCTTTAAGCTTAAATTCAAAGCAGATTAAAAGCACTGATCCTGTTTTAGAGGTTGTTAATGTAATCAGTCGGGTACCAGGTTTAAACGCTCACCGAGCCAATATTTTTCTTATCTTATCTGAGGCTTATAATAATGCGCTTGATCATGGTGTTTTAGGACTCGACTCTGATGTGAAAAATCATGACGATGGTTTTTTAATTTATTATCAACAACGAGAAAAAGCATTAGCTAATTTAACCGATGCATTAATTATCATTGATATCCGCTATAGCCCTGAAGAGTATGCTTTGTATTTTACAATTTGTGACTCGGGACATGGATTTAACAAACAAGATTCTGAGCAACAAAACTTAGTGCGAGAGCATGGCAGAGGTTTATGTTTGCTGAGCGAAATTGCGACTGGCGTCACATTCAATAGTGCAGGCAATCAGGTCGAAATTTATTATCAATTAACAGCAAGCAGTACTAGCTCACAGTAAAATCGCATGTTATCATCTCGGCATTATAGATGTTTGGATGGCTAAATGATTTCTAACTACTTATCGACTGCTCAACTTGATTTACCAGAAAGCTTGGTTGTTGATCAATTATCAAACCTTGAACATTACCTTGCACAGTCAGCTTTACCTGCAGTGCGCTGGGAATACCAAATTCCTGAGCTAGGCGAGGGTGGTGCGTGTAGTTTATTTGGTTACTTACAAGATGAACCATTCAAATTAAACGACTATGTTGCAGAGGATGCTACCAATACTGAAAAGCTGGCCAAGCTTCAGCAAATCATCGATTTTGTCGTTGCCCAGACTCACGTTGATTGGTTTGGTATTTACCAAGCAACCAATACTGACGAAGGCTCTCAGTTATTAAAATTGGTATATCACGGAGCACCGAGTCGTCCATTATTCCCACTTACTGAAGCATTTGCTAAAGGTAGTAATAATGTTCAAGTGGCACTTTCTAAGCAAGGTCGTGTGATCAATAACGTTGCTGATTATCTTGCCCAAGGTGGAGAGTATTATACTTGCGACCCTAAAGTGAAAGCAGAGACCTGTCTACCGCTGTTATCAGACAAAAATGAATGCTTAGGTATTATAGATGCGGAAGCATTTAATAATGATTTCTTTGATCAGCAAACCCTTGCATTACTTGTGGCTTGTTGTATTAAAATTCCTCAACTCTTGGTCTAATTTAACTAGTAATCAGGCTGGGTTTTTATGTTAAGCTAGTGGCAACGCTAACCCCTATAAAAAGAGATAGTCAATGTTCTCAGAATTAAAACCATTACCAACAGATCCTATTCTTGGCCTAATGGCGGCCTTTAAACAAGATACAAACCCAAAGAAAATCGATTTGGGTGTAGGTGTTTATAAGGATGAGCAAGGCAATACGCCGGTATTAAAAGCGGTTAAAAAAGCGGAAGCGTTTCGTTTAGAAAACGAAACCAGTAAATCGTACATTGGCTTGGCAGGTAACCTAGATTACTGCCAAAAAATGGAAAACTTATTACTGGGTGAGCATCCAGCACTTTTAGCTAATCGTGTTCGCACGGCACAAGCACCAGGTGGTACAGGTGCATTACGTGTTGCAGCAGAATTTATCAAACGTTGCAACAAAGATGCGACAGTATGGGTAACTACGCCAACGTGGGCAAACCACATCAGCTTATTTGAAGCGGCGGGCTTAACAGTAAAAGAATACCCTTACTACGATTACGAAAATAAAGACCTTTTATTTGATGACATGATTAATACCCTTAAGCAAGTGCCTAAAGGTGATGTGGTGTTATTCCACGCATGTTGTCACAACCCAAGCGGTATGGATTTAAATGCTGAGCAATGGAGCACAGTTGCTGATCTTGCTGTTGAAGTTGGTTTCACGCCACTGGTTGATATTGCTTACCAAGGTTTTGGTTCAAGCCTTGAAGAAGACGCAGCGGGTCTTCGTAAATTAGCAGCAGCGGTAGATGAGCTAATCATCTGTTCTTCTTGTTCGAAAAACTTCGGTTTATACCGCGAGCGTATCGGTGCATGTTCAATTATTGCTAAAGATGCAGCGACTGCTGATATCTCTAACTCTGTATTATTAAGTGTTGTACGTAGCATCTATTCAATGCCGCCTGCGCATGGTGCTGATATTGTTAGCACGATTTTAGGTAGCACTGAGCTGACGCAAATGTGGCATGACGAGCTTGATGAAATGCGTAATCGCATTAATGGTTTGCGTACATTAATCAAAGAAAGCTTAGCTGCGAAAGGCATTGAGCAAGACTTCTCATTTATTGACCGTCAAAATGGTATGTTCTCATTTCTAGGTATTAATAAAGAGCAAATCGAGCGCTTACAAAAAGAGTACTCAATCTACATTGTTGGTTCTAGCCGTGTAAACGTTGCTGGTATCAGTGATGCAAACATTGATTACTTTGCAAATGCAGTAGCAGACGTTTGTAAGTAACTTGCTTTATAGCGAAAAAAAAAAACCGCAGTGACTGCGGTTTTTTTATGCCTGTAATATGTGTTACTACGAGTAGGTATTAGTGCAGCCAGCGAATGGCGTCATTGATCATGTTATTGTAGCTATCAAGTGGCGCACCAATACTCGCGATTAAGATGGTATCAGCCCGATCGCCTCGGTTGATGTGGCCTGCGAAACGCTCATCATTGAAATCATCAGAGCCGGTGCCAAATGGTTGCTCGTCAGAAGGCACAATGAATACCGTCATTGGGCCAAAATCTGACTCAAATACCAAGTGTAGGCCTTTTTTACCCTGAAAATCACAAAACATTAAATAGGTTACTTTACCTGGTAGCTCATCTAAGTGACCGCCAATGGTGGCAAACTTTTCGTTTACCGAAGCAAGATCTATTGTTTCATGTTTATCTAGCGAGCCAATTTCATGGTAAAGATGCGCAAAGGCATGCTCACCCACACTGTATAACGTATGTTGTTTGTTACTGACAAAGAACACACTAATTGCCACTAAAAATGACGCTGCAGCGGCTAAATACAGTCGATTAAAGGCAAAGCGTGACTTAGCCTCAACAATGGTGTCTAGCGGTTGCTCAGCGCTTTCTGCTTCAGAACTATATGTATTATCAATAATTCGCTGTGCTAAATTTTCAGGCACGGGGATGTTAAGTGCTTTGCTTAGTTCATCGTCAAAGGCACGTACATCATCAATAAACGCCTGTTTATCTGTGTCCTGCTCGGCAAACGCTTCAAGTTCCTTATCAATAGTGCTTGGCTCGGCGAGGATGCGGCGGCGAAACTCGAGTTCATCCATTAATTTGATGCTCCTCTAAGTTGGTCATCATCACTGCTTAAAGCCTCTTTAAGCTGGTTTCTGGCACGAAAAAGTCGTGTCATGACAGTATTTTTATTTAAATCGAGGATCTCGGCGATTTCATCGCCAGAGCAACCCATTACCACTTGCAGCAGCAATGGTTCTCGATATTCTTGTGATAACTTTCCTATTTGTCGTTGAATCACTGTTTGTTCCATTTCAGCATCAAGGGTTGAACTTTGTTCATCTACAAGGGTGTCGTTTTCAACATCGGCGTAATCAAATTGTTTACGTTCAAAACGGCGTGCATTCTCGCGGCGCAAAATAGTCAACAGCCAAGGTTTAACTGCTTGTTGGTCTTGCAGTGAATCCAAGGCACGCCAAGCCCTCAGGAAGGTTTCCTGCACTAAGTCTTCAGCAATGTTCTGATCACGACACAACCAATACGCAAAGCGAAAAAGCTCACTGTGGTAGACATGAACCAGCGCTTCATATCGCTTTTGTTTTTCTGTCATAGTAACTAAGACCTGCCTATCAGAAAAAAACTTTCTGAGATTATTATTTTTTTCTTAAAAAAACGGCTAACTCAAGATTAGCCGTTTATTTTCAACTATTTATGTTAATAGTTAATCATAAAGATTCTTTAATTCAGTGTCATTACATGTTGATTTAGTTTGCTTTGCGGCTTGGCTTAGCAAGCTGACGATTAAACTTAAATCAACCTGTTCATCTGCTGAACTATAAAGTTTAGTGCGTAATTTAGCAATTTCATCATTAAGTTGTGTGTTTTTGAGTGATGCTAGTAAACATTCGATGGCCGCAGCATTTTTACCAGTCTGTTGTTTTGCGTAGTGGTTTAATGCGTTATAAAACCCAGAGTTATTGTTTTGTTTTGCAAACTGCTTAAGCTCATTTAACGATGCTGATGAACCACTGGTAGGTAATGGCTCAGCTGTCGGTTGCTGAGGACGCTTTTTAAAGTAAAGCACTAAGGTGATTAGCCAAAGTCCATAGCCGACCACTGCCACGATAATAAGCCACATAGGGGTCGTTACTTTTGTGACCGTTTGCATATTAGTTGGCGTATCACCCAGCTCATTAGAGCTTGCGGTTTGCGGCTCTGCGATAGCAGGAGCTGTTGGTGTGAGTGGGTTTGTACTTGGCACAACTGTTAATGTACGAGCAGGTATGGTCGCATAGCTAATACGATTGATTTTAGTATTAAACCAAGGCAGCTTTATTTCAGGCAATGTGTAAGTGCCCGGTGTTTGCGGTAATAAAGCATAAGAAGCTGTTTGCTGAGAAATAACACGGCCATCACGTACCAGATGGTTACTCTCTTTTTCATCAGGGTAGCTTCTAAAGCCTTGCACCTGTGGCATATCGATATCAGGAAGTTGCTCTTTAGTAACCCCCAATGCAGTTAAAGTAATGGTGCGAGTGATAGGGGTGCCAACTTCAACGGTGTCGTCTTTTGGTTGCCATTGCTCATCAAGGTTAACCAGTTCGCTTGGTAGCCATGCACCTGTGTAGTTATCTGGGATTGGCTTGATTTCAACATCAACATCTTCGCCCATCGCTGAGACAGCCATTTGGCGATAGTTTTGACGAATACGGCCATTGAACACAGGTGCCGTAATAGTATTTACGCCACTTTTTTGTGGCTGCACTAAGTACTCACGGGTGATCACTAAATAGCGTTTGCCATCAATTAACTCATAGTCTTCAGATTGTTTGTTAATTGGGGTTAGCTCAGCGTTTTCCATTTCTGGCGTAGTTAAGTTGCCATCCAGCAATTCTTTGTTGTTGTCTAAATACAATTTAACCGTATAAACACCGGCTTCTTGCACGTATAAGCTAGTTGGCTTGATGCTTGTTTTAATGAAGGCTTCTTTATTTTGTTCTGAGGTTTGACTGCGCTTAGCTACCGTTAGCTCAATCGGTTTTGAACTGACACCGGCAACAGTAAAGGCAGGGATGGTATAAGTGCCTTCTTTGCGGGTCATCAGCTTTACAGACCAGTTAGTTTGCTTACTGATTTCACCATTAATAATATTAGTGCGCGAGCTAACACTGGTTGGCCCAACAACAAAGTCTTTTAATAGCACCGAAGTGTCTGGTTGTTCGCTGTTAATAGAGTCGTCTGCTGAGATGGTTAAAACAAAAAACTCACCAGCAAGGACAGGGTTTTTATCAACACTTGCCTGTAGCTGGGTGGCAGCCCAAAGCGGCGCTGCCGCGATTAGCAATAAACAACATAATAATCGCATTACCATGATTTTTCGGCTCCTCGTGGACGACGTTGGTAGTTTCGTTTTTGTGCTTCTAATTGCATTTTATTTCTTAATAAGATCGCTGGATCATCGGGAACTTTACGCAGCAGCTGGTTAAGTTGCTGGGCTTTTTCTTTCTCTTCATTGGTCAGTTCAGCAGCTTGTGCTTGCATAGCCTGTTGCTCTGCTTGCTGTTTAGCTTGTTCATCGCTTTGCGATGGCTGTGGCTGGGCCTCTTGTTGCTCAGGAGCTTGCTCTGGCTGTTGTTCTCCAGATTGTGACGACTTGTCTGCTTGTGATTCCATTTCAGGTTTGTTTTGCTGGTCACTATTAGACTCGCTTTGCTCACCTTTTTGATCTGATTGCTCACCTTGCTCTGAAGGTTGTTGGCCATCTTGCTGCTCACTCTGCTCAGAGTTTTCACCTTGCTGTGAATTTTCACCCTGTTGCTTTTGCTGGTTATCTTGCTGGCCATCAGAGTTTTGTTGATCATTGTTTTGCTGTTGATCTTGTTGCTGCTGTTGTTGCTCTTGCTGCTGCAATAACTGTTCTACGAGGGCTTGGTTTTCTTTTGCCTCAGTGAAGTCATTTTTAAGCTGTTGGGCTTGCTTATAAGCTTCTATGGCTTGTTCTAGCTCTCCCGCCTTAGCAAGGGCATTTCCGTAGTTGTAAAAACCCGTCGCAGATTTATCTTCACTAAACACATCCATGGCCGCCTGGTAATTACCTTGCTGATAAAGAGCTGCGCCTTTAAGTTGTGTGTTTTGTGCTTGGGCGGCTTGTTCAAATTGATTTTGCTGATAGGCATCAAGAGCACGTTGGTCTTGGTTTTTAAATACATCTGGTAACTCAGCAGCGTAAACCTGTTGCTGAGGTAGAAGCATAACAAACAAAAAGCCAAACACTAAGCTGCTACGGCGAATTAAAAAGAGCGCTAACGGCAATAAAATAATCAGGCCGTAAATACCTGCATCAACTCGCCATAATGCTTGGCTTTGTTTCTCATCTTTGAGTATTTCTGCATTGGCGGTGGGGGCAAATGTTTGGATATCTTGATTACTGGTTTGATACAGTGCAAATTTGCCACCGCTGTTGCGCGCAAGCGAGCTTAAACGGCTAACATTAAGCGTCGGAATCACAATCTGTCCTTGCATATCTTTTAAAAAACCACCTTCTGGTAACTTAATCGGCGCACCTTGCTCTGTGCCAACTCCGTAGACATTTAAACGATAATTAGACTGAGCGGTAAAGCGGCTAATATCTTCTTGATCTAGGCTATCAACCCCATCGGTGACTAAAATAATATCACCATCTAAATAGCCAGCTTGTTTAAGTAAATCGTCTGCTTTTTCTAGGCCTTCAATAACATTCGAACCTTTGCTAGGCATGATATCAGGGCTTAGGCTTGGGATAAGGTTAGCCAACGTGCTAGCGTCATTAGTTAGCGGTGAAATAGTAAATGCAGAGCCTGCATAAGCCACTAATGCCGTATCACCTTCTTTGAAAAGCTCAATCATATCAAGTGCTTTAAATCTAGCCTGCACTAATCGGCTTGGTGCGATGTCGGTACTGAACATGGAGTACGACATATCCATCACAATGACCCGCGCATTCTTTGCTTGAAACACCGGGACTTGTTTCTTTTCAAAGCTTGGGCCTGCTGCAAAAACGATGGCTAAAAGAGTAAATACAGCAACTAGCCAAAGCGGTTGGCTTTGTTTTTTATGATTGTCGCTCATTACAAACTGCGCCAAATGGGGCGCAATTAAATCAGCAGGGGCGCTTTTTTTGTTGCGTACCAACAGCACACTAAAAATAATCAGCGCGGGAATTAATAACCAAAGTAGGGCAGGGCGAATAAATTCAAAATCCATACTAGCTCTCCTGCTTAAATTGGCGAATAAAACTGACGAGCATTGCTATGCTTATTAAGCCCAGCGCCACAAGCAGTGGAATATAAAACAATGAAATTTGTGGGCGGAACGTTTGCTCATCGTTACTGATAGGCTCAAGTTTATCGAGCTCTTGGTAAATTTGCTGTAAACCAGCCACATCTTTTGCTCTAAAGTATAAGCCGCCAGTTTGCTCAGCAATGCGTTTTAGTAAAGTTTCATCCAAGTTACCACCACTCATACCACCCATATTAAACAGGCTAAAGCTACGTTTACTATCTGAGCCAACACCTATGGTATACACTTTAATGCCTTCTTCGCGGGCTAACAGTAGCGCATCTTCAGGATCAAGGTTACCGGCAGTGTTTTGACCATCGGTTAATAGCACTACGATACGGTTACTTTCATCTTTATTAGCAAAACGTTTTACGGATAAACCTAACGCATCACCGATGGCTGTTGCTCTACCTACTAGGCCAATTTGCGCTTCGCTGAGCATTTGGCTCACCGTTTTAACATCACGGGTAAGGGGGGTTTGTAAAAATGCGGTATCCCCAAATAAGATAAGACCAAGGCGGTCACCTTGACGCTGCTCGATAAAATCACTGAGTACAGCTTTTACCATAGTGAGCCTATCTACATATTGATTATTTCGATACTCCATATCTTGCTCTGTCATAGAGCCAGATAAGTCCACCGCCAGCATAATATCGCGGCCTTCATTAGGCAGTGTAATAGGTTCATCAAGCCAAGTTGGGTTTGCAATAGCGACAACTAAAGAGATCCAAACAGCCCATTCAAGCAATGAAACTTTGCGGCTGTGTTGCTGTACTGCTTGATTATTTAAGCCAAGCTTAGCAAAGCCAGGAATACGTAAACGTAACTGCCCTTGCTGCTTTAACGGCATAAAGCGGCTTAATAACCAAGGCAGAGGTAAAAGCACAAAACACCATGGCCAACTAAACTCAAACATTAATTGGCTCCTTGAGTTTAAAGTTGCTAATAGCATTGCGTAATTTAGCTGCAAGTTCAGCATTATTACTTTGTTGTTGATAAAGCGGCATCAATTCGTCGTAACTAAATTTATCGCCACTCAGTTTCGATAAACTTTCTGACCACTTAGCCAAAGGCTGAGAAGCAAGCTGATTGCTGTAATAATGACGAGTTAAGCGTTTTAAAATAATGTGTAGCTCTTGCGCGTCATCATCACTAAGGGTTTTACTTATCTTAATGGCTTGTTTTTTGGCTTTTTTAAATTGCTGGTTTTTATATAAAAGCACTAAGCCGATAATTAATAACGAACCAACTAAGGCGATGATTAGCCACCAAATTGGAGCAAGTGGCCACCATGCAACCTCGGTCGGTGCAATGACATCATGTAAGCCATCTAGCGGATTTTTTTGCATTGTTACTTTCTCACTAATTGCAGCTCAAGAGGCGTGGCTGCACTGAATGAAATTAAACTAAGCCCAGATTTTTGTAAGCGTTTTAATCTGTTAGAAAACGACTCTTCGGCAGACTTAGCAAAGCGCTCGCGAAATTGCTTATCCATTAGAGGTAAAGCAAGCTCTTGGCCATTTGCTGATACAGTCACCGTTTGTTTAAAAGCAGGTAGCTGGTGCTCGAACGGATCGCTAATATGGCAGCCAATCAATTCACAGTGCCTGCTCAGCATTTCAAGTTGTTTGAAACTTGCTTCATCAAGGGCACTAAAATCAGAGACGATATAAACCAAGCTCCCTGGTTTTGCTAAATGATTAAGGCGTTTAAGGTTTTCGCTAAATAAGCTGGTGGCTGTTTGATCGATATTAGTCAGAGCTTGGCTGTGAATATCACATAAGTTGTGACAAAGCTTTAACACGGCTTTTTCACGTGAGGTCGGTTTTAATTCGTGATGACCTTGCTGATTAAACACCAAGCCACCAATGCGATCACCTCGTTGACACGCCGACCAAGCAACCAGTGCGCTGATGTGCGCTGCTTGCACTGACTTCAACAGTAACTTTGAGCCAAACAGCATCGAGTTAGAAAAGTCGGTAAATACGAAAACAGGGCGTTCTTTTTCTTCTTGAAACAGCTTAGTGTGGGTTTCGCCAGTCCGTGCAGTAACACGCCAGTCGATAGAGCGTATGTCATCACCGGCTTGGTAATGGCGCACCTCGGCAAACTCCATACCGCGGCCTTTATGGGGCGCAAGGTATTGCCCAGCTAAGCTGTTTTTGATTTTTACTTTGGGCGCAAGTTCTAGCAAACGAGCTTTGGCTTTGTAATACATCAATTCTTTGAGTGATAAATTGACGCCTTGACTATGACTCGCTGCTAACCACGCCGCTGTATCAAATTGGCTCGACATAGCTTATGGCACTGCCACCAATTCTAAAATGCGGCTGATCACATCATCTTTACTGATGCCATCGGCCTGTGCTTCGTAACTTAAGATAATACGGTGACGCAATACATTATGCAGCACAGCTTGAATATCATCTGGGGCAACAAAGTCACGACCTTCTAGCCAAGCATGCGCGCGGGCACACTTATCAAGGGCAATGGTTGCACGCGGGCTTGCGCCATATTCAATCCAGCGACCAAGTTGCTCATCAAGCTCAGCTGCTTCACGAGTGGCAACAATTAACTGTACTAGGTATTTCTCAAGCGGCTCGGCTAAATACAAACCTAATATGGCTTTACGGGCAGCAAATAACTCACTTTGACTAATTTGTTGTGTCGTTGCTTGCTTGTCAGAAATAGCCTCGCCACGGGTTAGGCGTAGGATATCTAATTCGTGTTCAGCACCCGGGTAATCAATGCTCAAATGCAATAAGAAGCGGTCAAGCTGAGCTTCTGGGAGTGGGTAAGTGCCTTCTTGTTCTAGCGGGTTTTGGGTTGCCATAACCATAAATAGATCAGACAGTGGATAGGTGTTTTTACCGACCGTTACTTGGCGTTCAGCCATGGCTTCTAGTAGGGCTGATTGCACTTTAGCAGGAGCACGGTTTATTTCATCTGCCAAAATTAGGTTATGAAATAATGGGCCTTTTTCAAATGCGAACTCACTGGTTTGCTGGCGATAAATATCGGTACCAGTTACATCTGCAGGTAATAAGTCTGGGGTAAATTGTACACGTTGGAAACTGCCTTCAACGCCTTTTGCTAAAGCATTCACTGCACGTGTCTTAGCAAGACCCGGAGGGCCTTCTACTAATAAATGGCCGTCTGCCAAAATCGCGATTAACAGTGCTTGAGTTAATTGTGGTTGGCCGATAATTTGCGTGTCTAGGTATGATTTTAATTGTGAAAATGCGTTAACTGCCATAATAAAAAGACTGTCCTAAAAGCGTGAGTCAAAAATTGTTTTTGTTATGCGCCGATACGTTACATTCAGTGCCGATAAATTCTTTTCGCGGTACCGTGATGGGGCGCCATTAACAAGTTATAAGGATTCAAAAGTTATAACACAAGTGTTAGACACAAAATCCTCAAATAGTTCGTTATTTTTTAAGGATTTTTAGCCTACCATATAAATACGGTGTTTTTTTGTAAATAGGCTGAAAAAAGCCTATGGTTGAAAACTTACTATTGGCATTCGTACACGGGTTGTTTTAGAATCAGGAAAAACAAACAGGTCAGACCTGTCAGCGGGAGAGCATAAATGTCTGAGCAAAATATACTTAAAACAGCAAAAGGCGATCGTATCGCTATCGTTAGCGGCCTGCGAACGCCATTCGCAAAGCAAGCCACAGCATTCCATCACGTACCAGCCCTTGATATGGGTAAGTTAGTTGTCAACGAAATGCTTGAGCGACTTAACTTTGATAAATCTGAAATTGACCAACTTGTATTTGGACAAGTAGTGCAAATGCCAGAAGCGCCAAATATTGCCCGTGAAATTGTATTAGGTACGGGTATGCCTGTTTCTGTTGATGCTTATTCTGTTTCGCGTGCGTGTGCAACAAGTTTCCAAGCCATTGCTAACGTAGCCGAGTCAATTATGGCAGGCTCAGTGCAAGTAGGTATCGCTGGTGGTGCTGACTCATCGTCTGTATTACCTATTGGTGTTAGTAAAAAATTAGCGGGCAGCCTTGTTGATTTAAACAAAGCACGTACGCTTGGTCAGCGATTAAAGATTTTCTCTAAATTACGTTTAAAAGATTTACTTCCTGTTCCGCCTGCGGTCGCTGAGTACTCTACTGGTTTATCTATGGGTCAAACAGCAGAGCAAATGGCGAAAACACATAGCATCAGCCGTGAAGATCAAGATGCCTTAGCACATCGTTCGCACACCCTTGCAAGTCAGGCGTGGGCTGATGGTAAACTTAAAGATGAAGTAATGACTGCCCATGTTGCACCTTATAAGAGCTTTATTGAGCAAGACAATAACATTCGTCATAACTCAACCGTTGAAGGCTACGCGAAATTAAAACCAGTATTTGACCGTCAGCACGGATCAGTGACTGCAGCTAACGCAACGCCATTAACTGATGGGGCGGCTGCGGTATTAATGATGAGTGAGAGTAAAGCTAAAGCATTGGGTTACGACATTCTAGGTTATGTACGTAGCTTTGCTTTCTCAGCAATTGGTGTACATGAAGATATGCTAATGGGCCCGGCGCACTCAACGCCAATTGCCCTAGATAGAGCTGGTATCACATTAGCTGATTTAGATTTAATCGAAATGCATGAAGCATTTGCAGCGCAAACACTGGCTAATATGAAGATGTTTGCGTCAGATAAATTTGCACAAGAAAAGCTAGGTCGCAGCAAAGCGATCGGCGAAATAAACATGGACAAGTTCAATGTATTAGGTGGCTCACTTGCATACGGTCACCCATTTGCGGCAACAGGTGCGCGCCTGATCACGCAAAGCTTACATGAACTTAATCGTCGCGGTGGCGGCTTAGCGCTTACGACTGCGTGTGCAGCGGGTGGCTTAGGCGCAGCCTTTGTATTGGAGAGTGCGTAATGACAGATTCAGTATTTAGTTTATCAGTGGCTGATGACGGCGTAGCCGTTGTAACCATTGATGTGCCGGGTGAGAAAATGAACACCCTGCGCAGCAGTTTTGCAGAAGATTTAAAAACCTTACTCAAAGACGCACAAGCGCAAGCAGTAAAAGGCATGGTATTTATCAGTGGTAAAAGCGATAACTTTATCGCCGGTGCTGATATTAAAATGCTTGATAGCGCCAATAGCCGTGAAGATGCATTAGCGTTAAGCGAAATGTGTCAGCAAGCATTTTTCGATATGAAAAAGCTGCCTTTCCCAACAGTAAGTGCTATTCATGGTGCTGCATTGGGCGGCGGTTTAGAGTTTGCTTTAGCTTGTGATTATCGCGTGTGTTCAGACAGCGATATCACTAAGCTTGGTTTGCCAGAAGTACAGTTAGGCTTATTACCTGGTGGTGGCGGTACTCAACGTTTACCTAAATTAGTTGGCTTGCAAAAAGCACTTGAGTGGATGCTTACAGGTAAGCAAGTGCGTGCTAAGCAAGCGAAGAAAACAGGCTTAGTAAATGACTGTGTACCACACAGTGTATTACTTGACGTTGCTAAAGAGTTTGCTCTTAAAGGTAAGGCTAAAGTTACTAAACCTAAGCTAGACCGCTTAAGCCAATTACTTGAGTCAAACCCATTTGGTCGCAATATTATTTTCAAAAAAGCACAAGAAAACGTGCTGAAGAAAACAGGCGGTCACTACCCAGCACCTTTAGCCATTATTAAAGCGGTTCGTGCAAGTGTTGAACTTGATCAGTTAAAAGCATACAAAACTGAAGCTGAAGGCTTTGCCACGCTGGTAATGAGTGATGAGTCAAAAGCATTACGTGGTATTTTCTTTGCAACCACTGAAATGAAAAAAGAGTGGCGTAATGATGATGCCCCAGCAATCGCTAAAGCGGCTGTATTAGGTGGCGGCCTCATGGGCGCGGGTATTGCTCATGTTAGTGCTGTAAAAGCGGGTGTTCCAGTGCGCATTAAAGATGTGGCTGAAAAGGGCATCAGCAATGCAATGAACTACAGCTACAAGATTTTAGATAAAAAGCAAAAGCGTCGTATTTTATCTAAAGCTGATCTACAACAAACCATGAACCGCATTACAGGTACCACCGATTACAGCGGCTTTAAACACATTGATATCGTTATCGAAGCAGTGTTTGAAGATCTTGCTTTAAAGCAAGGTATGGTGGCTGATGTAGAACGTGAGTGCCAAGACAACACGATTTTTGCAAGTAATACCTCGTCATTACCGATTGCACAAATTGCTGCTGATGCAGCACGCCCAGAAAATGTAATTGGTCTGCATTACTTCTCACCTGTTGAGAAGATGCCACTTGTTGAGATCATTCCACATGAAGGTACGTCTGAAGAGACTATCGCACGCGTTGTTAACTTTGCCCGTAAGCAAGGTAAAACACCGATTGTGGTTAAAGATATGGCTGGTTTCTATGTAAACCGTATCTTAGCGCCTTATGTAAATGAAGCGGCTAATTTACTGCTTGCAGGTGAGCCAATTGAAAAGATTGACCAAGCATTGGTTGAGTTTGGATTCCCGGTAGGGCCTTTAGCGCTTCTTGATGAAGTAGGGATTGATATCGGTTCTAAAATTGCGCCAATCCTTGAAAAAGAATTGGGCGAGCGCTTTAAAGCACCTGACGCCTTTAATCGCTTAATCGATTCTAAGCGTTTAGGTCGTAAGACTGGCCGTGGTTTTTATCTTTACGACAAGAAAGATAAAAAAGTGGATGAGTCAGTTTACGAGCTACTTGGTGTTACGCCATCACCTCGTTTAAACAAGAGCGAAATTGCTAAACGTTGTGTTGCGCAAATGCTTAACGAAGCGGTGCGCTGTTTAGATGATGGCATTATTGCAAGCCCGCGTGATGGTGATATTGGTGCTATTTTTGGTATTGGTTTCCCACCATTCTTAGGCGGTCCATTTAGCTATATGGATAAACTGGGTGCAGCACAAGTGAGCTCAGAAATGGCGACTTTTGCTAACTACAACCCAATTTTCACACCTTGCGATACGTTAAAAGCAATGGCTGAAAAGGGTGGTCGTTTTTACCAAGCAGAAAGCGAAGAGCCGGCTGTAGCTGAAGCTAAGCCTGTCGATCCGGTTGAAGTAACCAAAGAAGTGGTTGAAGACGAGCAAGCGTCAGAAGAAGCTGATAAAGAAACGACTAAAAGCTAATTCTTTAAATTAGTTAATTTTAAAAGCCCTGCTCATTGAGCGGGGCTTTTTTATTGGTTCGAACTTGGTTAGAAGTTGAGCGGATTAAATCTTGACTATAGGTTATTATCTATATAGATTTAAATCTATGGTCAAGGAGGACTCATATGTGGTTAGTTGAAACAACCGACAGATTCGATAATTGGTTTGACGCCTTAGATGACACAGACCGAACTAATGTACTTGCGTGTTTATTGGTTCTTCAGGAGCGAGGTCCTATGCTAGCAAGACCTTATGCAGATACAGTGTATGGTTCTTGTTTTAGTAATATGAAGGAGTTAAGGATTCAAAGTAAAGGGATTCCGATACGTGCTTTTTTTGCTTTTGATCCAAACCGAAAAGCGATTGTTCTCTGTGCGGGTAATAAAAACTCAAATGAAAAAAGGTTTTATGAGCAAATGATCCCGATAGCTGATAGTGAATATTCGGCTCACCTAGATAAGTTAGAAAAGAGGTAAATATAATGGCTAGAACACTGGAAAAGTTATTGGCGAATGAAAAACCAGAAGTGGTAGCCAAAGCTAAGAAAGCGGCGTCAGATATGCTTCTTAATATTCATTTAGCAGAGCTTCGTGAACATATGAAACTAACACAAGGTGAGATGGCGAAAGAGCTTGGCGTCAAGCAGCCAACGATATCTGACATGGAGAAACCAGGTCGTGACGTTAGATTATCATCATTAAAGCGCTATGTTGAAGCTGCTGGGGGTACCTTAAGACTTGATGTTGAGCTCCCGGACGGGAGTCATTTTGGCTTTGAAGTATAACTAAGTTAAGTCTAAAAAATGTGGGCTTTTCTTCTATATTGGCCATAAGTGGTATTTAACTCACGAAATCAGTTTGTTATAACTAGGTTTATTTACAAAGCGATTAATCACCATGACTCTCACCACTGCGCGATTAACATTAAGGCTGTTAAATGCCGATGACTGGCCGCTGTTTTATACTTTGCATAATGATGCTCAAGTGATAGAGAAGTGCTTCGATAAGCCCTCAGAGGCGCAACTACGAGCAAAGTTTAATGAGCGTTTAAAGCCTTGGCAGCCAAATTCGAATTCACCACTTTGTTTAGTTATTGTTGAAACCAGTACGGGTAAAGAGGTGGGTGTGACGGGGTTTACTTCATCAACAGTGCCAGATAGTCAAGAAGTTGGTTATTTGCTACTGCCTAACTTTCATGGTCGTGGCTATGCCACAGAGTCTTTGCAAGCGGTGCTTGATTACGCCAAATCAGAGCATGCTGTGCGTGAATTTAAAGCGGTTGTCACCGAGGGTAATATCGGTTCAGAAAAAGTACTTGAGAAATGTGGTTTTCAGTTAGTCGATAAGCAACTAGATGCGTATGCTATTGGCGGTGTTTTGTATACCGATCATCATTTTCATTTAAGTTGCACTGATCACAGAGCGTGATCAGTGCGCAATTTTACAGATGAAGCTCAATTGCTTTTCTGTCTTTTTCTGGCATATTCGCAACCACTAAATCAAACGAATTATCAATCATTCGTTCAATCTCTCCCTGTGGTACGGTGCCATCTAAAATAACCGTATTCCATAAACGTTTGTTCATGTGATAACCCGGGATCACCGACGGGAAAATATCACGCAGTGCTTGGGCTTCATCTGGATCGCATTTCAGATTTAGCCACCATACAAGGTTTCCCTCATCGTCAGTTTGACCTTCTTTGCCCTCGGCAAGGGTAGCAAACATTTTATGATTCACCTTGTAAACGTCGACATCTTGGCCAAATGGTTGGGTGATCATCACCAATGGCTTTTTCATTAAATACTCGTGTACTGTGTGTTGATTCATGATCCAATCCTTGAAGTCATTTTTCGTAGTTATAAACATAGCAGCTTTTTCGTAGTTTGGAGACAACTATCGTTATAATTTGCTGAAAAATAATATAAATAAAGGCTCTGAGATTAAACTGTAAATTTTTATTGAACAAAAGCTATTACGTGGTAAATTTCTGTCATCAAAAAACGATAGGAATACACCCATGCCTAAGGCAAGTGAAGTTAAAAAAGGCGCCGCTATCGAGCATAACGGCCGTGTTTTAGTAGTTAAAGATATTCAACGTTCTGTACCACAAGGTCGTGCTGGTGGCAGTTTATACCGCATGCGTTTATACGATGTGGTAACAGGCGGTAAAGTTGATGAAACATTTAAAGACAGCGATATGTTAAAGCTTGCTGATCTCATTCGTCGCGAAGCAATGTTCTCTTACATTGATGGTGAAGAGTATGTTTTCATGGATAATGAAGACTACACGCCATATAACCTTAATAAAGAAGCGATCAGCGAAGAGATTTTATTCGTTAATGAAGAAACTCAAGGCCTTCACGTGATTGTGATTGATGGCTCACCAGTTGGCTTAGATTTACCATCAAGTGTTGAGCTTGTTGTTGAAGAAACAGACCCTTCAATCAAAGGCGCTTCAGCAAGTGCACGTTCAAAGCCAGCACGTTTAACAACGGGTTTAACGATTCAAGTTCCTGAGCATATTTCAACAGGTGACCGTATTCGTATCAACACCGTTGAACAAAAATTTATGGGACGCGCAGAAAAATAACTCTGTGGTCCATTAGAGAACCGGCTTTTTGCCGGTTTTTTGCTTTATTAGTAACTCGCTCATTACAAAATTCATTGAAAAAGGAACGAAAAACGCGCATTATTATTGGCTTACGAAAACAATAATAATTATCAGTAGTAGATTAATGTTGAACCACGGATTGGAAAACAGAGAATACATCAAACTCCCTGAAGGCGTTGATATCGCCATTACTCCCGCTGGCGTTGTTGCCAGAAGCTATGCCTACATTATCGATTTTATTATCCGTAGTTTGGTTCTACTTGCTGTTGGTACTGTATTGGCCTTCTTTGGTGATGCAGGGCAGGGGCTTATCTTAATTGCTTACTTTTTAATTTCATGGGGATATAACATCCTGTTTGAAATGGAAAATGGCCAAACGCCGGGTAAAAAACGCCTTAAAATCCGTGTTGTGCAAGACAATGGCTTACCAGCGAGCTTTTCGCAAATTGTAGTGCGTAACTTACTACGTCCAGCCGATATGCTACCTATAGGCTATTTCTTAGGCCTTGTGGTTATGTTGTTTAACAACCGTTTTAAACGCATTGGTGATTGGGCTGCAGGCACTATGGTCATTTATGATGATGAGTTAGCAACGCGACCTGAATTATCACAAGGAGAAGTGCATATTCCTACCATTAGCTTAACCACCGAAGAGCAATTAGCGGTGCTTGCTTTTGCAGAGCGTCATGATGAACTATCTGATGCAAGGCGCCGTGAGTTGGCAGCTATTTTAGCTACTCCTTTTTCTGCCGCAGAGAATGAGATTGAGGCGCAGCTTGTTAGTTACGCACGCCACTTTGCAGGTCAAGTTCAACACGATAACGATTACCCGCAGCAGGAGGGTAAGCAATGAAGCAAACTCAATTTGTAAAATCAAATAGTGTCAGTTGGGATGAGTTTGAAGCGCTTTGCGAGCAAAATAGTGCAAAGTCTTTACCTGTTAATTTCCCTAACTTGTATCGCAAAGTCTGTAATGATTTAGCCATTGCGCAAAGTCGTCAATACAGCCCAGTGTTGATTGAGCAAATAAACAGGCTGGTGCAATTAGGACAAAAGCGCCTTTATTTATCTCGAAGCAATCAATTTTCTGAAATATGGCATGTGGCCCGCACGGCATTTCCACGTGCACTGTATGAAAATCGTTTAATGCTTGGCATTAATTTATTGGCATTTTGGGGATTGGCCTTAGTTGCTTTTATTTGGGTGACAATTGACCCTGATGCCGCTTATACATTTTTAGGGCAAGGGACAGTGCTTAATATCGAACAAATGTATAACCCTAGTGGTAGCGTTCAATCGGCTGAGCGTGGTGCATCACAAGATCTGATGATGTTCGGGGTCTATATCTACAATAACATTGGCATTGCATTTCAGATGTTTGCAGGTGGCGTACTGTTCTGCGTTGGCGCAGCTTTTTTCCTGTTGTTCAATAGTTTTTATTTTGGTGCCGTTGCAGCTCACATTGTGAATGTTGGGTTTGAAGGGCCGTTTTTTTCATTTGTAATAACCCATGGCTCATTTGAGTTAACCGCTATCATCATTGCCTCAGCGGCCGGGTGTCAAATAGGTTACGGCTTGTTAAATCCTGGGCAGTATACTCGCGCATATGCGATGAAACAGGCTGCACAAAAAGCACTTCCACTGATTGTTGGCGCATTTTTAATGTTAGTCATTGCCGCTTTTATCGAAGCATTTTGGTCACCCCGTGATATTGCTAACGAAATTAAATATTTAGTTGGCAGCGGTTGTTGGGCTTATGTCATTTTTCGCTTGTACAGGGGAATGCGCTATGGAGCTTAATCGTCTTAGCTTCAATCCTCGCAAGCGCAGTGCTTACGAAACCTTTGATTTAACAGTGTTGCTAGTTAAGCAGCATGCTGTCGCATTGGTCTCTTTGTATTTGATGATGGCCGTGCCCGTATTTTTAATTGTTGGCTTTCTAGTAAACTGGGGCATAGGCGGCTTTGTTGTTTGGTGGCTTAAACCTGTATTTGAGCGACCATTACTTGATTACATGTCAAAAGCGGTTTTCAATCAGCCAGCCAGCATAATGAGTAGCTTAAAGTTACTCAAGCAGTTAAAAATGACTGATATGCTTGCGCATTTAACCGTTTTTAGGCTCAGCCCTAATAGAGCATTTTTAGCCCCCGTAGAGCAACTTGAACGACTATCAGGTGAACGCAAAACCAAACGTAAGCAGGTGTTGTTTGCTTCAACTAAGCCTAAGCAGACATTGTGGGTGCTGTTTTGTGTACATTTTGAGTTTATCTTATTGATGGGAATATCGGCACTGACAATTGCACTTGTGCCCCATTCATTCTCTGCACAAGAAGCCATGTACCAAATTTTTGAAGCGCCAATCTGGGTTGAGATAGCGTTTAACTTTATTTATATCTTCAGTATTTCATTAGTGGCGCCGCTTTTTGTTACTGGCGGTTTCCTTGCTTATTTACACCGCCGAGTTGAACTAGAGGGCTGGGATATCGAGCTGGCATTTAAAAATATTCGCACCCGTCTTGCAGGCGTAGTCAGTGCTGTAGCACTTCTTCTGCTGACAACATTTACGCTGCAACCATCAACAAGCTATGCAGAGCAAATCGATAAGCAAGCTGTAAAAGAGCAAGTTACTGCTCTTTATAATGAGCCTAATGTCATCGAAACTGAGACTACGTGGGTGCCAAATATCGAAGCCAAAGCGAGTTCATCAGATAGTGATTGGTCTTGGCTTATCGATGTATTTACTGCCATTGGTGAAGTGTTTGGCGTGTTAGTTTGGGTATTGGTCGGCTTATTAGTTATTTGGCTAGTGTATTACCTGATGCAAAAACGTGGCTTTTTTGCCAACTTAAGCTTGCCTGAGCGCAGTAAAGTGAATGAACAGCCAGTGATCCCAACCTTATTTGCAGAAATTAAAAGTAAGGATTTACCTACTGATTTAATTGCTGCTGCAAAGCAGTGTTTTGAGCAAGGGCAGCACCGCTTGGCGCTGGCGTATTTGCTTCATCATGCGCTGAGTTGGGCACAGCAACGACATGAAGTGCGCTTACACCGCTCGATGACTGAGCGCGAATGTAAACGTGCAATTGATGCTAGGGTGCCAAATCAAGGGCAAGCAATTTTTGCTCGCTTATTTTCTGCGTGGGTCACGGTCGCTTGGGGCCATAAAACCCCTGATATCGACTTTATCGAGCTGATTGAGCAAATTACAGCTATGACAGCAGAGACTAAGGAGCAAGCCCATGAAGCTTAAGGTTGTGCTTATTGCGGCGCTCGTATTGTTTAGCTTATTTGTTATTGCGGGTATTGCCTCTTTAGATTGGCAGAAAAAAGAAATAGAGATTGGCTTTCATAGTGATGTCGCAAAAGATAACTTTACGATGGCTCAACGGCTACTTAAAGCCAATGGTATCGATTGGAATAAAAACAAGCGCTTGGCAGAGCAAGCTCAAAGTGATGAGTTAAACATAGACCCACAAAGTATCTTAATTTTAGATGAGGCAGTGCTTGCTGATTCTTACCTGTTAGATGTACAGCTGGCTGATTGGGTCGCTGAAGGCGGACGCTTGATTTATGTATTAAACAGGCAACGTGATGAGCTGGCAATTGATAGCACCGTATTTTTTAGTCAGCTTAGTATTAATGTAGAAAGCCAAGAAGATGTGTTTGAATATGATTTTGCAATGCTCAAAGAGGGGCATAAAAATAGTACGCTCTCAATTGATGAAAACACTGAGCTTGACCTTGAGCTAAGCCGTGCCTTTTTTATTGAAAACTGCCCCGGTGTGAATACCAATAATGATAACGGCGACACCTTGATGTGTGACTTTGCGTTTGGTCAAGGTCGGGTCATTGTGATGCCATCGCTGTTACCTTTTACTAATTACCGACTTCGCCACCTTGATCATGGCAGCTTATTACTTTGGTTAAGTAAAGGGGCTAAAAAAGTAACCTATGTCCCTTACCTGACTTACCCAAATTGGTTTGCCAAATTATGGCACTGGAGCTGGCAATGTGTGGTGACGTTGCTGTTATTAATTGTGCTTGCAGTATGGCATATCAGTAGTCGCATCGGCCGCTCTTATGCTCCTGACTTCGATGTAAAAACCAGCTTTAATCAGCATATTCGAGCAGTAGCAAACTTTTATTCTGAGCATGGTCACGAAGCCGTGTTATTTACTGCTCTAGAAAAAGATTTTTACGCCAAAGTAGAGTCGCGAGTGCCTAACTTTAAGATGCTTAGTGCTGAAAAGCAGGCGCAGATCATCGCTAATTTAACTCATTTTGAAAAACAACAGGTGGCAGAGTTGCTTGCGAGCAAGTTGCCTGAGTCAAAAGAACAACGAACAGAATATATAAAACGATTTAAACAATTAAGGAATGCCTTATGAGCACGGAATTAGACACTAATCGCATGAGCTTAGTTGAGGCAGCTGATGCAGTAAAACAAGTAAAGCATAACATTTCGCGTGTGTTAGTCGGTCAAGATGCCATTGTTGAAGATGTGCTTACGGTACTCTTTGCGGGTGGTCATGTGTTACTTGAAGGGGTTCCAGGGCTTGGCAAAACGCTACTGGTTAGAGCATTAGCAAAAAGCTTAAATGTAGATTTTTCGCGAGTGCAGTTTACACCGGATTTAATGCCTTCAGATGTTGTTGGCCATAGTTTGTATGATATGAAATCAGGTGAATTTAATATCAAAAAAGGCCCAGCATTTACTAATATTTTACTGGCTGATGAAATCAACCGTGCACCCGCAAAAACGCAATCAGCCCTTCTTGAGGTGATGCAAGAGCAACAAATCACCATTGATGGGGAGTCATTATCTATTGATTCACCGTTTATGGTATTAGCGACTCAAAACCCATTAGATCAAGAGGGGACGTATCCACTGCCAGAGGCTGAATTAGACCGCTTTATGATGAAAGTTGAGCTTGGTTTTCCTTCTCATGAATCGGAAGTTGAGCTTTTAAAACTGAATACACAAATTGTGTCTAATGAAACCAAAGTAGAGCAGCTGCCAGCAGTATTAGATGCTAAGCGTATTGCGGAAATTAAACAGCTTTGTGCAGATATCTTAGTCGACGAACAAATACTTAATTATGCCGTTGATATCGTGCGTAGTTCACGAACTTGGCAGGGCGTGTTGCACGGTGCAGGGTTACGTGCCTCAATTAATATTATTAAAGCCGCAAAAGTAATGGCATTAATGAATGGTCGTGACTTTGTAACCCCAGATGACGTGAAGTCAGTGTCAGTGAATATTTTAAGGCACCGATTAATTTTATCGGCTGATTTGGAGCTGGAAGGGGTGTCATTTGATGAAGTGATCAATGCCATTTTAGCCAGTGTTGAAGCGCCGCGCTCATGAATCGCATCAAGCATAGACCTGCAAAACGCTTAGTACAATTAACAGCTTTGTTGCTGTTATTGTTGTTTGTCTGTGCCATTGCATCGGTTGACAGCTTAGTGTTAACGGCCTTGCTCCTAGTGCCTTTATTGGTCGCATTTTTCGATTATATGGCGGCAAAGTCAGAGCCTTTACTTGAAGTAAGCGCACAAACGAACCTCAACATGGCTTTGTATCGACGCCAACCCTTGCAGATAGTGATTAAAAACAAAGCGAAGCATGCGACCATGCTAGATGTCAGTGTTCATTTGAGCAATGCAATTGAGCTGCAAAAGCCACAGCAAACGGTGTTTATTGATGCAATGCAACAAGCAAAGCAGAGCTTTACATTACGCGCTCACAAGCGAGGCGATGCGCAGATCAGTGCCATTGAACTTAGAGTTGGGTCGCCATTTGGCCTTTGGCAAACAAACTGGCTAGCTGCGCAAGCGATTCAACTAAAAGTGTATCCCGATTTTAGCCGTGTGACTTCAAAGCAGCATTTAAATGGCGTAGTGAATAAGCCTATTTCAGGCTTAAAGCTCACTAAAAAGCGCGGTGATGGTATCGAATTTCAGCAATTACGCGAATATCGCCAAGGTGATAGTGTTAGGCAGATAGACTGGCAAGCGACCAGTAAGCGCCGAAAACTCATTTCTCGTGAGTATCAAGAAGAGCAAAATCAACATGTCATAGTGATGCTAGACGCTTCTAAAAAAATGGCCATTGAAGCTAATGAAGGCAGCCACTTTGATCATGCTTTAAATGCATTGTTACTGCTGTCGCATACAGTTTTAAAGCAAGGTGACTGGTTTAGCATGCAAAGCTTTAACCAAAGCCTGCGCTGGTTACCCGATGTTAAAGGCGCACAGAATGTATCACGGGTAATGAATCACTTTTATGATCTATACCCAGATAAGAGCAGCAGTGACTATTTAGTGGCTGTGAACCAATTAATTGCTAAACGCAGTAAACGTTCTTTAGTGTTATTAGTTACCACCCTTGATGAGCAAAGCATTGATGAGTTAATGCCTGCAATTAAGCTATTACAAAAACACCACTTAGTGGCACTTATTAATATTAATAACCGTGCTGTAAATGAAGTGCTCGATGAGCCTATTGAAAAGTACGAAGATGCAACCAGTTACTGTGCAGCATTAGCACTACTAAATTCACATAAAGCCAATATGGCGAAGCTGAAAAAACAAGGTGTAATAGCCATAGACTGTAACCCTGAGCAGCTACTACCGCATGTGCTTAACACCTATTTAAATGTGAAGCACTCCGGGGCATTGTAAAACCCTAATAGCAACTGGCAATAAAAAGGCATTGAATTCAATGCCTTTTTTATTAAATAACGAAACGATTATTTTTGATTATCAATAGCTTCGTTAATTTTGTATTGGAAATAAATAACGTTAAAGAAAAACGTTAAAATACCACCTAAATGAACTGGTTCATTGCTACCTTCATTAATTAACTCTTTAATCGATGTACGAAGAGAGAAAATTAATACAATGGCAACAACAAACGAAATCAGTGACACAATACCACCAATTTCAGGTGAAACTCCTGCAAAAGACAACACAATATTCACAATGTACAAAGCAACATAGCCATAAACTAAGCCTTGGCTTATCTGGTTATCTGCTAATGCATTAGCTTTATTAGTTCGGCTCACTAACCAATAAACACTATAGATACCAAATGTGAAAAGGCATAAAAAGAACACGCCCCAAGCAGAGAAGCGGTCAAAGTTTAAAATAGGTTTATTACCACCGTTGTTTTGCTGAGTAAGCTCAGCTTCTGGTGCTTCATAGATGTTAGCTGATTCTTCAGACATAACGATTCCTCATAATTATTTTTTATATTCCTTTGTGCTGATAGCACGCATCGATAATAACAGTGAGGTTGCTTTTTGTACATCATTTCAACAGCCTAGAAAGTAAAGCTTTGTAACATAAAGGCCAGTATAAATAAGCCTTATAGAGGTTATAGCATGAGTGAAGTTTTAAAGCTTGCTGAAATTATGTACACTGCCGCTGATTTTTATGAGGTGCTGTGTGTTATTTATCTTTTTGAGTTGTGTATTTATTTTGGTGATGTATTTAGAGTCTTTGTCTAAAGGAATGCCGGTAAAGCGCTGGATGCTGTTAGGCGGTGTGCTTGGGCCTGTTGCTTGGTGTTTATTTAACATGCACTACCGCCGCGCATTTGTGCGTCACGTTGGTCATCAATCGTGTGGCTGGCGACCTTAAGCTTTTGCTGTTTTTAGTAGGCTCGGCGCAGATTTATCGAGTTGCTTTTGTAAGAAGGCGGTAAATTCTGGCTGTGATAGTGGCTTTGAGTAATAGTAACCTTGTACCGTCTGACATTTTAACTGCTCTAACATCATGACTTGTTCGGCTTGTTCAACGCCTTCTGCAACCACATGTAAATCAAGGTTATGAGCAATGGTTACAATCGAGTCGACCATATTCCGGCCACGTTCTGTTTGCATGTCGTCAATAAAGGCTTTATCAACTTTCAAAGTATTAAGCGGGAACTGTTTTAGATAAGCTAACGATGAGTAGCCCGTACCAAAGTCATCCATTGCAAGGTGAATACCTCGGGCACTGAGTGAGCGCATGACAGAAATAGCTTCGTTTGGGTCGTCCATAACCGTACCTTCGGTGATCTCAAGTTCAAGGAAGTAAGAGGGCAGTTCATTCTTTTGCAAAATCACATCAATACGGGTGGTTAAATCGGGCAAGCTGAACTGTTTAGCGGATAAGTTCACTGCAACACGACCGTTGAATAACCCTTGGTCAATCCACGCCTTTACATCGCGGCATGCTTTGTTTAAAACAACTTCACCAATTTCGATAATTTGCCCAGTTTCTTCAGCAATAGGAATAAACACACCTGGACTAATTACACCTTTTTTCGGGGTAATGAAGCGTACCAAGGCTTCCATACCATCTAGTTTACCTGTACGAATATTCATTTTTGGCTGGTAGTACACTTCAAAGTGGTCTTCTTTTAGACCGTAACGCATTAAATTTTCGATTTGTAAGCGTTTAACCGCTTCACGGTTCATTGTGTCGTTGAAAAACAGATAGCTATTACCTTTTTTCTTAGCGTGATACATGGCTGTATCCGCATTTTTAAGTAATAACTCGGGGGTATTACCATCTTCAGGAAACAGCACAATACCGACACTTGAGGTGATCACCAGTTCATGGCCTGCCATATTAAAAGGTGTAGCAATTGCGGCTAAAAAGAGTTTAGCCATGCGAGTGATAGTATGAATATCGTTGGTGCCCGACATTACGAGCGCAAACTCATCCCCGCCAAGACGATAAAACACATCTTTTTCGCGGGTTAACTTATTCAAGCGCATCGCAAGCTTAGACAATAAGCTATCACCAAGTTGGTGACCCAGAGAGTCGTTAATCTTCTTAAAGTTATCTAGGTCAAACACTAACAAAGCGTGATGATTATCTTGCTTAGCGAGCTTTTTCAGGTTGGTGAAAAACAAGTTTCGGTTAGGTAAGCCCGTTGTACGGTCACGGTTTGATAAGTTATGTAATTGTGACTCTGCTTTTTTACGCTCAGTTTCATCTGAAAAAACAACGACGTAGTTACATATTTGGTTGTGCTCATTTTTGATTTCATCAATTGAAATTTCAATTGGTAACAGCTGTCTTTTCGCATTGCGAAGTTTTACCTCTTGCTGCCAGTGTTCTGTCGCTTTTACAGTGGCTTTAATTTCATCTACATAGCTTTGGTCATAGCCATTTAAGGTAAAATCTTTCTTTAAGTATTGCTCTCGTGTACCACCAAATAGTGTTAAAAAACTTGGGTTTAAGTCAACCAATTTGAAGTTTTTATCGTAAATAGCGATGGCGTCAGTTAGCGACTCAACGCATTTAGCGAATAGGTTTAAACGTGCTTCTGTTGATTTCAGCTGAGAAATATCTCTTACAGTGCCAGTCATACGCAAAGGGTTGAGGTTTGCGTCTTTTTCGATGATCTTGCCGCGATCTAGTACCCAGTGCCAACGACCAAAGCTGTCTTTAATGCGGTAACTCGCTTCAAAAAAAGCGGTATGCTCGGCGAAGTGTTTTTTAAGAGCTGTTTCGACGTGTTGTAAGTCGTGTGGGTGAATTAATTCGCGATTAGGGGGAAAGCCGCTGCTACTATTTGTATCTGAAGTGTATTTATCATTAATTCGTAGCACCTCGCCGGTTTTAATATTCCAGTCCCAGAGGGTGTCACCACTACCTTCTACGGTACTTTTTAAACGATGTTCTGAGATACGAAGTTGCTGTCGAGAGCGTTTTAGTTTAAAAATTATGAATAATAAGTATGGCAATAACAGCATCATGATAGCACTTGGAATAAGCAACAATGTGCTCTGTTCAAGCTCTATGGGGCTGGCGGATGCAGAAAAAACCCCAGCCATACTTATTGTTAAAAAAGCAGAAATCATTTTTATTATTTTTGTCATTAATGCATTACTTTAATTCGCAACAATCAATCTAATCTAAGCTCGCGTTCGAGTCAAAGAGAATGCGAAGAAAGGGTTGTTTTTGACTGTTTTTTGGCCTTTGGCTCACTTAAAAGTTCTATTCTTGGCCTGTTTTCACTAAAGGTTTCGGTAATATACTGCTGCATTTGAGCAAGGCTTAACTTATCAAGTGCCTCTAAAAGCTGCCGTTGCATATTAAATTCAGTATCGCGATTACCGATTGCCAACCATAAACGTTGCGAGCGTAAGCGTAAATTTTTATCTTTTTCAGCAATATGTGTGACAAGACCCGCTTTGGTATCTAACCATTGCTGCTCAGAAATGCTGTTTACTTGTGATACATAATTATTAATAAATTGCTGGTGACGCTGAAGTATCTCATCAGCACTGTGCTTAGGTGACTGCACATAAAATGCGATACCCGCCCGGGTATTAAACGGAGCATAGCCTGCACCAACTAAATAGCCGAGTTGTTGCTTTGTTCTTAGCTCATTAAAGTAATCTTGATTTATTAAATGGTTAAGTACCATCATTTGCACTTTTTCGCTGGTGTCATCCGTTTGTGCTTGATAGTACAGTACCATTGCATGATCGCTGCAATTTAACATGAAGCGCTGTTGACCTACTTCGGTTATATCGTTTAGTGGTCGCGTTAAATCAATAATTGTGGTGCTGCCAGCTAAGTGCTCAGTCACTTGTTTTTGGAACTTAAGCGCATCAGAGCGTTGCCAGTTACCATGTAAAAAAGACTCAACGTGCAAGGCTTTAAAAAACTCATTTCTAAAGCAATTAAACTGATGGAAACTCGTATCCTTTAAAGCCTGCGCTAAGGCATTCGGCTCTGGGTTCCATGGCATAATTTGCGCACCCAAAATACTAAATAGCTCGCTAACAGGTTTGTTTTGATTGCTGTTTCGCCAATGTCTAACTAGCTGCTTTTTGTACTCAGCAAAACGTTTTGCGCAGATCTCAACATTAAAGAGTGCTTCAAGTAACTCATTAACTAGCTCCAACTGACTCGATGAAAGACCGGCAGTGTGTAGAGTTAACCCGCCTTGGTGAGAGGTTAAGTGATAACTAAGGCCAGCAAGCTCAGCCGGATAAAACTGCTCAGCCACACTGTCCATAAACAAGTCTGCAAATAAGCGGGTAAGGGCCATGTGCTTAACATCTTTAATCGCAAAGGTTGAGTCCATCGCTAAGTAAAAATGCCCTTTTGCCACTCTGAAAGTCGCATCCTGTTTAAACCAAAAATCAAAGCCCTCTCTTTTGACTAAAAGCTCTGGTGATTTAGTTGGCTTTTCTAAAGGCAATAACTCAACCTCTTTGGTGAGGTATGGGTTAGCACTTGGTAAGCACATCTGTGGTAATGGCGTGTTTATTTCGCTTAGCGCTTCTAACCAACTTGTTGAAATGTCCTCTACTTTATAAGGGGTGTTGTACCAAGCTGTAGTGTGCTCAGGCTCAACACCTGGATGAATGAGTACCAAGCGCATGTTATCAGGTGTTAGCCATTGCATGGCAATTTCATGAGCGCAGCGGTTAAAGCCTTCCATTAAATAATCGCCTTGCACATAATTGGCTTCATCGTAATGCTGCATATTAATGCTTAAGTTACTCACCCAATCAATTAAACGTGCTTTTTCTTGGTTATCAAAGGCAATTTGCAAGAGGTTCTTTTTGTCTTGATAAAGACGCGGCAATTTATCGCAGTTTTGGTTAATTAAGCAGATATACTCAAACACCATTTCGACGATATCTTCATAGTATTCAATACCTTCATCAGTCAACGCCATACTGATATTAAAATCTTTGAAGTTACTGCCATTAATGCCACCACCTGCTGAGAGGGCATTGATCCAGCCTTGCTCTTTTAGAATAGAGTACAGCGATCCTTTGCCTTCGTAGCCAAGTAAGTGAGCGATAAAACTAACGGTTTTGTGACGATAAAAGTCATCTATATTTGGCATCGCAAAGCTAATAATGAGCTTTTGCATATGTTTATGTGGCTCAATGTGTAACACCTTACCTAAGTCTTGTTTACGGTAAAGTGGCTGCTCTATAATCTCTTTACTTTTTGGCTGACCTTTTATTTCGCTAAATAACTGTTTTACCCAAGTGGTCATGGTCGCAATATCTTCATTGCTGCAGACCACCAGTGTCATCCACTGAGCCTGATAATGACTATCGAAGAAAGCACGTAGCTCATCACTGATGCAGCCCTCACGATCCGCGAGGGTTTGCTGGTTACCAACCGAAAACTTTGCAAAAGGGTGTGCTGGGTTCACCGTTTCTTTGTGAGCCTGATAAATTCGTCGGCCATCATCTTTTATTTTTAGTTTGAATTCTGCGTCTATGGCATTGCGTTCTTTTGTTGTCTCTTTAGGATTTAGTAGTGGTGCGATAAAAAAACGACTGAACTGTGCTAGTGCTTCAGCAAACTGCTGGCTGTTTATATCAAAGAAGTAGCAAGTGTGCTCAGTGCCAGTCCAGGCGTTGGTGTTACCACCAGATTGTGATACAAAATTAGAAAAACCGCCCGATTCTGGGTACAAGTCAGTGCCTAAAAAAAGCATGTGCTCTAAAAAGTGCGCTAGGCCTTGTCTGTCAAGAGGATCGTCGAAATGGCCTGCGTTAATCGCCATAGAAGCCGCTGATTTTGTTGACTCTAAGTCTTGCACTAAAAGTACTTTTAGACCATTGTCCAGTGTTAGGGGTTGATATGTTCTGTTATCATTGCGGCTGATATTCAAAAGATGCTCCTGAAAGAGTGCGTTAATGTCCTAACAACAGATGATATTTTCAGGAAAGCTAAAAAAGACAGAGCTACGAAAATCTACCTGAATATCATAAGCGGATGTTTAATGTATCTAGTGATGATATTCTAATATAGCGAACAATCAAGCAAACTGGCTACTGTTTTATATTCTTTAATCGGTTGATTTTTTATGAAAACAATCTTAATCATGCGCCATGGCGAAGCTACGCCAATGCAAGCAGATGATGCAGCAAGACAACTGACCGAGACCGGTCACCAAGAAGCTAGTCGAATGGGGCAATGGTTAGCAACACATCATACACCGGATGCTCTGTTGGTAAGTCCTTACATTCGTGCTCAACAAACAGCTGCCGATGCTACGCAACATATTTCGTTACAATTTAATGAAACCTGTAACGACATTACCCCTGATGGTGTGCCGCAAGTTGCCGCTGATTACCTCGAAACCTTGATTGCTATGCATCCAGACTGCAATACCTGGTTGGTCGTTGCTCATATGCCTATTGTTAGCTATTTAGTTGATCAGTTAAGTCCAGGTCATATGCCTATTTTCAATACCGGGGCGATTGCTGTTATCGAATATGATGAACACAAACAGCGCAGTCACTACCTTAGTATTCACTCGCCAAATAACGTCGAAATCTAATAGTGGATTTGCTAAATTAGCGCCACTGTTAATTTTTTAAGTTCTTACTATGACAATCGAACGTTTACAAACCGGTGCCCGAATGAGCCGCATCGTTAAGCATAACGGCACAGTTTACTTATGCGGCCAAGTTTGTGCCGATGCCGAAAAAGATATCACCGAACAAACTCAAACCATGCTGGATAAGGTCGAAGCGCTACTTATTGAAGCAGGTAGTAGCAAAGAGCACATGCTAAACGCCACAATCTACTTGAAAAGCATGGAATACTTTGCACAGATGAATGCAGTTTGGGATGCTTGGGTACCACAAGGCCATGCGCCTGCTCGCGCTTGTGTTGAGGCAAAAATGGCGCGTGACGCACTACTTGTAGAGATTTCTGTCGTTGCAGCAGTTAAGTAACGAGCAGCGTATCGCGCAGCTGATTGCTCGCTTTAATGAGCAATCAGGCCGCGCAGTGACTGAACTACCAAGTTGGCATTTTTGTGACAATGAGCAAGATGCTAATGACTGCGCATTACTGGTTTTAAATGGCGTAAAACAAGCCACAACTCCTTCACTTTATTGGTTTAAAGCCAATAATGAAACCCTTCCTGAAGTTGGTGGTTTAGCTATTTTTACCAATTGGCAGGGACAGCCCCTCGGCATTATTGAAACCGTCTCAGTTACCATTACCGCATTTAATCAAATAAGCGCCGATTACGCCGCATTAGAAGGCGAGGGCGACAAAAGCCTTGAGTACTGGCAGCAGGTACATTGGGATTATTACCAGCGAGAGCTCGCAGGTACAGGCTATCAATGTCACCCTGAGATGCCATTGGTGTGTGAGCAGTTTAGGTTAGTTTTCAAGGAGTCAGAATGAATACGAATCCAGTGGTTCTTATTACCGGAGGCGGCCGCGGTATAGGGGCAGCGACAGCAAAACTGTTTGCGAGACATGGCTATGATGTGTGTATTAACTATAAGTCAGATCACGCAAGTGCAGCGCAGGTCGCTGATGAGATAAAAGCGCTTGGCGTGAATGCCTATTTGTTGCAAGCCGATATCGCCGATGAGCAACAAGTTCTCGCTATGTTCGCTAAATTAGATGTTCAGGTTTCGCGGTTAGATGTGTTAGTTAATAACGCAGCGATGATGATGCCGCAAATGCCGTTATTAGAGATGGATGCTAAGCGTATCAACGCTATTTTAAGTTGTAATGTTACTGGCGCCTTTCTGTGTGCGCGCGAAGCAATAAAGCGTATGGACAAAGGCAGTATTGTGAATGTTTCATCGGGTGCTTCACGCACAGGTTCACCAAATGAATATTTAGATTATGCCGCATCAAAAGGAGCGCTTGATACCTTCACGATAGGCCTTGCTAAAGAAGTCGCGAGTAAAGGTATTCGGGTTAATGGGGTAAGGCCAGGCCTTATTTATACCGATATGCACCGCGATGGCGGTGAAGCAAACCGAGTTGATAGGTTAAAATCTAAGTTGCCGCTAGGGCGTGGTGGTGAAGCAGAAGAGGTCGCCTCAGCGATTTACTTTTTGGCAAGTGAGCAAGCCTCATTCACAACAGGCAGTTTTATCGATGTATCGGGTGGGCTTTAAGTTAAAAAGCTTTACGCACACGATTGCGGCCTTGCTGCTTTGCTTCATACAACGCTCTATCAGCATCAGCTACAATGCTCTCAAGTTTTTCAGCTCTTTGTGCTTGAGTAACTCCGAAACTTGCCGTCACCTTTAATGATTGACTATTTACGGTAAATAAATTTAACTCAATGTCTTTTCTAATTTTTTCAGCTAACTGGCTCGCAACCGATAGACTTGTGTTAGGCATGAAAATAATAAATTCTTCACCTCCCCAACGGCTAGCAACATCTTGCTCTCCTAAGTTGCTTCTGAGTATTTTTGCTACCTCTTTAATAACCTTATCTCCGGTATTATGGCCATACAGATCATTAATGTTCTTAAAATGATCAATATCAACCATGATTAAAGCGAGGCTATTCTCTTTTTCGGTATGTTCTTCAAACCAGTGGTTTATTTTGTCTCTATTCGCTAGTTTTGTGAGTGGATCTATGTTTATTCTTGCCTCAATACTTTTACGTTGATAAGCAAATGCAGCATAAATAAACAATAATAAGAAAAACAAAATTGCAGCCAATTGAGCGCTGTGACTGAAAAATGCATAGTTAATTTCTGCTTGCCTTTTAGCCATAGGCGATATTAAAAAAACTCGCCAATCTAGCTGGGGCAAGTTGAATTGCGTAACAACATGATCATCCTGTTCTATTTGGATAATGATACTGCTCAAATTCTCCATGTTGGCCAGCTCTTGTGCCGCATTTTTGAACCAACTAAGTTCATTTAAGTTAACAATATCAGTAAACTGTGCTTGAAAGTCTCGATGAGAAGAAAGCACCACCTCGTCAACGTTATTGACAAAAAGTAAGTCGTAGCCATGTGTAGCTTTATATTGTTGAAAAGCTTCCCAAAATGACTGAAGACTTTTACCTACACCTATAAAGCCTAAAAAGTCGCCTTGCTCAGAATAAACTTTGATATCTACGTATAAATGTACGTTCTCGCGGTTTCCTAAGATAGCAACGGTATCGCCTTGCATTGCTTTTACTTTTGGATACCACTCGATATTCTCTTTTTGTAAATCAATCGTTGTGCCATCAGAATTAAATTGCATTTGCTGTTGCTCACTTGCTACAAAAACGAGCATATTTAAATTTTCCTGAAGCTGTTCTAAGTGGTTTAGAATGGCGGCTTGGTCTAGTTCACTATCAGTAAGTAAGTTACTTAAGCTTCCTGTGCTCGCTAAGGCTTGAGCAGTATGAACAGGCTTGTAGAGTTCTTCGACAACCAATGAAAAAACAGGGGCAATAGACTGTTGTTGTAAGCGACTTTGTTCAGCCACTATATTACTTATAGTGAGATAAGATGCGTAACCAATGACGAAAATGATGCAAATTAAAATGCTATATAAGTTTCGTTGATGCCGTAAAATCGTTTTCACTGAAAGCCTTTCTAAAGTGGTGCTTATAAATTTGTGATTAGTTAAAAGACGATGTTGTGCAATTATAAGTCAAGTTCATTATAGCGAATATATTAAATACTGCTTTTTCAATATTTTTAGTAATGACTTCTAGCTAGAGTAATACGTTTAACCAAGCACTAAAGCTCACTACACTCAATACTGTTGAAAGCACGACGCTACTTGCCAGTGTCGCTTGGTGTTGCTTAATTTGATTGGCGATTAGATAAGCGTTGATCCCTAAAGGAGAGGCGCTTAAAAGTACTAACACGTTCAGTAATGATTGCTCTAGGTTGAATACGCTGCCTGCAAAAAAGTAGACTCCGCACGGTAACACTAAAAGCTTGATGATGGTTGCAATGAGTGATGCTTGTAAGTTGTCGGCCACTTTATAAAATGCAAGGTTTGCCCCTAATACAAATAACGCACAGGCAATGGCAGGTTTCGCAAGTAGACTCAGGCCATTTGCAAAATCATCAAAAAGTGTAAAGCCAAGCAGGTTAACAGCCAAGCCGCTACTGATGCTTAACACGACTGGATTGAGCAGCATGTTTTTAGCAAATGCTCGCCAAGAGAATGTTTGCTGCGATTTAGCGCTGAGCAAAAAGGTGAGGGTAAACAAAAGTGCGCTATGAAAAGTGATGATCATAAATACAATACCGACCATCTGTTGCCCAAGTGCTGCAATAATAATAGGCAAACCTACCAGTACCGTATTTGAGTAACTACTGCCAAGGGCAAATACAGCATGACGTGACGGCGCAGATTGCTTGCTAATGAGGTAGCGGTCAATCACATAGCCGAGAGCGTAAATGGCCAATACCGGGATGTAAAAACTCAAAAAGCCTGCAATAGATACACTATTTTGTAAATCGGCTTGGGCCATATTTAAAAATAGAAAAGCAGGCACGCTAATGTAAAAAGTAAACTTACTTAACCCTGCAATATGCTCTTTCGATAAAAACGTGCTTCGCGAGCTGATGTAACCACTTAACACGATAAAAATCAGTGGAAAGATAATCGAAAAAATATGCACTTTAGGCCTTATGACAAGAAGACGTTAGCGTCTGAACTCATCACTTTGTGGAAGATTAATTAAAATAAGTACAGCACCTTTACCACCAAATTCAAGAGGCGCTTGGTGCATAGCAATCACATCAGGGTGTTGAACTAAATATTGCGGTACCTTGTGTTTAAGTATGCGCTCACCAATGCCATGCACAACACAAGCGCAATAGTAATGCTGTTTTTTACACTCATGAATTAAACCCGCCAACTCATCTTTGGCTAATTCTTTATTTAAGCCATGTAAATCAAGGGTTAACTCAGGTGGGTAATCTCCACGGCGAAGTTGCTTTGCTAAAAAGCTATCGTGACCTGGTTTGACATAACTTACGGTGCCATGAGTGTCGATGTCTGGTACATATTCATCAGAAAAGAAAAATTCTGCCTGATGTTGCTTTTTTTGCTGGGAAAATTGCTTCGCTTGTGACACTTTAGGCTTATTGGTGAATCGAATAGTGTCTTGTTTAAATGCTTTGGCACCACTGATACTCTGACGAAATAAGTCAATATCGTCAGTGCTAATGTGGTTGTTGGCGTGGGGATCTTTTTTCATGGCGGCAGTCTAAACAAAAAAACGCTAAAAATCGAGTAAAAACCAACTGAAAAGACGGTACAATACGCGTCAGAACAGACTTTGAAAGTTAAGGAACATACATGAACCATTTCCAGATAGAAGACGCAATTTTAGACGAGGCAATTGCAGAACTTTCAACGTTGCATGATTGGTTACGTTGGACAACCAGTCAATTTGCCAGCAGTGGTATTTTCTTTGGGCACGGCACAGATAATGCGTGGGATGAAGCAGTTAGCTTACTATTACCAGCACTAAGCTTGCCAATCGATGCGCCAAAAGAGCTTATGCATGCGCGTTTAACCAGCACCGAGAAAAACCGCTTAGCTGAACTAATTGCAGAGCGTATTAATGATTGTACGCCAGTACCGTACCTGACCAACACTGCGTGGTTTGCAGGTATGCCGTTTTATGTTGATGAGCGCGTGTTAATTCCACGTTCGCCATTTGCTGAGCTAATTAACAATCGCTTTGCACCTTGGTTAGAAGAGCCAAGCTCAGTAACGCGCATTCTTGATTTATGCACCGGCTCTGCATGTATTGCTATTGCACTTGCGCAAGCATTTGAAGATGCACAGGTTGATGCGGTTGATATTTCATATGAAGCGCTCGAAGTTGCTGATATTAATATTAGCGATTACATGCTAAATGACCGTGTACTGCCAATTCAGTCAGACGTGTTTAGCGGTGTCCCGGGTCAAAAATATGACCTGATCGTAGCTAATCCACCGTATGTTGATGCTGAAGATATGGCTGATTTACCACGTGAATTCCATCACGAGCCTGAGCTTGGTTTAGCATCGGGTCATGATGGTCTTGATGTTACTCGTACCATCCTAGCTGAAGCTGCAGAGCATCTAACTGATAACGGTTTGTTATTTGTCGAAGTTGGTAACTCTATGGTACATATGGAAGAGCTGTACCCGGGCGCACCATTTGAGTGGGTTGAATTTGAACAAGGTGGTCTTGGCGTGTTTGTGATCAGCAAACAGCAACTTGTTAACTATTTCGCAGATTAACAGCAGATTTTAAAAGCCGAGCCTGAGGGCTCGGTCTCAGTAGTCATTAGGAATGAGGAAAATTAATGGCAGGTAATAGCATCGGGCAACTATTTAAAGTGTCCACCTTTGGTGAGAGCCACGGCGTTGCATTAGGCGGCGTTGTTGATGGCACACCAGCAGGTCTTGAAATTAGCGAGGCCGATTTACAAATTGATTTAGACCGTCGCAAGCCGGGGCAAAGTCGATATACAACACAGCGCCGCGAAAGTGACGAAGTAAAAATTCTTTCAGGTGTGTTCGAAGGTAAAACCACTGGTACTAGCATTGGTTTACTGATTGAAAACACCGATCAACGTTCAAAAGATTACGGCAAAATTGCCGATGTATTTCGCCCAGGTCATGGTGATTATACCTATTGGCATAAGTACGGTATCCGTGATTACCGAGGTGGTGGTCGCTCTTCTGCCCGTGAAACGGCGATTCGTGTAGCGGCGGGTGCAATTGCAAAAAAATACCTAAAACAATTTCACGATATTGAAGTGCGTGCTTGTTTGAGCCAGCTTGGGCCAATTAAAGCTGAAGATTACAACTGGGATGAAGTGGAAAACAATGCATTTTTCTTTCCAGACACCAGCAAGCTAGAAGCGCTTGATGAGTACATGCGCGACCTAAAAAAACAAGGTGATTCGGTAGGCGCTAAAGTTAAAGTGGTTGCTAAAAATGTACCTGTTGGTCTTGGTGAGCCAGTATTTGATCGCCTAGATGCAGAGCTTGCACACTCATTAATGAGCATTAATGCAGTAAAAGGCGTTGAGATTGGTGATGGCTTTGATGTGGTAGAGCAAAAGGGCTCTGAACACCGTGATGAGTTAACTCCTGATGGTTTTACATCAAATCATGCGGGTGGTGTACTTGCAGGTATCTCGACAGGGCAAGACATCATTGCCTCTATCGCACTTAAGCCAACCTCAAGCATTACCATACCGGGTAACAGCATTAATACCAGCAACGAAGCGGTAGAGATGATCACTAAAGGACGTCATGATCCATGTGTAGGTATTCGTGCAATTCCTATTGCTGAGGCGATGATGGCGATTACTTTAATGGATCACTTATTGCGCCAACGTGGTCAAAACCCACATGTAAGCCACGAACATGGACCAATAAAAGGTTCAATTTAAGCGCAGTCTTAAATAAAGTAAACGCAGTTAATGAGCGCGATGATTATCATCGCGCTTTTTTATGCCTTAATTATTTCAACAAGCTGCTTAAGCTGTTCATGACTGAGAGGGTTGTGGGCATGATTACCGTATAGCAGGGCGATATCAATGACAGGCAATACCGGAAGTGAGTTATCGCTGATCTCTTCCAGACCCGATTGCATGCTTATTCGCGCCATACTGCCAATTGCCAGTCCTTGTTTAATCAAGCCATGTAACGCTCCCGCTGAGCCACAACAGGCAATAATATTAAAACGACGCTCGGCTTTTAATAGACCCTCAATACTGGCTTGGTGAAACTTACAGTCTCGTTGAAACAAGGCGATAGGAAGTGGGGTTGAATCGTTAATCTCAAAAGCAGGGCTTTTCACCCACACGCCTTGGCTTGATTGCAATAAGTAGCCTTCTTCACTGTCTGGCGAGCGAGTGGCAATCACCAAATCGAGCATACCTTGGTCTAGTTTGGCTCTAAGCTCAGTACTTGGGGCGCAGCTTATTTGTAAATCCAGTGCATTAAACTGTTGGTGTAAAGCATCAACAAGCTCTGGTAGTAAAGAGTGGGCATAGTCATCAGGACAACCAATGCGCACACGTAAATTGCCAGTGCCTGCTTTTAATTGCTTAAAGGCTTCATCATGAAGCGCTATCAATTGCTTTGCATAGCTTGCTAGCTGGTGGCCTTGATGGGTTAGCACCAGTTGACGGCCTTGCTTTTCAAATAGCGGACTTGCGAGGTCTTGTTCCAGCTTTTTCATTTGCATACTTACTGCAGATTGGGTTCTGCAAATTTGTGCTGCAGCGCGGGTGAAACTGCCTGTATCAACAAAGGCGCAAAAAGTCCTAAGGGCATCAATATCCATAATGTATCAGCATTTCTTATAGTTAACATAAAAACAATTGGCGAGTAATTGCCCAATTGCTGTTTTATAGTGAGTCCAATCTAAACGTTAAAGGAAGTACAATGCAATTATTTATTGGCAATAAAAACTACTCAACTTGGTCATTACGAGCGTGGTATTTACTGAGTAAATTCAATGTTTCTTTTACAGAACAACAATTAGTTCTAGATACGCCTGAGTTTTATGAAGCATTAAAAAGTAAGTTTCCCGTGCAAAAAGTGCCGGCCCTTATTGATGCTGAGTTAATCGTGTGGGATTCACTCGCTATTTGTGAATACATCAATGATGCTTATCTAAATGGTGCTGCTTGGCCTAGTGAAATAGCCCAAAGAGCAAAAGCACGCAGTTTAGCTGCCGAGATGCACTCTGGTTTTGCTGCACTTCGTAATGAAATGCCAATGAATATTCGCGCTAAAAGGCATGTTGAATTATCAGAACAAGCTAAAAAAGATATTGCCCGTATCGATGAGATATTTTCTACTCAGCAGCAAAGGTATCCTAATGCGTGGTTATTTGGTGAGTTCTCTATTGTTGATGCGATGTTTGCACCTGTGGTACTGCGCTTTAAAACGTATCAGGTTACGCTTTCGCGTGCTGCACAAGCTTATTGTCAGCATGTATTTGCGTGTCCAGTCATGCAAACCTGGATTCGAGAAGCGTTAAAAGAAACCGATATAGTCAAGTCTGATGAGGCCGGCGAGAATGCTTGGTAAAAAAAATAAAGAGTATTTTATTAATACTTTGTAACCAATTCCTGCTTTTTAATGGCTAATTTGAGGTATTTCTATACAAAATGACTAGTTTAATTAATGAACTATCATTCTATAATAGGGGAATAGCTCTTTATTTGAACATTCCTCTGTTACTCATTTCATTAGGCACGTATTTATGGGCGCATTTGCTGCAAAGTTATTAAACAAAGATCTGACAATAAAGCGCTTTGCTTGCCAGTTTAATTCATTGCAGGTCGAGCAAATATTTTTACAAAGCAAATTTAAACAGGATAAAAAAATTGCCCAATTCTTGTGTTGCACCATCGCGCTTCTCACTATTTTTATAACCTTTTTTGATAAAATGATCATCCAATCATTTTTTTGGCCAAATATTGCTTTGACTGGTCGTAGCATTATTGTCTCAGTTTGTATCTTTAGTGCTGTTGTTCTTGCTTACATTCAAACTCTAAGGCAGTTTAAGCTTGCAATTTCTTTGTTTATGGTTTTTTTATCAATCAGCATGCAATCAATGGCTTATACTTTTGACCGCGCCTATGTTTTACATCTGTTTTTTGACGTCATTATTCTTATTACGTTTTACTTTTCGGCGTTACTGCCTTTCAAATTGTCGGCATTTTTTGGGTGGGCTTACAGCTTAATAGCTTTATCTGTGATCTTTTTTACAAAAGAAATTAATAGCCATACCTCGTATATGGTTATTTTGGCACATGTTGCAGCGAACTTAACGGGTATGATTATGTCAGCCCATCAGCACCTAATGCGCCGCGAACTTTTTGTTCGAAATACGCAACTAGGTCAATTAGCGCAAGAAATGCAGAGCCAAGCATTTAAAGATGCACTGACTCAATTACCGAATAGAAGAGCCTTTGATAATAGTTATGAAGACTATCAACGGATAACTAAGCAACAGCAGCAAAAAATGAAGCAAGTGTGCGTTATTTTGGCTGATATAGATTATTTTAAACAGGTCAATGATAACCATGGTCATGAAGTTGGCGATGGCATACTTGAGCTTTTTTCTACTTTCTTAACTCAGTCATTACGCACTTCCGATGATGTTTATCGTTTTGGTGGTGAAGAATTTGTTATTGTTTTACCGCTTTGTTCGGTGTCTGATGCTGCAAAAATAATCGAGAATATGATCACCAAGCTTAATACTGAACCATTTGAAGTTGGAGAGCTTTCATTATTAATTAGAGCTAGCTTTGGTTTAACAGTAATGCGAGAGGAGCAGCAAAAATCAGTGATAGCTAGAGCTGATGCTGCACTCTACGAAGCAAAAGGTAGTGGTAGAAATCAGTTAGTAGTAAAAATTTAACGAGTCTAGATTATTTGGTTTATGTGTAAGTTTAGCAAAATGTATTAGATTTATTTATATCTGGATAATTATTTAGAGCTAGCAGGGAGTCGCACATTGTTTTCACAGAATGAAAGAAGATTTAAAATTTCAATACGCGTAAGTGTGTTATTAATATTTGCACTAGCGAGCTTGCTAACTGGAATCGTGGCGATCAGTCTGCACTATTATTTCAGTGAAAAATTAGTCCTTCAAACCAAAACCGAACAATTCAAATCAACCAGCCAACAAATAGCTGACCACATCACTCGAATTAATCAGCGGGTAGATAATACATTAAGTGTTATGATCCACGATAACAGACTGTTTTCAGGGAACTTTGATGAAAATGATTCTTTGCGAAATATTCTTATAGAAGTATTAAACAAACACCCAGACTTTCATTCATTGTTGTTAGGTTATGCTAATGGTGACTTCATTGAGGTTGTGAATTTACGTGGGCATGCTCAACTACCAAAACCTAACGATCTTAGAGCAGAAGATAGATGGCTTATTTTTAAGGTGTTAGGGCAGGGTGAGTCTCGTCATCAAACTACATATTATTTAGATGAAAACCTATCATTAAATAGGAAATACAAACAAACTCCAGATTACGACCCTCGAAAGCGGTTATGGTTTAACGATGCAAAAGTTGGCACAGTAACCAAAACTCAACAGTATATTTTTAATCTACTAAAGATACCTGGTTATACGTACACAATAAAATCTGAACAAACGGGGGGAGTGCTTGCTATTGATGTTGCAAGTTCTAGCTTGAGTGCGTTTTTAATTAAACAACAGCAAAAAATGCAATTTCTAGTTTCTTCCGAAATGTACGTTTATCGTGGAGATGGAGAAATAATCGCTAAAAGTAAAACACAAGGTCATCTTCACTCGTTTGATGACTTATCCAAGATAATCAAAACAAATGAGCAAACTACAGGGCTCGCTAACGGACAACATCAACTTGGCAAAATGCTAAGTGTGAGTGAGGATGGTGTTGAGAAATATATGTTTGTATTGCAACTGCCACTCAGTAGTGAAATGCAATCTGATGAAATTGATTATTTTGCGGTTCTCGTGGCTAAAAACGATGTACTAGCAATTATTAAAGAAAAGATTCAGATCTCAATATTAGTTACAGGGTTATGTTTGCTCTTGCTTCTGCCCGTCTCTTGGTTTTTTGCCTCTTCAATCGTTAACCCAATACTTAAACTAGTGGGTGAGAATAAAAAAATTCAACAGCGTGACTACAATGAGGTTTCAACGCTTTCGAGTCATATTTTAGAAATTCATTATTTAGCTAGTTCAATGGTTGATATGAGTCGCTCGATTGAGCAACATGAAAACTCACAAAAAGCGTTGATGGAGTCGTTTGTAGAGCTTATAGCGCAAGCCATTGATGATAAATCGCCATATACGGCAGGGCATTGTGAGCGTGTGCCTGAGTTGGGTATTTGGCTTGCTGATGCAGCATCAGGTTCAACAGATGAGGCGTTTTCTGAGTTCAGTTTTAAAACCCCGGATGAGCGACGAGAATTCCGCTTAGCGGCGTGGCTACATGACTGCGGCAAAATCACTACACCAGAGCATATTGTTGATAAAGGCACTAAGCTCGAAACCATTTATAACCGTATTCATGAGGTACGCACCCGATTTGAAGTGCTACTACGTGATGCAAAAATTACCTACTATGAGCAACTATTAGCGCATCCAGAGCAGCAATCTGTGCTTAAACAAAAGCTTGAGCAACAAACAGAGAAGTTACACGCAGACTTTAGCTTCATTGCCGCTTGTAATGTTGGTGGTGAGTTTATGGATGAAGCGCAGTTGTCTCGTTTACATGAGGTTGCTAGTATCAAGTGGCAGCGTCATTTTGACGCAAGTTTAGGTCTATCGCCCCTTGAAGAAATGCGTATGGCTGATTTGAAAAATCAGCATTTACCTGTTGAAGAGTCACTCCTGAGCGATAAGCCAAGTGATTTAATTCCACACGAAAAAGCCGTTGAGTACCCAGAAAGTTTAGGCATTAACATGGCAATTCCTGAGTATAAATATAACCTTGGTGAAGTGTATAACTTATCTGTGGCACGAGGCACGTTAACAGCGGAAGACCGATTTAAGATCAATGAGCATGTGATCAGCACAATTCGTATGCTAGGTAGTGTGCCATTCCCGAAAGAATTAGCGAAAGTTCCGCGCTATGCTTCTACTCATCACGAAACTTTAAAAGGGACAGGCTATCCGCGAAAATTAACCGCTGAGCAGTTATCAATACCCGAACGTGTGTTAGTACTTGCTGATATCTTCGAAGCATTAACCGCGGCAGATAGACCTTACAAAAAAGCCAAACCACTCAGTGTTGCCATTGATATTTTAGCGAAAATGGTTGCTGACGATCACATTGACCATGATGTATTTGAGCTATTTTTAACTTCTGGTATTTACCTAAAGTATGCAAAACGCTATTTAAACCCAGAGCAAATCGATGATGTTGATATCGCAAAATACCTGTAACTGAGGGCGGTTGCTTTTACTTTGGAGTGAAAAGTCCGTACAATTCGCCTCGTTTTTAGTGACGCTTTTAACGAGATGAATTCAAGCCGTATGCATCAGATTGCTGACTTAATCGCTATTTTTGAAAGCACCTTTTATCAAAGCCATAACACGCGTTTGATAAAGGGTGATGATGAACCTATTTACCTGCCTGCTGATGAGCAAACGCCTTGTCACCAAATTGTGTTTGCCCACGGTTTTTATGCCAGCGCCTTACACGAAATTGCCCATTGGCTAGTGGCTGGAGAGGCACGTCGGTTAAAAGAAGATTATGGCTATTGGTATTGCCCAGATGGTCGTGATAAGCACCAGCAAGCTGAATTTGAAGCAGTTGAAGTAAAGCCCCAAGCTATTGAATGGGCGCTCAGTACTGCAGCAGGTTTCGATTTTAATGTATCGGTTGATAATTTAAATGGCGAGCAAACCTGCCGATTCGATTTTCAAGCGAGAGTTCACCAGCAAGTGTTGAGCTTTTTAGCATCTGGCTTTAACCAGCGCACGACAGCACTGCTTAAAGCAATGAGTGATTTCTATAAAACCCCATGGCCACTAACAGCTGCACAGTTTTCGTGGCAGCGCGATTTTAATGGCAACCCAGGAGCTTTATCTGATGCAGTTTAAATTAGGTTTGATTGTAAATCCGGTTGCCGGTTTAGGTGGCAGTGTCGCACTAAAGGGCAGTGATGGCGCAGATACCGCCGCAAAAGCAATGCAACTTGGTGCTGAGCCAAAAGCAAACCTACGCACCCGAGCGGCACTTGAAGTGCTGCTTGCCCATCAAGATGACTTAATCATTTACACTGTAAACGGTGAAATGGGCGAGCAAACGGCAAAGCAACTAGGCTTTCAAAGCCAAGTTATTTACCACACAAACGATATCACCACCCCAGATGACACAGAGCAGGCTGCCAAGCTATTAGTTGAGCAAGGTGTCGACCTTATTTTATTTGCGGGTGGCGATGGTACTGCCCGCAATATTTGCCATGCTGTTGGCGATAGCACTCCTGTATTAGGTATTCCTGCAGGCTGCAAAATTCATTCTGGGGTTTATGCTATTACCCCAAAAGCAGCAGGGCGTGTTGTTGAGATGCTAGTTAAAGGTGAACTTGTAAGCCTTGGTGATGCTGATGTGATGGATATCGACGAAGAAGCATTTCGCGAAGGCACGGTAAAAGCTAAGCGCTATGGTGAAATGCAAGTGCCTAGTGAAGTACGTTATGTACAGGCCGTTAAAAATGGCGGTAAAGAAACCGATGAATTAGTGCTTGCCGATATAGCTGCCTATGTTGTTAGTGAAATGGATGAAGACTGCTTATATGTGATGGGCAGTGGTTCTACAGTCGCGGCAATTATGGAAGAAATGGGTCTTGAAAATACCTTGCTAGGTGTAGACTTAGTGGCAGACCAAGAGCTTATTGCGCAGGATTTAACTGCTCAGCAATTACTTGAGCTCACAGAAGGTAAAGAAACCAAATTGGTGATCACCTTAATTGGTGGCCAAGGCCATATCTTTGGCCGAGGTAATCAGCAATTAAGCCCTGCACTTATTCGTGCTATTGGCCGCGACAACATTATTGTGGTGGCCACTAAAACTAAATTACAGGCCTTGAATGGCCGACCACTGATTGCCGATACGGGTGATAGTGAGTTAGACGATGAATTAAGTGGTTATATTCGCGTAACCACCGGTTTCAATGACCATATTATGTATGCAGTGGGTCATCAAGATGGGCTGCACCCAGAGGAGAAGTAACAATGAGTTTAGTAAGTTATATTGATGCAGCGCAGCAATATTTTGATGATTTAGTTGATAAAGCAACAGACGACGAGCTATTTGCTGGTGGCTATTTACGTGGTCACTTTGACTTAGCTGTAGGCTATGCACAAGTAGAAGAATTAAACTTATCGATTGATGAGTTAAACAATCAAGTTGAATCTAGCCTCGTTAAAGCTTATCGCAACGGTGAGTTAAACGAAGAAGATAAAGAGCTTGTTGTGCGCCTGTGGGATGAAGTGAAAGCACTTGCAGCCTAATCTAATTAAATAAAATTCTGTAAAGCGACCTGTGTCGCTTTTTTTACATAATCACTTTACCTTTATCAGGTAATCCCATTAACTTAAAATTTACCTTATTAGTTAGATACGTTAAGGTTAACGAGATATTTTTCTAGGGAATTTGAAAATGAATAACAATAATGATGTGCAGGCACCAAGTGGTGCAATCGCACGTTTTCTAAATACCATTGAGAGGGTGGGTAACAAGCTACCTGATCCAGCGATTATCTTTTTAGTCGCAATGCTACTTATTTGGTTTTTATCTTGGCTTTTCTCGGGCACTACATTTGATGCAATCGATCCGCGCACTGGCGAAGCCATCGTTGTAAATAACCTATTAGCAGGGGACTCCCTTGCCACCTTCTTATCTTCGATGGTGAAAACCTTCACTGGCTTTGCGCCGCTTGGTGTAGTGCTGGTTGCTATGTTAGGTGTTGGTGTTGCTGAGCATTCTGGCTTTATCAATACCGGCCTCAAATTAATGTTAAAAGTAACGCCTAAGCAGCTTTTAACACCGTCTATTATTTTAGTAGCGATTGTCAGCCATACCGCAACTGATGCCGGTTACGTACTAGTTATCCCTCTTGCTGGAGTTATCTTCTATGCGATGGGGCGTCATCCGCTTGCTGGTATTGCAGCAGCGTTTGCTGGGGTAAGTGGTGGCTTTAGCGCAAACTTTATTCCATCAGGGATTGATCCGTTACTGCAAAGCTTTACCCAAAGTGCCGCGCAAATTATTAACCCAGATATGGCGATTAACCCGCTCAACAACTGGTTTTTCACCTCAGCTTCGAGCCTGTTTATTATCTTATTAGGCTGGTATATCACAGATAAAATCATCGAGCCGCGTTTACAAAATACGCCACTTGATGGTGATACAGAAGACCTACCTGCCTTTGATGAAGCACGCAGTGATGAAAAACGTGCGTTTTATATTGCAAGCACAGTGATGATTGCAGGCCTTGCTCTACTTTGGTTTGTCTCAGCGCCAGCCGACTCTGCAATGCGAAGCAGTGATGGCTCATTAACTAATTTCCGTTCACCGTTAATGCAATCAATTGTGCCACTTATCTTCTTACTGTTTTGGATCCCTGGTGCCGTCTACGGTTTTGCCGTGGGTACCTTCAAAAGCTCTAAAGATATGATCGATGCAATGAGCAAAGCGATGAGCGGTATGGCTTACTATATTGTTATGGCGTTCTTCTGTGCGTTATTTATTGCTGCATTTAGTAAATCAAACCTAGGTGCATTACTTGCAATTGAAGGGGCGCAATTATTAAAAGCAATGGCTCTGCCAAGTTCAGTCACGGTGGTCGGTATTATTTTCTTAACAGCGTTCGTGAACCTATTTGTTGGCTCAAGCTCGGCAAAATGGGCGCTATTAGGGCCAATCTTTGTACCCATGCTGATGCAACTGGGTATTTCACCTGATTTAACACAAGCTGCGTACCGTGTAGGTGACTCAAGCTCGAATATCATCACGCCACTAATGCCATACTTCCCACTGGTTGTTGTGTACTGCCAAAAGTATGTTAAAGGCACCGGTATCGGCACCTTAATCGCGATGATGTTACCGTACTCAATCGCCTTCTTAATCGGTTGGAGTATCTTCTTACTCGCGTACTGGGGCTTAGGCATTCCACTAGGTCTTCAATCAAGCTACGCATACCCAGCCATTGGCTCATAAGGACAAAGCCTCAGCAATCCAGCGTGAGGCTTTAAAAAACTGAAGTCTGATAGCTGACGGCTGACAGCTTTACTACAGACACAAAAAAACCTTGTCACTCTCATGACAAGGTTTTTTATTGCTTAAAGCTTCAATTAGTTCGCAGTGAAGCTCACTGGACGACGCTCTTTACGAGGGCCACCACGTTTTTCACCACGGTCTTTGAAGTTACGCTTCTTATCACCACGATCACCACTTGGGCGCTCAGAGCGAGGAGCCGCAGGACCTTGGTCTTGCGTTAGCGTCATGTTCATCGGACGTTTACAGATAAATACCTTTTGGAAGTGATCAAGTACATCTTTTGGCATGTTCTGTGGTAACTGTACCGTACTGTGATTGTCATGTAAGCGAATATCACCAATGAACTTGCTTGAGATATCAGCTTCGTTAGCAATCGCACCAACGATATTTTTAACTTGTACACCGTGCTCACGACCTACTTCGATACGGTAAGTATCCATAGGACCCATGTTACGGCTGTTGCGCTCACGCGGCTCACGAGGTTTACGCTCGCGTCCTTGGCGGTCGCCACGATCACCACGGTCATTGCGACGACGCTCGTTGCGTTCGCCACGTGGTTGAACTTTAACTTCTTCAACCTTGATTGGTGATTGTTGCTGCGCTAAACAAAGTAATGCACCTGCTAAGTCTTCAGCACTTAATTCAAGTTTCTCTGCCATGTTAGCAGCAACTTGATTAAAGAAAGTGATGTCTTTGTTTTCAAGCGCAATTGTAAGCTTGTCTTGAAGCGCTTTAATACGCTTTTCTTCAACAACTTTAGCTGTTGGTAAATCAACTTGTGCGATATCAGATTTCGTATGACGAATGATATTTTTAAGTAAATAACGCTCGTTATGTTTTACGAAAAGAATCGCTTTACCTTGACGACCCGCACGACCAGTACGGCCAATACGGTGAACGTAGGCTTCTGAATCTTGTGGAATATCGTAGTTAATTACTAAGCTTAAACGGTCTACATCAAGACCACGTGCAGCAACGTCTGTTGCAATAACGATATCAACTAGGCCGTTTTTCAAACGATCTACTGTGCGTTCACGTGCTTGTTGGTTCATGTCACCATTAAGTGGTGCCGCAGAGAAACCTTCGCGCTCAAGTAATTCAGCTAACTGTACCGTGTCGTTACGTGTACGTACGAAAACAATTGCACCATCGTATTGCTCAGCTTCTAAGAAGCGAACGATAGCTTTGTTTTTGTGTACGTGAGCATTCCAAAATACTTGCTCAACCGTTGATACAGTTGAGTTACGCGCAGAGATATGAACTTGCTCAGGCTCATTCATGTACTTGCTGCTGATATTTTGAATTTGCTTAGGCATGGTCGCAGAGAAAAGACATGTTTGCTTTTCACGTGGCGTTTTCTCCATGATGCTTTCTACATCATCAATGAAGCCCATGCGTAACATTTCGTCTGCTTCATCAAGAACAAGGGCTTGTAAGCTCTCAAACTTGATTGTGCCACGGTTAATGTGGTCAATTAAGCGACCTGGCGTTGCAACAATGATTTGCGCGCCACGACGAAGTGCACTTAGTTGGATGCTATAGCTTTGGCCACCATAAAGGGCTAAAACTTCAACACCACGAGTATGCTTAGCATATTGTTCGAATGCCTCAGCTACTTGGATCGCAAGTTCACGCGTAGGCGTTAAAACAAGGATCTGTGGCTGCTTCACAGACGGGTCAATATTATTTAGTAACGGCAGTGCAAATGCTGCTGTTTTACCTGTACCCGTTTGCGCTAGTCCCAGTACGTCCTTTCTTTCTAGCAATAACGGTATACATTGAGCTTGGATTTCAGATGGAGTCTTGTAACCCAACTCTTCAACTGCTTTAAGGATTGCAGGAGAAAGATTTAGAGATTCAAACGTGACTGGTTCTGACATTAATACGCCTCAACGAATTTAAAGAGGCGCGCATTGTATAGGAAATACAAGGCAATTGCTTGTATAAATTACAACTAATTTGTATGTGGTTGATGTTGGTCATAATTTAATCAGTTTAAATTTACCAAAATCAACCACGTTTACAATTTATTGATATAACCCTAAATTTTCTTTAGCGTACGCTTCGAATTCAGTGAAGCCACCAATGTGGGCTTGGTCAATAAAAATCTGTGGTACGGTTGGGCAAGGTTTGCCTGCAGACTGTTCTAAATCTGCTTTGCTGATGCCTTCTTTAATGATGTCGATATAACGGTATTTAAAATCGTCACGCTCATTTGCTAGTTTGTCAGCAACGTCTTTTGCACGAACACAGTATGGGCAGCCTTCACGGCCAAAAATTACAGTTAACATATCGCTCTCCTCGATGGTTTATCTGGTTATCATCTTAACGGATTAAATGAATAAAAACAGCGCATAAAATCGATTGCACTATTCTGTTTTTTCTCATTATTAGCGATTGAGCTAATCTAGAGTTCGCATTCTAAGGCCTAGTTCTGTTGAGTAACCCATAGAATGCGCAGTAATGGCCAACTGTTCATCAATAACATAATAAGTTGGGTAGGCACTGATTTTATAATCTTGACCTGTACTTTTACTGCCAAGTAGCACCGGCATTGTTAATTCGAGTGAATTAGTAAACTGTTTTACTTCAGTAATGTTTTGGTAATCAAGGGAAATTGCTATGGCATTCAACTTACCTTGCTGATGAGCCTTTTCTAAATTTGGCATACTGTAACGACAAATTGAGCACCAAGGCGCAAAGAAATACACCACTGTTTGCTTGCCTTGTAATTGTGCAATGGTCATCCGCTCTGTCGGGTTTTTCAGCGTGGCTAAATTAAAATAGGGGGCAGGGGTTTTATCTGTTGAGAGTAAATTACGTTGCTGAAATGCGGTCACGGCATACACAACGACTGCCATTAAAACGACATTTTTTAGCACACTGATAAATTTTTTTAAAAAAGTTGGATTTTTTTTCATTGTTATTTTGTACGTTGTTAGCCCTTTAAAATCAACTTATTCAGACCAGTTTGAGAGCACTTAACTTTCATTTAATTTAAAAAAAATTACAATTTTTTTTGCTAAAAATCTTGAAAAGATTTTACCCGCCCATAAATAGTTTAGTGAGGACGCCTGATGGGTCCCAAACAAACTAAAGTAATTGAAATATATAGTATTAATTTAACTTTGTTAGCACTGGTTCAATAGAAGAGTACTAACAAAATATCGCTTAAATATGAGGATATAATTATGCGTACAGTAGACTTATCACCACTTTATCGTTCATTCATCGGTTTCGATCATTTAGCATCATTAATGGATGCGGCAGCTCGCACAGACAAGCAGCCAAGTTTTCCTCCGTACAACATCGAAGCACTTGATAAAGACAAATATCGTATCACTATGGCTGTAGCAGGTTTTAGTGACAGTGAATTGACCATTGAGTCAGAAAACAACACATTGAAAGTCAGCGGTACTAAAGCTGATAAACAAGATAATGCTGAACGTAAGTTCATTCACCAAGGCATTGCAGAGCGTAACTTTGAGCGTAAGTTCCAATTAGGTGACCACGTTAAAGTGCTTGGCGCTGACCTTGAAAATGGCTTACTAAGTATCGATTTAGAGCGTGAAATTCCAGAAGCTTTAAAACCACGTAAAATTGAAATCGGTAATGGTAAATTACTCGAAAACAAGTAATTACCAACAGCATTGTTTCCCCTAGTTAGTTTTGCCGGCTCATTTGAGGCGGCTTTTTTCGTTATGTTTAGCAACTAATTCCGCTTGCATCGTCTTTAAAGCCGCAATTTTATCTTCGGCTTCATTAAGCTTATCTTCTGACAATTCCGCTTGCTTACCACGTTCTAAAAGGGATTCGAGAGTAGCAATTTTACTTTCTGCGGCATCAATAAAGCGAAGTTCTAATTCAGTTTGTTGTGTTTGATGGTATGCCTGATACGCTTTATGGTCATTAAGATCACCTGTAAACCGCTTCGTCTGCTGGGGCTGCTTTGCAATGGGTGGAAAGTAATCGGGAGTTGTGATTGCCGCATTTGTAACGGCCTCATCGATTGTTTCACTGGCAATTAAAGTTGGCTTTACGTGCATACTGGTCATTGCTTGTTGATTACGAACATCTTTTTTCTCAACCTCAACGGGCAGCAGTGCTTTTTCAGCAGGCACTAAAGCAATATGTTTTGATTGCACATGCATAATAACCGCAGCACTAAAAAGCACACAAAGTGCTAAAGCTAGCCATTTCATAACTTAACCCCATGCGCTTTTTGCCACGCTAACCAACTCTGTTGGTAGTTAATTATGGCTTTTTCAACCGCGATGGCCTTTTTGGCTTGATAGCGGACCGTTTCGTCATTTGCGTCAAAGTAGCCAAACGCATGATCATAGCTCATTACTACCACCCAAAAACCATTCGGTGAGCGTATTACCTCACTTAACTGTTGAGGCTTTTGTGTGAATGCTAATTGTACTGCCCAATTTCGTTTATGCTCTCGGGTTAAGTAGTTATTATATTGAGCGTAAATATCGGGCTGATTTAATTGCTTTAGTGCGTGTTGTATTGAGCTTGTTTCAGCTTGCTTTTTAAATGCTAAAGCCGCTTCTCTATCGGTAAATTCGCCGCCATGGGCCTTAACCGATTTTAGATAATGAAATCTTTCTTTGTGTTGTTGGTAATATTGCTGGATTTCAGCGTCAGTAACCTTGTTCTCTAAGCGAGTTAACACAGGGCTCTCTACATGCATAATACCTTTTACCCCTAACCAGCTTTGAATCGAAGGCCTTAGGATATCGCCCTTGGCTATAGAATAAAGATGGGGTAGCGAAATTTGCTGTGTTTGTATGACCGCATCAGCTTGCTTTAAATGCAAAAGAAATTGTCGATGTTTTAAAACTTCGGTTTTGAACAGTTCGCTATCTCCTTGATGCAAACGAAAGCGAGTCTGCATAGAAAGAGGTGCAATAAATTCGTACAGCGTCATTGGGTTTTCAAACAAATCGAGTTTAATAGCATTGAACTGTTTGATTTGGGCATCACTGTACTGACCATCCAGAGGATATAGCCCTAAGTTGGTTTTCAGCCAGTGTTTATCAAATGGTTCAAGCCCAGTTGTAGCTGGTTTACCGGTGAGATTTAACTGATGAATAAACAGATTATCTAAGTAGCGCATTACATGGTAATGAGTTGAAAAGCCAACACTCGCTTGGCGCTCTACAAGCTCAGGCATGTTTTTCTGTGCGTACTTAAGTAAAAATTGATTTTCGTAAAGGCGTTCACGTGTTTGCTGTTTGCTAATATCAGGGCTTTGTTCTTTGTAGACCTGCCACATGAGATCAATTTCAGATTCTGTGTATTGATTAAACGCAGCAACTGCTAGGTTGCTAAAAAGCAAACCTAGCAGTGCTGTCAAAATGTAAAGCCCACGCATTATCGAGCAACCATGGCATGATTAAGTAGGTGAACCACCATTGCAATTGCATGGGGAACCACTTGTTTTGCAGTATCGAGTCGGTCGTAATGATCTTTTGAATTTAACACGATCCCACCTTGTGCATACGAAAATGCACCGCCTTGGGTTAACAAAGGGCGTACATCAGTTGATTGTGTATCTAATGCAGCAAAGGTTGCCATGGCTTGTGAAACGAGTGCTGGATCATTGAGGTTTTCTTGGTCGTAGTAGTCATTCACCCAACTTTCCCAGCTTGAGTGATTTAAATCGGAGGTTGTCCAAGTATGATGAGGTTGGAGTAAATCGGTAGTGTGAAATACAAAGCCTAAAATCTGTGGATTACCGCTTTGTAAGTAACTTTGATACCAATATTGCCCTAAGTTATCGATAGGTTGGAATGGCATTTCCTCAAAGTCATCATACATGCTGTAACTTGATTGGCTATCTATACGGTAATGGGCTTCAGTAACGCCATAGCTATTATATTTTGAAGAGTCAGCATTGAACCAGCCTGTTTCACCACCTTTACCATCATCAAGGTAATCACCTTTGAGCCACGTTGCGGCAAGATTATCAACTGCTCCCCATACTGTTAGTTTTTGATAGTTGTAGCCGCCAAAGTCGTTGCCATGTTGATCAGCACCTTGGGTGTGATTTTGAAAGTGCCAATAACTGGTGTATTTCACAATACTTTCTGCAGCACCCCAAACTGGTGCTTGTACGCAAGAACCTGTAATAGCACCACAAAAAAACGTGTCCTCAAAATCATCGACGTCATAGGCTGCTTGCCCAAGTAGCTCGCCAAGCTGAGCGACAGTCATATTATTTTGCTGAGCATAGCTGACTAACGCAGCGTATTGTGTTGTGCTTGGGTGTTGTTGCATGTAGTTAACGGCATCAATCACGATACGTTTGTGGGTTTCTTGACTAAACGCATGTACGTTACTGCTGCATGCAACTAAAAACGCTGCGCTAATAAGTGTTTTTTTCATTGTGTCCTCAAAGTGTTATTTAATATGCAGCGCTATTAAAAAAGAGCGTGATTACACTAGAGTGACAAAATAATTAAACATTTAATTAACAAGTTTACCCAGTATGGTACTTTGTCATTACAGTTTTTCTAAATTATCCAAGCACCAATTAGCACGTTTAAGAGTTGCTTGCTGAACAGATTCATCTTGCTTATACCAGTTGTTATAAATCATACCGATACGAGGGTTTTGTGATAGCTGCTGTTCATGTTCTAACATAAAATGCCAATATAGGCTGTTGAATGGGCAAGCATCCTCAGTGGTTTTTTCTTTAATGTTGTAGCTACAGTGTTTGCAATAATCACTCATTTTGTTGATGTAATTTCCACTGGCAGCATAAGGTTTAGTGGCAATTAATCCCCCGTCAGCAAATTGGCTCATTCCCCGAGTGTTGGGCATTTCTACCCATTCTATGGCATCGATATAAATACCTAAATACCATTCATCTACTTCACTAGGCTTAATAGCGGTTAATAAGCAAAAGTTACCCGTGATCATCAAACGTTGTATGTGGTGTGCATAAGCCGTTTGCAGGCTTTGTGTAATGGCATGGTGCATACAATTCATGTTTGTTTTGCCGTGCCAAAAATAGTCGGGTAGGGCACGCTTTGCATTTAAGGCATTTTTGCTGGCGTAATCAGGCATATTTTGCCAATAAATACCACGTACATACTCGCGCCAACCGAGAATTTGCCGAATAAAACCTTCAACTTGAGCAATATCAATAGGTTGCTTATCAAAGCTAGTTAACACTTGTTCGATGACCTGCATCGGGTGCAGCATTTTCGTATTAAGAGCAAACGATAAACGGCTGTGATACAAAGACCATTGGTACTGGGACTGGCATGTCATGGCATCTTGAAACTGACCAAAATGCACCAGTAAATGGTCGCAAAAAAAATCAAGTAACTGCTTTGCTTCAGCGCGCGTGGTTGGCCAAATTAAGGTATCGCTGCACTCACCGAAGGTATTTATTTTGTGCTTTTCTATCCGTTTAAGGATGTGGCTAACATCGTGACCGAAGCACAAAGGTTCAGGAATTTCTTTAAGATCGCTTGGTTTTAACTTGTTTCTATTTTGCTGATCAAAATTCCATTTGCCTCCACGAGGTTGGTTATCATCGTCCATTAAAATATTAAAACGTTTGCGCATAGCACGATAAAAAAACTCCATTTTTACCGGTTTATTTGGCTTAAAGTGCTGGTCAATATCGTTAAAAGGTAACAAGAAGTGTTCCGAATCAACTGCATTGACATTAAATTCGCTCTGCTGTGAAAAATCTGCAAGTTGCTTTTTAAGGCGGTATTCGTCTGGATATTGATACTCAATATTTTGGCATTGATACTGCTTCGCTAAGCGGGTGAGCAATTCAGGTAGCGTGGCATCATCTTGTGTGTCATCGAGTGTCAGATGCAGGCAGTTTAAATTCGCTTTTGTCAGTGCATTAGCAAAGTTTTCCATTGCAGCAAAAAAAGCGGCCACTTTTTGCAAATGATGCTTTACATAGTCTGTTTCTTGTTTCAATTCGGCAATCACGTACAGTGTGTCTGGTTGTGATTTATTTTTAAACCAGCTATGACTTGCATTAAGTTGATCGCCAAAGATAAATCTCAGGGTGGCATATTGCACTTCTAAAAACCTTAGTGGATCATAATTGAATTAACTACGAAACAAACTAGGAGATAGATCGATAAAGTTAGTGTATAAATAAGGTATAACTATGGAAGGCAAAAAATGAAATCTAACACTATTAATACTCATATTATTTGGGCTACATGTTTATTTATAAGCACTGCGGCGAGTGCATCAGTGTATCAGTGCGAAAAAAATGGTGTGGTTGAGTTTAGTCAGTTGCCATGTGGGGAAGATGCTAAATTAATAACAATAAAAGAGCAAAACCCTTTCCTATCCAATGCTGTACAAGGAAAAAGTACTGAGTCAGTATATTCTCAAACGACTGGTCAAGTTGATAGCTATATCAGGACCAAACAAATAGCAGCAGAAATAGCTGAGCATAATAATAAAATAGATACCTTTAAGCTTCGTATGAATAATGAAATTGCAGCATTAAATAATCAGTCCGATGCGCAGTTACAAAACTTAGTTGGTGCAAAAAAACAAGCCGCTATTGCAAAGCAAATGAGTGCTGTATCTGAGCGTTATGCTGTTCTTATTGACAATGAACAGCGTAGTATTGACAGACTAATCGCCGAAAATAACAGAATAAACAATAGTTTCAATGAACTATCAAATAACGATGAGGTTGATAGCTTTATTCGCAGCAAACAAATCATGCTACAAATCTCTGAGCATGAAAATAAGATCGATACTTATAACGAACAACTAAACCAACAGATTAGCTTACTAGAAAAGCAAGTTAGTCATAGACCAAATAACTTAGCTGACGCAAATAGTGATCAAGCTTTAGTTGATAAAATGAGTGCGTTGACAAGCCGCTTCAATACACTTATCTCTGTTGAGCAAAGGCAAATTGATAGACTTCGAAATGAACTGAGTCAATTGTGAGCTTTATAAACGAAGCGTCTTGTTTTAATAGAAACCACGGTAGAGTGTGAAAATAAGTAACTTTTCACAATATTAGAAAAAATACGAATAGCCAGCTCCCAAGCTTGTTGCTGATGGCTATTGTAAGTCTTGATAAAGAGTAGGCGAGTCTCAATAAAAGCCTCACAAAGAATATCAATATCTTTTGACGCTACGTTTAAAAAGCTCAGGTTATTCGCTAAATAATGAATAAACGGCGTGACTTGCTGTAAGTCATCAAGGTGACTTACTACTTTGTTGAGCGCACAGTAAAGAATATAGCTACGCTTAGTTATGCTGTCTTGCTCAGGCACTGTCATGGTTAACTGACGAGCATTAAGGCTGCGATGATATGCGCTTATAAACTGATGAAAATCGGGTTTTAGCAATTCAATATCTTGTAGTAACAGTCTTTTTTGAAATGAAGATAGACTCATAGTAAATCGCTTAATAGTCAAGGCTATAGGTTATTCTTATTATATGACTAAATATAGACGAGAATTTTCAGTTATGGGAAATTTTATGACAAGGTTGTCATAAAATTTTTAGGCAAAAAATAGTCTAACTAATTCATATAGGAAGGTTGCTAATTGAGCGCTACATGCTTATAATAGCCGCCATTGAATTGAGGTGTTTAGCACTCGATTAAATGATATTAAGTAACTTTTAATATCTATTGGCGCGGGATGGAGCAGCCTGGTAGCTCGTCGGGCTCATAACCCGAAGGTCGTCGGTTCAAATCCGGCTCCCGCAACCAAATACATGCTAAGGCATTGTAAGTGTACTTAGTATGCACAGTAATTTTTACTGTATGAAGTCGCGCATTCTGGTAATGCGCGTTTTGCGTTTAGGCTATCTAGTTTAATTTAGTCAGGTGACTGACTCGCAACCAAGCTTGGCCCTAGGCCACACAGTTTTATGCTTTAGGTGTGACGCCCCGCTTGGTTCGGGGCGTTGTTGTATCTGCTTGGCGGTGATTTTAAATCATTATTAAACTCAGTATTTCAGGGCTATATGCCCTTTTTTTGTTTGTATGGAGGATTTTCGTGACAAAACTTGAGCAAGATTTAGTAGCCATGCTCTCACCGGCCGTTGAAATGTTAGGCTTTGAGTTACATGGTCTTGAGTTTGTGCAAGCTGGTCGCCACTCTACATTACGTGTTTATATCGATCACGATGCAGGGATTACGGTTGACAATTGTGCCGACGTTAGTCGTCAAGTTAGCGCAATTTTAGACGTCGAAGACCCAATTACAAATGAATATGATTTGGAAGTTTCGTCTCCTGGTGTTGATCGTCCATTATTCAAACAAGATCACTACGAGAAGGCGCAAGGAGAAGAAGTACGCGTGCGTACTAAGCTTCCGCAAGATGGTCGTCGTAACTTTAAAGGCGATTTAGTATCAGTTAGCAGTGATATGATCACACTTTCAGCAGATGGCACTGAGCATATGATTATGATCAGTAACATTGAACGTGCGAACATCATCGCAAAGTTTTAATTCGAGTGCGAAGGAATAGGGCAAGCGAGGCATAACCCATGGCAAAAGAAATATTATTGGTTGCTGAAGCCGTCTCCAATGAGAAAGCGGTTCCAAAAGAAAAGATTTTTGAAGCGTTAGAGTTCGCATTAGCGACTGCGACAAAGAAAAAACACGATGGCGAAATTGAAGTTCGCGTATCAATCGATCGTAAAACAGGTGATTACGACACATTCCGTCGTTGGAAGATTGCTGAAGTTCTTGAAGATGGTTCTTTAGAAAACCCTTACAGCGAAATCACACTTGAAGCGGCACAGGTTGAAGACGAAAGCCTACAATTAGGCGATTACGTTGAAGAACAAATTGAGTCAATCAAGTTTGACCGTATTACAACACAAATGGCTAAGCAAGTTATCGTACAAAAAGTACGTGAAGCTGAGCGTGCATTAGTGGTTGAAGAATACAAAGATCAACAAGGCGAATTAGTAACAGGTGTTGTTAAAAAAGCAACCCGTGATGCTATCGTACTTGACCTAGGTAACAATGCTGAAGCGGTTATCTACCGTGATGATATGTTACCGCGTGAAAACTTCCGCCCGGGTGACCGTATCCGTGGTCTTCTTTATGAAGTTAAGCCTGAAGCTCGTGGCGCGCAGTTATTTGTAACGCGTTCTAAGCCAGAAATGCTAATGGAACTTTTCCGCATTGAGGTGCCAGAGATTGGCGAAGAGATGATTGAACTACGTGCAGCTGCACGTGATCCAGGCTCTCGTGCAAAAATCGCGGTAAAATCTAACGACAAACGTATCGACCCAGTAGGTGCGTGTGTTGGTATGCGTGGTGCACGTGTACAAGCAGTTTCAACTGAGCTTGGTGGTGAGCGTGTTGATATCGTTCTTTACGATGACAACCCAGCGCAATTCGTTATCAATGCAATGGCGCCAGCAGAAGTTGCGTCAATCGTAATGGACGAAGATACACACTCAATGGATATCGCTGTTGAAGCCGATAACCTAGCACAAGCAATCGGTCGTAATGGTCAAAACGTTCGTCTTGCTAGCCAGTTAACTGGTTGGGAATTAAACGTAATGACCGTTGATGACATGCGTGCGAAGAACGAAGCTGAATCAGATAAGCTAATCAACTTATTCACTGAGTACCTAGATATCGATGATGAGTTTGCAACATTACTTATCAACGAAGGTTTCTCGACACTTGAAGAAGTGGCTTACGTACCAGCATCAGAATTCTTAGAAATTGACGGTTTAGATGAAGAAACAGTTGATATCTTACGTTCACGTGCAAAAGACGCATTAACAACGAAAGCGCTTAAAACTGAAGAAAGCTTAGAAGGTGCAGAACCTGCAGAAGACCTACTAGCACTTGAAGGTTTAGAGCGTCACCTTGCATTTGTTATGGCAAGTAAAGGTGTAGTAACACTTGAAGACTTAGCTGAGCAAGGCATTGATGAGTTAGTAGACATCACTGAACTTTCAGAAGAAGAAGCTGGCAAGCTAATTATGGCTGCGCGTAACATTTGTTGGTTCGCAGACGAGTAATTTATTAACGGAGGTATTACACACTATGGCAGAAGTAAATGTTGAAAAACTAGCCGGAGATATTGGTACAACTGTTGATAAATTACTACAGCAGCTAGAACAAGCCGGTATTTCTAAAAAAGCAGGTGATATGGTAACTGAGTCTGAAAAGTCGACGTTATTAGATCACTTGAGCAAGCAGCACGGCGGCACGGGCTCAGAAGGCCCAGCTCGCATGACTTTGCAACGTAAAAGCAAAAGTACGCTAAGCGTAACTGGCTCTACAGGTAAAGCGAAGTCTGTGCAAGTTGAAGTACGTAAAACACGTACTTACGTTAAGAAAAGCGCCATTGAGCAACAGCAAGAAGAAGAGCGTTTAGCTGCAGAAGAAGCTGCACGTAAAGCAGCAGAGCTTAAAGCCCAGCAAGAAGCTGAAGAGCTTAAAGCGAAACAAGAGGCAGAGCGCAAAGCGAAAGAAGAAGCTGAGCGTAAAGCCAAAGAAGAGGCTAAACGTAAAGCTGAAGCTGAGCGTAAAGCGAAACAGAAGCAGATGACCCCAGAGCAAAGTGCTAAGTCTGAACAAGATCGCGCCGAAGCTGAGCGTCTGCAAAAAGAAGCAGAAGAGGCCGCATTGAGAAAAGCTGAAGAAGAAGCGAAACGTCAAGCAGAAGAGGCAAGAAAGCTAGCTGAAGAAAATGAAGCTCGCTGGAAAAAGGAAGAAGAAGAGCGTAAGCAGCGTGAAGAAAACGCTGATCACCACCTTACGACTTCTACTTACGCACGTGAAGCAGAAGATGAATCTGATGCACGTGAAGAGCAAAGCGCTCGTCGTAAGAAAAAGAAAAAAGGACCTCAAAAAGAGAAACAGCCTACAGGTCCTAAAGGCAAGAAAGGTAAGCTGAAAGCACCAACGTCTTTACAACATGGTTTCCAAAAACCAACAGCAGACGTGAAAAACGAAGTTCGTATCAGTGAAACAATCACTGTTGCTGAGCTTGCATCACGTATGGCTGTTAAAGGTGCTGAAGTTGTTAAAACGATGATGAAGATGGGTGACATGGTTACCATCAACCAAGTGATCGACCAAGAAACAGCACAACTTGTAGCTGAAGAAATGGGTCACAAGGTTATTATCGTTAAAGAAAACGAATTAGAAGAGAAAGTACTAAGCGATCGTAGCGAAGAAGGTAAAGCAATTCCTCGTGCGCCGGTTGTAACGGTAATGGGTCACGTTGACCACGGTAAAACGTCAACACTTGACTACATTCGTTCAGCAAAAGTTGCTTCAGGTGAGGCAGGTGGTATTACACAGCACATTGGTGCATACCACGTTGAAACAAATGGTCACATGATCACGTTCTTAGATACTCCGGGCCACGCCGCGTTTACATCAATGCGTGCTCGTGGTGCTAAAGCAACGGATATCGTAATCCTAGTCGTTGCTGCGGATGATGGTGTAATGCCACAAACTAAAGAAGCGGTTCAGCACGCCCGTGCTGCAGGCGTTCCTTTAATCATCGCAGTAAACAAGATGGATAAAGAAGGCATCGACCCAGATCGCGTTAAGAACGAACTAGCACAATTAGACGTTATCCCAGAAGAGTGGGGTGGTGACACGCAATTCGTTCATATCTCAGCAAAAACAGGTTTAGGTATTGATGACCTACTTGAAGCAGTACTAATGCAAGCTGAAATCCTAGAGCTAACTGCACCAGCTGAAGGTATGGCTGCAGGTGTTGTAATTGAATCACGTCTTGATAAAGGCCGTGGTCCAGTTGCGTCAATCCTAGTTCAGTCTGGTACGCTTAACCAAGGTGATATCGTACTATGTGGTCTTGAATATGGCCGTGTACGTGCGATGAAAGATGAGAACGGTAAAGATATCAAGTCTGCGGGTCCGTCTATCCCAGTTGAGATTTTAGGTCTATCAGGTATCCCTGCTGCTGGTGATGAAGCAACAGTAGTTAAAGATGAGCGTAAAGCACGTGAAGTAGCACTTTACCGTCAAGGTAAGTTCCGTGAAGTGAAGCTTGCTCGTCAACAAAAAGCGAAGCTTGAAAACATGTTTACGAACATGGCTGAAGGCGATGTATCAGAAGTTAACATCGTTCTTAAAGCTGACGTACAAGGTTCAATTGAAGCAATCGCTGATTCATTAACTAAGCTTTCTACTGATGAAGTTAAAGTGAAGATTGTTGGTTCAGGTGTAGGTGGTATCACTGAAACTGATGCAACGCTTGCAGCGGCGTCAAACGCAATCGTTGTTGGCTTTAACGTACGTGCTGATGCATCAGCTCGTAAAGTAATTGAGTCAGAAAACCTAGACTTACGTTACTACAGCGTAATCTACAGCCTGATTGAAGAAGTTAAACAAGCGATGTCAGGCATGCTTGCACCAGAATTCAAGCAAGAGATCATTGGTCTTGCTGAAGTTCGTGACGTGTTCAAGTCACCGAAGATTGGTGCAATCGCAGGCTGTATGGTTACTGAAGGTATCGTTAAGCGTAGCGCGCCTATCCGTGTACTTCGTGATAACGTGGTTATCTATGAAGGTGAACTTGAGTCACTACGTCGCTTTAAAGATGACGTTCAAGAAGTACGTAACGGTATGGAATGTGGTATCGGCGTTAAGAACTACAACGATGTTAAAGTTGGCGACCAAATCGAGGTATTCGAGACGGTTGAAGTACAACGTTCACTTTAATTTCGTTTAAGTTATTGCTTTAAATGGGGGCCTAGCCCCCATTTGTGTATTCGTAATTAAATTAACTTATTCTTTAACATCAATAAGTTATTATTTTAGAGTGAAATGAAATGAGAGAATTTTCTCGCACTGATCGTGTTGCACAGCAAATTCAAAAAGAGATTGCTGTTATTCTTCAACGCGAAATCAAAGATCCACGCTTAGGCATGGTGACAGTGTCTGCGGTTGAGGTATCTCGCGACTTATCTTACGCAAAAGTATTTATCACAGTGTTTAATACTGATGATGAAGATAAAGCCAAGCAAAGCGCTAAAATCTTAAATGAAGCAACGGGTTATATTCGTTCTTTATTAGGTAAACGTATTCGCGCGCGCATCATGCCTGAGTTACGTTTTGTGATCGATAACTCGCTTATGGAAGGTATGCGTATTTCAAACTTGGTTGATTCAGTTATTCGTGAAGACAATGCCAAGCATGTAGACGAAGATGACAGCGAAGAAGGCACTAAAGACTAATGGCTAGACGCAGTAAAGGTCGTGCTATTGACGGCATCTTATTACTTAATAAGCCGCAAGGTATTTCATCAAACAAAGCATTGCAGCAAGCAAAGGGAATTTACTTTGCTCAAAAAGCAGGCCACACCGGTGCGCTTGATCCGCTCGCGACGGGTATGCTGCCTATTTGTTTTGGTGAAGCGACTAAGTTTACCCAGTTCTTGCTTGATACTGACAAAACCTATGTTGTACGCGCCAAACTTGGTGAGCGAACCACGACCTCTGATTCAGATGGTGAAGTGGTTGAAACGCGTGACGTATCGGTCACCCGTGAACAATTAGCTGAGCAAATTGCCAGTTTCTTAGGTGAGTCGGATCAATACCCTTCGATGTACTCTGCGCTTAAATACCAAGGCCAGCCTTTGTATAAATATGCCCGCGAAGGTATTGAAGTGCCGCGTAAGTGTCGAAAAATTAATGTATTTAGTTTAACGCTTGATGAGTTTGATGAAGCTAATAACGAAGTACAAATGACGGCACACGTCTCTAAAGGCACTTATATTCGTACTATTGTTGACGACTTAGGTGAAAAACTTGGCTGTGGTGCGCATGTCATCATGTTACATCGTAGTGCTGTTGGCCACTATCCAAGTGAAAAAATGGTTACTCTTGAGCAACTTGAAGAAAAGCTACAGCAGGCAAAAGCAGACGATGTTGCGCCTTCAAGCTACCTCGATGAGCTACTACTGCCAATGGATACTGCTTTGGTTGATTTACCTGTGATTGAGATCACTCAAGAGCAGGGCGTGGCATTTAGTCATGGTCAAACAGTGGTGATTGGTAAGCCTGTACCAGATGGTGTGGTAAAGGTAATGGCTGATGGGGTGTTCATTGGTACTGGTGAGCGTCATAAAGACGGCCACTTGAAATCAAAGCGTGGCTTATCAAATCAACTGCCTGAGTAAAGATTACCTTGTAGTTATTAGCAAAGCTGGGTAGAATACGCCCCGCTCAATCGTTTTGGCTGAATTAGTGATCGGCTAAAACACAATTTAAATTAATTTTTGGAGTTACTATGTCACTAAGCAATCAAGAAAAAGTTGAAATCATCGCTAAATTTGCACGCGCTGAAGGCGACACTGGTTCACCTGAAGTACAAGTTGCACTTCTAACTTTCGATATCAACAAGCTTCAAGGTCACTTTGCTAGCCACAAGCACGACTTCCACTCACGTCGTGGTCTTCTTCGCAAAGTAAGCCAACGCCGTAAACTGCTTGACTACCTTAAAGGTAAAGACATTGCACGTTACACTGCGTTAATCCAAGAGCTTGGCCTACGTCGCTAAGAACTAGATTACGAGAAAAGGGGCTATTTAGCCCCTTTTTTTGTGCGCGCATGAAAGGTATACTAGCGCACACCTAGGTAGTGGATACTGCTTAGATATTAAAAAACATCATTGCCAATTGTAGTACTTAATCGTGTTTTCATAAGCACAATTAAGTACTGTAATTGGTACTTTGATGGACTATTTTTTACCAATTCGGAGCATAGCTCTGAGTTGCTTTTACATTTAAAGGACATTTTTAAGTGCAAGCAATTATTAAAGAATTTCAACTAGGTCAACACACTGTGACCCTAGAAACAGGTGCTATAGCTCGTCAAGCTGACGGCGCAGTACTAGCAAGCATTGGCGATACTTCAGTATTAGTTACTGTTGTTGGTAAGCGTGATGCACAACCAGGCCAAGACTTCTTCCCACTAACAGTTAACTACCAAGAGCGTATGTACGCTGCGGGTCGTATCCCTGGTGGTTTCCTTAAGCGTGAAGGTCGTCCTAACGATGGCGAAACACTTATCGCTCGTCTAATCGACCGTCCAATCCGTCCACTTTTCCCAGACGGCTTCGTAAACGAAGTACAAGTAATCGCGACAGTTGTTTCTGTTAACCCAGAAATCCAACCTGACATGGTTGCTATGATCGGTACTTCAGCAGCACTTGCTATCTCTGGTATTCCATTCAATGGTCCTATCGGTGCATCACGTGTTGGTTTCATCAACGGTGAATACGTACTTAACCCAACACTAGCTGAGCTTGAAGAAAGCCAATTAGACCTAGTTGTTGCTGGTACTGATAACGCAGTACTTATGGTTGAATCAGAAGCTGAAACACTATCTGAAGACGTAATGTTAGGTGCGGTTGTTTATGGTCATGAGCAATCTCAAGCTATCATCAACGCAATCAACGAGTTCAAAGCTGAAGCGGGTAAACCAGCTTGGGATTGGACTGCACCAGAGAAAAACGTAACACTTGCTGAGAAAATCTCTGCAATTGCTGCTGATAAAGTAGGTGAAGCATACCGCATCACTGACAAAGTAGCGCGTAAAGAAGCACTAGGTGCAGCGAAAGAAGAAGTGGTTGCTACATTAACAGCTGAACTTGCTGAAGGCGAAGAGCTAGATACGCAAGAAGTTGGTAAACTATTCGGTTCTTTAGAAAAAGAAATCGTTCGTGGCCGTATCATCGCTGGTGAAAAACGTATCGATGGTCGTGAACCAGATATGGTTCGTGCACTAGACGTAATGACGGGTGTTTTACCACGTACTCACGGTTCTGCAATCTTCACGCGTGGTGAGACGCAAGCACTTGTAACTGCAACGCTTGGTACTGAGCGTGATTCACAGTTAATCGACGACTTAACAGGTACTAACAAGCATCACTTCATGCTTCACTACAACTTCCCTCCGTTCTGCGTAGGTGAAACAGGTTTTGTAGGCTCTCCTAAGCGTCGTGAAATTGGTCACGGTAACCTAGCTAAGCGTGGTATCGCTGCGGTACTACCTACACTTACTGACTTCCCATACTCAATCCGTGTTGTTTCAGAAATCACTGAATCAAACGGTTCATCGTCTATGGCATCAGTATGTGGTACATCACTAGCACTTATGAATGCAGGTGTACCAATCAAAGCATCTGTTGCTGGTATCGCGATGGGTCTAGTTAAAGAAGGCGACGATTTCGTTGTTCTTTCAGATATCTTAGGTGATGAAGATCACTTAGGTGACATGGACTTTAAAGTAGCAGGTACTTCAAACGGTATCACTGCACTACAAATGGATATCAAGATCGAAGGTATCACTAAAGAAATCATGCAAATCGCCCTTAAACAAGCGAAAGCAGCACGTCTACACATCTTAGGTGTTATGGACGAAGCGATTGCAGCACCTTCTGAAGAGTTATCTCAATTCGCACCACGCATCTACACTATGCAAATCCCTGCGAAGAAAATTGCTGAAGTTATCGGTAAGGGTGGCGCAACTATCCGTCAACTTACTGAAGAAACTGGCACAACGATCGAAATCGAAGATGACGGTACAATCAAGATCGCTGCAACTGACGGCATCAGCGCAAACGATGCAATCAAGCGTATCGAGCAATTAACTGCTGAGCTAGAAGTAGGTACTATCTACACTGGTAAAGTTGTACGTATCGTTGATTTTGGTGCGTTCGTTAATATCCTTCCGGGTAAAGACGGTCTAGTGCACATTTCACAAATCAGCACAGAGCGTGTTAACAACGTAACTGACCACCTAAGCGAAGGCCAAGAAGTTAAAGTTAAAGTTCTTGAAGTAGATCGCCAAGGTCGTGTACGTCTAAGCATCAAAGAAGCTATGGAACCAGCTGCTGAAGAAAAAGCAGAAGAGTCTAAAGACGCTTAATGATGATTACATAACCAGTTATTTACTGGATATAAGAAAAAGGGGCTGTTTAGCCCCTTTTTTTATGCTTTAATGAAACCTATCCGCTTCGCCTTTGTCTACAGAGAATTCAGGTATTAAGGAATTTAATGATTTTTAAACACTTAGCATTGACCGCTGTGGCTATTTTTTCTTTAAGTGCATGTCAAACAACTTCACAACCTGAGTCAGTCCCTATTGTTAATGTGCCTTTTACCGCACCATTAGCACCTGATTTTCGTAACGAAATTACGATTGCTCGCTATTCTGAATTACTAAACCGTGCTGATTTAAGTGCCGAGCAACAAGCCAAACTTTATTATGATCGCGGTGTATTATTTGACAGCTTAGGTATGTCGACCTTGGCGCGTATTGACTTTAACCGTGCGATTAAGCTCAAACCAGACCTAGCTGAGGTGTATAACTTCTTAGGCATTCATCACACACTAATGCAGCAGTATGAACAAGCTTATGAGTTTTTTGATTCGGCACTTGAGCTTAACGAGCAGCATGAGTATGCCTATTTAAATCGTGGTATTGCCCTTTACTATGGTGACCGCCCATCACTTGCACAAGATGATTTACAGCAGTTTTTAAATCGTTCACCAAGCGACCCTTACCGTGTGCTATGGCTTTATTTAGCTCAATCAGAAGCTGATAAAGCGCAGGCCTTAGTTGATTTAAAAGCTAACTCGCAGGGTGTTGATGAGTCTCAATGGGGTTACCAACTGTTGGCACTTTATTTAGGTGACATTAGTGAGTTTGAGTTTTTATCTGGCATTATTGAAGGTGTAACTTCAGAGCAAGAGTATGCGCACCGCTTATGCGAAGCTTATTTCTACCTAGCGAAGATGCATCAAGCGGCGGGTGATAACTACCTTGCTGCCGATTACTTTAGACTTGCACTTGCCACCAATGTGCATGAGTTTGTTGAATACAAATATGCCCGTTTAGAGCTTGAGTTAATGGCTGGTGAAAACGCAAGCTAAGGTTTTTTTTACTGTTATTCTATTGCTGAGCTTGGGTTTTGTTTCAAGCTCAGTGTCTCGTTTTATTCCCGCTTACGCTTTTTACGCAAATACCACTCCTTCACAAGCAACGGCTATCTATCACTTGGCGCCCAGCGCCATTAATTTGCAGCATTTAGTGCTGCGCAACTCACAGCTTCGCCAGTTAGCAAAGCTAAATGATAGTAATGCTGCGTATCAGCTTGCGCTCAGATTTTTGCAGCAACTAGATTACAACGCAGCAAAATTATGGTGGCAGCCTTACTTTGCTAAATTCACTTCAGCGCAGCAACAAACCTTAGCGGAGCAGCTAGTTAGAGCAAACCAGTGGCTCGATATAAGTTACCTAGGTAAAGCTGGCAAGTTACCTGACGGAGATGCCAAGCAAGCTTGGCTATTGCAACAACAAATGCCGCCAGCTCAAATTGACCCAGCTTATGCGCAGCAACAGCAATTCGCTTTATCAACAGCGACTTTACAAGCAAGTAGTCAGTGCCAATTTAATGTTTTAATGATGACAGATCATTACAAGGGCATTGATACTTTAAAGCAGTATAAGCAGCAATATAGTAAAGCGCCTGAGCCTGCAAAAGGCAGCTTTTGTTTAACTGATGTTGTTTATGTTGCCGATAAGTTTAGCTGTGATGGCAACGATGGGGCGCTTGAATGTAACTGGCAAAATGCGGCTGAGTATTCATGGCCTGAAGGTTTTGACTTTATTGTGATGATGTCAAAGCAAGGGGCTGCTAATGTGCTTGGCGGGATTATGCATATTAATTCATCGCAATCTTACGCGGTATTTCTACATGAGCTAATGCATTTTAATGGTTTTGAAGATGAATATGTTTTAGCAGAGCAAAAACAACAGTGGCTGTGTAATCAACAGGGGCTAGTTGCGCCAAATCTATTTATTGCAAATGAGGTTTCTCCGCCAAAAGGGTGGCAAAAAAGTATCGCTTGTAGCAACAAAAAAGCCTATAAACCAAGCCCTAATTGGTCAATAATGCAATACCAAACTATGAGCCTGTCTGAGCAATACCGAGAGCTTTGGCAAAAACAAATTAACCAGCCCTTAACAAAGCCGATTCGGTTTTCTGAATATTTTGCCTTTTTAGGCTTAAAGCCAGTGTTTACAACAGCTTCCAAAGAGCATAAATTTTCTGACTAATCGTCTATTTATTGCTATTTTAGTATGCAAAGTGGTTAAATGTTGTGCGAATAGGTGTGTCTCCTATAGACAAAATAGCACCTGATCAGTATAACTATACGCATTGTAAGCTTTTTTTAAGCCAACTTTTAACCATCCAAATGAACAGTACGCAACTAATTAAAACTAGAGCGGTATTGATATTCTTATGACACTAAAAGGCTCCTAATTATGACTTTGCTCTGGATACCCCTGTTATCCTTAATCGGCAGTGTTATTTCATCCTGCACTTCAAAACTAACACGTAACCAAAGCACTGCTTTGACCATGTTAGCGCCTTTGATTGCCCTTGGAATTGTATTTTCGTATACCCCTGCAGTCTTTTCTGGCGAAACAATTCGCTACACTGCTGAGTGGATCCCTCTTTTAAACATGCAAGTCTCGTTTCGACTTGATGGTTTAACGTTACTCTTTCTATATATGATCTTGGGTATCGGTACCCTGGTGATTTTTTATGCGCGTTATTACTTGAGTAGTAGCGACTCAATGCCAAAGCTATACTGCTATTTAATGCTATTTATGACCGCAATGGTCGGCATCGTGATGTCGAATAATGTGATCCAGCTGTGGTTTTTCTGGGAGCTCACCAGTATTAGCTCGTTCTTATTGATTAGCTATTGGTGGCATAAGTCAGAAGCTCGCAAAGGCGCACGCATGGCACTTGCTATTACCGGTGCCGGTGGTCTTGCGTTACTAGCAGGTTTATTACTGATTGGTGATATTGTTGGTAGCTATAATCTTGATGTTATCTTAGCAAGCAAAGCACTTATTCAATCTCATGCACTTTATGAAGCTGCGCTGGTATTAGTGCTTTTAGGTGCATTTACTAAATCTGCACAATTTCCATTTCATTTTTGGTTACCCCATGCGATGGCGGCACCGACACCAGTCAGTGCCTACTTGCACTCTGCAACCATGGTTAAAGCAGGTATCTTTTTATTAGCGCGTTTTTATCCAGCGCTATCAGGCACAGATACTTGGTTTATCTTAGTGGCAATGACGGGTCTGGCGACTTTATTGGTTGGCGCTTACATCGCGTTATTTAAGCATGATTTAAAAGGCTTGCTGGCTTATTCAACAATCAGCCATCTAGGTTTAATTACATTACTCTTAGGCTTAGATACTGAGCTTGCTACAGTGGCTGCTATCTTCCACATCATTAACCACGCAACCTTTAAAGCGTCGTTATTTATGGCAACGGGTATCATTGACCATGAAACTGGCACCCGTGATATGCGTAAACTTAATGGTATGTGGCGCTTTATGCCGTATACCGCCACACTTGCTATGGTGGCAGCGGCAGCCATGGCGGGCGTGCCACTGTTAAATGGTTTCTTGTCGAAAGAAATGTTCTTTGCCGAAACTCTACATCAACAAGTGCTTGGCTCTATGTCGTGGTTAATACCAGTGTTAGCGACGATTGCTGGTGCACTCTCTGTTGCGTATTCAGCACGCTTTATTCACGACGTGTTTTTCAATGGCGACCCAATCGATTTGCCAAAACAGCCTCATGAGCCACCGCGCTATATGCGTGTACCAATCGAAATTTTGGTTGTGCTATGTTTACTCGTTGGTATGTTCCCGCACTTTGCAGTAAGCGATATTTTAGCTGCGGCGTCTTATGCTGTGCTTGGTGATGCTGCCCCAGATTATAAGCTATCAGTATGGCATGGCTTTAACTTACCACTGTTGATGAGCTTTATTGCAACAAGCGTGGGTGTGATGATTTATGTGCAGCGTAAGCATCTGTTCCATTTCCAAGCGTCATTACCAACTCTTAATGCTAAAAAAGGCTTTGAGCGTGGCTTATATAGCTTAATTAAGTGGTCACAAGAAAAGATTAAACGTATCGAAAATGGCTCGTTACAGCGCTATGCCTTTGTAATGATTGCGGTGGTGCTCATGTGTGCGGGCTGGCCTTTATTTGAAATGCGCCAGTTAGCAGGAGCAAGCGAGTTAACGCCAATCGATTTCCACAATGCTATTGGTGCTGGCTTACTAATAATAGGTGCGTTGGCAACGGTTATTTGGCACCGCTCACGAATGATATCTTTGATTATGATTTCAATCGTAGGCCTGATGGTGTCTGTTGCATTTACTCGATTCTCTGCGCCAGATTTAGCGCTAACTCAGTTAACGGTTGAAGTTGTCACCGTAATGCTACTGATGCTTGCACTGTTCTTTTTACCACAGCGTACTCCGAAAGAATCAAGCTCACTGCGTATTCTGCGAGACTTGGGTATCTCATCGGCAATTGGTGTGGTCGTGGCGAGTATTTGTTATGCACTGCTGACAAGACCACTTGAGTCAATTTCTGACTTCTTTGTTGCTAATGCAAAAACTGGCGGTGGTGGTACTAACGTTGTAAACGTTATCCTCGTTGACTTTAGGGGTTTTGATACCCTAGGTGAGATTACCGTATTGGGTATTGCTGCGTTAGGTATTTATAAGCTTCTTATTAACTTGCCGCTGTTTATGCCAGCAAGTGATAGTGAAGGGCGCCCATGGGCAAGAGAGCGTTATCCAATTCTACTGTCGAGCATTTCACAAAGTTTGTTACCACTAGCATTACTTGTGTCTGCGTATATTTTCTTACGTGGTCATAACTTACCAGGTGGAGGCTTTATTGCAGGACTGGTTACCGCGATTGCATTTATTTTGCAATATATGGCTAATGGTTCGCATTGGATTGCAGACAGATTTGACGTGAATTATCGTAAGATTATTGCGTCAGGTATTGCTATTGCATTGTTTACAGGTATTGGAAGTTGGTTCTTCGAACGTCCATTCCTAACAACCTGGTTTGATTATTTTGATATTCCGCTAGTCGGCAAGACAGAACTTGCTAGTGCTATCGTATTTGATTTAGGTGTGTATTTAACTGTTGTAGGTGCAACGCTGATGATTTTAGCAAGTTTAGGTAAATTAACTGCTGATACACCCAAGCAAGAGGTAAATATTTAATGGAAGTATTGTACGCATCATGCGTCGGCGTGCTGGTTGCATGCGGAATTTACTTAATATTGCGGGCTCGTACCTTCCCAGTGGTACTCGGCCTGACTATGTTGTCGTATGCAGTTAACCTGTTTTTATTCTCTTCAGGTCGTTTAACTATTAACAAAGCCGCTGTACTTGGTACAGGTAGTGAGTATGCCGATCCACTCCCTCAAGCATTGGTTTTAACCGCCATTGTAATTGGCTTTGCGATGACCGCTTTTGTGGTTATTTTAGCGATTCGTGGCCGTGCTGACTTGGGTAATGACCATGTTGATGGCCATCTTGTTAAATCATCGAAGGAGCAAAAATGATTCAGCATTTAGCTTCTTTACCGATTTTAATTCCGATGTTGGCAGGCGTTATTTTACTCATGCCGCCATGTGGAAAAAACTTACATATCCGCCGTGTTTCGTCGGTTATTTTGTCGATTGTTACACTCTTGGTCAGTGCTTATTTATTATTTCACGTAAATAGTACTGCACCGCTTGTTTACGCAATTGGTGATTGGTCTGCACCATTTGGTATTGTGCTGGTTGCCGATAGGCTAGCAACGCTACTCGTGCTACTTACCAGTTTCCTTGGTGCGGTCGTAGTGCTTTACAGCTGTGCTGGCGATGATAAAAAAGGGAGCTTTTTCCATCCGTTAGTGCACTTTTTAGTGTTAGGTGTAAATGGCGCCTTTTTAACGGGCGATGTATTTAACCTGTTCGTATTTTTTGAAGTGCTGTTGATTGCTTCGTATTCATTATTGATGCATGCCGGCAATAAACATAGTACCCGAGCTGCACTGCAGTACGTCATTTTAAACCTGATTGGTTCAAGCGTATTCTTAATTGCGCTGGGTGTACTTTATGGTGTGCTAGGCACATTGAACATTGCTGATTTAGCGCAAAAAGTACCACAGCTGACGGGTGATGATGTTTACCTTGCTAAAATTGGTGGCTTGCTGTTAATCGTGGTATTTGCGTTAAAAGGCGCGTTATTACCGTTACATTTATGGCTACCGAATACCTACGCCAGTGCAATGCCATTAGTTGCTGCATTATTCGCGATTATGACCAAGGTCGGTGTGTATGCCATGTTGCGCGTGTATACCGTAATATTTGGTGATAATGCTGGTGAGCTTGCTCATATGGCACAGCCTTGGTTATGGGGCTTAGCACTAGCGACCATCGTAATGGGTGGTATTGGTGTATTAGCGAGTCAAGATTTTAGAAAGCTTATTGCGAATCTGGTGGTTGTGTCTGTCGGTACTTTAGTGGCATTGGTTGCGATTCAAAATGTTGCTGCAACCGCGGCATTACTTTACTACTTAGTGCATTCAACCATTATTTGCGCAGCACTATTCTTAATTGCTGATTTAATTGCTCAACAGCGCGGTAAAGTTGCTGACCGGTTAGTTGCTGGGCGCGCCGTTGCACAGCCATATTTACTTGGTACTTGTTTTGTAGTGGCCGCGCTTGCTGTTGTTGGTATGCCACCGTTATCTGGCTTTGTCGGCAAAGTATGGATTTTAAAGAGCACGCTAGATAGCGAAAAAGCCATGTTGTTTTGGCCAATCTATCTAGTGTCTAGTTTAGCGTTATTAGTGGCGGTTTCACGAGCTGGTACCAGCTTATTTTGGGATCACACCCACAAAGACAGTGAAGCAATTGAAGGCACTAAAGCACATCCTGTTAAAGTAATAGCTGTAGTTGCATTACTTGCGTGTTCACCTTTAATGGTTGTGTTTGCAGGACCGATTTCAGACTATATGTTAGCAACATCAGAGCAGTTGTTTGATATCAACACTAGCATCAACGCTGTATTACAAGGAGGCCAATAATGCGTTTAGAAGCTCGCTTTCGTTGGTTGCCAACACCATTTCGCAGTGTTTTATTATTCATTGTATGGCTGTTGTTAAATAACAGTGTGTCGCCAGGACACCTGTTTTTAGCTGCATTTTTTGCCATTACTATTCCGTGGATCACATTCCCATTTCGTGATCCTCAGCCGCTTATTGTTAGGCCAGGTCTTGCGTTTAGGCACTTATTGTTAGTGCTGTACGATATTGTCACTGCCAACTTACAAGTAGCCCTGTTGATCCTTGGGCCAACGAAAAAGTTACGCCCAGGTTTTATCAAAGTACCATTGGATTTAAGCCATGAAATGCCAATCACTATATTGGCAAGCACAGTATCTTTAACACCAGGTACTGTGAGCGCAGAGGTTTATCCTATTCCTGAATCACTCGAAGAGGGCGAAGAAATTCAGCAGCGCTACTTATTGATCCATGTACTCGACTTAGCTGATGAACAAGCGTTAATTAATACTATTAAGCAGCGCTACGAAGCACCGCTTAAGGAGATTTTTCGATGCTAGATACCGTTTTTCTAATTGTTTTTGCAATGATAGCCATATCTTTATTGTTAAACCTATGGCGTTTAATTGTTGGGCCGTCGGTACCTGATCGTATATTGGCTTTAGATACTATGTTCATAAATACCATTGCTTTAATTATTCTTTATGGCATGAGCATGGGCACCGATTTGTATTTTGAAGCCGCATTATTAATCGCCATGCTTGGCTTTGTGAGCACTGTAGCGGTATGTAAATACCTGCTGCGTGGCGATATTATTGAATAAGGTAGCAAATGATGAGTGAATGGATTGTATCAATCTTATTATTAATTGGTGGTTGCTTTATTCTTATAGGTTCAATCGGACTTGTGAAAATGCCTGACTTTTTTATGCGTTTGCACGGTCCAACTAAAGCAACAACGCTTGGCATGGCATCATTGCTAATTGCTGCCATGGTGTATTTTAGCTACACCCACGACGGCATCAGTGTGAAAGAAATTTTGATTTCAATTTTCTTACTGATCACCGCACCTATTAGCGGCTATATGCTGATCAAATCAGCCATCCACCATAAGCTTCGTGCTAAAGATGGCACTAAGGGCCTCGATAACATCGAAGAAGATTAATACTAGCTCGCAGCAATAGTTAAGCGAGTTGATGTGATATCTGAGTAACCAGAACAATGCGATCTACGACAGTGGCTTTTATTGCGCTCGTAGATCGCATAAAATGCCCCGTCATTTAGTACAGTAGGTAAATAGAGCATTATGCGAGTAGCACTTGGAGTAGAGTACAACGGCGCGCGTTACAGTGGTTGGCAACGTCAATCACACGTCAATAGCGTACAACAAGAAGTAGAAACGGCGTTGTCGCGTATTTGTAATCATCCAGTCGAAATTGTTTGTGCAGGCCGCACCGATGCGGGTGTACATGGCACTGGGCAGGTGATCCATTTTGATACTCACGCTGAGCGTGAAATGGTCGCGTTTACGATGGGTATGAATACCTTACTGCCAAAAGATATTGCTATTCGCTTTGCCAAGCCTGTAAGCGAAGACTTTCACGCTCGTTTTAGTGCCACAGCGCGTCGTTATCGCTATGTGATTTATAATTACACCTATCGCGGCGCTATCATGAGTGAAGGGGTGACCCATTTTCATCACCCATTAGACGAAACTAAAATGCAAGAAGCCTGTCAGTATTTAATAGGTGAGCATGACTTTACTTCGTTTAGAGCACTACACTGCCAAGCAAATACAGCAAATCGTACTATTCACCATTTATCAGTAAAACGCCAAGGTGATTATGTGATCATTGATATTAAAGCCAATGCGTTTTTACATCACATGGTACGAAACATCACCGGGTGTTTGATGGACATAGGTTTACATAAGCATGAACCTGTGTGGTTAAAAGAATTACTTGATTTAAAAGAGCGCGCTAAGGCAAGTGCAACAGCAAAAGCCGCTGGCCTTTACTTAGTTGACGTGGATTACCCTGAACATTTTGGCATTCCTAAAACACCATTAGGGCCTTTGTTTTTACCTGATTCAGACAGTTAGACTTTAGTAGACTACTACTAAGACCAGTTTTTTATATCGTCTGCGGGTAATTCATGTTTTAATTGAAAAAATCTGTCTGTTTATTTGTTATCAGAAACACAAGCGAGTGTTTCCAATTAAACAGACTGCGACACAGAACAGCATTAAGAGAGTTGCAAATGAGTTGGTTAGAAAAAATCTTACCTAAAACGACTAAATCATCAGGTCGTAAAGAAATCCCAGAAGGGGTTTGGGCTAAGTGTACAGACTGTGATTCAATTTTATATAAAGCAGAATTAGAAAAAGCACTCAACGTGTGTCCTAAGTGTGATCACCACATGCGTTTAAGTGGCCGTAAACGTCTTGAAAACTTTTTAGATGATGCTGATCGCCAAGAAATTGGTGCAGAGCACGAACCAAAAGACGTATTAAAGTTTAAAGATTCTAAAAAATATTCTGACCGTATTACCCAAGCACAAAAAGCAAGCGGCGAAAAAGACGCACTTGTAGCAATGAAAGGCCGCCTAAAAGGTATTCCTGTTGCTGCTGTTGCTTTTGAGTTCTCGTTTATGGGTGGTTCAATGGCGTCAGTAGTAGGTGCTCGTTTTGTTGAAGCTGTAGATCAATGCTTAGAGCACAACATGCCACTTATTTGTTTCTCTGCATCAGGCGGCGCACGTATGCAAGAAGCACTTATGTCGTTAATGCAAATGGCTAAAACAAGTGCTGCACTTGCAAAAATGAGCGAAAAAGGCTTACCGTTTATTTCAGTATTAACTGATCCAACAATGGGTGGTGTATCTGCATCACTGGCAATGCTTGGTGATGTAAACGTTGCTGAACCTAAAGCGCTAATCGGTTTTGCGGGTCCTCGTGTAATTGAGCAAACAGTACGTGAAACGCTTCCTGAAGGTTTCCAACGCAGTGAATTCTTGCTAGAGCATGGTGCAATCGACATGATTGTAGACCGTCGTGAAATGCGTGACACCCTTGCACGTATCTTAGCGAAATTTATGAACTTGCCTTCTACTGAACAAGAGCATAGAGTAGCGTAAATTTCAGCTTAACTGATTAAACGCTATGACAGAAATCCTTCCTAGCCAATCATCAAGCCTTGATGATTGGCTTTGTTATTTAGAAAGTGTCCATCCTGCTAATATCGAAATGGGTTTAGAGCGCGTAGAACGCGTGGCAAACCAAGTCGGCTTACTCGATACATCAAGCAAAATAATCCTCATTGCAGGCACCAACGGTAAAGGGACTACAGCCCGTTGCCTAGAAAGTTTATTACTTGCACAGGGTTACAGTGTGGGTACTTATGCTTCGCCGCATCTTATTCGTTATAACGAGCGCGTACGTATTAATGGCCAAGAGCTTGACGATCAATTCCATGTTGATGCTTTCGATATGCTTGAAAAAGGCCGTGGTGACACGCAGCTTACTTATTTTGAGTACGGTACCTTAGGCGCACTGGCTATTTTCAAACGTCACGCCGTTGATTATGTGCTGCTAGAAGTGGGGCTGGGTGGCCGTTTTGATGCGACTAATATCGTGAATCCGCATGCTTGTGTGATCACCACCATAGATTTAGACCATAAAGAATACCTAGGTGATACTCGAGAACTTGTTGGTTACGATAAAGCCGGTATTTTCCGTACCAACACACCAGCTATTGTTGGCGATTTAGCGATTCCGCATACAGTGACTGATTATGGTAATGAAATTAACGCTGATATGGTGTTATCAGGCCGTGACTTCATATTCACAGAAGACAGTGAAGGCTTTAACTGGCAGTACCAAGGTAAAGATTGGCGCTTAGCTAAGCCTGCTATCCCTTGTCAAAATGCAGCAACCGCGTTGACCTTACTTGCAAAGCTTGAGCTACTACCAAGCGAGCAACAAGTGCGTGATTGCTTAGCGAATCTGACTGTAGAAGGGCGCTTTCAGCAGTTAAGTGAGCAGCCGCTTATTTTTACCGATGTTGCGCATAACCCTGAGTCAGCTCGATATTTGGCACGCAAATTAAGCGTGTATAAAGATCAAGGGTTTAAAATTCATGCATTAGTCGCTATGCTTGCAGATAAAGATAAGGTGGCTGCTATTTCAGCCGTGGCAAATGTTGTTGACCAGTGGTCGTTAGCAAGCTTAGATTGTTTCCGTGGCGATAAAGTTGAGAATCTTGCTAAAGCACTAGCCGAAACCACATCAACAGCGCCTAGTACGCACTATGAGAGTGTTGAAACTGCGCTAGATACGTTATTACCAAATGTTGATGAAAACACGTTAGTGATTGTGTTCGGTTCGTTTATAACTGTGGCTGCAGCCATCAATTACTTTAAAAAATAGAGAGGAAATCGGTGAACGCAGGGTTTATTAATCGCTTAGTAGGCACCACGATTGTGGTTGTGGCGGCTATTGTCTTCATTCCAAACATTTTGGATGGTGAGAAGGTTCATTATAAAGAAGGCTTTAAAGCTATTCCTGAACGCCCTGAGTTCACTACGATAGACTTGCAAGAGGTGATAGATAATAAAGTCGCCTCTGCCGAGCAACCTTCGCAAATTCCGGTTGAAGATACGCAAGCAAACGATGCTGATCTTGTCGCAAAAGAAACCCAGCAAATTGATACTGCACCGCAAATGGTTGAAGCTTCTATCGATGAGCCGGTAATTAACAAAGCTGAGCCAAAAGTTGCAGTGCAAGAGCCTGCCAAGCCAGTCGCTAAAGCCCCTGAGCCAACCCGTAAGCCAGAAGAAAACCTCACACAAATGGCTTATGTTATTCAACTGGGTAGTTTTTCTCACGCACCTAATGTGAAATCACTGCAAGAAAAATTAAAAGCGAATGGTTTCAAAACCTTCACTCGCCCAATCAAAACCCCGAATGGCACACTGACAAAAGTCTTTGTAGGTCCTTCACTTAGCAAGAAAGAGTTAGAAAGTAAGCTTCCTGAGTTAAAGCAGTTAACCAAGTTAAACGGCAAAGTTACTCAGTTTGAAATTACAAAATGATCTGGTATTTTGAGTATACCTCTTATAGAATGCGCCCCAAATTAACGACTAGTTGGTTCTTATGATCTGGGTTGATTACGCCATACTTGGCATTATTGCACTATCCACTATCATCGGCTTAATACGTGGCTTTGTAAAAGAAGCAATGTCATTAGCTGTATGGGCTGGCGCATTTATCATCTCTAGTTTGTTTTACCAATATTTAGCATCCTTCCTAACAAGTATTTCAGAACCCCTTTTAAGAAATGCAGCCGCAATAGCCATATTATTCTTTGCGACACTCCTGTTGGGTGGGTTACTAAACTATATTTTAGGTGAACTTGTACAACGTACTGGTTTATCTGGCACAGACCGTGTTTTCGGCATAGTGTTTGGTGCTCTTCGTGGCGTGTTGGTCGTAAGCGCGTTACTCTTCTTTCTTGATGCTTTTACCGGTGCACCTAATACGCATTGGTGGGGCAACTCTATTTTGATTCCAGAATTTGGCTTTGTTGTTGAGTGGTTCTTCTCGTACCTCGAAAACAACTCGAGCTTTTTAAATTCTGTAAACCGTTAATCGGCGAGGATAAATTTAATGTGTGGTATCGTTGGCATAGTCGGAACTTCTCCTGTTAATCAGGCGTTATATGACGGCTTAACTGTTTTGCAACACCGCGGTCAAGATGCAGCTGGCATCATTACCATTGAAAACAACACGTTTAGCTTACGTAAAGCCAATGGCCTTGTAAAAGATGTATTTCATACCCGTCATATGAAACGTCTGCAAGGTACAATTGGTATTGGCCATGTTCGCTACCCGACAGCTGGTTCTTCTAGCTCGTCTGAAGCGCAACCTTTCTATGTTAACTCGCCATTTGGTATCGCACTTGCGCACAATGGTAACTTAACAAACGCAGAAGCATTAAAGCAGCAATTATTTTCAGAAGCTCGCCGTCATGTTAATACAACATCTGACTCTGAAATTTTACTTAACATCGTGGCACATGAGTTAAGCAAATCAAATAAGCTAAAACTTGATGCTGAAGATATCTTCACTGCGATTACTGAAGTGAATAATAAAGTAACCGGTGGTTACGCAACGATTGCAATGATCATTGGTCACGGTATTGTTGCGTTTCGTGATCCGAACGGTATTCGCCCATTAGTATTTGGTAAGCGTGAAACTGCAAATGGTACTGAGTACATGTTTGCATCAGAAAGCGTTGCTTTAAAAACAGATGGCTTTGAGTTTGTTCGTGACGTTGCACCAGGTGAAGCAATTTACGTAACTGAAGATGGTCAACTTTTTTCACAAGCGTGTGCTGAAAAAGCAACTTACTCGCCGTGTATCTTTGAGTTTGTTTACTTTGCACGCCCAGATTCAACAATTGACCGTATGTCTGTTTATGCAACACGTGTAAACATGGGTACTAAGTTAGGTGAGAAAATCGCACGTGAATGGGCTGACAAAGACATCGACGTGGTTATTCCAATTCCAGAAACATCATGTGACGTAGCACTTGAGATTGCATCAGCGCTTAACCTGCCATACCGCCAAGGTTTTGTTAAAAACCGCTACATTGGCCGTACGTTTATCATGCCAGGTCAAGAAATGCGTAAGAAGTCAGTTCGTCAAAAACTGAATGCTATTGACCGTGAGTTCAAAGGTAAAAACGTATTACTTGTTGATGACTCTATTGTTCGTGGTACAACGTCAGCGCAAATCGTTGAAATGGCTCGTGAGTCAGGTGCGAAGAACGTTTACTTCGCATCAGCAGCGCCAGAGATTCGTTTCCCGAACGTATATGGTATCGACATGCCATCGGCAGCTGAGCTAATTGCTCATGGCCGTGAAGTTGAAGATATCAACGCCAGCATTGGTGCAGATGGTCTTATCTATCAATCGTTAGATGACTTAATCTCAGCAGTAAGCCAAGAAAACCCAGAAATCACCCGTTTTGAAACATCAGTATTTGATGGTCAATACATCACCGGTGATATCGACCAAGACTACTTAAACCACATTGACCGTTTACGTAATGATTCAGCGAAATCAACCCGTGAAAATGCGATGTCAGCAAGTTTAGAGTTACATAACCAAGAAGAAAACAGCGCTGATTAATCAGCCTTGTTTTGATTGGTATAAAAAAGGAGCTTCACAGCTCCTTTTTTGTTTATGGAAAGAAAGGAAAATAACAATGAACTCAAGTAAACATAGGGTGGACAATTCCGTTAGTCCATAAAATAGCTGTCGCAGCTAAAATAATTACCAATAAAATCAGCCCGCACGTGACTACTGAACTGGCATAGATAAAACCTCGCTCTTCAGGAATATGCATTAAAATTGGCACTCCTGTATAGAGCAAGTAAACTGAGTAGGCCAGTGCTACAAGACCTACACACACCACAAACCATAGCTCAGGTAAGAATGCCGCAAATGAAGACATAAATACTGGCGTGGCTGTATATGCAGCAAGTTCTAGGGTTTGTGTAAAGGTGGGTTTTGCACCAAAGGTCACTGCCATCCAATGAGCTAAGTATGCAAGTGCAAACACGCCCGCAATTAGTGCAAAGTACATCGCAACCGCGATAAGTAATGCACTATCATGGGTTAGATATACTGCTTCACCTGCGCCAATACTCCAGCCCAAATAAACTGATGAATAGTAGCCCATGAGTGAAGGGATACAAGCAATTAATAAAATGTGCGATAAGCTATAGCGCAAGCTTTCGTGACGGTTATCAATTGTCTGCCATTCTTCGAGTGGGTGAGCGTATAAGCCCCATAAGTGGTTTAGAATCATAATTATTGCCCCTGTAAAAAAGGAATATGAGCTGCTTTATTTTTGTACAGCTTTGATTAAGTTATGGTTCAGTAATTAAATCTTGTCAAGAAGCTGAAATAATCGATATAGCCGATTAAATGTAACTCTTTAGTGCATATAGAAAATTACTTTGCACTGATGTGGGTCATGGAATGCGGGCTAATTTATGTGATAAAATCGAATTAAGATTTTTGATGAGAAGTTATTCAGTGCCTTATTCTGATTTATTAGCGCCCATTCATTCTTTTTTAAAGTGCGAAACGCCTGATGAGTGGATTGCTGCGGCAACCAAAAAAGAAAACTTAGATGTGGTTTTAATTGATCACCTAATTTGTGAATTAAAAGCAGCTCAGTCTGCGATGTTTTTAATTCGTAAGTATGCAGTTGATAAAGAAAGTAGTGATGCGTTGCTTGAGTGGTTAAAACCCTTTGAAACGCTTGTTTATAAGCGTGAAGGTGATTGGCGAGAGCTTGCAGATAAAAACAAGCTGACTAAATCAATGATCCCAAAATCGAATTCACCTTACGGGCAAGACCTTATCGATAAAATGGTGATGCTTATAAAAGAAGAGCTCCATCACTTTTATCAAGTGCTTGAGATCATGGATGAATACGGCATTGAATATAAAAGCATTACCCCATGTCGTTATGCCAAAGGAATGCTGCGCCATGTAAAAACTTACGAGCCTGATGCTTTGGTAGATAAATTAATTATCGGTGCTTACATCGAAGCCCGCTCATGCGAGCGTTTTGCTAAATTAGCCCCGCATGTTGATAAGCGCTTAGGTGACTTTTATATTTCACTACTGCGCTCTGAAGCGCGTCATTACCAAGACTATTTATCTCTTGCACAAGAAATCAGTGAGTTTGATATCACTGAGCGTGTTGAATTTTTTGGTCTGCTTGAAGCTGAGCTTATATCAACTCCTGACGAAGACTTTAAATTTCATAGTGGTGTGCCAGCTTAGGTAAGCTTTTTTGAGTACCTATGTATCACAAGTAAGCTCAGTTCCTTAAAATTTGAATTCTTATTACCGCAACTAGCGCAGGTTTCTGCTTAATAATTGAGTTAATTGACGAGTTTGCTCGTCAGTAAACTCATAGCTTTGGAGAATCTCTTCTAGTTCACCTGAAGCCACAATCGCTTTTAGACCTAAATGTAAGCTACGTTGAAATTGCTTTGCTTGGGGATGATGTTTGTCGCTGATCACGTGTAAATTTTGCGTAGCTAAAGTCGGGGTAATATATTCAACTTCTACTTGCTTTGCTTGTTGTAACCGCTCGCTGTTGCTGAGCCAATACAAAGCGACTTCTTTTGTGCCTGCAACTAAATCAACGCGGCCATGTTTTAGTAGTAATAAGCTATCAATTAAGCTATCAGTGGTTGTTACAGTAAGCTCTGGGTGTTGTTCAAACTCTGGGCTAACTGCATAGTCTTCTCCTTTACTAATCGTATAGGGTTTTAGTGAATATAGTGAGCCAGTAAAAGTTATCTCGCTGCCTGCGCGTTTAAAAAGTACTGTGTGAGCTGTCGCAATAGGTTGTGAATAAATAAAGCTTCGCGTTCTTAACTCAGTATAATAAGCCCCGAGTACTGCCACACGTCTATGTCGTTTTGCCAGTTTTAATGCTCGAGCCCACTGAGTATATTCGATAGAGGCTTTTTGATTTTGCGTTTTCAGTGCTGCGATGACCACTTCATGAAGCCAGCCAGGCTTGTGTTGTTCACCAATAAAATAGGGCGGGAATGGCTCAGTGACCAATTGCCAAGTTTGGCAGTGGACTGAAAAGCTGAACAGTAAACAGCAACAGAAAAAGCTTAATCGGTTCATAAACAGAGAAGGTATTTAACATTACTGTTTACAGCATAGTTAAAAATACGCTTATTTAAAGGGCGTATGGACTAGTTTTTGTTTTTCAGGAGTAGCTCTTAAGTATGAACCTTGTTCATACCAGTCACCCAGTACAGTGCGGGTTAGCGTTTTACCATTTATATTATAGTGATGCACATTGGGGCGGTGGGTATGACCGTGGATCATATTAGCAACCTGATGCTTTTCAAACATGGCTAAAACCGCATCTTCGGTCACATCTAAAATCTCTAATGCTTTGCCAGCTTGGCTTTGTTTTGATTTTTCGCGGGCGTTGCGGGCAATTTTCTTACGATACCAAAGCGGCATAGCAAGCATTAGTTTTGGCCACCACCAACCACGGCTTTTTTTACGAAACTTCTGATATTCAATATCTTGAGTGCACATTTCATCACCGTGCAAGATAACGGTTGGAGTACCGTATAAATCAATAACAACTTGCTCAGGCAATAACGTCATACTCGCGCTTTTTGCATAGTCTTCTCGCATAATGAAATCGCGATTACCATGGATAAAAAACACCTCAGTACCACTTTTACTGACTTGGCTTAAACGTGCGGCAACACTCTTTGAAAGGTCAGTTTGATAGTCATCACCGACCCATACTTCAAAAAAATCACCCAAAATATACAGCGCATCAACGTCATCATTAATAATCTTGTTATCAAGAAAATCAAAAAATGCCGCGGTGATGTCTGGGCGGTTTTCTGTTAAATGGAGATCGGCAATAAAATAACTTTGTTTCATGGTTACTCGCAAAAAAGCGGGCAAAGGCCCGCTTAAAAAGACTAAACGATTAAATTAGCTAACCGTTACTTTTTCGATGATTACATCTTCAAGAGGTACGTCTTGGTGGAAGCCAGCGCTGCCAGTAGCAACACCTTTAATTTTGTTTACCACGTCCATACCTTCAACAACTTCTGCGAACACGCAGTAGCCCCAGCCTTGTGATGTTTCACTGCTGAAGTTTAAAAAGTCATTGTCGTTAACGTTAATGAAGAACTGCGCAGTTGCTGAGTGTGGATCCGGCGTACGTGCCATTGCTAATGTGCCCACTTTATTTGCAAGGCCGTTGTTTGCTTCATTTTCGATAGGGTTGTTTACTTCTTTTTGAACCATACCTGGTTCAAAACCACCGCCTTGTACCATAAAACCATCGATTACACGGTGGAAGATAGTACCGTTGTAAAAGCCAGCGCTGGCATACTCTAAGAAGTTTTTAACTGTGTTTGGTGCATCGCTTTCGTGCATCTTGATAGTGATGTCACCAAAGTTTGTGTGTAGTACAACCATGAGGTTTCCTATATCAGGTTTAATAATGGGGCTATTTTATAGTAGTTGTGTTTGATTAACAAAGAGCTTGTTTAAAACGATTAACAAACTGCTTATTCAATTGATAAAGCGCTAGAGCAGCGGCTTTGCAAGTGTTACCATAGAGAATCTCGAAACACCGTTAAGGACATTTTATAAATGGTACAAATTTACAACACACTTACGCGACAAAAAGAGCAGTTTAAACCCCTTGTTGATGGCAAAATCGACATGTACGTGTGTGGTATCACCATTTATGATTACTGTCACATCGGTCATGCTCGTACTTTCGTTGGTTTTGACGTGATTGTTCGTTACCTACGCCACATCGGTTACGATTTAAAATATGTTCGTAACATCACAGATGTTGATGACAAAATCATTAAGCGTGCTAACGAAAATGGTGAGTCAATTAATGACTTAACGACTCGTATGACTAAAGCCATGCATGAAGATTTCGACAGCTTAAATATGCTGCGTCCGGATGTTGAGCCTACAGTAACAAACCATATGGATGAAATCATCGCGATGGTTGAGCGTCTAATTGCCAAAGGCCATGCGTATGTTGCTGCAGATGGTGATGTATTGTTTGACGTATCAACCTTTGAGCAATATGGTGCTTTATCACAACAAGACCTAACCATGCTACAGGCTGGTTCACGTGTTGAAGTTGCACAAGATAAGCAAGATCCACTTGATTTCGTGCTTTGGAAAAAAGCCAAGCCAGAAGAGCCGTCATGGTCTTCACCATGGGGTGAGGGTCGTCCTGGTTGGCATATCGAATGTTCAGCAATGAGCTCTAAGCACTTAGGCGAACATTTTGATATTCACGGTGGTGGTTCAGATTTACAGTTCCCGCACCATGAAAACGAAATTGCTCAGTCATGCTGTGCAAATAACGGCAAATACGTGAATACGTGGATCCACACGGGTATGGTGCAGGTAAATAAAGAGAAGATGTCTAAGTCTCTAAACAACTTCTTTACCGTACGTGATGTATTAAAAGAGTACGATGCTGAATCAGTTCGTTATTTCTTAATATCAGGTCATTACCGTAGCCAGCTTAACTATTCGCAAGAAAACCTTGAGCAAGCACGTTCGTCACTTGAACGTATTTACACTGCACTGCGCGGGGTAACGCCAATCGAATGCGACTTAGCTAGCAATGAATATGTGGCTAAATTCAGAAAAGCGATGGATGATGACTTCAACACACCAGAAGCACTACCCGTGTTATTTGAACTAGCAAAAGAGCTAAACCGTGTTAAAGACAGTGATGCAGAGCAAGCAGGTAAGCTCGCTTATGTACTACGTAGTGTTGCAGAGGTATTAGGGGTAGCACAACAAGATCCAGAAGCCTTTTTACAAGGTGGCCAAGCTGATGATGAAGTAGCACACATCGAAGCGTTAATAGCAAAACGTAATGAAGCCCGCGCAAGCAAAGATTGGTCGGCAGCTGATGAAGCCCGCGATGCATTGAATGCACTTGGTGTGGTACTTGAAGACTCTGCTGGTAAAACAACGTGGCGTAAAGCCTAAGTATCCATCGAAAGATAACTCATTAAAAAAGGTTGCCAACGAGGCAACCTTTTTTGTTTTTAATTAGATACAGCTATTGACCTCAACTTTACTTGAGGTTTTACCTTGTCATCTCTTCGTATTAACAAGGACAGACATTGAATATTTTACTTGCCATGATCCCCGCCTTTTTATGGGGCACCACCTATGCCGTGACCAAATATGCCACACCTGATTGGCCGCCACTTTTATTAGGCGCATTGCGTGCACTACCTGCAGGGTTGTTACTTTTATTACTTAAACCTAGTTTGCCAACCCGTTCGCAGTGGCCAAGTTTGTTAACGCTAGGTGCTGTGAATATCGCGCTGTTTTTTGCCTTTATTTTTATCATGGCAGTAAACCTTCCTGCAGCTATAGCTGGGGTAGGGATGGTGTCTGTGCCGGTTGTGGCTTTGATATATGCTTGGCTTACTAAAGGACAGCGCCCTGCAAAAATTCAAGCATTCTGTGCTATGGCGCTGGTGGTATTGGCATGGTTTTTGTTTGACCCAGCACACGTGTCATTAAATGTATTGGGAGTGGCTGCTTTATTTGGGGCCTTACTGACTATTGTGATTGGTAGCACCTTGGTACAGAGTTTGTCGGTGCATATTCATTGGTGGGTTGTGCTTACCTGGCAGTTAATCATTGGCGGCACTATTTTATTATTGGCTGCGTTTATTGATGGCAGTTTACTTCACCCAGAACAATACCAAGTGGTATTTGAGCCTATCTCAGCGCTGCAATATTCGGCATTATTTTGGTTAATCGTGCCCAATACTGCCATCGCTTATATTCTGTATGTTTGGTTATTAGGACGCATGACTGTAGCTGAGTTTTCATTCGGAACGATAGCTAACCCAATTGCGGGAATCGTATGCGCTGTTTTACTCATAAACGAACAATATCAAGACTGGCAATACCTATTGATGTTTATGATGATTGTGTTTTCAGTGCTCCCCCAGATGTTAAAGCTCAGACTGTTCAAACTACATCGGTTTTAAAATCAAAAAAGGCTGCCAATTGGCAGCCTTTTGCAATAATTTAGCTCTTCTTAGCTGTGGTACTTTTCACACGCTTCAAGGGTGTTTTCGATTAAGCTTGCCACAGTCATTGGACCAACACCACCTGGTACTGGTGTAATGAAATGTGCTTTTTGTTCAGCGATATCGTATTCAACATCACCAACAAGCTTGCCAGATTCAAGGCGGTTAATACCTACATCGATTACGATAGCACCTTCTTTAACCCAATCACCCGGAATAAACTCAGGTTTACCCACCGCTACAACTAATAAATCAGCGCGGCGAACATGCGTTTCTAAATCTTGAGTAAATTTATGACAAACCGTTGTTGTACAGCCTGCAAGTAAAAGCTCAAGTGACATAGGACGACCAACAATGTTTGATGCACCAACAACAACTGCGTGCATACCTTTGTAGCGAACACCGGTAGAGTCGAGTAGGGTGATAATCCCCTTCGGCGTACAAGGACGAAGTGCCGGCATACGCTGAGCTAAACGACCAATGTTATAAGGGTGGAAACCATCAACATCTTTATGTGGTGTGATGCGTTCAAGAATTTTTTCAGCATCAAGACCTTGTGGTAAAGGTAACTGTACTAAGATACCGTCTACTTCTTTGTCTTCGTTTAGTTGATCTATTAATGCAAGTAAGTCTTGCTCAGTTGTGTCGCCAGGTAAATCGTAAGACTTAGATACAAAGCCGACTTCTTCACATGCTTTACGTTTAGAACCAACATACACTTGGCTAGCTGGATCTTGACCAACTAACACAACTGCTAGTCCTGGAGCGCGTAATCCATTCGCTACACGCTCTGCAACTCGCTCTGCTACATTGCTGCGTACTTGTTTAGCTATTGCCTTACCATCGATGATGTTTGCCGTCATGGGTGACCTTTAATTGGGGTTAGTTAACTTGATACTGATACATCTAAATATGATTATCCAATAAAGGGGGCGTGGATACACAAATCATGTTTGTTTGATCATATTTATTTATGTTGCGTATTTTCGCAGAAAAGCATCATAGCGCCAAGATGCAATCTTATATAAAGCGCTACTTTATAAAAAAGAGTTCAAATTTTAGCTTATATTTGCAATATTTAACCATTATGAACTAAAAGTGACCGATTGAATTATTTTCTTAAAAAAATGTTTGACCTGACTCGGTCAAATCACTATTATGCACCCCGTTGTTAACGAGGTCACTCGCAAACAACAGTAAGCATCGGCGATTAGCGCAGTTTGGTAGCGCACTTGGTTTGGGTCCAAGGGGTCGCAGGTTCAAATCCTGCATCGCCGACCACTTCTTCTTTAAGAAGCGGCGCTTACAGGCTAACTTATGAAGTTTTCGATGCGCCCGTAGCTCAGCTGGATAGAGCAACGCCCTTCTAAGGCGTTGGTCGAAGGTTCGAATCCTTCCGGGTGCGCCATTTGAAAATATGTAAATGCCGTGGTGATTGTAGCTCAGTTGGTAGAGCCCCGGATTGTGATTCCGGTTGTCGTGGGTTCGAGCCCCATCAGTCACCCCAATTTACTCTAAGATATCGGCGATTAGCGCAGTTTGGTAGCGCACTTGGTTTGGGTCCAAGGGGTCGCAGGTTCAAATCCTGCATCGCCGACCACTTTTGGAAAGTTCAAGGTCAAAGAACGATTGGTTTGGGTATATCCAATTCAGTCGAAGGTGCAAATTTTGCATCGCCGACCACTTTTAATAAGCGGTATTTATTTTCAAAACTTCTCTCAGTATCGGCGATTAGCGCAGTTTGGTAGCGCACTTGGTTTGGGTCCAAGGGGTCGCAGGTTCAAATCCTGCATCGCCGACCACTTTTAAAGAATTATGGTCAAAGAACGATTGGTTTGGGTATATCCAATTCAGTCTCAGGTTCAAATCCTGCATCGCCGACCACTTCTAAATTTCTAAATACATCCTTTAATTCAGCTTAATTCTCCTTTGTTATTTTGTTGCGTTCGTTTTTTACGCATTTAAACGCTGATTGCTGCTATATACGCCAAATAATTGCCCCCCAGACTCGACTATCATAAATATTAGGTTATAATGCCGCGTCTATTGTTTAACATAGTGCCCATAGGGGCAAAGCAGCAATGGTATCTCATGGTTACAATGCGCCGTTTTAAGTTGAAATTTTCAGCGTTAAAACTTGCTATCACTCATGGAGATCACCTTGTTTGTAAGGAAGGCGAACAGTCGCCAAAATTGAAGATTGAGGTAAATCATGCAAGTTTCTGTTGAGACGACTCAAGGCCTTGAGCGCCGTCTGACCATCACCGTTCCTGCAGAGAACGTTGAGACTGAAGTAAAAAAACGCTTACAACAACTGTCTAAAACCCAGCGTATCGATGGTTTCCGTCCTGGTAAAGTACCAGCGTCTATCATCAACAAGCGTTACGGTGCTGCAGTACGTCAAGAAGTTGCTGGCGAATTAATGCAACGCAACTACATCGAAGCAATCGTTTCTGAAAAAATTAACCCAGCTGGTTCACCTACTTTCGCTCCTAAAGCGTTAGAAGCTGGTAAAGATTTAGAATTCGATGCAACTTTCGAAGTTTACCCAGAAGTTGAAATCCAAGGTTTAGATAAAATCGCTGTTGAAAAGCCAGCTGTATCTGTAACTGACGAAGACCTAGCTAACATGCTAGAAACTCTACGTAAGCAACACGCTTCTTGGGCTGAAGTTGACGCAGCTGCTGGCGAGAACGATCGTGTAACTATCGACTTCGTTGGTTCTATCGAAGGCGAAGAGTTCGAAGGCGGTAAAGCTGAAGACTTCCCACTAGAACTTGGTCAAGGTCGTATGATCCCAGGTTTCGAAGACAACATCGTTGGCAAAAAAGCGGGCGAAGACGTTGTTGCTGAAGTAACTTTCCCTGAAGAGTACCACGCTGAAAACCTTAAAGGTAAAGCAGCTACTTTCGCAATCACTGTTAAGAAAGTTGAAACTCAAGAGCTTCCTGAGCTTAACGACGAGTTCGCAACTAAATTCGGTGTAGCTGAAGGCGGTGTTGACGCTCTTAAAGAAGAAGTTAAAAAGAACATGACACGTGAGCTTGACCAAGCAGTTAAAGCTAACGTTAAAGATCAAGCTATCAAAGGTCTTTTAGCTAACAACGAAATCGAAGTGCCAAAAGCGCTAGTAGATCAAGAAATTGATGCACTACGTCAGCAAGCTGCACAACGTTTCGGTGGCGACGCTAAAAACATGCCTGAGCTTCCAGCTGAATTATTCCACGAGCAAGCTGTAACTCGCGTTAAGACTGGCCTATTACTAGGTGAAGTAATTAAAGCGAACGAGCTTAAAGTTGACGACGCTAAAGTTGAAGAGTTAATCGCAACTGTAGCTTCTGCATACGAAGATCCAACTGAAGTAGTAGAGTACTACAAAGCAAACGATCAGCTTATGCAGCAAATGCGCAACGTAGCGATGGAAGAGCAAGCAGTTGAAGCTATCCTAGCTAAAGCAAACGTGACTGACGTTGAAAAAGCATTCGACGACATCATGAATCCACAGCAAGGTGCTTAATAAGTCATTGACTTAAGCTCTCGCTAGCGATTAAATGGCTCGTGTTACCCTGTATTTATACAGCGTACTCGGGCCATTTTAGTTTGTGGTATCAGTTTCAAAAAAACCAACAATACTGATGTTATTTCAGAACTTTTTTCGACGAGGATTGAATTTGTTCTGATAAGTTCCTATATAGTTATAAAGATTGAATAGACAGCTTAATTTACATTAGTATAAATGTGCTTTCCTTATAGTAAGGATGAGTCGCAGCGGATAAGGAATTAAATAAGAATGAATAGCGGTATGATAGACCCTCTAAACGCACTAGTCCCTATGGTTGTCGAACAAACAGCTAAAGGTGAGCGCTCATATGATATTTACTCACGTCTTTTAAAAGAGCGCATTATTTTCTTAACTGGCCAAGTAGAAGATAACATGGCTAATTTGATTCTTGCGCAAATGCTGTTTTTAGAATCAGAAAACCCAGAAAAAGATATTTATCTTTATATCAATTCGCCAGGCGGTTCTGTGACTGCGGGTATGGCAATTTACGATACAATGAATTTTATCAAGCCTGATGTAAGCACAATTTGTGTTGGCCAAGCGGCAAGCATGGGTGCATTTTTGCTATCAGGTGGTGCTAAAGGTAAGCGTTTTTGTTTACCTAACTCACGTGTAATGATCCACCAACCATTAGGTGGTTTCCAAGGTCAGGCATCTGACTTTGAAATTCATGCCCGTGAAATCTTATCAATTAAAGATAAGCTAAACCGTTTAATGGCTGAACATACTGGCCAGCCACTCGATGTGGTTTCTCGTGATACCGATCGCGACAACTTCATGAGCGCAAGCGAAGCGGTTGAATACGGCCTAGTTGATTCAGTATTTTCAAGCCGCGAATCGAAGTAATCTGAATAGCTAATAATAACGTATTGTTAGCTATCACCCTTTACTATGCGAAAACTAATATTCTTTGATATAGTTAAACATAGTGAATTAGCAGTGGCCTAGTGCTACTGCCAACGTAATAAATGAGGTAGCTGAATGTCTGACACTCCTACAGACGGCGACAAAAGTAATAAATTGTTATACTGCTCTTTCTGCGGCAAAAGCCAGCACGAAGTTCGCAAACTAATTGCTGGTCCTTCAGTATATATTTGCGATGAATGTGTTGAGCTGTGTAACGATATTATCAGGGAAGAAATCAAAGACATTGCGCCGAAGCATAATGCGTCTGATAAACTGCCTGTGCCGAAAGAAATTCGTAATCACTTAGATGATTACGTGATTGGCCAAGACCACGCGAAAAAAGTGCTGTCGGTTGCGGTATACAATCACTACAAACGTTTACGCAATCAAACAATCAATGCGGATATTGAGCTTGGTAAGAGTAATATTCTACTAATCGGTCCTACAGGTAGTGGTAAAACATTACTTGCTGAAACCATGGCCCGTTTACTTGATGTACCATTCACGATGGCGGATGCAACGACACTAACTGAAGCAGGTTATGTAGGTGAAGACGTTGAAAACATCATTCAAAAGCTACTGCAAAAATGTGATTACGACGTAGAAAAAGCACAACGTGGTATTGTTTACATCGATGAAATCGACAAGATTTCTCGTAAGTCTGACAATCCATCGATCACCCGTGACGTATCGGGCGAAGGTGTACAACAAGCCTTACTTAAGCTAATTGAAGGGACGGTTGCATCTGTACCACCACAAGGCGGCCGTAAGCATCCACAGCAAGAATTCTTGCAAGTTGATACATCTAAGATCCTATTTATCTGTGGCGGTGCGTTTGCAGGCCTAGATAAAGTGATTGAACAACGCAGCCATAAAAATACCGGTATTGGTTTTGGTGCTGAAGTTAAGCAATCATCAGGTAGCCGTAGCTTAAGTGAAACATTTAAAGATGTTGAACCAGAAGATTTAGTGAAATACGGTTTAATCCCTGAGTTCATTGGTCGTCTTCCAGTTGTTGCGACATTAACAGAACTAGATGAAGCAGCGCTTATTCAAATTCTTAGCGAACCAAAAAATGCATTAACTAAACAGTTCTCTGCATTGTTTGCGATGGAAGATGTTGAGCTTGAGTTCCGCGAAGATGCACTTAGCGCAATTGCTCATAAAGCAATGGAGCGTAAGACTGGTGCTCGTGGCTTGCGTTCAATCGTTGAAGGTGTATTACTTGATACTATGTATGAATTACCTTCGATGGATGATGTTAGCAAAGTGGTTATTGATGAAACCGTTATTAAAGGTGAATCAGACCCAATTTTGATTTACCAAAGCGGTAACCAAGACAAAGCTGCATCAGAATAAAGCTGTAATAGTTTAAAAGTTAAGCAGTTGAACACGAAAAAGGAGCCAAAGGCTCCTTTTTTTATAAATATGTTGAACTTTCCCTTACATATCCCCATATACTTGAGTAATCTTTAAAATAAATGAAGTGCGAAGAGAATATAATGACGCTTGAGAGAACAGATCGAGTCGAAATCCCCGTGTTGGCACTGCGCGATGTAGTGGTTTATCCACACATGGTGATCCCGCTATTTGTTGGTCGTGAAAAATCAATAAAATGCTTAGAAGCGGCGATGGACAAGGACAAACAAATTTTCCTAGTGGCGCAAAAAGACGCCTCTGTTGATGATCCGCAGCAAGATGATATCTACCGTGTTGGCACCATTGCCACAGTACTTCAGTTATTAAAGTTACCTGATGGCACTGTTAAAGTGCTTGTTGAAGGCACACAACGTGCAAGCGTTGAAACGTTTTTAGATAACGATGATTTCTTTGTGGCTGAAGCACAGTTCATCGAATCAAGCCATATCGACGAGCAAGAACAAGATATCTTTATTCGCAGCGCAATTAGCCAATTTGAAGGCTATGTAAAGCTTAATAAGAAGATCCCACCTGAAGTACTTACTTCTGTGTCTGGCATTGATGAAGCTGCGCGTCTTGCTGATACCATGGCAGCACACATGCCGCTTAAGGTACCTGAAAAGCAAAAAGTGCTTGAGATTGCCGATGTGACTGAGCGTCTTGAATACTTAATGGCGCTGATGGAAGGCGAGATTGACTTACTGCAAGTTGAGAAAAAAATCCGTACTCGCGTGAAAAAGCAGATGGAAAAGTCGCAGCGTGAGTATTACCTCAACGAGCAAATGAAAGCGATTCAAAAAGAGCTTGGCGAACTTGATGATGTACCCGATGAATTCGAAGCAATTAAAAAACGCATCGAAGAGTCTGGTATGCCTAAAGAAGCGCAAGAGAAAGCAAACGCTGAGTTATCTAAATTAAAAATGATGTCGCCGATGTCAGCGGAAGCAACCGTCGTGCGCTCGTATATTGATACGCTAATCAATGTACCTTGGAAAAAACGCTCTAAGGTGAAAAAAGACTTAGCTGGCGCACAAAAGATTTTAGATAGTGACCATTACGGCTTAGATAAAGTTAAAGAGCGTATTATTGAGTATCTAGCGGTACAACAGCGCACTAATAAGCTTAAAGGCCCAATTTTATGTTTAGTCGGTCCTCCTGGTGTAGGTAAGACTTCACTTGGTCAGTCAATCGCACGCTCTACAGGTCGTAAATATGTGCGTATGGCATTAGGTGGCGTTCGTGATGAAGCGGAAATCCGCGGTCACCGTCGTACTTATATTGGTTCTATGCCTGGTAAGTTAATCCAGAATATGACTAAAGTTGGCGTAAAGAACCCATTATTTTTATTAGATGAAATCGATAAGATGTCATCAGATATGCGTGGCGACCCTGCATCAGCATTACTTGAAGTACTTGATCCTGAGCAAAACAGCCATTTTGCTGATCACTACTTAGAAGTTGATTACGACCTATCTGACGTGATGTTTGTGGCAACATCAAATAGCTTTAATATCCCAGGTCCGTTATTAGACCGTATGGAAGTTATTCGCCTTTCGGGTTACACCGAAGACGAGAAGCTAAACATTGCTAAACAGCACTTGATTCCAAAACAAGTTAAGCGCAATGGTTTAAAAGAGCATGAAGTTGAAATTGCTGACAGCGCAATTATTGGCATTATCCGCTACTACACACGTGAAGCGGGCGTTCGTAACTTAGAGCGTGAAGTGTCAAAACTATGCCGTAAAGCAGTTAAAAACATCCTGCTTGATAAAGACACTAAAAAGGTCCTTATCGACGATAACAACCTTGAAGAGTTCTTAGGCGTACAACGCTTTGATTATGGTAAAGCTGAAGACGGTGACCGTATTGGCCAAGTAACGGGTCTTGCGTGGACTGAAGTAGGTGGTGATTTACTGACTATTGAATCAGCAGCTGTACCAGGTAAAGGCAAGCTAACTTACACAGGTTCGCTTGGTGATGTAATGCAAGAGTCAATTCAGGCTGCGATGACGGTTGTTCGTAATCGTGCTGAAAAACTTCGCATTAATAGCGACTTCTATGAGAAACGTGACATTCATGTTCACGTGCCAGAAGGTGCAACACCAAAAGATGGCCCAAGTGCTGGTATTGCCATGGTAACTGGTTTGGTATCGAGCTTAACGGGTAATCCAGTGCGCTCAGATGTAGCAATGACAGGTGAAATCACATTACGTGGTGAAGTATTACCAATTGGTGGCTTAAAAGAAAAGCTACTGGCAGCGCATCGTGGTGGAATTAAAACCGTAATTATTCCAAAAATTAACGAACGTGACTTAAAAGAGATCCCAGACAACGTATTAGAGGGCCTTGAAATTCACCCAGTTACATGGATTGATGACGTTTTAAAACTGGCTTTGAAGCACCCAGTAGAGAGTTTTTCTGTCGAAACTGAAAAAAACCAGTAAAAAACCGCAAAAAAGTGCATTTAGGGGCTTTTCAAATACAAAGGGTATGATAAGTTAAGCACTAGTTTTCAAGCCTAGGCCTTATGTGGCCTAGGGTTGAGAAAAATATAATAAACTGAGCATAAACTTAATTTGCTCATAAATTTTCAAAACAGTGATGTTATTTTTTATAAAAACAATCGCTCTTGATAATAACAATGAAAGAGGATGATATTGTGAATAAATCTCAATTAATCGATCAAATCGCAGCTGACGCTGACATTTCTAAAGCGGCTGCAGGTCGTGCACTAGATTCATTCATCGAGGCTGTTTCAGGCGCTCTTAAAGATGGCGATTCAGTAGCGCTAGTTGGCTTTGGTACTTTCTCTGTACGTGAGCGTGCAGCGCGTTCAGGTCGTAACCCGCAAACTGGTGAGACTATCCAGATTGCTGCAGCAAACATTCCTTCTTTCAAAGCAGGTAAAGCGCTGAAAGACGCAGTAAACTAATCATTAAAGATTAGTTGGTGAGAGATACCTAATCACACTTAAATTGAATTTAGGTAACTTATCACCAGTTACTTCAAGTGAAAAAGCGTATCTGGTAAGATACGCTTTTTTTACATGAGCAGGGTTAATTTGTACCTGATCAGAATAGAGATAGATAAATGCTTGAGAAAATCAGAGAAGGTTCGCAGGGACCTGCAGCCAAAATTATTTTAGGCGCGGTGATTTTATCTTTTGCTTTAGCTGGGATCGGTGGTTATTTAGGACAAACCACAGAGCAACCCGTTGCAGAAGTAAATGGAGTTAAAATTAGCCAAACCGAATTCAGCCGTGCATACCAAAACGAACGTAACCGTTTAGAACAACAATTTGGTGAATACTTCGCACAAATCGCTGCTGATCCAAATTACATGGCACAAATTCGCCAAGGCGTAATCGACCGTTTAGTACAACAAGAATTGCAAACTCAACTAGCGGCAGAATTAGGTCTTCGTGTAAGCGACGAAAGTGTTCGTAAAGCAATTTTAGAAATGCCTTACTTCCAAGTAGGCGGCCAGTTTAGCAACGACCGTTACTTACAAGTTATTCGTCAAATGAATTTCCAACCAGATGCTTTCCGTGAATATTTACGTGAAGATATGACACGCAGCCAATTAGTGGGTGCCGTTGCTGGTACAGATTTCATCTTAGAAAATGAATTAAACAACAGCGTTGCTCTACAACAGCAAACGCGCAGTATTGATTACTTAGTTGTTGCTAAAGAATCATTACAAGCTGGTATCGAAGTAACAGAGCAAGAAATTGCTGATTACTATGAGTTGAATCAACCGCAATTCTTAGCACCAGAGCAAGTGTCTGTAAGCTACATTGACTTAAATGCAGCGAGCTTAACGCTTGATTCAAGTGTTTCAGAAGAAGATATCAAAGCTTACTATGATCAAAACAGTGCCCAATATGTTGAGCCTGAAAAACGTCGTGTATCGCACATCTTAATTGATAACAGCGAAGACGATGATGCAGCAAAAGCGAAAGCTGAAGAGCTACTAACGCAGTTACAAAACGGTGCTGATTTTGCTGAGCTAGCTGAGTCATCTTCTGATGACGTAGTGAGTGCAGAAATGGGCGGCGACCTAGACTGGATTGAACGTGACATGATGGATCCTGCGTTTGAAGATGCAACGTATGCACTTGAAAGCAAAGGTGACATTTCTGACGTTGTAGAATCAGAGTTTGGTTATCACATCATCAAACTTACTGATATTCAAACACAGCAAGTTAAACCATATGCTGACGTAAAAGATGAGCTTCGCGCTGAACTTGAGCGTACTAAGAAAATTAATGCGTTCTATGAAAAGCAAACTCAAATGGGTGAGCTTGCGTTCGAAATTTCAGATACTTTAATTGATGCAGCAGAAGCAGCAGGCGTTGAAGTGCAGAAAACAGAACTTGTGACTCGCAATGCATTACCTGAGCCGCTAAACAACCCACAAGTTGTTACTGCTATTTTCTCACCTGAAGTGTTAGAAGATCGCATGAACTCAGAAGTAATTGAAGTAGGTGATGAACATGCTGTTGTTGTTCGTGTAAACGATCACAAAGCTGCGACTACGAAAGCACTAGCAGATGTGTCTGAGCAAATTAAAGCGACGTTAGTTTCACAAAAAGCATCTGAGCTTGCTAAAGAAAAAGCACGCACTCTATACGCTGAGATCGAAGCTGGTAAGAGCCTAAACGAAGTTGCACAAGCTGAAGGCCTAACAGTACGCCAAGAAGCTGCACTTGCTCGTCAAGCTTACACAGTGTCACCAGCTATTGTTCAACAAGCTTTCAAAATGGCTCACCCACAAGGTGCACCAGAGGTTGAAGTTGTTGACCTAAACAATGGCGATGCGGCAATTGTCGCGCTAAAAGCAGTTAATCCAGCAGCTGATGTTGAGATTAATGAGCAACAAAAGCAAAACATCACGATGGCTCAAGTGAATAAAAACTACATGGTATTTATTGCAGCACTAAAAGCACAAGCTGAAGTGCAAGTACCAAAAGCGACTCAAGCTGCTGAATAATTAGCAAACTGAGTTAAATAAAAGGCGCCTACTGGCGCCTTTTTTGTTAACGTTAAAGGTAATGCAAGTTATAAGGAGCTTTTATGGAGTACAGTCTAATAGAGCAGCTACCAAGCGCAGAAGAATACTGTGATATGCGCCTTAAAGCTGGCTTATCAGCACGTTCATTAGCGGCTGCAAAGGCGGGGTTACCAAACTCTCTTTATGCTATTTGTATTCGTAAAAACGATGAGTTGATTGGCATGGGCCGCGTTATTGGTGATGGCGGCTGTAATTTTGAAGTGGTTGATATTGCTGTATCACCTGAATATCAAGGGCAAGGGTTAGGGCGTGTCATTATGGAACATGTTGACCGCTACATCGAATCTGCCGCTTATGAAGGTAGTTACGTCACTATGGTCGCTGACAAACCTGGCTTTTACGAAAAGCTTGGCTACAAGTTTGTCGCACCACAAAGCCAAGGGATGTATAAAAAGTTTTGATATGAGTAAAGCTGCAAGGGGAGTGATCGAATCACTCAGTAGGAGATGTATGGACTCCTCCCCCAAATAGGGTGAGTACGGTATAAAGAGATTGGACAATTACTTTTACCAATAAGGAATCCATACATGTCAAAATTTAACCTAATTAGCATCGACTTGGCAAAAAATGTTTTTCAAGTCGGTAAGTTTTTTTATCAAAACCTACAAAGTAATAAAGCGGTGAGCAGAAAAGAGTTACTGTCGATACTCACCACTTCTCCTCGTTGTAAAGTTGTTATGGAATCGTGTGGTGGTGCTCATTATTGGGCACGTAAAGCGCGTAGTGTTGGTCATGAAGTCGTGATTCTAGATCCTCGATTTGTCAAAGCATTTAGAGTTGGCCAGAAAACAGATGCAAATGATGTTATTGCAATAGCTGCGGCTTCTTTCTCACCCAATGTTCGCCCGTGTAAATCACTGACACAAGCACAACAAAGCTTACAGTCGATAGAGCGAATGCGTGCGTTAGCTGAAAAGCAGAAACGACAGCTGGCTAATCAAATCAGAGGCTTGT
>NZ_JADILN010000061.1:0-300 GCF_015278155.1 Pseudoalteromonas simplex
GTAATGATTGTTTTGGGTGTTTAGAGCGGCTTGTGATCCAACTAAAGCCAAGTTGCTTTAGAATTTTATAGACATGATTTAAGTGGTAATGAACACCAAATTCAGTGTGAATGTAATGCACAATGTCTTCACCGGTAAGGCGGCCACCGCGAAGTTCTGTGTTCGTGCGCTTTATAAATTCAGACAGTTGTTCAAGTTGCCGCTGTTGCAGCCTTGATGGACGTCCTTGAATAGGCTTATTGTCTAAACCATCAAGCCCATACTCTAGGTAACTAGAAACCCATTTATTCACACTACTTC
>NZ_JADILN010000008.1:0-168894 GCF_015278155.1 Pseudoalteromonas simplex
CGCTCACGGTGGCCACCACGGTATAATCACCTTCGGCTAATGCCGTACTTGGCTCAACAGACCAACTGCCATCCGCTTGCACCGTCGCTGTCGCACTTTGTACATTACCGGCACTGTCAGTGATAGTAAGCAGCACTAAGCTGCCCACTGCCGCTCCAGTGGTTTGCCCACTAATCAGCGGTGTCACATCATTACTATCGGCCAAGGTATCAAGGCTAATCGTCGGTGCGGTAATGTCGATTTCACCAGTGGCACTATCGGTGCCAGTATTACCTGCCGCATCTGAAACTTCTGCTTCAATAGTGTAATTACCCTCGGCAAGTACTTCAGTTGCAGCAACTGACCAGCTTCCGTCAGCAGTAGTAATAGCAATTAAAGTTTGAATATTACCAGCACTGTCGGTAACCGTTAGTCTAACCTCAGTACCTACAGGAACGCCTGAGCTTTGTCCTGAGAATACTGGGGTTGTATCATTTGTGATATTTTGAGGATCAATGAATACACTTGGTGCTGTGGTATCGATATTACCCGTTGCGGTGTCAGATCCTTGATTTCCTGCAGTATCTTGTACTGTAGCAACAACAGTAAATTCTCCTTCAGCAATTGCTACGCTAGGCTCAACAGACCAGCTGCCGTCCGCTTGAACAATCGCTGTCGCTGTTTGAACATTACCAGCACTATCGGTGATTTCTAAATTAACAATTGTACCTGTTGCCACACCATTCGCTACACCACTGATCAGCGGTGTTACATCAGCACTATCTGACAATGGATCAACACTAATAGTAGGGGCTGTTAAATCAATTAAACCGGTTGCCGAGGTTGAAGCAGAGTTTCCAGCAACATCACTCACAGATGCTTCAACAGTGAAGCTTCCTTCAGCAATAATAACCTCAGCATCAACAGACCATGATCCATCAGCTAATGTGGTAGTAGTTAAAGTTTGGGTATTACCCGAACTATCTGTTATTAATAAAGTTACCTGCGTGCCTTGCGGTACACCTGTTGTTTGACCCGTTAGAGTAGGTGTAACGTCATTTGTATCGGCAATAGCATCAATGCTAATTGTAGGCGCAGATAAATCGATGATACCTAATTGAGAGTCGCTCGCTTCATTGCCTGCATTATCTACCACCTCAGCTAATACAGAATACTGTCCTTCAGCCAGCGCATTGCTAACTTCTGCTGACCATGAACCATCTTGCGAGATAACAACAGATGCTGTCTGAACGGCTCCTGCACTGTCAGTAATTGTGAGTGTTACGACACTACCAGCCGCCAAACCTGACGTCTGACCCGTAATGATCGGAGTTACATCGTTGCTATCTACTAAGGCATCAATACTGACTGTCGGCGCTGTTACATCAATTACGCCTTGAGCAGCAGCATCACTGGTCAAGCCATCAACTGTTACTGACGCATTAACAGTAAATGTGCCTTCACTTAAAGCTTGCTGTATCTCTACACTCCACTGACCATTCTGCACTGTTGCAGTAAGCTGTTGGCTGTTGTTATTACTGTCTTCAACAATTATAGTTATGACGCTGCCATTAGGGGCATCTGAGGTGCCACTTATAGTTGGCGTTGTGTCATTGGTTTCGTTGATTGCATCTATTGCAATGCTAGGCGCAGCACTATTTAAAATAAAGCTATTCGTTGCTTGGGCCTGATTGCCTGCAGCATCAGTTATTGACGCTGTAACATTGATGTTGCCATCGTCTAATTCTGCAGGCACATCCCCAGACCAACTGCCATCAGCATTAACGGTTGCGCTAAATTCATAGCTGTTAATACCATCTGAGACAACAACCGTAACGATACTACCCGCAGGCTCATTCGTTTGTCCGCTAATTGTAGGCGTTGTATCGTTGACCGTTCCCAAATTGTCAATCGTAATAATTGGAGCAGTGAGATCAACAACACCGTTTTGAGTGATTTGCGTTTGATTGCCAGATTCATCCTCTACACTTGCTGTCACCGTGAACGCCCCTTCAGCTAGAGGCGTATTAGGGCTGATTGACCAGCTTCCGTCCGCAGCCACAACCGCAGAAAGCGTTTGTACCACGCCATCGCTGTCAGTAACGTTGACAGTAACAATACTGCCTGCAGTGACATCAGTTGTGCCTGTGATCAACGGCGTACTGTCATTAGTCAAAGGATCAAAATCTAACGTTAATAAAGGATTAATTCCATCGAACGTACCAACTTCAGTATCCGTGCCTGTATTACCTGCATTATCAGTGATGCTGGCTGTTACAGTAAATTCCCCTTGCGACACTGCACTTGTAACAGGCACTGCCCAATTTCCATCAGCATCAACAGTTGTCGTATAGGTTTGGCTATTATTTTGAGAGTCGACAACAGTAACTGTTACTGTATTACCTGCCGTCGCTCCTTGTGAGCTGCCTGAAATTAGAGGCGTACTGTCATTGATAGCGCCTATGGTATCTATGCTAATAAGCGGTGCAGTCGTATCAACCACTGCGGTGATCGAATCATTTGCGGTATTACCAAATTGGTCGGTAACAGTGGCATCAATCGTAAACTCACCCTCTGCAAGTTCATCTGATACATTGATACTCCAATCTCCATTTGCATCAACTGTTGTTGTAAATGTTTGGCTTGAACCCAAAGCAGGAACAATCACCACCGTGACCACATCACCTGCTGTTGCATTTAATGTTGAACCTGAAATACTGGGTGTTGTGTCGTTTGTTTCGCCTAACGCATCAATTAAGATAGTTAAAGATGAACTATCCACCGTACCCGTTTCTGAATCCGAGGCTTGATTACCAGCTAAGTCAGATACCGTAGCGGTAACCGTGTATTGCCCATCAGCAAGGCTGCCTGGTACGTCTGCACTAAATACACCATTATCATTAGTGATTGCAGTAAACGTCTGACTATTGCCATTTGCATCTGTGACAACTAAAGTGACCGGTGTGCCTGCTGCAACGCCTTGCGCTGTGCCTGAAATTGTAGGTGTGTTGTCAGCACTACTTCCTAAGTTATCAAGGCTTATAATTGGCGCGGTTAGATCAATGATCCCTGTCGTCGTATCTTGAGCTTGATTACCAGCAGGATCACTCACTGTTGCGGTAATTGTAAACTCACCCTCAGCCAACACTTGATTTGCACCAACTTGCCAGCTGCTATCTGCATTAACTGTGGTCGTCAGTATTTGCTGATTTCCATTACTATCAACGAGTATGATCGTAACAACCGAGCCAGCATCAACCCCTGATACAACACCTGAAATAATGGGTGTAACATCATTAGAATCGTTAAACTCATCAATTGTGATGGTAGGTGCAGTTAAATCAATCACACCCGTTTCAATGTCTTGTGCGCTATTTCCTGCTTCATCTTGAGTTTGCGCAACAACAGTGAACTCGCCTTCAGCTAGCTCTTGATCAATATTAATCGACCAGCTGCCATCGGCATTTGTAACAGTTGCAAATACTTGTGCACTCCCATTACTGTCGGTAACCGTGACTGTAACTGTGCTACCAGCATTTAACCCTTGTGTTGTGCCAGATATTGTCGGCGTGGTGTCATTACTATCAGCAATTGCATTAATATTAATAATTGGTGCAGTTAAATCTATTGTGCCAGTCGCTGTTGCTGAACTGGTGTTACCCGCTTCGTCGCTTGCGCTTGCAGTGACAGTATAATCTCCCTCAGCAAGCTCATTTAAAGTTTCGACTTGCCATACACCTTGTGCATTTGTGGTGGTTGTTATCGTTTGCACAACACCATTACTATCTGTAATGACTAACGTAACTGTCGTTCCTACTGGTACATCTGCAACAGATCCTGAAATTAGTGGAGTTGTGTCATTAGTATCATTTAAAGGATTGATTGAAATAGTAGGATCGGTTAAATCAATGACCCCTATTTCTGTTGCTGTCGCTGTATTACCCACTTCATCGGTTACTGTCGCGGTGACTGTGAATTGACCTTCAGCCAATGCAGTACTTGCTTCAACAGTCCAATTACCGTTTGCATCGGTAATAACTTGTAAAGTTTCAGTCGCTCCATCACTTCCTGTAAATGTAACAGTAACGACTGCGCCTGGTTCAACATCTTGTGTTGAACCAGATACACTTGGAGTCGTGTCATTAGTATCAATAATGAAATTAATACTGACTGTTAAATCTACATTACCAATCGCGGTTGCTTGTGCTTCATTACCTTGAGGATCTAATACCGATGCGACAACTGTAAAATCTCCTTCAGGTAAAGGCTCTGTCAATTGAATAGACCAACTTCCATCAGCTTGAGTGATTGCGAGTAAATTAATAATCCGCCCATCACTTGCTGTAATTGTCAGCGAAATTGTCGTTCCAGTAGCTACGCCATCGGTTTGCCCACTCAGCAATGGTGTTGTGTCATTACTATCAGCAATAGAATCAATTGTGATTGAAATAGGAGAAAATGCGACAGTACCTGTCGTATTTGCAGATGCTGAGTTACCCGCAGCATCACTAACGGTAGCAATTGCCGTAAAACTGCCTTCAGGCAAAGGGCTTATTGCATCAACACTATAACTGCCATCAGCAAGAACAAGCGCCGTCAACGTTTGCGACTGACCATTACTATCAACAACTTGTATTGTAACTTCGGTGCCCTCTGGCACCCCTTCAACTCGCCCGACAAAGGTTGGCGTTGTATCATTTGTATTGGCAATAGCTGTTAACGTTATGTCAGGAGCCGTCAAGTCAACAACCCCTTGGGTGTCAGCTTGAGCTGTATTTCCGGCTGCATCAGTTACGGATGCACTTACGTCAAAAATCCCTTCTGCAAGATCTGCGACAACATCTAAACTCCAATTCCCATCAGCATCGGTTACCGTTGTTAATGTTTGAACTTGACCATTAATATCAGTGACAACAACGGTAACAAGTGTGCCTTGTTGAACACCAACAACATTACCACTGATATTTGGCGTAGTGTCCTGCGTATCATCAATTGGCGTGATACTAATCACAGGCGCTGTATTATCAATAACACCAGTGGTCGTTGCTTGCGCCTCATTTCCAGCAATATCAACGGCTGTTGCAGTTACAGTAAACTCACCTTCAACAAGTGCATCAGGCACATCAACGATCCAACTACCATCTTCGGCAACAATTGCAGTTACGGTTTGCACTGTATTATCTGCGCCAGTAATCACGACAGTGATTTCACTACCAACAGTGACTCCACTTACCGTTCCTGAAATAGTTGGCGTGGTATCATTTGTTTCGCCGATGGTGTCAATACTTATAACGGGAGCAGTCAGATCGACTAGACCATTTTCACTATCACTGCCTTCATTGCCAGCCTCATCAACTGCCGATGCAACGACTGTATAAAGTCCCTCAGCAAGTGCTTCAGTCGTAATACTCCAATTTCCTTGATCATCTACTTGCGTCGCTATTACCTGAACTTGTCCTGCGCTGTCTGTAACAGTGATAGTGACAGTATCACCACTGCTGATACCAGACACTGTGCCAGTAATTAGTACATTTTGAATCGCTGAATCAGTAAGTGTATCAATCGTTACAACTGGCGCGACAGTATCAATACTTGCGCCTATATTATCTGATACAGGGTCACCATTTGGATCAAGAGCAACCACATCGACAGTGATTGGACCATCAGGTAATGGGTCAAGTGGTGGGGTTACAAAAGTACCATCTGGTTGGACTACAACAGTCACAACTTGGGTATTACCATTCGCGTCGGTTACTGTCACCGTGACCGTTTGTCCTACTAGGTTTTCAGATGTACCTGATATAACTGGTTGTGGATTATTAGTAAGACCTAATTCATTGACACTCAATGTTGCAATTAACTCATCATCTGGTACAACACCATCGGTTGTATCTCTAGGAGAGAAAATGCCAGTGTTATCAGCGTTAAAGCTGTCATCAAATGCTAAACTAGATGGGTCGATACCTTCAGCGATACGTGCTAGCTCTACAAACGAGGTGCCTCCGCCAGATGCAGCACCACCGCCTCCACCAGCAGCCGTCGCCTCTAAATTATCTAAAATGTCTCCCCCCCCTTCAAGCGCATCTAAAAAATCACTGATATCAGTGCCTGTTTGTTGCTCTGGGGTTAGTTGATTGGGTTGATTTAAACTTGCAATGGCTTCGTCGATACTATCATCGAAAAGGGTATTCTCTGAGTTATCTTGCGTCTCTTTTGCTAGCAAGTCAGGGGTTATAGTCACTGATTTATTGGCAGGGATCGCCAACGACTCTCCTTGTACATCAATTAATATGGTCGAGTTATCTGCGGTAACAACAGTATCTCCTACCGTTATGACATCGCCAACTGAGAGGGCTTTTATAGAACCATCCGCTTGCACTAAGCCTGCAGAACCTTGTACATCAATAACCAGTAATTGATTTGCGTCCATTTGCTTTTCCTCAAACTATGAGTAATACATTTGTATAACTTAAGCTTAGCCAGCAAGTAACACTTTGTTACTGGACTATGGTACAGGTGAACACTAAAAAACAGCACTATTTAACTAATATTCGAATAAACAAAACAATTAATAAAAAACTAAAAGCAACACAAAAGTATCATTTGCAGTATTTGAAATTGTTGGCTAAACCTTAACTTAGCGTGAATAAAATTTAGTCTAAAAAGAGGATCATATGGCTATAAGCAAGCAGTTCACTAGCAAAAAGCTCAGCGCTTTACTTATTTTAATGTTTGCAGCGAATGGAAGTGTATTCGACGCACAAGCAGAACAAACCTCTGTAATGCCTTTGCATTATGTATCTGATAAAGCAATTTCATCTAACCCAGAAGTACAACAAGCTTGGCATGCATTTAAAGCATCAATGTATGGCATTGATGCTGCTCGTTCAGGTTATTTACCAACCGTCGATGTATCCGCGAGTGCAGGTTATGAAAAACGTAACTACGGTATTGAAGATGAATACAACCGCAATACCGCAGAGCTCACATTAGGGCAAATGCTATACGATGGTTTTAGAACATCGAACACAGTTAAACGCTTTGAACGAATTCAACTGATACGTTATTTTGAACTACTTGATCAAGCTGAAAAAATTGCACTTCAGGCAAGTATTGCTTACCTAGATGTGCAAAAGTTCACTGAGTTAGTTGAGCTTGCTGAAAATAACTTAAAAGAGCACGAGGCTGTCTATCAGCAAATAGAGCAAAGCGTTGGTGCTGGTGTTGCTAGAGCAGCAGATCTTGAACAAATTAATGGTCGCCTCTCGCTTGCGCAATCGAATGTTATGACAGAGTATGCAAACTTGCATGATGTAAGTGCTCGCTATTTACGCATTGTTGGAGAGCTGCCAACAAAAGGAACTGCAAAAGCAAGACTAAGTGATGATGCAATTCCCATCACCATCAATCAAGCACTTGATATAGCTTACAAAAGCAGCCCTAACTTTTACGCGTCTCTGTATAATATCGAAGCGCAAAAAGCGAATGCTGATTCACAACGCTCCGCATTTCATCCTAATGTAGATTTATCTGCACGCTACGGAATGCAAGATAGAGATGAGTTAGGTTTAAATGAAACTCGCTCTGAGGCAAGAGTTGGTATAGATATTCGCTACAATTTATACAATGGTGGCTTAGACAGTGCGAATCTTGATCAAGCCTATCAAGAGATTAATGTTGCTAAATATCAGCGCGACCAAACCTGTATTGAAATCAGACAAAACCTTCAAGTTGCTTATAACAATGTGCAGGTTTTACAAAATAAGATCCCTTCTCTTGCTAGTCATAAAGAGTCATCTAATAAAGTAAAATATGCCTATAAAGACCAGTTTGATATTGGCCAAAGAACGTTACTTGATGTGCTTGACGCTGAAAATGAAGCATTTCAATCAAATCGTTCTTATATCGCAGCTCTATATGACAGACAGTCAGCTATTTTAACTATGCTTGCGGAGATGGGGAAATTACTCGACACGCTCAACGTTACATCCGACAAGTTTCCAAAAATTACAGAGTTAACTGATGACCCAATTGCATTAAATGCAGACAGTATTTGTCCAAAATTTGATGTAGCTGCAACGATTGGCAGACAAGCATTCTTGCAGAAAAAAAAACAGCAAGATAATGCATATATGACAGTAACCGCTATGCCTAGCTACTTAACTATGCCGGCAACTCCTGTCGAAACAGCTACGACATTTGCCGATGATGATAATGATGGTATCGCAAATGCGCAAGATGAATGCCCATCTACGCCTGCATTTACGGAGGTTGATGAAAAAGGCTGCACAAAGTATCGAAGCAACACGAGTAATGTAGAGATTGGCATTCCTTTTCTCGCAGACTCAAGTGTTGTGCGCCCTCAGTATATGCAGGAAATAGCTCGACTTGCTGATTTCTTAAAAGAACACCCCAACAAAAATGTTGAAATTCAAGGGCATGCTTCCCTTGAAGGACCAGCCCTTCACAATAGAAAGCTCTCTGAAGAACGCGCATCTTCGGTTGCTGAGATATTAATCCAGCAATACGGTATTGCCCCAAACAGAGTGAAATCGCTTGGTTATGGTGTTGATCAACCAAGAATAAATGAGATTTCAGTTAGAGCAAATGCTGCAAATCGTCGCATTGAAGCAGTGATAACCGACGCAGGTAGCCGCCCAGCAGTCATGAAAGATGGCTGGTCGTAAAGCTCATGGTGAATTTGATACCAATTCGCTTAATTTAGTATTTTTGCGCATTGGTATAAGTATGGATATTGTATGCAAGAAACTGATGCTCAAGATCATGGTGGCAGCCTTGTTGACTGTCTAGAAACCCTATGCCGCTATCATGATCGAGAATTTTCTCGTGAAACATTATTAAGCGGTTTACCCCTTGAGAACGGCTTATTGACTCCGTCAGGTTTTTCACGTGCCGCTAAACGTATAGGCTTTAAAACTAAAATTGTTCACAAACCCCTATGCGACCTTAATACAGCTTTGTTACCTGCGGTGTTAATCCTAAAAGGTAATAAAGCCTGTGTAATTACTGAGCTTGATATCGAAAACGACAGCGCTGAGGTCATCTACCCTGAACTAAATGACTCCGCCGTTAAAATCAGTATTACAAAACTTGCTGATAGCAGCACAGCAATGGTTATTTATGCACAGCCCGAATTCGCTTTTGACGCACGCTCCCCTGTACTACAAAAATTAGCTAAAGATGGCTGGTTTTGGGGAGTCATCAAAGAGTGCCGAAGTTTATATAAAGATGTAGTCGTTTCTGCCATCGCATTAGGCGTATTATCAATTGCGATGCCACTTTTTGTTATGAATGTGTATGACCGAGTTGTACCCAATCATGCAGTAGAAACCCTATGGGTGCTGGCAAGCGGTGTTTTAATTGCACTCACCGCAGATTTTATTTTACGGTTAGTTCGAAGTTACTTTGTGGAGCTGGCAGCAAGTCGTATTGATGTCAAAGTTTCAGCTGTCATTATGGAACGCGTACTTGGCATGAAACTAAAAAACCGCCCCGCTTCTGCAGGTTCGTTTGCAAGTAATATTCAATCATTTGAAGCGGTCAGAGGCTTCTTTAGCTCTATGACCCTTATTGCGCTTGTCGATTTACCTTTTGTTTTACTCTATTTAATCGTAATTGCGATCATTGGCGTCGAATTAAGCTTACCAATAATTGTCGGGGCTTTGATATTGCTCTGTTACGCATTAGCAGCCCACCGAAAGCTTGAAAGCCTCTCAGAGCAAACAATGAAAGCAAGCTCTATGCGCAATGCAATTTTAGTTGAAAGCTTAACTAACATTGAAGATGTAAAAAGCTTTCATAGTGAGTGTAAAACTCAGTCCAATTGGGAGAAATCAACAATTTACATTGCTCGCGTTAACGCGCAAAGCCGCTTAATTTCATCTTCTATCAGCAATGCAGGTTCATGGGTTCAGCAATGTGTTGGGGTCATAATTATGATGGTTGGCGTACATCTCATTATTTCCGGAGACCTCACTCAAGGAGGGCTCATTGCAGCCTACTTACTTTCGTCGCGTACTATGGCTCCAATTACCCAATCAGCTGCTGTGCTAGCTCAGTTTCATCATGCCGCGATTGCAATGCATTCACTCAATGAAATTATGGATAATGAAGTTGAACGCCCAGCCGGCAAGCACTGGCTAAGTCACCCTGTACTACTGGGTGATATTGAATTTAACGATGTTCGGTTTAAGTACTCTCAAGAAAGCAATGAAGCATTAAGTGGTGTTAGCTTTAAAATAAAGTCTGGTGAAAAAGTAGCGATTCTTGGTCGCAATGGCTCTGGTAAAAGCACAATTGAAAAATTAATTCTCGGCCTGTATGAACCAACTTCTGGCAGTATCTTAATAGATAATAATGATATCCATCAGATCGATCCTGCCGAGTTACGACATAACATTGGCTATGTACCACAAACAATTTCTTTATTTTTTGGCACCCTTAAAGACAATATCACCCTTAGTGCATGGCATGCTAAAGATGAGCAAATTTTATCTGCGTGTCAACAAAGCCAATTATTTGAGTTAATAAACTCACACCCAGATGGTTTTGACCTACAAGTGGGTGAACAAGGCCGGCTACTTTCTGGCGGGCAGCGCCAAGCTGTTGGGATTGCACGTGCGCTTCTGAACAATCCGCCCATCTTATTGATGGATGAACCCACATCAGCACTTGATCACAATAGCGAAAGTAAAATTATTAACAATATCAAGCGCAACTGCCAAGAGAAGACCTTAATTGTCGTCACTCACAGAACCTCATTACTCGAGCTGGTAGACCGCATCATTGTACTTGATAACGGCAAAGTGGTTGCTGATGGCCCCAAGGCACAGGTGTTATCGGCTTTAAATAACCATACAGTAGGAAAAGTATCATGAGTAATAAAAACTTACCTATTGAACAACGCTCATTTGAGCATCTAAACAAGGTGCTGGAAAAGCAAAAAGCAAAACGTCCCTCTATTTTCTCTAAGCTTTTTTCCGGTTGGTTATCACCGCCAAATAGTCAAGACTGGGTCGTTGACGCACAATGGGAAAAAATGCAGCAACAACCAGCAAGTGCCCGATTACTGCTTTACATTATCTGTATCAGTATTGTTGCGCTTATTGTTTGGTCAGGATTTGCTCATCTCGATGAAGTAGCCAGAGGAGAAGGCCGTGTAATCCCATCTCACAAATTGCAAATAGTGCAGTCGTACGATGGTGGTATGGTCGAGCAGATATTTGTACGTGAAGGACAAGTTGTTAATGCAGGTGATGTTTTAATAAAAATTGATCCCACACGGTTTATTTCTTCATTTAGAGAAAACCAAGCTAAGGTACTGTCTTTGACTGCTAAAGTTGAGCGATTAAGAGCACTTACGCAAAAAAAACCTCTGCTATTTGCTGCCAGCTTGATAGAGCAAGCACCGGACGCGGTTCTACATGAACAAGCTATTTTTGAAAGCAGTAACAAAGAACTGGAGCAACAGGTTACCATTCATAAACGCCAATTAGAGCAGCGTCGACAAGATTATGCCGAAGCTAGGGCTGCATTACAGCAACACACAAATTCATTGAGTTTAGCTAACCGAGAGTTAGCAGTAACTCGCCCCCTACTTCGCACAGGTGCGGTATCAGACATAGATATAATTCGCTTAGAGCGCCAAATTGTTGAACATACAGGTGAAATAAATCGAACAAAAGCGGCAATAAATCGTAGCCTATCAGCTATAAATGAAGCAAAAAACAAAGTCACCGAAGTTGAGCTTGCCATGATAAATCGCTGGAGTAATGAGCTATCAGAAGCCTTACTCAGGCTTGATGCAATGAAAGAAACTGAGTCTGGACTTGCTGATAAAGTTGCACAAACGGAGATCCGCTCCCCCGTCAATGGAACGGTTCAACGCCTATTAGTCAACACAGTTGGCGGAGTACTCCAACCTGGCAGCGACGCAATTGAAATTATTCCACTCGATGATCAATTGGTTGTTGAAGCTAAAATTCAACCTAAAGACATTGCTTTTTTACGCCCAGGTCAAGCTGCAATGATTAAATTTAGTGCTTATGATTTTGCGATCTATGGCGGCTTAGAGGCTGAAGTTACTCATATCAGCGCTGATACGATTACAGATGACAGAGACAATACATTTTACTTAGTGCAGCTTAAAACAAATCGTAATCACTTTGCAGACAACCTAACCATCATTCCGGGAATGACTACACAAGTCGATATTATTACCGGTAAAAAAACGGTTCTTGAGTATTTATTCAAACCAATTTTGCGTGCAACGTCGCTGGCAATGAGTGAACGCTAGCGGGCTTTTTAATGGAGTAATCATGCGTCGCAGTATTTTTATTACACAAGATGACTTGCAATCGCCTCACTGGTTAAGTGCATTTCCAAATTGCGTAATTCAGACAGCCTGCCCTAAGAAATTATTAGCAGACACATTAGTCTGGTTACTTGCAGACTCTGCGGATTGGCAAGTGCAGCTACAAAAATTAACCGCACAACGACTACCCGTGATTGTGATGACAACTCAGCTGGATATTCAACAACTGTGTGATGCACTGCAACTTGGTGCACGCGGATACATTGAAGCATTTGCAAACAAAACTGTTATCGAACAAGTTGCTGAAACCGTTAACGCCGGTGGAATTTGGCTTCCTGGGCAATTACTTTCAAACTTGGTTGGCGTGTTATCAGGACAAGCAATTAACTATCCGCATCAATGTGATCTGAGTTCTCTCACCAAGCGTGAAAAACAGGTTGTTGATGAAGTTATAAAAGGTGCAACCAACAAACAAGTCGCGCAAGTTTTAAATATTACTGAGCGCACTGTCAAAGAGCACATGAGCTCAATTTTTCATAAATTAAAGGTACGCGATCGAATGCAATTAATGCTTGCTGTGAAGGGTCATTAAACTGACTCTTCAACCGCAACAACACCATCAAAACCAAGCCCTTTTAAGGTTGATTGATCACTTGGGTTTTTAACCCCTTCAGCAACAACCTTAATCCCTAGCGAGTGAGCTAATGAGCATACCCCTCTCAAAAAGCTTTGGTTTGAGTCATTAAAACTAATGTTATGACAATAAACGCTATCTACCTTTATCATCTCAAGGCCAAGCTCTTGGATTTTAGTTAATTTTGTAAACTCAGCCCCAACGCGTTTTAACGCAACTTTTGCACCTATGCTATGCACCTGACTGCAAAAACGCCTGAATAACGGTAAATCTTTAATGGCAGTGTTTGCTCGTACCTCAAAGCAAATTCGCTTAGCAAGTTCAGGGTAAGCACACAATCCTGTCAAAATTGACGCTACGGCCATATCATCATGTAAGGTACCTGCTGAGAGCTCCATCCCCAGCAAGGCACCGTCTGTTAACTCACCATATTGCTTAATCATCAATTTCATTAGGCTCCAATCAAGCCGCGCTAGTAATTGAAGTTTGTGCGCCCATTGATAGTAAAATCCTATTCCGTACTTCTCTCCTTTGAGCAATAAACTCAGTGAAATTTGTTGTTGTAGAAGAACGTCGCTGAACGAGGTAACGGGATATAATGCAATTTCTAGTTGGTTTTCTTTTAATGCTAATTCTATCGTTTCTCGCCAAAAATTAAGGTCATCATTTCTAAGCTCAGCAGTACCATCTACAGTAAAGTGGGCATTACAACCAGGCTTTGAAATCGCCACTTTTAATAAGCTATCAACCCGCTTTAACAGCGCTCCTCGCGTATCGTTGGTAGTAACTAAACTGCAACTATGAGATACAGCAAGATCCACCTGTGCGTACTGAGCAACTAATTGCTGATGAGACTGCAAAATATTGTCACTCAACAGTGTTAGATCACTCACATCAGAAAACAACACCAAAAAGTCAACATGCGACATTCGCGCAATATGGCTCTCTCTAAAGCTATCTTCATTTGACTCTAGAAATGCAACTAACGACTGCGAGAAAAGACGTAAAAACTCGACCATCTCTACACGTCCAACTTGCTCTGTTAGCTCGTCAAGATTAACCACCCTAAAAAGGAATAATGCGCCATGCCCTTGTGTATTATCTAAAAAGGTATCTAAGGTCGCATTAAAATACTCACGATTTGCAAGCCCAGTCAGGTCATCGTGCTGGCTCTTAAAACGCATTTCTTCAAGCCTTTGACGGTCCTCTTTCACGATGCGGCTAAAACGTGTAGATAGTAAGTTCATTGAAGAAACTAATTTGGCAAACTCGTATGTTCTAGGCACCTTTGATTTAATAAAGCGCTTTTCTCCTAACGCTATTGCTTGGCGCATTACATCGCTCAAAGGGCTTAAAATTTTCGATAAGAAGTAAGCGCTCGCTATACAAGCAACAACTGCAACAGCAAGAAAGCTAAAAAACAAATGCACCGAACTTTGCCAAAGCGCATCTTGTGTATGTTGACTATGACTTTCAACATATAAAGTACCATATTGCTGCCAACCATCACTGACAAGCGCAATGCCGGGTGCTACTTCAAGAGAATATAAATGGCGGAACCAGCTCGGTGCATCAAGCACTAACTCGCCCTTAAATGCACGTTTTATAATAGTCTCGCCATTCGGATCTTTTAATTCAATACGTTGGTAATAACCTGTATCAAACGACGCCGAAAGAAGCAGTTCGATTTCCACCGGGTCCTTATCCATTTGACTCAACATTAGCGCTAATGAATTTGCGTTATCTACATTTTTCATTTTAAGTTCGGCTGTAAAATAGTCTTTTGCCGAACTTGTACTAATCAGCAAACTGCTAATAAAGCCAATAATGATCACCACTAAAATGGCAATCCATAACTCTTGTTTCAAAGTAATGGTTTTTTTGCGTTTAAACGCTTTAATTATATTCACCATTTAACTCCTTCTTTACGAGTTTGCTCTAAAATATGTCGCCAACGTGATAGCCTCGCTGTCGGGTCGGCTACGCTTTGTGCTGAATTGTTAGCCCAAAGGCCCTTACTGTTAAAGCTGAAAACAGGACTAAGATCGGTGCGCTTTGCAGCAGGCAACACTTTTACGATTAAGCTGTCTAAAATAAGTGGTTGTGCATTGGGTTGACTGTAATAACCCAACACCATGTGGGCTTGGGTCTTCCTAGTTCCAGGTAATTGCGCTTTAACATAAATCAATCGAAGCTTGGTGTCGCTTATACCCAAAGCGCGTAAGCTGACGTATTTAGCAATAGCATAATCTTCACAATCACCAAGCCCTGTTCCCATTGTTTCTAGTGGGGTTGCCCAATAATCATTTTGTTTCCATAGCTGGATATCAGTTTGATAACGTAAACTACGCGCAAAAAAATCATTAACGACTAAAATTTGCTGTTGTTCAGGAAGATTTTGAGCATGCTGCAACATGCCTTGCCATTGCCTTGCGACAGTAACTCGCGTGGCACCGTAGCGTTGCTGCATTTGTTGAATAAAGGTTGAGAACTCGATCACTAAGCGCTCAGCTAAAGCACCGCTAGTGACGCAAAATAGAATGACAATTGAAGAAGATAAAAAGCGGTAACGCCCAATAAAACGACAAGCAAAGATACAAGCCTTAGATAACATAAGGCATGCCTTGAAGATATTCAGCTTGAATGTAATCGTGTGTGTTACCCATTATGCTTTAATAAAAAAATATGATTTTTAAAGCATAGCACCCAAGCTGAAACTATGAGAATTTAAGCGCTAATAATACGTTACTTTTTTTACCTGTCGAGGTTTTACTTCGCCGATGTATAAATCGTGGACGCGCTTCATATCGAGCTGCAATTCAGTTGCATAGGTATCGCCTACTGCATAAGTCTTGATCACCTGTGCACCTTTGATCACACCTTGTACTTGGCTTTGTAATTGATCATTATGGGCGATACTGTTTTGCACTGTGGTACCTGCGGAAATTTTTTGCCCGTAAACTTGCTCAGCAAGCTCTCGATACGCTTCAAGCTTTGAGGCTTTAATCGCAAGAAGGGTACGCTGCGATTCATTATTACCAGGTTGAGCACTAATAGGCGCATAACCCACGGCTTTTAGCACTGGGTAGCTATCTGGCTCAATGTAAGTGTATTCTACATGTTTATCAAAAATACTACTGCAGCCGGTTAATGCTGCGCAGGCAACCAGCCCGCCGAATAATAATGCTCGCATGATTTATTTCCGCTTAAAACTCTTTGGCTACAAATATGCACGTTTAATGCCACTGTGGTACAGTCCTTGCTCGTTAAGGTTATTCATTGGTTTTAATGCTAGGTGTCAGCATGAAAAATAAAACAAGAGCCAACTTTAAGTGGTTCGCTTTAGCCTTTACAATTTTGTTTTCTAACAATAGCTTAGCGCAGTGGTTTGAATCTACAGGTCATGCTGTTATAAAAAATGGCGATACGAGCCAAGCCAAATCTGCCGCTATTAAAGACGCCATAACTCAGGCGTTAGTGTTTTCTGGCGCTCGAGTTAGCTCAGTACAAACCCTCGTTGACGGGGTTTTGACGCAAGATCAGCTAAAAATAAGCAGCCACGGTGAAATCCAAAAAATAGAACTGATCAGCGAAGACCGCCATAACGACACCTATGCTATAACGCTTCGCTTAGATATTTTTGCTCAAGCAGAAGAATGCCCAGCAAACCAATACACTAAATTTATTGCCGTGACACAAAGCCAACTGGCCAACCGCGAGCAAGCGCGCATGGGCCAAATTTTTGACGTAAACAAAGCTATTAGCGAACACCTCTATGCCAGCTTAAACAATACGCAAATGGCTGCAAAGCCAACAGCCTATTACAATATCCCACTGCGAGTAGATCATTTTTTCACTCAGCAATACGATTACAGTAATGCGCTACTTGAAGAGATCACTAGTCGCAGTAACTCGCAATATGTATTACTGAGCCGTATTCGTGACTTATCGGTTAACCATAAGATCAACAACGATTATGCATTTTGGCAAGATGACAGTTTCAAGCGTGCATACAAAGTAGATTACGTATTATTTGATGGCACCACTTACGAAAAGCTCTGGCAAAAAAGCTACCAAACAGAAGGCATTTGGCCGTATAAAAAGACTGAGATCATCGATGTATATAGCGACCGATTTTGGGCAACTGACTATGGCCAAGCTATCAGCGATATAAACCAAACCCTAACCTATGACTTACAAGCAGCCATGGCCTGCTTACCCACGCAAGGAAAAATACTGCATATCGAAAACGATAAGCTAATCATCAACTTGGGTAAGGCGCACGGGATTGAGCAAGGGCAAATTTTAAATATTGCCCATCATAATTACCTAACGGATGCACAGGGTAATAAGCTTCCGCATAAAATCACCACACTTAACCAGGTAAAAGTAACTCAGCTTTATCAGCAATCAGCGGTAGCCATAAGTATTGATCAGCAACCACTACCAAACATTCAAATAAACGATATTGTTGAATTAGCTACTAGCGAGTAAGTGAGCTTGTAGTCCCTTATGAGCATTTAGCCAGTCGGCTAATTGCTCAACGCCTGCTATATGTGGGTAATGCTTACGGGTTGCAATAACAACTTGGCGCTGCTGATTTGGTGTAATTGCTAAGTACTTTACTCCCTCACGTGGTGTACAAGCAAGCTTAGGAACAAAAGTTAACCCATCATCCATTGCCACCAGCGCGAGTAAGGTTTCAATACTATTGCCTTTATATTGATTTGACACCTCAACCCCTGCTGAAAAGCAAAATTGTTCTGCTTGATCTTTAAAGCAATGCCCTTCATTTAGCATCAATAAATCACAACCTTGTAATTGAGCCAGCGCAACCTCAGGGCATTTTGCTAATGCATGTTGTTCAGAAACCGCTACTAAAAAATCTTCTTTATAAAGCGGTGACACATGATAAGGCGCTAAATCAGCCACATCAGCAACAATGGCAATATCAATCTCACCATTATCAAGCGCTACAAGCGTTTGTGCTGTTTGCATTTCTATAAATGAAAACTGAGTTTCACTAAAGGCTTGCTTCATCGACGTTAGCAGCGTTGGCAATAAATAAGGCGCAATGGTAGGAATAATACCGACATTTATTTTACCTTTTAGTGGGTCGTGTGAGCTGGTAGCTATTTCTTTAAGTACCTGTGTTTGCTCTAAAATAACTGTGATCTGTTTAAGTAGTTGCTCACCTTGCACAGTCAACGTAACCTGCTTAGTTGAACGGTCAAAAATAACAACCCCCAATTCTTGTTCAAGCTTTTTGACCTGACCACTCAATGTCGGTTGGCTGACATAGCACGCATCGGCAGCTTTTCTGAAGTGCTTATATTGTGCAACCGCTTTTACGTATTCAAAGTCTTTTAAATTCATATCACACCATCAATAGCTTTTACCTATCATACTAATACAAACAAACGATTGGAGCTATCATAAATTAAATTGCATAATGGCACTCAGCAAATCAAGAGGAATCAAAACAATGTTAAAGAATATCGAAGGCCAAAGAGTACCAAACGTTACATTCGCAACGCGTGTAGACGAGCAGTGGAAATCAATAACCACTGACGAAATTTTTAAAGGTAAAACGGTTGTGTTATTTGCATTACCTGGTGCATTTACACCAACATGCTCATCAACTCACTTACCACGTTATAACGAGCTTGCAGCTGTATTTAAACAAAACGGCGTTGATGACATTGTTTGTATTTCTGTAAACGATACATTCGTAATGAATGCATGGGCGCAAAACCAAGAAGCGCAAAACATTACTCTATTACCAGATGGTAACGGTGAGTTTACCGACGGTATGGGTATGCTCGTTGATAAAAACGACTTAGGTTTTGGTAAACGCAGCTGGCGTTATTCTATGCTGGTAAAAGATGGCGTTATCGAAAAAATGTTTATCGAGCCACAAAAGCCTGGCGACCCGTTTGAAGTATCTGATGCAGATACCATGCTTGAATACATTAACCCAGCACAGGTAAAACCAGAATCAGTGAGCATTATTACTAAACCTAACTGCCCGTTCTGTACCAAAGCTAAAGCGCTACTAGACGCAAAAGGTTATGTGTACGAAGAAATTGTATTAGGTCAACACGCTTCACTAACGAGTTTAAAAGCGATTTCGGGTCGTGAGACAGTGCCGCAAGTATTCATAGGCGGTGAGCACATTGGTGGCTCTGACGATTTAGAAAAACACTTTGCATAATTTTCAAGTTGGGGCTGCTCGTTGCAGCCCTTTATTATTTTAAAACCTCAACCCATTGATTCAATTATAAATTATATAACTGGTCTGCTCTCGCCATCACCCATATTTATATTCAAAATACCAACACCTTAGTTACCAAATTGTTACATAAAGCCAAGAATAAACTTAAAATGTCTGCAGCTACATTTACTCAAACCGTAACGAATTTAAGATGAATTAAGTGGAATATACAATGAAAAAACTATTACAAGGACTGATCCTATCCTTGCTATGTTTCGGTGGCCAAGCTCATGCTGCGTCAACTGGTACTATCGATTTACTCACCCATCCTGTTGGCATTATCTGCCTTGTTATTTTTATCTTTGCTTATGTGCTCGTCATACTCGAAGAAAAAATTCACTTACGCAAATCAAAACCCGTATTAGTTGCAGCCGGGATTATTTGGACCCTTATTGCTTGGCAATACAGTGCACAAAACTTATCTGATCTTAGCACCGACGCATTTCGTCATGCCTTGTTAGAATTTTCAGAGTTAATGCTATTTTTGCTCGTTGCGATGACCTACATTAACGCCCTAGAAGAACGCCGTTTATTTGATGGCCTAAGAAGCTGGCTAGTTGCGAGGGGCTTTAGTTACAAACAATTATTTTGGATAAGCGGTGTACTGGCATTTTGTATTTCACCTGTAGCCGATAACTTAACAACCGCCCTACTTTTATGTGCTGTGGTAATGAAAGTTGCAGCAAATGATAACCGCTTTATTGCTATGTCATGCGTAAATATAGTGATTGCCGCTAATGCCGGCGGCGCATTCAGCCCATTTGGTGACATCACGACACTGATGGTTTGGCAAGCTGATGTTGTTGCCTTTACCGAGTTCTTTGTTTTATTTCTGCCAGCTTTAGTCAGCTATATTATTCCTGCCTTTGTTATGTCTTTATTTATCAATAACCGTCACCCTGATACGGCCGATGAAGATATTGAACTTAAACGCGGTGCGCTTCGCATATTGTGCTTATTCTTACTGACAATTTTAACCGCCGTGGTGCTAAAAACCGCCTTTGGTCTACCGCCAGTTGTGGGTATGATGATGGGCCTTGGCTATTTACAGTTTTTTGGTTACTTCTTACGCGTGACACTCCCTGGCTCTCTTGCCAGAAAACGCGCGATGGCAGAGCGTGAAGGTGATAAAGAGCGCTTATCTCGCTTAGGTAACGTTGTTCCTTTTGATGTATTTAGCCGCGTATCGAGAGCAGAGTGGGACACGCTCTTGTTCTTCTATGGCATCGTTATTTGTGTTGGTGGCTTAGGGTTTATCGGCTACTTAGCGCTACTTTCTGATTTACTTTATAACAACTGGTCTGCCACCGGTGCGAACATTATTCTTGGTTTAATGTCAGCGGTAGTAGATAACATTCCAGTGATGTTTGCAGTGCTACAAATGATGCCTGATATGTCGCATGGTCAATGGCTGCTTATCACACTAACAGCCGGAATTGGTGGTAGCCTGTTATCAATTGGCTCTGCGGCAGGAGTTGCACTCATGGGTCAAGCGCGAGGGATCTACACCTTTAATAGCCACTTAAAATGGTCACCGGTCATTTTACTCGGTTACTTTGCTGGTGTATTAACTCACTTGTACCTCAATACTGCCTACTTCGGCTAAACTTCTGTAATGTCAAAGTTAAAACCCTAATCACTCTTAGGGTTTTAACTTTAAACACTCCACAATGAGCAGTTAACAAACAACAGTGTCGTAATAAGCTGTGTTTTTGTCGCAAAAAGTCAAGATTAAGGAAGGCGCTTTACTTTAGTCTAATAATTCACAAATAAGGTGAATTGAGGACACACATATGAGCCAAATGAATTCTGTTGCCATGCAAAATGGCAAGCTGCATGTAAAACAAATTGATATCCCTACACCTGGACCCGGCCAAGTACTGGTAAAAAGCCTAGCTTGCGGTATTTGCGGTTCTGATATTCATATTACCCGCCACACCAACGATGTATTCGATATCTATAAGAACCTTGGCATCATGGCTAAAGAGGCAGGCGATGACCAAGAAGTATTATTAGGCCATGAATATGCGGCAGAAATCGTTAGCTATGGCCCCAATACTAAAGGCGAATTAGCTAAAGGCACCCGCGTAACCTCAGTGCCTATTTTACTTTCTGCGGGCGGCGCTGGCGTAGGTGTAACCCCTGGGCTATATGGTGCCTATTCTGAATATTTTATTGTTGATGAAGCCTTGCTATTACCTATTCCTGATGCAGTTCCATCAGAAGCAGCAGCCATTACAGAACCACTTGCTGTTGGCTTGCACGCAGTGAACCGTGCACAAATGAATAATGACGATGTTGCCATTGTGGTTGGCTGTGGCCCAATTGGCCTTGCCGCGATTGCCGCGTTAAAGCTTCAAGGCGTAAAACACATCGTTGCCTCTGATCCACAAGAAAGTAAAAAACAAATTGCCCTTGAATTTGGCGCCACAGTATATGTTAACCCTATGGCGGATGATCAAGTTGCTACAGCCGCAGCACTTGCGGGTAACAACAAGGTGGTTATTTTTGAATGTGCTGGTGTAAGCCGCTTATTAAACGATTACATTTTACGTGCGCCAGCAAAAGCAAAAATCATTGTAACTGGTGTACATACCGCGCCACTAAACGTTAACTTTGCTTATGCCACAGTGAAAGAGTTAGACCTTATTTTCTCTTATTACTACCAGCCAGAAGAGTTTGCACAATCACTTGAGAACATCGCGTCAGGCAAAATTGCATGGCAAAAAATGCGTACTGGTAAAGTCGGCATAGATGGCGTACAAGGTGCATTTGATACCTTATTTAAACCAAACGACCATATCAAAATCATCATTGAACCATGGCGCACAGGCGAGCTTGAAAAAGTAACGGGTTAATTTTAATGAGGCTATTAAAAAATTAATAGCCTCATTTTAGAGCTAAAATCTATAAGCGTTCAACTTACTATCAAAAACTAAGCCATCAGTCTCCTCACCTCTACCGCCATTTAAAACAGTTGTAAAAAATGATTTAACTACATCATTTGTCTTTTCATAGAACAGGCCATGGGTTTTCCCTACATTTGGGCCGCCAGTAAAGTCAAAATAAAAAGCATTTGAAGCGACCAAATTCCTAGCAGTTCTTCCTAACCGATCTTTTTGAAAATTCGCATCAGACCATTTTAGGACCCAATCATTTTCATTGATCGTAATATAAACTCGTTTTCCAGCTTCTATATTATTTACCCAATGTTGATGACCTGCGTTATCAACATCAGCTTGGCACAATACAACGTTATCAAACATTCTTGTTTCAGCTTCGTATAAAGCGTTGATAACGTAATTCTGAAACAAGAAATTCCCCAAACTGTATGTCATAAAGGTAAATTTAATATCACATGCCTCAAGGGCCTCTTTATTGAACGGCTCTTTCATGTAATGACCTAGCTTTTCCAACGTAGCATCCAAAGCACCAACTGACGCCTGTGCATTCCTCTTAGCGCTTCGGTATTCTTTTGTCTTAAAACCTCCAGGATTAGAGGGCCAAGAAAAAACAACAACCTCAACCCCATGCTCTTTTTCTAATGCTAATGACTTTTCTAAGTTCTTATAAAAGCTTTGATTAAAGCCATGTACAAAAAAAACGCAGTTTTTACCTGAAGAAGTGAGCCGTTCACGAACTTCTGCAAATGCTTTTTTAGAGGGAATATTATTCTCTGTGATTTTAGATGGCTCAGTGACTAGTCGCACTTGCCATACTCCCTCTACTTTATCTGCATGAGCGAGCCTAACTTCATTAGGTCCTTTAGCGTTTGCGTAGTCACCAAAAGCATTGTGATCGCCTACGCCACTTTTAAAGTTTGATTTATTTATGTTTCTATTCGTAATAATCAACATATCAATATCCTTATTCTGTTTTTAGCCATAGGAAGTAGTTAGAACCTGTCACTTTTATAGGCGGGGTTAAAACTAATCTGCAAAATAATGATTAGTTTAGATTTCAATCAAACAGCAAGAAAAACAGTAAAGAACACGACAAACGTATTGTTTTTTAATATTGAAAATAGACATAGTGTTGAGTAAGTGAAATGCTGGCAGCACTAAAAAACGACTTGATAAGAAGACTGTTCGAATGAAGAAATCTGTATTATTTAATAGAACACTCAAATTTATCGGATATTGATTTAGGCAATCGATTTGGAACTTTAATGCTACAAATTTGCTTCAAAGAAGAACATGACTAACTTATTGATTTTATTGGTAGCCCCTACAGGAATCGAACCTGTAACTGCCCCTTAGGAGGGGGCCGTTATATCCATTTAACTAAGAGGCCACTTAAAAAGCTGAGGTAAAGCTACAGAAAATTATAACGGTCTAAGGCTTTGGTAATCAAGAAATTAATCCAACCGGCTTTAGAGCAAGCCGATCGGTAAAATAATGAGGCTAGTTAACGCGAGCAGTCTCTGATTTGATTGACTCATTCTTTAGCACAAAATAAGGGATCACTTTTTGTGCGCTGGCAATAACCAGCTTTGAGTTTAGATTAATTACTCGCGCATTCACTTCAACACCATTAGGGCGATATATCAGCGTGCCTGTAAGTACATGGCTGGCGATGCGACGCTCGGCTAGCTCTTCTACATCACGCGACATAACAAAATCACCACGCGAGGTCACACTAATGATATCCATCGCTTTAAAATCAACAACGCCAAAGCCGAATTTTTGCAGCTGGTGCATCATTGTTTCAGAGAGTTGATTACCAAGTTGAGAGCTGTTTTTTAGGCTCGCATCTAAATCAACAAAGCTAGTAATGGCTATTCCTAACTCGCTTTCTTGTTGCATGGTATCCACTAATTCAAGGGCCATTTGCTCGACATAATTAACAACGGTTTTATGATGTTGATAAGGCACAAATAAACGATGGTTAGCGTTATCCTGCTGCATATCTTTTTGCTCAAGCGCTTGCAGCATAGCAACATAATCGACTTGAGTACTTGCTGATGCAGGTGCACTTTGAGCGGTATTTTGCGGCTCTGCTGATTGCTCTGGCAGCAATTGGCAGCCAGAAATCGCGAGCGTTAACGATGCGAAGATAAAACCTTTCATAGCTTACTCACTTGCTTGTTTAAGTGTAATACCATCACTACGGTTGGTGCTATCAAGGGCATCAACCACTGATTGTGGTATAAAGCCTTGCGCTGACCCTACAACTGCTTTGCTTGCTAAACCAACAATGCGGGCATTAACGAGCACACCACTTTGATGATTAACCAAAGTACCCGCCAATACATAATTGAAGTTTTGATCTTGGCTTAGCTCTAAATAATCACGACTGAAAACATAGTCACCACTTGGCGTGACACGCATATAATCAGTGGTTTTAAAATCAATGACAGGTACACCAAATGCATGAAGCTCATGAATGAAACTTTCAGCAATTTGATTACCTAGCAAATTCGTTGAGTTGTAATCTGCATCAAGGTATACAAAGCTTGAAACAGCAACCGGCGTGTTATCGCTAACATATTGCAAGTTTTCAACTAAGTCCTGCATGATGCCACGCACATAGTGATTAATATTTTTGCGCGTTGGTGCAGCGGTAAAGGTGCTGTTATTCATCACCGCCTGATTGGTTTGAAACACACTGTAGTTACTATGCGGCGCGGCAACTTCTCTTTGCGCAGCTAATTGAGGATCATTATCGTGTTGTGTTACATCACCAGTTAACATTGACGAGCAACCAAAGCCAAAAGGCAAACATAAAGTTAAAATTAAACGTTTCATTAAATGAGTTCCTCTTAATATTCGCTTCGATACAACTGGCCATCACGTTGCTGAACTTTTTCAGCGCCCCACATCACATTGATAGGGATCTCGGTGCTTGCTGCTGACACTATTCGCAGATCTTTGGTATTTACCAATCGGGCGTTAACTATGTAGGCATGTTGTTGCCGCGTCAGTGTGCCGGTAATAACAAAGTCAATATTCTGACGTTGACGCAAGGTATTTACATCACGACTAAGTACACTATCGGCCGATTGCTGCAAATTTAAAGTCTTTTCTAATCGATACTCTATGGTATGAAAACCAAGCTGAGTAAATTGCGTTAATAAACTTTCTTGAATTTGCTGACTCAAACCACTGCCCTGATCTTCTGCTAAATCAGTACCTAAGCCATCAGCCATATAGAAACTGGTCACAGCAATACGTGCATTGCCTTTGTAAGGGCCTTGAATACGGCTCAGCTGACTACTTAGATCAGCAACGTATTGATGCACCGTATAAGGTGCCATCGGCGATTTTGGGGTTTCTCTAGGGGGCGCTTTTTGTGGCTTTTCAGTTAAGCTACAACCCACCAACACTAAAAAAACTGAATAAAATAACAGGCGCATAATTGCCATCCTCACTAAACTTAGTAAGTATAAAGCAATAATTATGCCTAAGTATTATTGTTGATGGGATAAATCAAGCGGATTTTGCACATAGTGCGATACCAAGCATGCCACCCCGACAGATGCTAACTTTTTACAATCATTAGCAGCTTGCTGCTTTTGTTGATATGCACCAATTTTCAAGCGATGGAAAGTGCTGCCATTTACAGTTACTGACTCTACATTAGCAATAAACTGACCATGAAATAGTGCCGGCGCTTGTTTTTTAATTTCAGCAAGGCGAGCTGTTAGTCGAGGTAATTCTGTTACGGAAGCAAGCTGTAGTGCAAACTTAGCTTCAGGCTCCGCAATAAACTGAGGGGCGGTTACTGATGACTTTTTAGTATTTACAGGCTCAGCTTGCTGCGTATTTAACAAAGTAAGTTGTTCAGTGAGTAAGGTTAACTCACTTTCAATTGTCAGCAAGCGCTCAAGCTCTGGCTTCATTGCTTGGAATTGCTGATGCGACTGCCTTAGCTCCATAAGCTCTTGCTGGCTAATTTTCACTAAGTTTTCTTCACTCACTTGTGGCTCTGATACGCTTTGGCAACCAAAGATAGGAGTAACCAGTAAAACTAACCATACTTTCTTCAGATTTTGAAAAATACTAAAAACCATAATTTGCTCCTTGCAAGTGTTGGACATGCTGTTCTGTTACATGGCATTTAATTGCTTGTGATATTAGCTGCACACATTGCTGCTCAAGCTCGTTTGCAGATTGTGCGTCAAAGCCAACCGCAAGCGTGTAGTGCGCATTTGCTTTATCGTGAATATAAAAAGCGTTTTTTAACCCTTGCTGTAACAAACGCTGTTTCACCAATGAGTAATACACCTTTAATATTTTCAGTGAATTAAACTTGCCAATACTCGCTATATATCCCTGGCGCTTTTCGAGTGGCCGCAAAGTAATGTCAACTCCCACCAGCACATCACCTTTGGGCGATAACTGTATTTTATGTGTTTGAGTACTAGTCAGTGATTTTTGTCCTTGGTACTGCTTATCTACAATCGCCTGATACTTACCGGGCTTAATATCAGTAAACAAGTAATAGCCATCATAAGCCGCTTGCGTAGTTGCTACATCATTACCTTGCTCATCCACTAAAGTAATTTGGGCATAAGGTTGAACATTAGCTCCTTGCTCTGTCTGCTGATAAACAGTGCCTTCTATTTCGCTGGCATTATTTACTGGGTAATCCATGTACTCAACAAAGCCTGCTCGTGGTGTTATGGAGAAACCATCGTGGGCGGGGATCATAAAAGGGTCAGCAAAACTGTCACGATCGAGCACTATATCTGTTGTGCGGTTAGCTGGCATAGCAGAAAGAATCGCGATCCCTTGTTCATCAGTAATCGCTTGGCGATAATTTTGTAAGCCTTTTACTTTAACACCCGCCAAGCCCTTCTCAGTACTGTCTTTAATACCATTATCATTTTCATCTAAAAACACATTAACCATTAAGCTACCTGTATTGGTCAATGTTCTGTTGCTCATAAATGGTTGATTATATTGGCTATCAAAACCAAAGCTAAATCGGCTATTTAAGCGAATTTGCCATTGGTCATTACTATCGTAATTAACATTACTGCTTAAGTTAATCCTGTCATTTTGCCACGTTAGTCCTAATTCTGCAGACTGAACATCGTAATCTAGAGAGTCCCTTATAGTTAACTCTGCTTGGAGACTCGGGCCTAAACTTCGGCTAAATTCAGCTTCATAACTTGCTATCTCACTCACTGGAGAAAGTCGATAATTAACACCAAACCGACTGTACACTCTGCCTAGTCGTGTTTGTAAACGCGTCATACCATCTACACTTTCTTGCCCGGCGCTTGGGTCTTGCCATTGCAATAAATTATTTATTGAGACGTTTGCATAGCTGTAATTTAAACGGTTATAAATTTGCTTTAAATCACCACTTTGTGCGTGTTGAACTAAAAAGTTGTTTTGATAATTAAGACGCCCAAAGTTGTTTTGCATCAGCTCACCAGACATATCAAATTGATAGCTTTTCAGCGTTATATCTCGACCATTCTGGTTATCAGTACGGTTCGTTGCGCTGAATAGCAAAGACTGATCAGCCAGTTTAGTTCTTGTTGTTAATTCAAATTCTCTTTGTTGTTGATTGTTTTCTTCATATTCCAGATTAACTAATAACCTATCTAACAAGCTGAGATTCGTTCCTAGAGCAACATGGTATAACTCATCTTGCTCTTGCTTTTGCGCCATAAAGCCTGAGTACATAGCAACGTTATCACTCAATCCATATTGGTATCGCCCTGCAGCAACCCAGCCCTTGTTTGCACTATTACTGTAATTACCTAATAACTGCTTGCCTTGCTCTGAAACAGATAACTCATAGACTGCTTCCCCTTGTTCAAGCTGCGTACCATCAATGTAGTAATATTCTGTTTTTCGCTCTACTTGCCCTTGCGGACCATAAAAAATCAACTCAAAGTTATTTTCACCAAACAGTAAATCAACGTCAGCAAAAACATAGCGCCCATCCGCCAAGCTCAATTGCTGCTCAATTAAAATACCATTGCGGTATAATTCAACATCCCAACCTGGCTGTACTACACCAGTTAGATTCACTCGATTATTATTAACTGCTTGCCCAAGTTGATAATTCGAAATTTTAACTCCGCGCCCGTACTGGTTGTTATAACGGCTGCCAACTTGCGTAGCTGTGACATCACCTACCTCAATAAGACTTGCAGCAAGTGGACCTAACAGCTGATTATTCACATCTTGCTTGGAGAAAGTTAGTCTTGAGTTATTCAATAAATCACTTTCACGGCCCGATAAAAAGTATTCCATAGTAAGGTATGCAAAATCTTGCGAGCCAAGTAATGAGTAACTTGCCTGACTACCATCATTATCTTGGGTATAGTTCAATTGTAAGTCAGCCACAGGGACAGATAAGGCCTGATATGGGCTTGGTTTCCAAGGTAAAGTTGCTTGCTTTTGAGTACTATAGCTTTGTAGTTGTTTTTTATGTCGCTGCGCTTGGGCGACAACCGGATAAACAGACTCAGTTTCAATATACAGCTCTAAGCTTGCGTAATCAGAGCGATGCTGAAATTCTAAAGCCTCAGCGAGTACTGCTGCCTCTATATAAATATCATCATCAACACTAATTTGTTGTTCTGTAAGCTGCCACTTTTTTGTATCTGTAATCAACTGTTTTTGAGCTGTTAATTGAAAGGTTTTATTGGTGTTAATGAACCAACCTTCGGCCCTCTCGGCTGATATATCGACATTAATTGCAAGCTGTAAAATATCAACTAGCCCCGAAACGCCAAGCAATATGTCTTGATCAGACTTAAGGGCAAACAACTCACCTAAATAATTTTCATTTAAATAAATTGAAAATAGCAAAAATTCCCCAGTGGCAATTCGTTGCTGAGCGTCTAAGGTATCTGCAGAATGATTAACAGCAGGTATATGCTTAGATTGTGGAGCGTAAAGCTGTTCGCCATTTAGCTTAGCTCTTATGGCATTGACTCTAGCTAGTACATCCTCTGTACTCACAGTCGAATTAGCAACGCTGATAGGACTTAATAGTATAAGCCCTATCGCAAATAAGCGATTCATAAATGTTTTCGCATTAATCCTTAATGTCGAATAGGCAATGAATATGAGCCAAAATCGACGCCTTCATACTCATCGGCACCTTGATATTTAAGCTCAATGTTCCCTTGTTTTGGCAACTGTTTACCAGAGAATAAATCTAACAACACAGTCGCTTGTTCAATTTCAGGGTATAGGCTTAGATTCCCGATTTCTGCGATTTTTTCTTGTTTACCTGCAGAATTAGTAACATACGCGCTAAGTCGACCGTAACTACTAAAACCTTGTTGTTCAGTTAATTTAACGGCAATTTTTGGTTTTTTGTTTACCGAATCTTCAACTATTTCTGCAGTTTGAAATGCAACTTTTGGCAGCTCACCTTGTTCACGATATACAACTGGAATACTAAAACTCAAAATCATATTCACTTTAAGTCCAGCCTTAGCTGCCTTATCTTCATTTGGTAAGGCTTGAAATAGTAAATGGGAACGATATTCCCCTTTAGCCAAATCCTTAGGCTTTCTAATTGCTATTTTAATCGTTTGCCTTTCGCCAGGTGCTAAGCGAATTTGCTTTGGTGATAAGCGTGCCATAGGAGAAAGGCTCGTGGTTACTGGCTCACTCAATGTTTGATAGCCCCCACCAGGTAGCGCTAATTTTTCGCTCCATACCACGCGGTATGTACGGTACTCTTCTGAGCTATTAATGACGGTGACTTTTGCGCTTCGTTGGCGCTCATCAAATGAAACCCGCGTTGGTGAAATAAGTAAGTTTGCCGTTGCATATTGACTGAAAAAAACAAAAAGAAGTCCACATAAAAGACGTTTTGCGAACATATCTATCCTTAGTAATCGACTGATATTTCTAAATAAGTTGTAGAAGAATACTGACCATCAGCGTATGGTTTAGCGCTACGGTCTGTCGTTAAAATACCGCCAATAAATACTTTTGCTTCACCAAATTCATTGGTAATCACATATTTAGGAAAACCATTAAGGCGTACAGAAAATCCAGCACTCGAGTTGCCATCGATATCATGTGTTAAGTCAACTGGGGCAACTAGATTCATAGTTAGCTGAGTTCTAGCTGGAAAGTCAGTAAGTAATAATTCTGCAGGGCGGCCATTTTTAAGAACATAAACCGAGCCCTGCGTATTGATACTGCCATCATCTTTGACGATTACAGAGCTGGTATTTGTATTAGCTAGAATAACTAGAGTACCAAAATCAAGCGCTTGTTGCTCTGTGCTCGCAGCCTGTAAGGGTGTTGAGAACACACAAAATAAAACAGTAGCTAAAAGCAAAAAGCGCATGACTAATTACCTAGTATTATTAGTAAGCAACTTCTAATTGGAAAGTGCCGGTATACTCAACATCACGATAAGGCTCAGATGACGCCGAATTTGAGGTAGATAAATTGGCACCAATGTTAAACTCAACACTGCCGTCTGCATCTGCTGTTAAATTTGGGCTGCCTGGAAGGTAATAAGCATTTGCATTTGGGCCTGAAGTAATAAAATACTTCCATTCATCAACAATAAAGTTTGGCTCATTTAAACCTTGTCCATCAGAAGCTAAAGTATTAGCAGTAGGATCAGTAATCGACAAACGCGCATTTGGCACCGCTTCCGATACCGTAAATGAAGCAGGAGACCCTTGCTCAATAATTGAAATAATCGCAGGAGATGCATCTGTTCTTGTTGAAACAGGGCTTGCATCAGGTTCTGGGTTAATTGTTAAAACAGCTTGCGCAGCACCTGAAGGATCGGCTACGGCACGAATAGTACCAAAATTTAGATCATTCCCTTTTGTTAAAACAACTGAGTTTTGAACCTTTACTGTTGCACTGAAAGATTCAGTAGTGGCATAAGAATAAAAAGCAGAAAATGCTAATGAGCATGCAATTAAAGAAAGAGGTAATTTCATATTAAGTCCTTATAAATAAATGGCTAAGCCATTTTGCTGTATCTTAAGCTTTATCGACCTCTAGAACAAATACTTTAAGGTTAATCCCCTAATTTCCAAGAGGAAAGATACTTATAGCATCTCCCCAATAAAAGGGGCTGTCACACAAGTTTGCCCCATTCTTTTGGCTATCTCACAAAAAGCTGTCGCCTGAGTATAATTTGCAAATGGACCTGCTCGTAATCCATACAAGGTTACCCCTTTTTGCTCACGAGTTTTAAAGCGAAAATCTAGGTCATTTAAAACAGCAGGATAATCACGTTTAAGGTTCAAGACCTGATGTCTGACCTTTTTCGGCGTTAAATATAAACCTAATTGCACACCTGCTTCTGCTGCTTTGTTTGCAGCAATAATCGTTTCTAATGAGTCGATTGATGATGATTGCTGAGATTGTATTTGCTCACTTTGGTGATAGATCACATCATTTTGCGGCTCAAATGCCGATGGTTGTGCAGTTAAATCACTATTAGCCGAAAGTACCTCGATTAACAACGCAAGGTCTTTTTCCATTGCAGCAAGACGTTCAATGCTAGGCTGTTGATTTTGCCACTCGGCAGCAAATTGCTGTACCTGCTGTTCAGTATAAACAGGCTGGCTTTGTTCTTGGCTCATCATACATGCTGTTAAAGCAGTTAAGCAGATGGTTAACAATAAATATTTAGAGAAAATAGAAAAATGCATGGTGACGTCAATTCTAAAAAACAGACTTAAATCTTAGCAATAAAAATGCCACCTTTAGAGTGAATATTTGACGCTAAAAATAAATTCGATTATCTGTGTATTTACTAACCCAACAATCAATACCTTGTCGCTTAATAGCCGCGCAGTCAGCTTTCGCATTTTTTAAATACTTATAGCCTCCAAACTTTAAGCGGTAGAAAGTTCTATCATGCACGTCTGCAACTTCAACATTCAAAATTGGTTTACCTTGAAAAATACTAGGCGCTTGTTTTGCCATTTTATGAAAGGTGACTTCTATTGCGGTCTCAGAGCTAACTGATGCTAACTGTAACGCAAAAGTATAATTAGGTTTTGTAGGTGCTAATATAGCAGCAGTGGCTAGGGTATTTTTTTGTGTAGCCGTTGATTGAAGCTCAGAACTAGTTTTTACATTAATTTGAAAAATAGGATCGATTAAGCGAAGTGCAAAACTTTGCATAGAATTAACGGTAGAGCTTAGCAGCAGCTCATTACTGCAACCAGAAACAGTTAATAACACCATTAGGTATATACTGCAGCGAAAAGGCTTGAAGTAATCTTTCATAATCAGGATTCTTAAACGTACCGTTAAAAAATTGCTTCTTACTTTGAAGAAGACTATCTGTTAGTACTTACCTGTACATCAAAAGCTAAAAGATAATTTAAGATATTGAAAATAAACACTAACATTATGTTTTTATTATAATTTCAGTTTAGTGCTTTAATTCGCTGCAAATCATGTTGTTAGTAAAAAGTAGCTTTATAACATAAACAATTTGCAGCAAAATTATTAATGCTTTTCATTACTCAGTTAACTAACTGAATTAGAGCAATTAATCACCATACTCATCTTAACAACCCTATAAGACAAAGGTATATCAGAAAAGTCCCTAATTTGTTAATAATCAACAATTGTCAGCTGCTTGTAAATAACAAAAAAGTGCCATATAGGCACTTTTTTAACATAATTTATTACTAAGTAAATAGAATTGGTTATTTAACCAACGACTTTATGAAGTCGCTCAATTCATCTTTGAATTCCTCACGTCGTAAAGCAAATTCAACGATGGCTTTTAAATAACCAATTTTGCTACCACAGTCATGGCTTTTACCTTTCATAGAGTATGCATCAACCGTTTCTTTTTCCATTAGCATGGCTATGGCATCTGTTAATTGAATTTCATCACCTGCCCCAGCTGGAGTTTTTGCAAGTAATGGCCAAATATTTTTGCTCAGTACATAGCGACCCACAACAGCAAGATTTGATGGAGCTTGATCAATAGGAGGCTTTTCAACCATATTCAAAATTGCGGCGCTTTCACCTTGATTGATTGTTACATCACCTAAGTCTACTACACCGAACTTGTCTACTTCGTTTTGCGGCACAGGCTCAACCATAATTTGGCTCTCACCGGTGGTTTCAAAACGCTGGATCATTTCAGCTAAGTTATCTTTTTTAAGATCGCTCGCAACATCATCGATGATAACATCCGGTAAGATAACAACAAACGGTTCATTACCTATAATAGGCGCCGCACAATTTATCGCATGACCAAGGCCTTTCGCTTCACCTTGACGAACGTGGATAATAGTCACATCTTTCGGGCAGATTGACTGTACTTCAGCAAGTAACTGACGTTTCACACGCTTTTCAAGTGTGGCTTCTAACTCAAAACTGGTATCAAAGTGGTTTTCAATTGAGTTTTTACTTGAATGCGTTACTAAAACAATTTCTTTAATTCCTGCTGATATTGCTTCATTTACAACGTACTGAATCAACGGGCGATCAACAATAGGAAGCATTTCTTTAGGGATTGCTTTTGTTGCAGGTAACATACGCGTGCCAAGACCAGCAACTGGGATCACTGCTTTCATTGATTTCTCCTTAAATTTTATTGTTCTTAAACTGAAAACGGATACTTAATTGCATCGTGACACTGATAACCTACTACTTCAAAATCATCTTTTGTAACCCAGCTTTCAATGTCTTCTAATGATTTAATATTTGGGTTTATTTTTAATTCTGGCGACGCGAAAGGCTCTCGCTTAAGTTGTACATCACGCATCAATTCAAGTTGGTTTTCATAAATATGCGCATTCGCTATTTTATGATACGCCTTACCCGGTTTATGTCCGGTTATTTGTGCAACTAAAGCAAGTAACACAAAACATTGAATTTGATTAAAGTTCAGACCCAGCGGCACATCACAGCTACGTTGGTATGATGTTAAGTATAAAGTATCGCCCAACAAAGAAAAGGTGTGCGTGTGCATACAAGGGCGTAAACAACCTAGCTCAAATTCACCTGGATTATAAAAAGTGACGATTTCACCGCGATCATCAATTCCTTTCGATAAGTTATCGATAACTTTTTTAAGCTGATCAAGGTGGCTACCATCAGGGCGTTGCCAACTGCGCCCTTGAACACCATACACACGGCCCATATCATCCTCACCACGACGATGCGGATTTTCAAGCCACGCTTTGTTCTCGTTCGCGTTGGCATTCCAAGTCATACAGCCGATATCACGAAACTGTGCAGCGCTGTCGTAACCACGTAAATAACCCAGTAACTCCGCTATCGCCGCTTTGTAAAAGCTCTTTCGCGTGGTGATGAGCGGAAACTTGTTATTTGCCACATCATATTCAAGATCGGCATTAATTACGGTTAAACATTTGGTTCCTGTGCGTTTGTTCTCAACCCACACACCTTCGTCAACAATACGCTGACATAAATCTAAATACTGTTTCATTGATTTGCTCTTGTTATGCTTTGCTTGCCACGCTTTGCTGCGGCTTTTTATAGGCCCATATTAACAAACCAAGGCCACCAATTACCATCGGCAATGACAGTATTTGACCCATAGAGATAACGCCTGCAAATAAACCTAAATGAGCATCTGGTTCACGGAAGTATTCAACAATAAACCTAAACGTACCATAGCCAAGTAAGAACACCCCAGCAACACTTCCCGCTGGACGAGGCTTTTTGATAAACCATTGTAAGATTAAGAACAGCACTAGGCCTTCTAAAAAGGCTTCGTATAATTGGGATGGGTGACGAGGCTCTGGGCCACCTGTAGGAAAAACAAATGCCCAAGGTACATCTGTCACTCGGCCCCATAGTTCGCCATTAATAAAGTTACCAATACGTCCGGCTAATAAACCAAGCGGCACAAGTGGCACTACAAAGTCACCTACCTCAAACAATGATTTTTTACGGGTCCAAGCAAAGATTGCAATAGCTGTAATGACACCCAGGGTGCCACCATGGAACGACATACCACCTTGGTCAATTCTGAATAAATACAGTGGGTTTTCGATAAAGTAGCTGAACTGATAAAACAATACATAACCAATACGGCCACCGAGTATAACCCCGAGCATGCCGTAAAATAATAAGTCACTGACTTGTTCTTTTGTCCAACCTGAGTTTGGTTTTGCTGCTTGGCGATTAGCAAGCCACATCGCCAAAGCAAAACCAATTAAATACATTAAACCGTACCAACGTACGCTGAGCGGGCCTACCGAAAAAATAACCGGATCGATATCTGGAAATTGAAGAGCCATAAAAATTAAAACCTTTAACTAAACACCATTTTAAGCGCAATTATGACAAGTAATAGCGCGAATACTTTTTTTATTGTTGCCACAGGCAAGTAATGCGTGGCTTTGGCACCTATAGGCGCAATGAGCGACGAGGTAACCACAATCCCGACTAACGCAGGTAAATACACAAATCCGGCAAATCCATCACTGAAAGATGTTAATTGCCAGCCGGCAGATACGTAACCCACCGAGCCAAACAGCGCAATGACAATACCACAAGCAGCAGCACAACCAATGGCCTTTTTAATATCAACGGAAAAATAATGCAGTAGCGGCACAATAAGCGCCCCACCACCAATACCAATTAGTCCTGAAAGTGCCCCCATTATGGCACATAAAAAGCCAAGAATAGGCCCTGATGGAAGCGGCTTTTCACTGGCGGCTTTTTTTCGTGTCGATAACACCATTCTAAGTGCGATAAACACCACGCTACCGGCAAAAACAAAGCGCAGCAGCTGCTCAGGAATAAAGCTTGCTGCAAAGCCACTGATCAATGCGCCTAGGCCAACGCCAGTCATAACCCAAGGAGCAATTTCCCATGGCACGTTAGCATTACGATGATGAGCAAAGGCTGAAGACGTCGAGGTAAAAATAATGGATGCTAACGAGGTTGCTATCGCGATAACTAATACATGGCTTGGGTCGGCAACATTAAACGACACTAATAGCGCACTAAGTACTGGCACGATTATAAGACCGCCACCAATGCCTAATAAGCCTGCTAAAAATCCAACCACACTGCCCAAAATTGCGCAGTACACCATTAAAAGTATTACATCATGCATAGCACACTCATATATTCAATTTGTTATATACATATACTAAACTAATATATATACCCAAACCACCTCAAGATGCGAGTTTCAGTTGGAATTAAAAGCGATTTAGGCAAGGCATTGATTGCAAGTAATAGTGGTTCTATTGTTAAAATCAATAACGCAGTATAAATCGCTTTTAAACCAACCCTTTGGGCGTTTCACAGGCACTTACTCTCATCGTTGTGACTTCTTAAAAGGGACTGCCATTGTTGCAAAGTAACGCCTTGATATTAAGCACCTGTGAAACGCTGAATTCTACATCTTGAGGTGGCTTGGGTATAAGTGCTTCATAGCACAATTTTCCCTCATGATTGACCTTGGCTTGGGGTGTAAAATAGCTCACCGAGTTGATGTTCAATCATAAAGTTACGCGTTAACCTAAGTACATGTTTTGCAGTGGGTTGTAATAAGCATTCTGCAAGTAACTTTTCCATATCACTGACATTTAATCGCCTAAGCACAAACTTAATTTTACTAATCGAAGCAAAGTTCATACTCAAGCTTCGATAACCCATTGCAATAAGCAGTAATGCGCCTTCTGGATCGCCGCCTAACTCACCACACAAGCTAAATGGCAGCTCATGTTGCTGACACTCCTGTGCTATTTTTAACAACACTCTAAGAACACTTGGGTGATAAGGATTAAATAGCTCAGCAACGCGGGCATTAGAGCGGTCAACTGCCAGCATATACTGGGTTAAATCGTTGCTACCTACAGAGCAAAAATCGACTTTTTGCGACCACTCTTCAAGCATAAATACACTCGAAGGTACTTCTAACATCACCCCGATTTCAGGGCGCTCAATGGCTTGTTCGGGGTATTGCTCACTTAACTCAAAATAGGCTTGTTCGAGCAGCTTTAAAGATTCATCGACTTCTTCTGAGCCACTGATCATCGGCAGCATAATTTTTAAATTCCCCAAACCAATGTTGGCTTTTAACATCGCCTTGAGTTGATCTAAAAATAGCTCGGGGTGATCTAAGGTCACACGAATACCACGCCAACCTAAAAATGGGTTTTCTTCGGTTATATTGAAGTAATCTAAAACTTTATCACCACCAATATCGAGTGTACGCATCACCACAGGATTAGGGTGGTAACTCGTTAGCACTTCGCGATACCAGTTTTCTTGTTCTGACTGTGAAGGAAATTGGCCTTTTTGCATAAACCAGGCTTCGGTGCGATAAAGACCTACCCCATCGCAAAATGGCTTATTGTCATGCTCGGTATTTAATTCAAGACCCGCGTTTAGTAACAAGCTAATGTGTTCGCCATCTTTAGTGACGGCATCTAGGTTTTGCTCTGCAACAAAACGGTCGTTCAATAAGGCTTCTTGATATTTAAGCTGGCTGTATTCCTCTTGCAGCATTTGTGAAGGAGAAATATATAAACGCCCTGCATAGGCGTCTAATATCATTTGCTTGCCTTCAAACTGCAATAACGGCACATCTTCAATGCCCCAAATTGCTGGGATCCCCATAGCACGAGTTAAAATTGAAGCATGGCTATTTGCTGCACCATTAACACTCACAACCCCAGCAAGGTGCCCTTTAGGTACTTCAGCGAGCATTGCGGGGGTTAGTGTACCGGCAATTAAAATAGTGTCTTTAGGGTAAGGTTTTGCCGCATGCTCAGTATTAACTAAGTGATGTAAAACCCGTAAACCAATATCTTTAACATCAACAGCGCGCTCTTTAATATAAGGGTCTTGCATGGCATTGAATTGAGTCACCAATTTCTCAATAACAATTTTCAGGGCGCTTTTAGCATTCCAGCCTTGTTTTAATTGCGCTTCAACATTTTGACCAAGGCTTTTGGCATCGAGTAACTGCTGATAAACATCAAATACAGCAAGTGCCTCTTGCGGAATAGAGTCACTCAGAGTCATAGATAAGGTATTAAACTCGTTACGCGTCGCAGCCACAGCTTGTGTAAATAGCTTGCGCTGGGTGCTCACATCGTCGTCTTTTTGCAGTTCTATAGAGCTAAAGTCAAGTTTAGGGATTACTACAAAGGCTTCACCTATGGCAATACCCGGCGCACTTGATACCCCTTTCAATACTGAGGTTTGGTGTGAAAACTCATCGACCCGTAATATTTCTTTTATTTCTGCATGCGCTAACTGAGAAGCTAACTGGGCCGAGAGCGTAATTAAGAATGACTCTTCGTCAGGGCTAAAAACACGGGCTAGTTTTTGTTGAACAACAATAACGCCTAAAACCTTTTTCTGATGCACGACTGGCACTGATAAAAACGCGTTGTAGCCTTCTTCATTAACTTCAGGTGAGAGTTTAAAACGAGGGTGAGATTTAGCAAAAGCTATATTAATGGGCTCTTCACGCTGAGCAACAAGGCCAACGAGGCCTTCGGTAAAACCTATACGGAACTTACCCACGGCATCTGGGTTGAGGCCTTGGGTGGCCATCAATACAAAGTTATCTTGGCTATAATCGGCAAAATAAATCGAGCAGCACTGTGTTTGCATGGCATCTTTTACCATTTGCACAAAACACCCCAGCGCACTGTTTAAGTCCGCCTGTTGCGACACTGCCTCAGCAATTGATCTGAGCGTGGCTAACATGATGCTGCTCCTTTGATTTAAATAAGGTTGCCCTTATCGTTTATGTCGCCAATGATCTTTGTGTTGCTCTCGTTTATTAAACGGCATTGCAAACGGAGCAAACTCTTTCATTACTCGACGATATACATCGCGCTTAAACGAAACAACTTGCCTAACCGGATACCAATAACTCACCCATCGCCAATCATCAAACTCGGGGTGATGAGTTTTAAGTAAATTTACATCTTCATCTTTACAACGAAGTTTTAGTAAAAACCATTTTTGTTTTTGCCCAATGCACACAGGACTTGAGTCTCTGCGAATTAAACGCTTGGGTAATTTATAGCGTAACCAATGTTTAGAACTTGCGACGATCTCAACGTCTTCAGGAAGCAAGCCCACTTCTTCGTGTAATTCTCTGTACATGGTTTGCTCAGCAGTTTCGCCGTCATCCACACCACCTTGGGGAAATTGCCAAGAGTGTTGACCATAGCGACGAGCCCAAAATACTTGTCCCTGATTATTGCAAATTACAATTCCGACATTGGCACGAAAACCTTCGGCATCAATCACCTTAGTGCCTCATTTGTAAGTCGATTTTTATTGATTGTTCCACATAACCTGCGATACAGCAAACACTTTACACCTAAGCCTAAATTAGATTGAAAAATTATTTTTTAACAAACATGTTTAATCAAGGTGTTACGAAGTAATTATCATAAAAATGTGCTGTTTGATTAAAATAACTATTTACAACCGTATTTTCATCACCTTACCCACAGCTTGTGCATAACTTTTGTAAATCATGCCTAAATTGCAAACAAATCCACAATCCACAGTTTAAATATCCACTTTCTCCACAGAAACTGTGGATAAACATGTTTATATATCTGTATTTATACAAACAACTGATTAATTAATGAAATGGAAACACCTTACAAAAACAGCAAAATAGATAAATATCAATTAGTTAAGGTATGACACCTCAAAATAAAACTGATTATTTTTAGCCCACACTTAACGTGCGCAAAAAACACCCAAACACAAAGATATCCACTAAGGCGTGCATTTGCTATCATGAACCGGATAAATAGACAATAAAATAAACGCCTTATGCGACCAATAAAACCCGCTTCTATAAACGAATTAATGCAACGTGTTGATGCTATTGCTGGCCTCACCCTAGGGCAATTAGCTGAGCAATATCAATTTAAAACCCCTGACGATTTACTTCGTGAAAAAGGCTGGACCGGGCAACTTATCGAATATGTGCTTGGCGCAACAGCGGGTTCAAAACCAACACCTGATTTTGAAGAGTTATGCATTGAGCTAAAAACCTTGCCGATTTCATTTAAAGGCAAACCTCTCGAAACAACCTTTGTTTCGGTAACGCCGCTATTAAATGTGACAGGAATGACTTGGCAGCAAAGCACGGTTCGTAAAAAGTTGAATCATGTTTTATGGCTACCGATTTTAGGCGAACGTGAGATACTGCCTTTTCACCGTACCATAGGCAGTGGCTTTTTATGGCAGCCAAGTGCAGAGCAAGATGCCCTTTTACAGCGTGATTGGGAAGAACAAATGGAGCTAATCGCCCTTGGTCGCGTAGATGAAATTTCGGGTCATTTAGGCGATGTAATGCAAATAAGGCCAAAAGCTGCCAATAGCAAAGCGCTGACTGATGCAATTGGCCCGAATGGCCAGATAGTACAAACCTTACCTCGCGGCTTTTATCTAAAAACCAGCTTTACCGGCGAGATCCTAAAACAACAATTTCAGCTATGAATTCCAAATAGAAGCTCTTAACCAGAATGGTTTTTCTCTGAACCATAGAGTACAAATCCATTTTTCACCATCAATTACTGGTTTTCCAGAATGTACTGAACTTTTATCAACTTTAGTATCAAGCATATTGTTAAATTGAATTAACTGACCTGCTTTCGCTGATACTTCTAATTCCCAAAACTTAAAGGCAGTCTCCCCACCTTTAAACCCCTCATTAAGGTTTAAAATGATTGTTTTTTTTCGTTGCCCAAAAAAGTCTATTTCTTTTTGGGCTGCACTATTGCTCGGGGTGATAAAGTCATAGTGCCATTTATACTGCTGTCCTTTTTTATATCGATAAATGATAGCTGGTTCAGCATACTTCAAATCAAAAATATTATTAATACACATATATCTTTGAATAAGTGCCGTGAAAAAATCATTGACTGGTAAAGTAACAATATGTTGATCATTATTTCGAATTGAATCTACTTTCTGATGCTTTTGTTGTTCCGAATAAAGTTTAGCATCAGTTAATTTTTCTTTGGCAAATCCAATCACTTTTTGTAGGGCTTCATCATTCATTTTACTGTCGAGTAAGTTAACTCGAGAATCACCAAGATTTTGCGATACAGGAAGGGGTAACAACATTTGAATTAGTTGAGTCAGCTCTTCAGTTAACAACTCATTAATCTCAGGGACTTTACTAACTAGATGAGGCGAGGCTTTCAATAGCTGACACTTTTGAAACTGCAATTTAGGCCAATACTCAAACAACAATTCAAGTTCATTTAAATTATGATACTTTGCAATTAGAAGGCAGTTAATCAATTCATCATGTAGCAAAGAAGATGATATAGCATGGTAAAACCAAGCTCTCGCAAAGTCTTTATTTTTAACCGCGTAATCAATTATGGCCGAATTTTCAACTATTTTGCCATTGAACCGCGCTTCTAATAATTCAAAAATTAACTTGCCAGCCACATTACCCTCAGATTAAATAGAACAAAACACAATAATCTTTAAAACATTATCATTTTTATATTGATTACAAAAGCTTGCTGTTACTACTTAAAGTTTACGCTATAAAAAAACCTCCCGAAGGAGGTTTTTAAGGTCTTGATGAGCTAAAAGCCAGATTACTGACCTTTAACCTCTTTAAGACCATTGTAAGGTGCTTTCTCACCTAATACTTCTTCAATGCGAAGTAATTGGTTGTACTTAGCAATACGGTCAGAACGGCTTAATGAACCCGTTTTGATTTGACCCGCTGCAGTACCTACTGCTAAATCAGCAATTGTTGCATCTTCAGTTTCACCTGAACGGTGTGAGATAACAGCTGTGAAGCCAGCGTCTTTAGCCATTTTGATAGCAGCAAGCGTTTCAGTTAATGAACCGATTTGGTTGAACTTGATTAGGATTGAGTTAGCAATACCGTTATCAATACCACGCTTTAAGATCTTTGTGTTAGTTACGAAAAGATCATCACCTACTAATTGTACTTTGTCGCCAATTAGTTGTGTTTGGTGTGCGAAACCATCCCAATCCGACTCATCTAAGCCGTCTTCTATTGAAACAATTGGGTATTGCTCTGTAAGGCCTTTAAGGAAGTGGTTGAATTCTTCAGAAGTGAATTTTTTACCTTCGCCTTTAAGGTCGTAGATATTTGCTTCTTTGTCGTAGAACTCAGATGCCGCACAGTCTAGAGCTAGAGTGATATCTTTACCAAGCTCATAACCTGCATTTGCAACAGCGACCTTGATTGCAGCAAGTGCCGCTTCGTTTGATTCAAGGTTAGGAGCAAAACCACCTTCATCACCTACTGATGTAGAGTGACCTTCAGCTTTAAGTACTTTTGCTAGGCTGTGGAAAACTTCAGCGCCCATGCGCAACGCTTCACGGAAGTTTGTAGCGCCAACTGGCTGGATCATGAACTCTTGAATATCAACAGAGTTATCAGCGTGCTCACCACCATTGATGATGTTCATCATAGGTAATGGCATTGAGTAAACACCTGGTGTGCCGTTTAAGTCTGCAATGTGCTCATAAAGCTCTACGCCTTTAGAGTTAGCAGCCGCTTTAGCTGTTGCTAAAGACACAGCTAAGATAGCATTTGCACCTAATTTTTCTTTGTTTTCAGTACCATCTAAGTCAAGCATTACTTGGTCAACCGCTTTTTGATCAACTGCGTTTTGACCTTTAAGCGCTTCAGCGATTTCGTTATTGATATAGCCTACTGCTTTTAAAACACCTTTACCTAGGTAACGTGCTTTATCACCATCACGTAATTCAAGCGCTTCGCGAGTACCTGTTGATGCACCAGAAGGTGCTGCAGCACGGCCCCATGAACCATCAGCTAAATGTACATCAGCTTCAACAGTTGGGTTACCACGCGAGTCCATGATTTCGCGACCAATCACTTTTACGATTTCTGACATCTTGATTCCTCTTTTCCCGAAAATGGTGAGTTAGTGCCAGCTTTATTGTTGCTGGCTTTTTAAAACAAATAAGCCGTGCATATAGCACGGCCTATTTAAATTACGATGACGCTTTTTGGTGAGTGTGTGCAGCTGCAACAAACCCTTCAAACAGCGGGTGACCATCACGTGGCGTTGACGTAAATTCCGGATGGAATTGCGCGGCAATAAACCAAGGGTGATCTTTATTCTCGATGATTTCGACTAGTTTCTTATCTTCAGATAAACCAGTGAAACTTAAGCCAGCTTTTTCAAGCTGCTCTACAAAGTGGTTATTCACTTCATAACGGTGACGGTGACGTTCAACTATTTCGTCACTTCCGTATACTTCGCTTACTTTTGAACCTGGTGTTAAGTGACACTTCTGTGCACCTAAACGCATAGTGCCACCAAGGTCAGATTGCTCATCACGGATTTCAACGTTACCGTCAGCATCTTGCCACTCTGTGATTAAACCAACAACTGGGTGCGCAGAGTTTGCGTTAAACTCAGTTGAGTTTGCATCTTCAAGGCCTGCAACGTTACGCGCATATTCAATAAGCGCTACTTGCATACCTAAACAAATGCCTAAGTAAGGAACTTTGTTTTCACGTGCATATTTAGCCGCTAAGATCTTACCTTCAACACCACGGCCGCCGAAGCCACCTGGTACTAAGATAGCATCAAGGTGAGACAGTAACTCAGTACCTTTGCTTTCTAAGTCTTGTGAATCAACATATTCGATGTTCACAGTTAAACGGTTTTTCAGACCCGCATGCTTTAATGCTTCGTTTACTGATTTATATGCATCTGGTAGTTCTATGTACTTACCAACCATACCAATTGTCACTTCACCTGTCGGGTTAGACTCTTGATATAACACTTGTTCCCATTCAGATAAATCTGCTTCTGGGCACTCAAGGTAGAAACGACGACATACGAAGTTATCTAATTCTTGTGACTTAAGTAACGCAGGGATCTTATAGATGCTTTCTACGTCTGGTAATGAAATAACGGCTTTCTCTTCAACGTTAGTGAAAAGTGCAATCTTCGCACGCTCGTTATTTGGTAATTTACGATCAGAACGACAGATCAAGATATCAGGTTGGATACCAATCGAACGTAATTCTTTTACTGAATGTTGTGTTGGCTTAGTTTTAACTTCACCTGCAGGGCCTAAGAATGGCACTAGCGTTAGGTGGATAAACAATGCGCGCTCACGGCCAATTTCAGTGCCAAGCTGACGAATTGCTTCTAAGAATGGTTGTGACTCGATGTCACCAACTGTACCGCCAATTTCAACGATTGCTACATCGCGACCTTCAGCACCGTCGTATACACGTTGCTTAATGTCGTTTGTGATGTGTGGAATAACCTGAATTGTTGCACCAAGGTACTCACCACGACGCTCACGTCGTAATACATCTTCATAAACACGACCTTGTGTGAAGTTGTTGCGGCTAGTCATCTTGGTACGGATGAAACGCTCATAGTGACCTAAGTCAAGGTCAGTCTCTGCACCGTCTTCAGTTACAAATACTTCACCGTGCTGAATTGGGCTCATAGTGCCTGGGTCAACGTTAATGTAAGGATCCAGCTTTAAAATAGTCACGTTAAGACCACGTGCTTCTAAAATAGCGGCTAATGACGCTGCTGCAATACCCTTACCCAACGAAGAAACAACCCCGCCAGTTACGAAGATAAATTTTGTACTCATGCGAACCCTAGAATATCAGGAATTAAAAGGAATAATATAGAATCAAGACGGGGCGATATTGTAGCAAAGGGACTGCTATCAATCCAGATAAAATTAGCAAATAAGTGCACAAAAAACGAGCTTGGTTACGCTGTACCCAAGCCGTATCATAACTTACTTAGTTTGCCTGCTTTTTAATGGCTTCCCATGCGTTGTCCATTTCTTCGAGGCTAGCCGTCTCTAAACTTTGACCACGTTCACCTAAGTAAGCAGCCACTTTTTCAAAGCGTGACGCGAACTTAGCATTGGCACTTCGTAATAATTGCTCAGGGTCACGTTTAATATGACGGGCTACATTTACCGTTGCAAAAAGTAAATCACCCAACTCCTCTGCACTATGATCAGAGTTAGGATCATGAGCCAGTGCTTCTTTAACTTCGTCTACTTCTTCAGCAACTTTATCGAGTGCCCCATGATAACTTGGCCAATCAAACCCTAGGCTTGCTACACGCTGTTGAATCTTCTTCGCTTTTGATAAGCCCGGCATCGCATCAGGAATATCTTGCCATAAACTCATTTGTGGAGAGGCGGTTTTTTCTGCTCGCTCTCGTGCTTTAATAGCTTGCCACTGCGCTGAAAGCTCAGCGTCCGACAGCTCACTTTGCTTTGCAAAGACATGGGGATGACGACGAACTAATTTATCATTAAGCGTATTAGCCACATCGGCAAAATCAAATAAGCCCTGCTCTTTAGCAAGTTGAGCATAAAAAATAACTTGAAAAAGTAAATCGCCAAGCTCACTTTTAAGCTCAGTGAATTCACCTTTTTCAATGCAGTCTGCTACTTCATAAGCTTCTTCAAGGGTATGCGGCACAATCGATTTAAAGTCTTGTTTTAAATCCCACGGGCACCCAGATTCTGGGTCCCGAAGTTTGGCCATAATTGCAAGCGATTGCTCAATTGCCTGTTTATCACTCATTACGAATGACCACGCTTTGCATCATGCACACCTTCGATTTGGTGTAGCTTAGACAATAAGCGGTTAGTACTCGATAGGTCATGCACTTCAACCTGCATTGAAAACAGCGCAAGTTGCTTATCTTCAATTGTGTTGACGTTCATGTTCAGCACATTCACTTTTTCGTTTGCAAGCACTGAGCTGATATCTCGAATAAGACCTGAGCGGTCAGTGGCTTCAACTTTTATCGTTAATGAGTAAGAGCCATTAATGTCGTCTGACCAACTTACTGATATCACCCGCTCAGGATGCTTCTGGCGAAGTTTCTCAAACGAATCACAATCCTCTCGGTGAACTGCAATCCCTCGGCCTTGCGTAATGTAGCCGATGATTTCATCACCCGGCACGGGCCGGCAGCATTTAGCAACATGGCTCATTAAGCTACCTACCCCATCAACAACAATACCGTTCTTATCGCCAGTGACACTTTTTGGTTTTTTAAACTTAATTTGTGGTTCGTCATGCTCACGGTCACTAATAAAGTTTAATAACTGGTTTAAGCGAACATCCCCAGCACCTACCGCAACCATAAGGTCGTCAAGGCCTTTAAGGTTAAAACGCTCAATTGCTGGCGCTAGATCTTTGGTCGATAAATCCAGCTTTTGCAGCTCAGTTTCAAGAATCTCTTTACCGGCACTTAAGTTTTTATCGCGATCCAGCTGCTTAAACCAATGATGGATTTTAGAACGAGCTCGTGATGACTTAATATAACCAAGCGATGGGTTTAACCAATCACGGCTTGGATTAGGCTGCTTTTGAGTTAAAATTTCAACCTGATCACCGGTACTTAATTGATGAGTAAAGGGTACGATTTTGCCGAACACTTTTGCACCAATACAGCGATGCCCTACGTTTGAGTGAATGTAATAAGCAAAATCAAGTGGTGTTGCACCCAGCGGTAAATCGAAAATATCACCCTTAGGCGTAAACACATAAACGCGGTCTTCTACTACTTGGTTTTTAAGCTCTTCCGCAAGATCACTACCATCAACAACTTCTTCTTGCCATTGCAGTAACTTACGTAACCAACTAATTTTTTGCTCGTAGCCCGACCCACGCCCTGGCAATGCACCTTCTTTGTACATCCAGTGCGCAGCAACACCTAGCTCAGCATCTTGGTGCATTTCGCTCGTACGGATTTGAATTTCAACGGTTTTACCCTCTGGGCCAAATACCACGGTATGAATTGACTGATAACCGTTTTGTTTAGGTGTTGCGATGTAATCATCAAATTCTTTATTTAAATGGCGCCAGTTAGTATGAACGATACCTAACGCCGCGTAACAATCTTGCAGGCGCTCTACCACTATGCGCATAGCGCGAATGTCAAAAAGCTGGTCGAACTCATAATTCTTCTGTGCCATTTTTTTGTAGATGCTGTAGATATGCTTAGGGCGACCATACACCTCACCTTCAATACCCGCCTCAGCCAAGCGTGCTTTAACTAAAGCAACCATGTTCTCCATGTAAGCTTCACGGGCAAGGCGCTTATCATCTAGCTGTTTAGCGATATTTTTATAGGTATCTGGATGCAGATAACGGAACGACAGGTCTTCAAGTTCCCACTTAAGCTGGCCAATCCCTAAACGGTTAGCAAGGGGGGCAAAAATGTCGCGAGTTTCTTTAGCGGCAATAACGCGCTCTTCTTCACTGGCGTCTTTAACATCACGCAAGTGGCACACTTGCTCCGCCAGTTTAATCACTACAGCCCGCACATCTTCAACCATGGCTAATAACATGCGGCGGATATTATCAATTTGTACAGTGCCTTTCCCTTGGTGGGCTAAGGTACTGATGGTCGCCATTTGGCTTACTCCAGTTAGTAATAATGCAACGTGGTTACCCAGCTTTTCAGTGACTGTCTCTATCGAGATTTTTTCAGCTAAAAAATAAGGCGTTAAAAAAGCAGTAGCAAGGGAATCTGCGTCTAAATTTAGCTCAGCTAAAATCTCCACCATTTCAATGGCTGTGTTTTCACGTTTTGCATCATCGCAATGCAGGCACAGTTGGTGAGCCTGCTCTAATAAGGTATGTTTGTCTTCTGTTAGCGCTAACAGCTCGATACGGCTGGCAAAATCACTCGGCTTAGTTAGCTGATGTGACTGTCTAGTGGCTACCATGTGCGCTTTACCTCCTGTGAAATAACGCCATCGTTTCAATATGCCCGGTATGCGGGAACATATTCATAAGCCCAATTTTTTCAATGCTAAAGCCTGCTTGTAAAATAATTGCACTGTCACGGGCTAAAGTAACAGGATCACAAGAGACGTATAAAATCGTTTTAAACTGAGTAAGTGGTAACTGCTCTAAAATAGCCATTGCACCAGTACGTGATGGATCAAGTACTAACACGTCAAGTTCGGCACTAAACCAAGCAGCTGATTGCAGTGATTTTGTTAAATCAAAACAATAAAAATCGGTATTCGACAATGAGTTAGTTTGCGCATTTTGTTTTGCTAATGCAACCGCAGAATCGACCCCTTCAACACCAATAACATATTTAGCATACTTTGCAATCAATAATGAAAAGTTACCAATGCCACAAAACAAATCCAATACCTGCTCATGACCTTGTAAATCAAGCCACTGTTTTGCTTGATACAGCATAGCTTGGTTTACTTGCGGGTTAACTTGAATAAAGTTTTCAAGGCCAAACTCAAAGCGTAAATCATAAGCCGGTATCTGGTAGTACGGCATTGGATGGTCACTGTGATCAATTTCGCCACTGTGTGACTGCCACACAACACGCCAGCTATATTCATCACACGCTGCGACTACAATAGCTTTTAACTCTGCGTTAATGGCTTTGGTATGCCTAATAACCACAAAGGCCGCGTTATCAGCTTCACATAATTGTAAGTGACTAATGCTACTCAGACCTGAATGGCTGTTGATAAGAACATCAAAAACTGAAAAAACGTCTTTAAAAGTGCCGCTCAGCACATCACAGTTTTCTATGCTCACTAATTGTTTAGAACCTTGAGCCCGATACCCTACTCGCATTTTCTTTGCGGCTTTGTCGTGCATTACGGCAATGCGCGCAGAGCGACGATAATGGCGCTCTTCACTAAGCAGAGGTGCTTGCCAATTTAAGTTATCAGCTTTGGCAAACTTGCTAAACAGCTGACTCACCGCCGCTTGCTTCTCAACCAATTGCTGCTCTGCATCAAGGTGCTGTAGCTGACAACCACCACAAACCTGATAATGCTGGCAAAAAGGAGTAACCCTATGCGCTGAGGCTGATAGCACTTTTTTACAATCAGCACTGGCAAAGCGTGCCTTATCTTCAATCAATAATGCTTTTACTTCTTCACCCGGCAAAGCACCATTAACAAAACAGACTTTATTTCCCTGCTTAGCAACTCCCCGTCCTTGGTGATCCATAGCAGTGACATTCAGGGTTAGCATTTTTTGCGAAACGGATTTCTTTTTGGCTTTGAAAATCTGTGCCATTGGGCAACACCTTAATTATTGATAAAGCGGGAGTAAGTATATACTCTTAAACAACGATAATAATGATAACAACATTCTTTATGACTAAATTTGGCTTACGTGACTCAGTCTTAACCCTTACACTTATACCGACTGTGATCATAGGCTTGTTGCTGGGCGGTTATTTTACAATAAATCGTTACATTGAGCTCGATGAAATTTTGTATCAACAGGGCGTGACTATTATTGAGCCCCTCGCCATTGCTGTTGAGCAACCGCTATTAAAGCGTGATAAAGCCTTATTAACTCGCTTAGTTAGTCATACGCACAACAAACACTCCCCTGCTATCCAATCAATTGCTATTTTTGATGAAAACAATGAGTTAGTGATTTTTAGTAAATACCAAAGTGAGTTCAAAGAAATTGTTAGCAGCAATGCAAACAACATGGATGGCATCCAAGTACAAAATTCTGAGCACTATTTAACATTCTCCACTGCCATAATTAATCATAGCCGCCAAGACACGATTTGGAATCATCACAGCTATCAAGCATCACTTGGTACTGTGGTGATCATGCTTAACAAACAACAAGCCATTATTGGCCAGCAACGAGCATTATTGGTCAGTGGCGTAGTGATATTACTCGCGCTCATACTTGCTATCGTATTAGCGTTTAGACTAACTCGCATGTTTATTCAGCCTCTTAATAAGTTAGTACTAGCTACCGACAAGCTTATTGAAGGTAAAGTAGACACTGGACTTGATCAAAAAATGTTTGGTGAGTTTGAGTTATTACGCACAGGTTTAAATACCATTGCAGAAACCATGGTCGTGCAACGTGATGAGATGCAAAAGCACATTGACCAAGCAACCTCTGATTACCGTGAAACACTCGAACAATACGAAACCCAAAATATTCAGTTAAGTATTGCTAAAAAAGATGCACAAGATGCGAACCGAGTAAAATCAGACTTCTTAGCTAAAATGAGTCATGAGTTACGCACACCTTTAAACGGTGTAATTGGTTTTACTCGCCAGCTTTATAAGACTCCGCTGAATAAGCATCAAAAAGATTATCTTGATACCATTGAACTGTCGGCAAATAGTTTACTTACCATTATCAGCGATATTTTAGACTTTTCGAAATTAGAAGCCGGAGCCATGGAGCTTGAGTCAATGCAATTCCAGCTCCGTGACAATATTAATGAAGTTATGACCTTGTTGGCACCAAGTGCTCACGAAAAACAACTTGAACTATCGATATTTATCCACCCACAAGTACCCGACAACTTAACTGGCGACCCGACCCGCTTTAAACAAATTTTAATCAACCTGTTAAGTAATGCCATTAAGTTTACTGAAAAAGGCTCAATCAAAGTTGATGTTGGCTATCGCTTATTAGATGAAGAACGCGCCTCTATTTTAGTGTCTGTCACCGACACTGGTGTAGGCATCCCAATGGATAAACAAGATGCGTTATTTACCCCATTTGGCCAGGCTGACTCTAGTATCACCCGTAAATTTGGTGGCACAGGTCTTGGGCTAATCATCACTAAGCATATTGTTGAAGCGATGAATGGCCGTATCACCCTAAACTCAGCACCTGGTAATGGTACCTGCTTTACGTTCAATGCCGTATTCAGAACGCCAAGTAACTCAATTACCAGTGACTTACCGACTCAATCATTAATTAATAAACGTATTCTTTACCTTGAACCTCACGAGCATACACACCAAGCGACTCTGTCATTGCTCAATGAGTGGCAAGCACGAGTAACTGCCTGCTTAGATGAAGAAAGTTTCTTAGCTGAGATTAACAAAGACTTCAGTTACGATATTTGTATTATCGGTCATACAGCTGCAATTGATGATATGCAACAGCTCAAGAGTTATGTAAAAGCCGTTCGCCCTGTCACTGACTATCTTTACCTTATGCTCAATACAGTTTCGCATAATATGCGCGAAGCCTTTATTGGCAGCGGAGCAGATGCGTGCTTAAGCAAACCACTTAACCACCGTAAATTATGCGAAGTGCTTGCTGCACCTTATCGCCTTGATCACCCTGTACATAACATTGAACAAGGCGATGAAAAACTATTACCGCTAAAAGTACTGGTTGTAGACGATAACGATGCCAACCTTAAACTTATTTGCACCTTGCTTGATGAACAAATAGAACTGATAGATACCGCACACAACGGTTCACAAGCTTACAGCTTAAGTAAAAGCCACAAATATGACTTAATCTTCATGGACATCCAAATGCCAATTATGGATGGTATTACCGCATGTAAACTTATTCGCGAGTCATCTCTTAATGAAGATACCCCTATCATTGCTGTAACCGCTCACGCCCTAGCGGGTGAAAAAGAACAGCTACTTAAGGATGGTTTTAAAGGCTATTTAACCAAACCTATTGATGAAGATATGCTAAAGCAGATAATTAGCGATCATAGTCCACAATCACCGATTAACCGCGAACGCAACAAAGTTCCGGCAATTAATTCAGAGCCTCCATTTGAAAGTGCCCGCTTAGACTGGCAGTTAGCACTACAACGTGCTGGCGGTAAAGAAGAGCTAGCACTAGAAATGCTCAATATGTTATTACTCAGCGTGCCGGAAACCTTGCGTCTGCTCAATGAAGCTATAGAAAAAGAAGATTGTGAACATGTGCTTAGCATTGTGCACAAGTTCCATGGCGCATGTTGTTACACTGGTGTGCCAAAACTTAAATCCCTCGCCGAAACACTCGAGACAGCACTAAAAGGTGATTGCGATTTAAATTACATTGAGCCTGAATTGTTTGAGCTTGTTGATGAGCTAAATAATTTGTTGAGCGATGCTGGAATGCTTGAGCAGCAACGTTAAAAGTTACGAAGGATATCAAGGAAGATTAATGTTTTTTATTTTATTTTTGTTTTTTACATCATTATCGTTCTTTTGGTTCATACTCAGTTCTAAAAAGCTTAGTGGGATGGCAAACGAATACGTAAAAACCAATTACACAGAGCTGTGGCAAACATACGAAAGCCAAGCCAGATTAATGAGAACAAAACCTGACTCAATGGTTATTCATTCAATTAAGAAAGGTGAATTGTCGGCAATAGATGACGCTGTTTTAAAAAGCTTTAAGAAAAAGCATCAATATTTAGTGGTCCTACTCTGCCTTTCCCCTTGGCTATCTTCATTGCTTGCACAATTTATTGTTTATCTGAGTAAATAAAAAACGCGGTGGATATCACATCCACCGCGCTCAGTATTCAAATTTGCTGGCTCTTATTAAAGGCGTCAGCTTAAAGTCTTGCTTCAATCATTAAACGTTTCATATCGCTGACTGCTTTTTCTAAACCATCAATCGCTGCACGGGCAATAATCGCATGACCAATGTTTAACTCATAAATTTCTGGCATTGCCGCAATGGGTTTTACATTGTGGTAATGAAGACCATGACCGGCATTAACGATTAAACCTAGGCTATCGGCATATTGTACACCGCTACGAATACGCTCAAGCTCAGTGTGAAGCTCTTCGTCATTTTCAGCATCAGCATAAGCACCGGTGTGAATTTCAACGTATGGAGCATTACACGCTTTTGCAGCGTCAAGTTGTGCGTTGTCGGCATCTATGAATAACGAGACCTTAATTCCTGCTGCTGTTAGCTTTTCTGTTGCTGCTTTTACTTTTTCAAAATTACCCACAACATCAAGACCACCCTCTGTGGTGAGCTCTTCACGCTTTTCAGGCACTAAACAAACATAAGCAGGTTTCACTTCAAGGGCGATGTCGATCATTTCATCGGTCACTGCAATTTCAAGATTCATACGTGTTTGAATCGTTTTTGCCATCACATATACGTCGCGGTCTTGAATATGACGACGGTCTTCACGCAAATGAATGGTGATACCATCTGCACCAGCATGCTCTGCAACAGCTGCAGCATGCGCAGGATCTGGGTAACTCGTGCCACGCGCTTGGCGTAAAGTGGCAATGTGATCAACGTTTACACCAAGAAGAATATCTTTCATTTTTTTACCTGTTTAAAACAACGATTCAAGGCTGAACATCAGCCTACTTAATAAATAACTCACGGCTTTTTAATGGCTTTTTACCAAGTAAAGGCTTGAGTAAGTATCGACTTAATTGCTTTGCCATATATAACACATCAGGGGCGCTAAAGTCATGAGCTGCTATGGCATTTAATTGCTTTCCTGAAAAACCACTATGGGGGTCGTCATGCAGTAAAAAACCGTATTCAGCAAAGTACTGGTAATTTGCTGCATCGATAATTTCATCACCTTCGGCATCAACACTAAAATCAACGCCATAACCAAGCATTTCAAGTAACTGAAACTCATAAGAGCGAAGCACCGCTTGCAGGTTTTTAGTGGTTGATAATTCACCTAGATGCTGTTTATAAAGATGATAAACACTTTCCATCGGCTCATTGATAGGTACGATACGATTGGTTAATTCGTTCATATAGAAGCCGCAATAAAGCTCGGTACCCTGCAACATAGTTTGCCGGCCATGGGGTTCAAAACGATTAATGTATTTTAAATCAGACTTGCCGTTATATTGTACGAGCAGAGATTGGAAAGGTTGTAATTGTGCTTTATGTTTAGTGGCCTGGCGACCACTAACACGGGCCAGCATTCTCAGCTGACCTACGCCTTCTACCAGCATATCGAGCATGACTTGCGAGTCGCTAAATGGACGTCGGTGCAGCAAGTATGCTGTGTAGAATTCGCTATCCATGGCGTGTAAGACTTTACTTAGTCTTCACCATAGCCAAGGCTACGTAGCGCACGCTCATCGTCGGCCCAGCCAGACTTCACTTTTACCCAAAGTTCTAAAAACACTTTGTTATCAAGCATATCTTCAAGGTCTTTACGAGCTTCACGGCCAATAACTTTCAGCTTTTCGCCTTTATTGCCGATCACCATACGCTTTTGCGTTTCACGCTCAACGAGGATCAAACCATTAATTTGCCAGACACCGTTTTCTTGCCATTTAAACTGCTCGATCTCTACGGTGACTGAATATGGTAACTCATCACCCATAAAGCGCATCAGCTTTTCACGGATCACTTCAGCCGCCATAAAGCGCATTGAACGGTCTGTTACGTAGTCTTCAGGGAAGTAAAACTCACAAAGCGGTAAACGCTTTTTCACTTCATCTTTGATTAAATCAATATTTTTACCCTGCTTCGCAGAGACTGGCATAATAGCCACAAAATCAAATTTACCACCTAAAAACTGCATGTGGGGAAGCACTAAATCACGGTCTTTAACCTGGTCAATTTTATTCATAACTAATAACACTGGGCGACCACTTTGACGTACTTTATTTAGTACCATCTCATCGTCTTCGTTCCAGTGTGTGCCTTCAACCACAAAGATGATAAGTTCGACATCACCAATTGAGCTTGATGCAGCACGGTTCATTAAACGGTTAATAGCGCGTTTTTCTTCGACGTGTAAGCCTGGTGTATCCACATAAACAGCTTGGTATTTACCTTCGGTATGAATACCCATGATACGGTGTCGTGTGGTTTGTGGCTTACGCGAGGTAATAGACACCTTTTGCTCAACAATATAGTTAAGTAAGGTTGATTTACCTACATTTGGGCGGCCAACAATGGCAACCATACCGCAGTGCGTGTCTAGCTCTGCAGGTTCTTTGCTAATTAAATCATCAAGATTCATTTTTAAGTATCTTTAAGGCTTTTTCAGCGGCTTTTTGCTCAGCTTTACGACGCGAGCTACCAACTGAGATAATGCTATCCATCCCTTCAACAATACATTCAACCGTGAATGTTTGATTGTGCGCTTGGCCTTTTGTATCAATTACAGTGTAGCCAGGTAACGATAATTTGCGCGCTTGTAAGTATTCTTGAAGTAATGTTTTTGGATCTTTTTGATTTAAGCCCGGCGAAATTGCATCAAGACGCGACTCGTACCAGCTTAAAATTAACTCACCACATTGCTCAATGTTTGAGTCTAAGAACACCGCACCAATAATCGCCTCAACGGCATCAGCAAGGGTTGATTCACGGCGAAAACCACCGCTTTTAAGCTCACCTGGACCTAAGCGTAAGTAATCGCCTAAGCCAAACTCTAGGCCAAATTCAGCCAACGTTTGACCACGAACTAGGGTCGAACGCATGCGGCTTAAATCACCTTCGCGTGCTTTTGGAAATTTAGTGTAAAGCGCATTCGCAATCACAAAGCTCAAAATCGAATCGCCCAAAAACTCTAAGCGCTCGTTATGTTGACCTTTATGACTGCGGTGCGTCATTGCCTGCTCAAGCAAAGCTTGATCAGTAAATGTATAACCTATTTTGTTGTATAACTCTGTTACGTTTTTTTTCATCGTTACTGAATATTACCTAGGCGTTCAAAACGAACACCAGTTGGAACCCAGCCTGGTAAAAAGTCATCTGGGCCATTCTCAAATTCAAAACTCATCCATATAAAGACGGCTTTACCTACCAAGTTTTCTTTAGGTACAAAGCCCCAAAAGCGACTGTCTTGGCTATTATCACGGTTATCACCCATCATGAAATAATGATCGGCAGGAACAACCCACTCATCAGAGCGTGTACCTGGTTGTTGATAATAACGGCCTTTCATTTCAGGAGCTTGCGGGTTAATTAAAATGTTATGATTCAATGTGCTTAGGTTTTCTTCTAAGCGCACTAAATTCATCGAACCCTGCTTGAACTCGTCACTATTGAGGATTTCCATATCAATTTTGTTGTATTCATTACACAGCAAATCACCTTGCTGCGTTTCACCTTCGGCACATTTTGGCTGAATATAAAGGTGCTTATTGCGATAAACAATTTTATCGCCCGGTAAACCAATCGTACGTTTAATGTAATCTACACGCTCGTCTAATGGGTATTTAAATACCACAATATCACCACGTTCAGGTTCATCAACATCAACTAACTGGCTACGCCAAATTGGGTCTTTGATGCCATATGAGTACTTCTGTACCAAAATGAAGTCACCCACTAATAGGGTTGGCATCATTGAGCCAGATGGAATTTGAAACGGTTCAAAAATGAAAGAGCGAAAAATCGTGATCGCTGCAATCATCGGAAAAATTGACTTAGCCGTTTCAGTGATACTTGGCTCAGGCGCAATTAATGCGGCGGTTTCTTCGTCTAGTTCACCACCTGCTGCATTTTGAGCAAGGGCAATGCGTTGCTGACGCTTTGGCGCATACATAAAGTGGTCAATTAACCAAATTAATCCTGAGCCTAGCGTTAACAACACTAAGAAAATAGAAAAGTAACCCGCCATGCATTAATTCCTTTATTTACTTCTAATTATTTACCAACTTTAAGGATAGCTAAGAATGCATCTTGAGGTACTTCAACGTTACCTAGTTGCTTCATTCGCTTTTTACCTTCTTTTTGTTTTTGTAGCAGTTTCTTCTTACGGCTCACGTCACCACCGTAACATTTTGCGATTACGTTTTTACGTAATTGCTTAACGGTTGTACGGGCAATAACATGCTGACCAATCGCTGCTTGAATCGCAATATCAAACTGCTGACGTGGAATTAAGTCTTTCAGTGCTTCAGCTAACTGACGACCACGTGATTGTGCAATATCACGGTGAACAATAATCGCTAACGCATCAACACGCTCACCATTAATTAATACGTCAACACGTACCATGTCTGAAGCTTGGAAATGCTTGAAGTTATAATCAAGCGATGCAAAACCACGGCTTGTTGATTTTAACTTATCAAAGAAGTCCATGACTACTTCAGCCATCGGTAATTCGTACGTCACCGCAACTTGCTTACCATGGTAGCTCATTTTAGTTTGCATACCACGCTTTTCAACACAAAGCGTAATTACGTTACCTAAAAACTCTTGCGGAACTAATATGTTAGCTTCAACAATTGGCTCACGGATTTCAAGAATATTATTCACTGGCGGTAAGTCAGACGGGTTATCTATCTGTTTAGTTCCGTCTTTAGTCTCTACTTCGTAGATTACTGTTGGCGCAGTGGTAATAAGATCAATGTCGTATTCACGCTCAAGACGCTCTTGAATGATTTCCATGTGTAGCATACCTAAGAAGCCACAACGGAAACCAAAGCCTAGTGCTGTTGAGTTTTCTGGCTCGAAGAATAACGACGCATCGTTCAAGCTTAATTTATCAAGCGCATCACGGAATGACTCATAGTCATCTGATGAAATTGGGAACATACCTGCATAAACCTGCGGTTTAATGCGTTGGAAGCCCGGTAAACGCTCAGGCGCAGAATTACGTTGTAAAGTGATGGTATCACCAACTGGTGCACCATGGATTTCTTTAATACCCGCAATAACAAAGCCTACTTCACCGGTTTTTAAGATACCCGTGTTAGTTTGTTTTGGTGTGAAAATACCCACTTTATCTGCGATATGAACTTGATCATTCGACATGATCTTAATTTTATCGCCCGAGCGTAATTCACCATGTTTGATACGTACTAGTGATACAACGCCTTGGTATGGGTCAAACCATGAATCAATAATAAGCGCTTGTAGTGGCTTGTCTTTGTCACCTTCTGGCGGCGGAATATCTTTAACAATAATTTCGAGTACTTCTTCAATACCAATACCCGTTTTAGCACTACATTGCACTGCATCTAGAGCATCGATACCAATGATGTCTTCAATTTCTTCTGCTACACGAAGTGGATCGGCTTGTGGTAAGTCGATTTTATTTAGAACTGGAATAACTTCTAAGTCCATTTCGATTGCTGTGTAGCAGTTAGCTAAAGTTTGAGCTTCTACACCTTGACCCGCATCAACAACTAAAAGTGCACCTTCACAGGCTGCAAGTGAACGTGATACTTCGTATGTGAAGTCAACGTGTCCTGGCGTGTCGATAAAGTTTAACTGGTATGTTTCGCCGTCTTTAGCTTTATAATTTAGCGTTACACTTTGCGCTTTGATGGTAATACCACGCTCACGCTCTATGTCCATTGAGTCTAACACCTGCTGCTGCATTTCACGGTCTGTTAAACCACCACAAACTTGGATAAGACGGTCAGAGAGAGTCGATTTACCATGGTCAATATGGGCGATGATCGAAAAATTACGGATATGCTTCATAAACTGGATTCTAAACTTCTATATAAAATGGACTAAGTGTATAAAGCGACAATTTTACATTTAATTGGCTTTAATCACCATCTATTTGAGTGAAAGGAATAGTAATTGGGTGAATTTTTATTACTTTAATATCATGCTTCAGGCTCTTAACCCTTGATTTTGCTATCGCATAGCCCGTCAAACCACCAATCACGGCGGCTAAAATTTGCCAGCCTTCGGCAAGCGAAAAAGCCGAAAATGCGATTAAAGCAAACCCTAAACTAAACAAAAGGGGTAGCATGTAAACAGCCATAGCGTGTTTAACTAAGTGGCTATCATCGAGTGCTAAAGTTACTTTTTGCCCTACTTGGAGCTCTTTTTCGAAGGTATAAGGAAAGGTTTTTTTAGCTGTTCCAAACAGCTTTGCAAAAACTTGCGAACCACAACGACCATTACAGCCGGCACAGGCTTGCTTTTGTTCTGCTTCTAAATTCGCTGTCGTGCCTTTAACTGACACGACAGTGAGTGTTTGTTCAATCATGATTTAAAGAGGTCGCGCTACCGACTCAGCTATAGCTTTGGCTGTCATAGCTGGGATATTACCAACAACCGATACATCAAAGCTACCACCATTGTGCACATACACAGTCGTTGCACCTGAGGTTAAAGCGCCGCTTGCACGCTTTCCAGGTAACGGTCTTTGAATAAAAACAGACACTTCAACAAACCCATCTGAATATAAATAATAGTCAGCAAGTTCATTATTTAAATCAAGTTTATGGCGATCTGACTTTAATAACTTAAAGCCATCAGGGAGCCAACCAATTTTCCAATCATTCGCTGCGCCGTCACCATCGCTGGCTAAATCGTTAGTCGCAAGGACTGCTGGAAAGTCACGATTTTGCATTTCAACTAACATAGGTGCTGGCTGCTCTGTTACGCTGATATGAGTTAACTGTAACTGCTCAAGCATTTCACCTTTGTGATTCACATAGGCAGATTTAAGTAACAACGATGACTCAGTATCTAGCCAAATCCAATAGTTATATTTGTATTCATCTTTTGATTCGATACGCACTAACTGTGCTGAGCGCCCTGCAATACGGCCTTTTCCGCCAAGCACAAAATCATAGTGAGCGCTTAGCCGATTGATATCTTTAAAAAGCACTTCAGGAATTGGCCCGGCTATAGAGTCTGTTTTCACTGAATAAGGCTCAGAATGAGGCTCAAAATAGGTCACTTGATCATCAACGCGCACCATTTCTAGGCCAGCGCCGTTGAGTAAACTTAAATGCTCAAGCTCAATATCGCCTTGTTTTGCATGTAACCAGCGATAGGGTTCCATGGCTTGGCCTTTTACAACCACAAATGATGCGTCAAAGTTGCGAGTATGAACGGCCATAGCCATATCATTTAATAAAGTCTTGGCGGGATTTTCGTCGCTGGCAATGGCTGGAGCCGTTAATACCAGCGACAAAATAAAAGTAAAAACTTTCATTTAATTAGTTTTTTTCCTCGTCTGCATTTTCTGCAGTTTGCGATTTTTCTAGCGAATATGCAACACGTGCTTGACGTTGGTGCTCAAGCACTAATGCACCAATACGCTGTTGTTGTAACTCACGTAAACCTTGCTCTGCATTTTCTAATGCAGGTTGCTCAGATGAGTAACTAACAGGAGAGGCCATACCGGTTAATGGTACAGTTTGTAATGTTGGGATGTCATTTTGTGGCACTTCACTGTTTTGTGGCAAAGTTTGTACGCCCACAATAGCAAACATGGCAACACTAGCAGCAATGGCCACTTGGGCAAATGGACGACGCCAATTAAATGCTACTACGTTATCAGTGCCTGTTGCCGCCACGATTTCTTCGCTTTTTGGTGCCGTTGTTTTATTCGCGAAATCTGCGTAAACAGGTTCTTGCTCTAGTGATTCAGCCACTGCATCTGCAATGTCAAAATTAAAAGCGTTGTTATTTGCCTCAGCACGCATTACATCACCAATCATTGCGTAACGACCAAATGTAGACACATCGTCGTTTGTGATCGCTTGATCAGTTAACTGCTGCTCGCCGTCAAGTAACGCGGACAACTGCTCATTATCCAACTTGTTAACGTCTGCTTTTGTCATACTAAGACTCACCTATTAATGGATTCAATTTATTATCAATCGCCTCACGGGCACGGAAAATACGTGAACGCACCGTTCCCACAGGGCAATCCATAACCACGGCTATTTCTTCATAGCTCATACCTTCAATTTCACGAAGGGTAATCGCGGTTTTTAGATCTTCAGGCAAACTATCAATCGTATTAAAAATTACAGCACGTACTTCGTCACTTAATAACAGGTTTTCTGGCGATGCGTTTGAACGCATTGCATCTGCACTGTCATAAAATTCTGCTTCTTCGGCATCAACATCGTTAGCTGGGGGTTTGCGACCCTGCGCAACTAAGTAATTTTTAGCACAATTTACGGCGATACGGTACAACCAAGTATAAAAGGCGCTATCACCTCTAAAGTTAGGTAAAGCACGGTAGGCTTTAATAAAAGCTTCTTGTGCGACATCAGCAACATCACCTTGGTTCGATACATAACGTGAAATCAAACCTGCAATTTTATTCTGATATTTTCTAACTAATAGGTTGAAGGCGTTTTTATCTCCTTGCTGGACCCTTTTAACTAGCGCTAAATCCAAATCCTGCTCGCTCATTCGAGCCGGTACTCCTCTGTTTGATTCTTGCTTGCTATTCATATACTCGCCATTGTTTACACAAACTCTGACTGCACCATGAATATAAAAGTTCAGTTTAAAATGATTTTTTTATAAAATAGCACGCAAATAAATTGAGTCATACCAATCTTATTACACGACAACCTCAATAACTGCTTAAAAATCAACGGTTATCTAAATTAAACTCACAATTTAAAACAGCTAACAATAAACTGTTTATGTGACGATAAAACTAATAAGATTGGTATAACGTATTAAAATGACTAATAGTGTTAAAGCAAATATGGTACATATACGTATACCACATAAAAATTTATTTGCTCAAACTTTTGGCACTACTAGCCGAGCATTGTAACCGCAAAGACCACAGACATGAACCAAAATAAACATCACATTACTGATGTCGCTATCATTGGCAGCGGCGCCGCTGGCCTATCTCTTGCCTTATCGCTTGCTAATCACTGTAAGGTGACAGTACTTAGTAAAGGCGCATTAACTGAGGGTTCTACCTTATATGCTCAAGGTGGTATTGCAGCAGTATTTGATAAAAAGAATGACAGCATTGAATCTCATGTTGAAGATACTCTCGATGCAGGCGGCGGATTATGTGACCGTGATGCGGTTCACTACACAGCGAGCAATGCTAAAAAATGTTTAAAGTGGCTAATTGAGCAAGGCGTACCTTTTGATATGGAGTTCGATTCAAAAGGTAAAGAACGTTTTCATTTAACTCGCGAAGGTGGTCATAGTCATCGTCGTATTTTACATGCTGCCGATGCAACTGGCCGAGCAGTGCAAACAACCTTAATTAGCCAAGTACAAGCACACCCTAACATCACCCTGTTAGAAAATTACAATGCCATTGATTTAATCACAGATAAAAGCTTAGCTAAAAAAGGCAAGCATGTTCACGGCTTGTATGTTTGGAATTGTGTAGATAAAAAAGTTGAAACTATCGCAGCTAAGTTCGTATCACTGGCAACAGGCGGCGCAAGTAAAGTGTACTTATATACTTCTAACCCAGATGTATCAAGTGGCGATGGTATCGCAATGGCATGGCGTGCGGGGTGCCGTGTAGCCAATATGGAATTTAACCAATTCCACCCAACAAGTTTGTATCACCCAGAGCTGCAAAACTTTTTGATCACAGAAGCTATGCGCGGTGAAGGTGCGTATTTAAAACGCCCTGATGGCACTCGCTTTATGAAAGACTTTGATGAGCGCGAAGAACTTGCCCCTCGCGATATTGTTGCTCGTGCCATCGATTTTGAAATGAAACGCCTTGGTGCGAATTGTGTGTACCTTGATATTAGCCACAAAGATAAAGATTTTATCATTGAGCACTTCCCAACTATCTACGCAAAATGCTTAAGTGTTGGCCTCGACATTACCAAAGAAGCCATTCCTGTGGTGCCTGCTGCACACTATACCTGCGGCGGTGTTATGACCGACTTTAATGGCCGTACAGATTTAGATAACTTATATGCGGTTGGCGAAGTAGCTTACACAGGCTTACACGGTGCTAATCGTATGGCGAGCAACTCACTACTTGAGTGCATTGTATTTGCCCATGCTGCCGCGAAAGATATTCTGAGCAAAATCGATGCAAGCCCTGCCCTTGAAGCCTTACCATTATGGGATGAAAGTCGCGTAACTAACTCAGACGAAGAAATCGTTATTACCCACAACTGGCATGAGCTAAGGTTATTTATGTGGGATTACGTGGGTATTGTACGCTCAACAAAACGTTTAGAACGTGCGCTTCACCGCGTTGAATTACTGCAGCAAGAAATTCACGACTATTACGCAAACTTTAGGGTGACAAATAACTTATTAGAACTTCGAAACCTAGTACAGGTTGCAGAGCTTATTATTCGCAGCGCCCTTGAGCGTAAAGAAAGTCGTGGTCTTCATTACACGATTGATTACCCAGAGCAAAACGAAAATCCAACACCGACAATTTTAACGCCTAAGTCGGTTGCTGCACTGCAATAATTGCACGCTTTAAGCGCGAGAAACTTTCTTCATCAACACTGGCTGAGCTTATAATCAGCCAGTGTGATTGATAAAACCCAGCTAACCTCAGCACTACAAAATTAGCAAACACATAGCTTTTAGCCGTTATTTGGCCTTGTACTTTCAGTTTGTCGTTTGCAAATCTAAGCTCTGCTTGCTCTAAAATTATAAAACCCTTTTCAGGTTGTGCTTGTTGGACTTTTTTAAAACTAAGAATGGCTAAGAAAAAGCACGCAAAGCAAACCAACAGTTGAGCGATAACATGCTGATAAGCAAAACATAAAATAATGGCTGTTAAGCAAAAAAAGACCACAAAGGGTTTGTGGTCGGGGGTGTTATTTGTAACGGTAAACCTATACACGAACTCGGTCTAAAATTAACGCAACCATGCCGTTTAGCTCTGGGTCTTTACACTCTTCATGACCCATAAACCATGCGAATAAATCAGGATCATCGCACTCAAGTAAGCGTTGAAAAACGGCTTGCTGTTCTTTTGATAGTGAGTCAAACGCTTCTTCAACGAATGGCATAAATAAAACATCTAGTTCTAACATACCGCGACGGCATGCCCAACGAATACGTTCTTTACTGTGAATTTCAGTCATTTTAAACCTCGTACTTATTTGTCTGCAGTTTACCAAATTGCTATCGAATAAACAGCTATTTAAATTGCTACCCTAACTAAGTTATCATTAGCGCTCATTCATATCGTAAAGAAGGTTTTTATGTCGACTGTTTACGCATGTCCTTTATCTTATTCACTTATCAGCCTAACTGGCAAAGATAAGTTGTCTTACCTTCACGGACAAATTACGCAAGATATCAACAAATTAACTAATGATAACTTCCTTTGGGCTGGCCACTGTAATGCAAAAGGCAAGCTTTGGGGTGTATTTAGGTTGTTTTCACACCTTGATAGCTATTACCTTGCAGGGTCAAAACCTGAGGTAGAGCAATCGCTAGTCGAGTTAAAAAAATACGCCGTTTTTTCGCAAGTAGAAATTCAGCAATCTGAAAAACCGCTAATTGGCTTACTAGGTGATGACCTAACAGCGACACTAGAAACCTTAGCAATTAATTTTGACAGTGAGCACAACGCAGTCGATTTTGCTGGCGGTAAAGCGTTAAAGCTTGCAGATAACCGCGTATTGCTTATGGTCAACGACGAATTTAGCTTACCTGATAACGTCACAGCTCTTGATGATGACGCGTTATGGCAACAGGCAGCTATTGCCGCAGGCGAGCCGTCATTAAACAGCGACGCTATTGGCGAATACGTACCGCAAATGGTTAACTTGCAAGCGCTTGGTGGTATCAGTTTCAGAAAAGGTTGCTACACAGGGCAAGAAACCGTTGCTCGTATGAAATACCTAGGCAAAAATAAACGTGCTATGTACATAGTTTCGGGCAAAGCTGAAGGCTTGCTTGATGAGCTAGAACTTGAAACCCAACTGGGCGAAAACTGGCGCCGTGCTGGCAAGCTTATTAGCCAAAGTTTTAATCAACAAACGCAAACCTTAATGGGCCTTGTTGTGCTTCCGAACGATAATGAAGCTGGCCAAATTTTGCGAGCTAAACACCTCCCTCAGGTAGAGTTATCTATTCAAGCTCTGCCTTACTCTCTCGAAGATGAATAAATAGGAATGACTATGATCGTAGCAGCAAACAAAGTGGTAAAAATGCATTATTCAGTATTGGATAATAACAAAAACACCATCGACAACTCTTTCGATGGCGAGCCACTGGTGTTTATCGTTGGCACGGGTTTTTTAATTCCAGGCCTCGAAAATGCGCTATTAGGTAAAGAAGCGGGCGACACATTCAGCGTAACTGTTGAGCCAGAGCAAGGCTATGGTGAGCGTCACGATGACCTAATGCAAGCAGTACCAAAATCAATGTTTGAAGGTATGGAAATTGAAGTGGGTATGCAGTTCCGCGCTACGACTGACGCTGGCGACCAATCAGTGATGATCATCGAAATTCAAGACGAAGACGTTATTGTAGATGGTAACCACCCACTTTCAGGTATTACCCTTCATTTTGATGTTGAAGTACTTGAAGTACGCGATGCAACTGAAGAAGAATTAGCACATGGTCATGTGCACGGTGAAGGTGGTTGTGGTCACAGCCACTAAACCATTACTATAAAAAAGCGCCACTGGCGCTTTTCTTATATCTGTTCGACTACTTCTTCTGTATCCACAGAAGCGTCTGTCACAGGTTCAGCAATATGTTCTCTAAGCGCAGCCAGTAAACCTTCTTGGTCATTGGTTCCTAAGCGATAGTGCGTGCCGTCTTTCATTGCCAATTCAACAGCACTAAATCCAGATACACTGTAAACCCAGCCATCATGGGTGATACGCAGACCAATACCATGACGAAATGAATTACTTACCGCTCGAACAGATTCAATCTCATCAAAAGTCACGGTTTTTCCAAATACACCCGGACCGAATGCCCAGCTTACTGTTTTATCGCTCACCTTAATCGTTAAGCCATGAAACAAAAAGGCCACCAGCACTAAGATAGCGCTAAACACCATAAGAGGAATATCTGCACCAATTAAGTTCCAAGCTAAGGCAATGAAGGCGCCAATCCAGCCTAAAATAACAAAAATAAAAATAGCGTACTGTTTATGTTGATACATTCTGAAGTATTCTCTTAAAAGCTATAAACAAAGGTTGCACTCAGCTCAGAATCGTACTTGAGCTTATCTTCCTCTGGTTTTGAGTTATAGCGATACATGTAAGTAAATTTGAGTGATACATCACCCATAATTTTGCTGATCAGGGATGTTTCTGACTTTAAACGCGAGTTTAACCCTGACAATGATTGTTCATAACTGACATCTTGATTAAAGCGAGTGCGAGCAGAAACCGTACGCTCCCACTGCAGCGCTAGACGAAGCAGATAACCGGTTTTTGTTTCATCTTCTTCTGTTGCAGTCTCTTGATCAGCCACCGAGCGGTATAAACCAGGGCCCACATCGATATCGACTTTATTCTTGCTACCTTGGTAAATGCGGTTACCGTAACCCGTCGCTATGGTGCTCTTAAACTCAAGACCACTAAACTTATCTCGCTCATAGTCACCGTAAATGAAAAATGACTCATTTTTCACATTTAGCTTATAGTTACCTTGGCCTGATACAAAAATACGGTCAGCAGAAACTTCTTCATCACCGGTTTCTTCATTACGGTCACGTTTGTATAAAGTATCGAGCTTAAATTGGTTACGCCACTTTTCGAAATCTTGGTAAAGGTTACCTTTAAGTTTGAAACTAGTTGAGTTGGTATTACCGCGGCTTACCATAAAACCAAACTCCATATCTCCGTACAGCAACTCGCCTTTATGAATTTTATGGATTTCTTCTTCTGATAATTGCCCGTACTCATGAAAGTCTTCAAACGGATCAACAGCAAAAGCCTGCCAACTGCAAACTAGTAGGGCGGGCAAAATAATTCGTTTTATTGAATTAAAACAACTAAAAGTAGAGTCAAACATCGGCTGGAGAGTTATTCGCTATCTTTCCAAAGAATGTGGCAAAACGGTGCATCTTTGTCTCGGCTAATTAAAATTTTCGCAAACAAGATATCTTGATTGTCGAATTCAAGTCCTACTAAGACTTGCACAAATAGCTCAGGTTCAATTTCTAGTGCAACAAAATCTTGCCACTGCTCGTCAGGCTCACCTTCTTCAATAAAGCCAAGCTCTTCTCTGTGCTCGTTAAAATCAGCAATATCTTGCTCGCTTAAATTATCAGGTGCTAACTCTAAAAAGATATCATAAGCCTGATGAGTTACTTCTTCTTCACTGTATAAGCGTGGACCAGCCATTCCTTAAACCTCTGCACATGTGTATCGCTTTGAATCTGGCTATGATAACAAACCTCTTTTGAGTTTTACCAAAAAAAAAGCCAGGTTGCCCTGACTTTTTTGTAATTAATAACAGATTTTACTCCGCACTTGCTGTGCCTTTTATCTTTTCGCGCATTGATTGCACGAGCGTATAAAATAGAGGAACAAGCAAGGTGCCAAAAATGGTTGCAGCTAACATCCCGAATAACACGGTAATACCGAGCGATATTCGACTGCCAGCCCCTGCGCCACTTGCAAACACCAGCGGTAATACGCCAAGTACAAACGACAATGCCGTCATCAATACGGCCCTAAAGCGTAATCTTGCCGCATTAAGAGCCGCTTCAAAAATACCTTTACCTGCCGCACGCTCTTCCATAGCAAATTCGACAATCAAAATAGCGGTTTTGGTGGATAGGCCAATCAGTAACACTAAACCAACCTGCGCATAGATGTTGTTTTCCATACCGATCACATACAGCGCAAGCATGGCACCAAATAACGCCAACGGTACCGCTGCAATGACCGAAAACGGAATTGTCCAGCTTTCGTATTGCGCAACCAAGAATAGATACACAAATACCACCGCTAAGCCAAATAAGATTGGCGCCATATTACCCGCTTCAATCTCTTGTTTAGACTGCCCAGCCCACTCATACACATAGCCTGTAGGTAATTGCTCAGCTAGCTCTTGCATTGCTTTAATGGCATCACCACTGGCATAACCTGCTGCAGGTTGTCCGCTAATGCTTGCACTACGATATAAGTTAAAGTGCGTTAAGCTTGTAGGGCCTAAAATTGGCTCCAGCTTAGCCAATGTAGTGAGCGGCACCATTGCTCCCTCATCATTACGTACATAGTAGTACTGTAAGTCTGCAGGGTTTTGACGAAAACGGCTTTCCGCCTGCATGATAACGCGGTAAGTACGGCTAAATTGGTTAAAGTCATTTATGTATAACGAGCCAAGTTGCGCCTGCAAGGTTAAGAAAATATCGCTAAGCGCCACCCCTTGAGCTTTTGCCTTATTACGGTCAATTTCAAGGAAATACTGTGGCACATTTGCTCTAAATGTACTGTAAACATTTGACAGCTCTGGACGCTGGTTCGCTTCATAAATTAAGCCATTTAACACTTGTGCAAGTTCAGCAGGCTCGCGTCCTTCACTGTCTTGTAACCTAAACTCAAAGCCTGCGCTTGTGCCAAGTCCAGGTATTGAAGGCGGATTAAAGGCCATGATTTGCGCATCTGGCATCGCCCAGAACTGCCCCATCAGGCGCGTTAGTACTGCACGTAAGCCAAGCTCTGGGCTGGTACGCTCTTCCCAATCCTTGAGTACCACAATACCAAGCGCATTATTAGAACCCGCACCACCGAGTAATGAAAAGCCAGAAACCGCAATAAAGTCAGTTGCCGCTGGTTCATTTCTTACAATCTCGCCCAGCTTATGCATTACATCTTGGGTACGACCGCTAGCTGCCGCATCTGGTAATTGCACATCAACAAAAAGAAAGCCTTGGTCTTCTGCTGGTACAAAGCCTGTAGGCACTGTTTTTACTAGCCAACCTGCAGCCGCAAAAATAACCACCGCAAACAATGCCATTCTCGCGGTACGTTTGAGGATAAAGTTAATAACTTTACTGTAGCCATTGGTCGAACGAGTAATGATATTTTCGAATGGGGCTAACCATTTAATCGGCTTCATGGCTTTTTCATTTAACAATAAAGCACACAATGCAGGGCTTAAAGTCAGTGCATTTAAAGATGAAATGAGTACCGCAAATGAAATCGTCACCGAGAACTGTTTATAAAGCTCCCCAGTTATTCCCGGCATAAAGCCTACTGGCACAAACACCGCAAGTAATACTAAGGTCGTTGCCACGATTGGCCCCGATACCTGCTCCATCGCTTTGGTAACCGCTTCTTTAATTGGCAGCTTTTCTTCTTTTAGTATTCGCTCAACGTTTTCAATAACGATAATGGCATCATCGACCACAATACCGATTGCAAGTACTAAACCAAACAAGGTGATTAAGTTGATGGAGTAATCCATCATCATCATAAACGCGAAAGTCCCCACCAAAGATACCGGAATAGCCACCGTTGGAATGAGCGTAGCGCGCCAATTTTGTAAGAATAAAAATACCACTAAAATAACCAAGCCAACCGCTTGGACAAGGGTGACAACCACTTCATCAATCGAGCGATTGATGAACTCTGTGGTGTCATAAGGAATCGAGTACTCAACACCATCAGGTAGCTGTTTAGCAAGCTCTGCCATACGGGCTTTTACATCAGCAGCTACTTGCGTCGCATTCGCCTCTGTTAGCTGATAAATAACGATGAATGCAGTGTCTTGCTGGTTTAACTTTGCTGTTGTGCTGTAGCTTGCTGCACCTAATTCAATACGGGCAATATCATTCAAGCGCACAAAGTTACCATCTTTGCTCGAGCGGATAATGGTTTGGCCAAACTCTTCAGGGGTTTTTAAGCGCCCTTTAGCCTGAATCGAATACTCAAATTGCTGACTCGGTGCTGAGGGTGCAGCACCCAGCTTACCCGCGGCTACGATGGTATTTTGCTCTTGCAGTGCCGCTTGAACTTCTGACACAGTTAAACCTAATGATGCCATTCGATCTGGGCGTAACCACAAGCGCATTGAATAGGTTTGCTCCCCCATTACTTCAGCAGAGGCAACCCCATTAATACGGCCAAGTGGCTCGGTTAAGTAATTGGTTGCATAGTTACTTAAGAAAATAGCGTCGATATTTTCTTGATTAGAGTACAGGTTGATACCGAGAAGCATCGAACTCGACTTTTTCTTAACCGATACACCTTGGCGTTTAACTTCTTCAGGTAACCCTGCTTCAGCAAGTGCCACACGGTTTTGTACGTTAACTTGGGCTATATCCGTGTCTGTACCGACTTTAAAGTAAACAGTTATGTTGGCCGTGCCGTTATTCGACGATGTTGATTCGATATACATCATATCTTCAACGCCATTAACTTGCTCTTCTATGGGCCGGATCACCGACTCTTCAACAATTTGCGCACTTGCACCCGGGTAATTGGCACTAATTTGTACTTGCGGAGGGGTTATTTGCGGGTACATATTCACAGGCAGCAAGGCCATTGAAATTAAACCCGCTATGGTAATAACAATCGAAATTACCAAGGCAAATTTTGGGCGAGATATAAAGGTTTTACTGATCATATCTCACTCCTAAGAGTTAGCTTTGCTAGAAATAGTGCCGGTTGTTTCATCGACATTTTTTTCAACAGCTTTCACTTCAGCGCCTTGGCGTACCTTTTGTAAACCTTCAATAATGACTTTTTCACCCGCCTCTAAACCAGACTCAACCACCCACATTGCATTAATACGACGACCCAGCTTAACAATCCGCATAGCCACTTTGTTTTCGTCATCAACAACGAGTACAAACTTACCTTGCTGGTTTTCTTGCACTGCAACTTGAGGAATGAGTGCCAAGTCTTGTTTATTCGTACTTTCAACGATTAAAGTGACGAATAGACCCGGCATAACGATGCCATCAGGGTTATCAAAAGCGGCTCTTAGCTCAACCGTGCCTGTATTGCGGTTAATTTTGGTATCTGCAAAATCAAGTTCGCCTTTATCAGCAAAAGTTGAGTTGTTTGGTAAACGCAAAGTTAAGTCGATAGGCACATCACGAGGGTCTTTATCTGAAGGTGCTTGATTATTTTGGCGATAAGAGATGTAGTCAGCTTCTTCAACCTGAAAACTTACATAAATTGGGTCAACATCGGTCAGCTCTGCAAGCTCATTAGATGATGGCCCAACAATATTACCCACATCATAGTTCACTTTACCGATGCGCCCTGCAAACGGTGCGCGTATCTCAGTATAGCTTAAATTAAGTTTTGCTTTTTCAAGCTCAGCTTCCGCGGCTTTTACAGCTGCTGTAGCCTGTTCAAAATTTGTGGTGAGTTTATCGAGGTCTGATTGTGAAATAAAACCTTGCGCAGCCACATCTTTACCACGTTTTAAATCTCTTTCAGCGGCGCCCGCTGCGGCAATTTTACTTTTTAGATCGGCTTCAACTTCTGCAACAGTTGAGCGATACTCAGATGGGTCAATACGTAATAAAAGCTGATCTTTCTCAACCGATGAGCCTTCATTAAAGTGGCGTTCAATGAGTTCACCCTCAACTCGGGCTCTAATCGCAACCTCTTGGAATGCTTCAGTACGCGCGACAAACTCTCGGTAATTACCAACTTCCTGTGTGACGACATTAAATACTGATACGGCCGGTGGCGGCGTAGTTTGTTGTTGTGCTTTATCATCTGAACAGCCAACTAATGTAGTTGTTAATGCGACAGAAATTGCAGCAAAAGCCAAAGAACGAGATGATTGTTTAGTTATGCGAGCTGTTTTGCCCATCAGCATATATTTACTCCTAGTAGCGCGACTTAAAACTAAGTCTAGTCGTGTCATGAGATTTTGCGAAAGTATCTAACTAATCACAAAACAAAGCTAGCTGCGAACTAGCACCTTTGTTTTAAAAATATACACCAATTTGTAACTAAATATATGACAAGGTTACCCATTTTTGGAAAATATAATGATTACTTGCGACACATCAGCAATTCTTTACTTAGATGTAATTAACTCGTAAGCTCTAACAAACAGGTCAGAGGAGTCACCATGATAAAACTAGAAATAAAACAACAAGTCGCATGGGTTAGCCTTGCTCGTCCAGAGAAACAAAATGCGCTGAGTTTTGCCATGTTTGTCGAGCTTTCAAACGTAATCAAAAAAATTAAACGTGATCGCAGCTTACGTGCGGTGGTTATCTCTGGCGAAGGCGAACACTTTTGCTCTGGACTGGATGTTGCTGCGGTGATGAAAAAGCCGAGTAATATCATTAAACTTTTATTCAAATGGTTACCAGGAAACCAAAATCTAGCGCAAAAAGTGGTGCTAGGTTGGCAAGACTTAAGTATTCCGGTGATTGCAAAAGTAACCGGACACTGCTTTGGTGGCGGTATGCAAATCGCACTCGGCGCTGATTATCGCATCGTCGATAAAAACGCTAAATTAGCGATCATGGAAGCCCGGTGGGGCTTGTGCCCTGATATGGGGGCTAACGTAGTGCTGGCAGGTTTAATGAAGCGTGACCAAGCACTTTGGTTGGCAAGTCATGCAGGGCCTGTCTCAGCTGAAGACGCTAAAGAATATGGCTTAGTTACACAACTTACTGATGACGTTGATAAACAAACCGATGCTGTACTAGAAACCCTCATGGCGCGCTCGCCAGATACCCTTGCTGCAATTAAACGAATCACACAGCAAAGCTTTCGCTCACAGCAGCGCAAGATTCTCGCTAAAGAAACCTGGAGTCAAATTCGCTTACTGATGAATCCAAATACTAAAAAAGCGATTGCAAAAGCGAAAGGCGCAGAGGATATCAAGTTTAATAATGCCAAATCATGGTAAGCTAAAGTCGCATAGTACAACTGACAAGGGTATGATGTAGTTGTACTTTATTCGCAATTATCCTGACTTATGAAATACCTTATCAGTAGCGTTATTATTCTTACCTGCTTAGCCGTTGCAAAGTTTTTAACGGCTTTGCTTGAAAGCTCATTCCCTGCTCCATTAATCGGTATGGTGTTACTTCTCGTGCTACTGTTAACAGGCCTCGTTAAAGAACAGCATTTAAAACCAACAGCCAGCCCTTTACTTAATTACATGCCGTTGTTTTTCATCCCTGCAGGGGTTGGTATTATTGAACATCTGGGTTTAATTTCACAGAACTGGCCTTTATTACTGACTATTTTTATAGTCGTGCCGCTGAGTAGTGTTTTAATCATAGGCGCTGTTATCGCATATTTTAAGGGCCGTGAAAATGACAGTTAGTTTATGGTGGCTCAGCGTCCCGCTTATTATTGTACTTTTCTTAGTACTGCGATTTTTAAACGCGAAAACCCAGCACGCCACTGTTAAAGCGCTTAGTAACCCTGTGTGCTGGGCAATTGTGTTAATTGCAGCCTTGTTAGTGGCACTTAAGCTCCCCTATGAGCCTTTTGCCGAGCACAGTAAAGTTCTAAGCTGGTTGCTTGAGCCTGCCATTGTGGCATTGGCTTTACCGCTTTATCAGCAATTTATCCATGTCAAAAAGAACCTGCTGCTAATTCTCATAAGTTGTAGTTTAGGGGTGATCAATGCCACCTTTGTCGCGTCGCTTATTTGTTATTTTTTTGCAGCCCCAGCACAGTTAAGCGCATCTTTAGCAAGTTTATCTGTAACAACCCCCATCACCTTGTTAGTAACAGAGTCGCTAGGCGGCATACCTTCTTTAGCGGCAGCCATGGTGATTTTTATTGGCGTACTTGGGGCAATATTTGGTAATTTGATTTTCTCGCTGATAAATATTCGCAATGCCCAAGCAAAAGGCGTTGCCATTGGTACGGCTTGCCATGCCATTGGCACAGCATCATTGATTAGTGATCAGCCAAAAGCGGGTGCCTTTGCCTCTGTGGCGATGGCATTAAGTGCGCTACTCAGTGCTATAATCGTGCCGCTACTCTATCCTGTAATACAGCATGTTCTGGTATAGTCAGAATTCGCAGTAACCTTGTTAGGAAAACACATGATTGACTCAGAAATACAACAAGTCGAAAAATACTACAATCTAATCATGGAATATTTGGTCACCTACAGTATGCAAATTTTAGGTGCTATCTTAATTCTATTTATTGGCCTATGGATTGCGCAAAAAGTATCGAACATGGTTGCTGGCCTCATGCAACGTCACAATATCGATATTACCCTCACCAACTTTGTCAGTAATGTCATCAAAGTATTGCTGATCATTATGTTCTTAGTTATTGCCCTTGGCAAAATTGGCATTAGCGTGACCCCATTTGTCGCTGCCATTGGTGCCGCATCTTTAGGTGCTGGTTTAGCAATGCAAGGCATGCTTTCAAACTACGGTGCGGGCCTTGCTATCATTGCAACAAGGCCATTTGTTGTTGGCGATACCATCGAAGTAAAAGGTGTCAGTGGACAAGTTAAAACCATTGAACTTGGTCACACAATTCTAATTAACGAAGAAAAAGTCGAAATCACCATTCCTAACAAACATATTGTTGGCGAAATTATACATAACTCGTTTAGCTATTCGTTAGTTAAAGGTGAAATAGACATCGCTTATGATGCCAATGCAGACCTTGCTATTGAGCTTATCGAAAAGGTGCTAAACGATCATGAGCTAGTTAGTGACTCTCCTCATGCACAAGTCGGTATTGAGCGTTTTGCTGAGAGCGGTGTTACCTTGAGCTATCGCTTTTGGGTGCCAACCACCAAGATTATTGAGACCAAATTAGCGGTGAACCGCAATGTATTTAAAGTAATTCAAGAGGCGGATATCGAAATACCTTTCCCACAACGAATTGTTACCCTCAACCAAACTAATGATAAAGGCGCTTAAAGCGCCTTTTTTGCAGCTCGTCGACAGAGATTGTGTTTACTCAAAAGATTGTAGTACAATTTAAATGATAACAATTACTATCATCAATTAACGTCGGGCTATTTTTACCATGAGTAAACGTCTTTGGTTCCAACTACATGGTTGGTTTTCGCTCCCAGTATGGGTGCTATTTTGCTTTATTTGCGTCACAGGCACTGTATCTGTGATAAGCCATGAGCTTACTTGGCTGACCAACAGTGAAGCACGTGCAAACAACCCAAATGATTTACCAGCACTTGGTGTTGATCAAGTTATTAATAGCGTTGAAAAAGCCTACCCGACTGCCGATGTAATGAGTGTACTCAATTATGAGCCTTACTTGGTAAATGCGGTTATTTTCACTGATACCGACAAACCTTACGCTGTGGCTTACGTCAATCAATACACTGGCGAAGTACAAGCGGTTAATGAAACGATCTCATTCATTGAATTTATGCGTACCCTGCACGGCTGGCTATTCTTCCCTTGGCAAGAGGGTTACAGCGTAGGTTACTATCTTGTCAGCGCCATGGCTTTTGTTATTTTAGGTGCACTAGTAACAGGCTTAGTGATTTATAAAAACTTTTGGCGTGCATTTAGTCAGCCAAAACTACGTTTTAACCAAGGCAAAAAAACCTTCCTAAAAGATTTACATACCCTAAGTGGCGTTTGGTCAATTTGGTTTATGGCAGTAATGGCACTCACAGGCCTGTGGTATTTAGTGCAAGCCATCATGTGGCATAACGAAATAGACATAGAAGAGCATGCACCGCTCGTGGCGGTTTCAACTTTGCCTGCGAATAAACAAACACCGCCAACCGATTTAAAAGCGGCACTGGCTATTACCAAAGAGAAATTCCCAGATTTCAAACCTAGTTATGTGATGCTGCCAGAGCATAACCGCGGCATGTTTAATATCATGGGCAGTGGCGATACTATTTTCTACGATAACTACGCTTACTCAACTTCAATCAATCCTTGGACGGGTGAAATTGCAGCAAGTAAAAGCCCAGAAACCATGTCGGGATTACTCACCCTTTCGCATATCGCCGATCCGCTGCATTACGGTAATATTGGCGGTCTGTGGACAAAGGTTATTTGGTTTATCTTTGGTTTGATTTTAAGTGGTATGTCGATCACTGGTTTTATGATGTACGCCGCAAAATTAGTAAATAACAAACCTGTAAAAGCGCGCCAATCAGCGCCAGTGAATAACGTTCAGGAGGCAAACTAATGGCTCGTTTACAAGCAACTTGGTGGCAACGTAAAAAGTATGTTTTACATGCTGTGGTACTGGCTTTACCTGTATGGTTTATTTATCAGTCATTAAACCCTCAGTTTCCTGCACTTTGGCAAGAGCAACAAGCGGGCGAATTTAAAATCGCCCCGATGCCGCTAAATGAAGATGCCCCGTACTCACACCACAATGAGTATGTGAAGGATTTCTTTATCGCCTTTAATCAAGGTGACATAAGCAATGTTCGACAGGCGTATTTAAATATTGGCCAAGCGCCTTTAGCACTAACGGAGTTTGCTAAAGATGAAGAAGGCATAATGCATGGCACCAATCATGGTCAGCACGCCCACGCAATAGCTCCTAAAACCATATCAGCAGATGATAAACTGTGGATCACCATCCAAACTTGGCAAGGCCAACTGCATACCCTCAAATGGGATATTCCCAGCCAGTTTATTACTCAATAACATCCGAAAAGCCACTCACTGAGTGGCTTTTTTGTATCTCAGCTAAACACTAAAGTCCCTTCCAAAACAGTTGAAGGTAAAATTTTTGTTAATTAATTTACCATTAACCTTTACAAAGGTAATAATATAATAAAGTATTATAAATAGTTTTCATTTGCACCATTACTCTTAATTAATTGGTGTTGATCAAAACTCATCCAAGGAGCAGAACACACAAGGAAAGCTCAATAACAATGATTTGGAGACACAATGATACTTTCAAAAAAAGCCCTAGCTGCACTCAGCTTGGCAGCAACACTCATACTGCCCAATGCTTATGCGATTGATAATGGCGTATACACCATTAAATCAAAGTACAGTGCTAAATTTGTTGAAGTAGCCAGCGCGCAAACCAACGATGGTGCGAATGTTAGTCAGTGGGCTGACACTAATCACGACACCCAGCGCTGGTTAATCACTAACATAGGTGGCAGCAACTATTCGGTTATTAACTTAAACAGTGGTAAAGCCCTCGAAGTGTTTGACTTCTCGACTGCTGATGGCGGTAATGTGGTGCAATATGAGTATGCTGATGTTGCCAGCCAACACTGGCAAATTAATGATGAAGGTAGCGGCTATTACAGCTTCATTAACGATCACAGTGGTAAGGCACTCGACCTTTATGCTTTTGATGGCAACGATGGCGCAAATATTAGCCAGTGGAGCTACAACGGCAGCGATGCACAGCAGTGGCAGCTAACCAAGCTTGCTAATGTTGAATCAACCCCTTGGGATCCATCCACAACCAATGGCGCAGCAGATCACTGGCCACTTACAGGTAATTTAGTCACCCACGATCCAACCCTTGGCTATGAAAATGGCACTTGGTGGGTTTTTCAAACTGGCCCTGGTATTTACGGTAAATATTCAAGCAACGGTGTAGATTGGAATGATGCGCAACCAATTTTCTCAAATGGTTTAAGCTGGTGGAGCAACTATGTGCCAGATCATGATGGAATTGATGTCTGGGCGCCTGAATTAAAAAGCTACAATGGTCGTAGCTGGCTTTATTATTCGATTTCGACCTTTGGTTCACGTGTTAGCGCTATTGGCCTTACATCAGCAAGCAGTGTAGCAGCCGGTGATTGGCGTGATGATGGTTTAGTCATTAACACGACCAATAGCAATAATTATAACGCCATTGACCCTGATCTTGTGGTGGCAAAAGATGGTGCACCTTGGCTTGCCTTTGGTTCATGGAATTCGGGTATTAAACTAACACGTATTAACCCAATGACCATGAAACCATTTGGTCAAATCTACTCTTTAGCAAGTCGCTCTGGTGGCATCGAAGCGCCTACCATAGTGTATCGCCAAGGCTATTACTATTTGTTTGTTTCAGTTGGCAAATGCTGTGATGGCACGAATAGTACTTACCGTATTGCGTATGGTCGCTCTAGTGACATCCGCGGCCCATACCTAGATAAAAATGGCACCGACATGCTAGCTAGCGGCGGTAGCATTCTAGATGCGGGTAACAGCCAATGGGTAGGTCCAGGGGGACAAGACATTTTAAATACCGATGTGATTGTTCGTCATGCCTATGATGCAGGTGACAATGGCACCCCTAAATTGCTCATCAGCACCCTGAATTGGGATGCAAACGGTTGGCCTAAATACTAGTTCTCCCCACTAAGCGCGTGCAAGCGCGCTTTTTAGAATCTATCTAATATACTGCGAACAAATTCAGAATTAAGAATCTGAGTAACTGCTCCGCTACACCACAAATAGGCACGTTGAATCGGATAACCTTTAAAAATCCAACGCTTACGCACATGATTAAAGTCATGCAAATAATCCGCCTTTGCTTGCGGTAACGAGTCTTTGGCTAACTTCTGCCACGCCTTATAAACCCCACTCATATCGGCACCACGCATAAAACGCTGTAACCAGCGCGGAAAGCGTGCAAAGCGAATCGCTGACTGAAAATCAATAATATAAGGCTTGCCATCTTTTGAACAAATCACATTTCCCAAATTACGTAAATCCAGATGCACCACCCCGCGGCGATGCATTTTTGCTACCAAACGCTCAAACTCTTTAAAGAAATCACCCGGTAAATGCTGCTGTTGCAAGGCAAGCTGGCGAAGTGGCGTGCCTTCAATAAAATCATAAGCGATGGCAATTGATGACAAACGACAAAAGTTATCGACCACTCCGTCTACGTCTTGCAGGCGTGCCAGCCCCTTGTACTCTTGATTGATAAATAGCGGCGCGATGGTTTTTCTCACCCACCACGGGCTGTGCTGAAAGTCTTTAATAATTAGATCAAATTGCGCGTCTTTATAACGATAAACAATTGCATTGGCAAAGCGGCCTGTGTGAACAACCGACAAACCTTCTGGGCTAAATTGATGAGCTGGAAATTGAGCGAGAAGCTGCGCAAGCAAAGATGATTCAAACATAACAACCCGGACTTGTTAAAATTAAATGCCTAGGCAACCATATTATCAAAATGCATCTACAGCGACAATGTACCGCTTAGAGAAATTTATACTTTTAAATTATGAATTGCTCTAAACAGTAAGCTTGCGAGTTGCTTTTGCTCATCATCAGAGAAGCCTGTGAGTGCTTTGCAATAGATATCATTTACAGTGGGTAAAATTTCCGGGTAGAGCTGTTGGCCTTTTTCTGTGAGGCATAAAAGAGTTGAACGACGATCTTCAACTGACTGCTTCTTAGCAACTAAGCCCTTGTCTTCTAAACGAGAAAGTAATCGACTCATGGCACCACGGTCATACACCATGTGCTCACAAAGCTCAGCCAAGGTATTTACTTTACCGCGTGCAAGTAGCACAACCACGATATACTGAGCCGACGTTAGCTCTTTATCCTCTAACGCATTATCAAGATGAGTCACCAGATTTGAACGTAAATAAGAGACTAAGCGACCTAAGTCTTGCACGGGATCTAAATCTTCAATACAGCACTGGCCAATTGATGCAGGTTCTTTCATATTTCCTCTAAAGCGATGAATAGCAATTCATAGACAGTTAATCGGCAAAATAATTCAATCCTATTAGATTGCTTCAACGGCTATGAATAGTGTAGCGTGAAGAAGCGTACTAACTGTCGGGGGCGTTATGCTAACTAAACAACATATTATCAAGTATTTATCTCTTACAATACTGCTACTTCTTTGTTGGCTAGAGCATTATAACCATTTCATTATGCGCTTTATCGACAGCGCCCTTGTACAATCAACCCTAGTGTATGCTTCATCTCGTACAGTTAATGCTGCTATATCGCTATTGCAATCAGCCGAAGTGGGCATTGGTATTGCCAGTATTCAACCTGCACAACTACTCGACCCAGTAAATGACCTAGCTGAATACATGTCGGATGCTATGCGCCTTGCAATAGGCTCGTTATTTTTACAGCGCATTTTATACACCATTTCTTCTGGGGTTATTTTTAGTGGTGTTTTTACTGTTTCGGTCGTCGCTTACTTTATCTGTGAATGGCGTAACTATTTACCTAACTTACGTCATAAGATTATGGCAAGCCTGATTTTAATTCGGTTTTTAGTGCCTGCGGTGGTGCTGGCAACAGGCCTCGTCAGCCAGATATTCTTAGATGAGCAAATTAACCAGCAAAGTGAGCTGGTGAGCGAGAAAGTCGAGACAGTGAATAGCAGTGCAAATAATACCTCGGCCATATCTGCCAAGCTAAAGGCCGAGGTCGATAGTGAAAAACAAACCATCTTCGACAAGCTCTCTCTATTAAATGAGCAGCAGATTAAGAACCACCAGCAAGCGACAGAACTCAAAGTTAAGCTAACAGAGGTCGATAGCCAAATAGAAGCGATTCAAGCAACTCGCAGCTTGTCTGAGCGACTGACCTTTACTGAGCTTGAACAAGCCAAGCCATTACTTGATAAAAAGCAGCAATTAACAGCGCAGTTTAATGCGGTACTAAACCAGCAAAGACAGCTAAACCTAGACAAAGACGCCTTAAACGAGCAACTAGAAAACTTAAATGCATCACTCAATCAAGACCAATCGTCGCAAGTGAGTAAAATTATAGACACCGTTAGCTCTGGCATTAGCAACATGGTGGCAGCCGTCGAAGACTTATTCATCGACTTTTTGAATATCTTGTCTCTACTGATTTTAAAGCTGTTATTAATGCCGCTAATATTTTTATACCTATTTAATAAAGCCTTTAAGGTTATTTGGCAGCGCCGCTTTATGGATGTGGTAATACAAACAAAGCAACTGGCTGTTAATCGCTGATATTTCAGCTAAAGTTATAAACCTAACTCGTTTTTAAAGGATATAAGTATGACTGAGCAACGCCATAATCACATTCCCCAAGAAGCTTTCGATTGGTACGATGAATACGCCCATGGCTTGATGGACCGCCGTACCTTTATGAAAAAGCTAGGTGGCTTAGTCGCCCTTGGTTATTCAATGGCAATGCTAAGTAGCGCTTTACTGCCAAACTACGCATTAGCTGAGCAAGTGTCCTTTAATGACCCTGATATCAAAGCCAGCTATAAAACCTTTGACTCGTTTAAAGGTCACGGCGAAGGTAAAGGTTATTTAGTCGAACCCGCTAATTTAACCGGCAAGCTCCCAATAGTATTAGTGATCCACGAAAACAGGGGCTTAAACCCTTATATTAAAGATGTTGCTCGCCGCATTGCCAAAGCTGGGTTTATTGCCTTTGCGCCCGATGCATTACACCCTCTTGGTGGCTATCCTGGTAATGACGATGAAGGCCGCGCCATGCAGCGCTCTATGGATAAACAAAAAATCCAACAAGACTTTATCGCCGCAGCTGATTACATAAAAAGACACCCAAATAGTAATGGTAAACTCGGTGCGGTAGGCTTTTGCTTTGGTGGTTATATGGTTAACTACCTAGCAGCAGTTGATAGCAAACTAATCAATGCGGGCGTGCCCTATTACGGCACTCCAGCCGTTAAAGAACTCAGACAAAATATCAAAGCTCCGCTACTTGTACACTTAGCTGAATTTGATAAACGCGTTAATGCAACGTGGCCAGAATACGAGAGCGACTTAAAAGCACATCAAGTGCCTTATACTATGCATATGTATGAACAGGCAAATCATGGTTTTCATAACGACTCTACCTCTCGTTATGATGAAAAACAGGCGGAGCTGTCATGGCAACGCACATTGGCGTTTTTCAATGAGCAATTGATTTAAACAGAGCAATTTCATACACTCTCGAAAAAATTTTAGGCTAGAAAAGAGATGGAATCGCAAGTCAGTTATCGCTTTGACTCACAGCAAACCGCCAATCGGTTTTTAAACAAGCTTAAGCATTGGTCAGTGGCTAAGGTCACTGCGAGTCTTTGCCAAGGTGGTTATGGCGTGAAAATACGTTACGAAGTCGATAATAGTGGCTTTGATTACACCCTTGCAGAGCTTGATGATTTAGCGATGCAACACGAAGGCGAAGAGATTTAATACCCATATTCTAAGCATAAAAAAACGGCTAACAAAGGTTAGCCGTTTTATTAAAGCCGTACTATAAAACGCTACTTATAAATCAAAGCTACGTGAAATAGACGCGACAATACGCTCGTCTGCGGTATCCCAGTCTAGGCTGGTATTTTCGCCAGCAAGCTCAAAATCAAAACCTGCAAAGCTTGTTTGATAGGCTAAACGATAATGGTTGTATGACTTGTCATTACCATCCCAAGCAAACTTATTGCCATCTAATGAGTTAGATACATCAAAACTGGCACGAATTGCATGATTTGGGGCAATTTCAAAGGTATGCGCAAGCATAGAAATTACATGTCCAGCATCGGTACCGAAATAATCCCAAGCGTACCAAAAGTTAAGTTCTGTGAAACCCAGACTATTGGTGTAACCAAACTTTGCATAAGTCTCAAAATAATTACCGTCGCTTGAGTAATCTTCACCATGGTAAGAGTAATAAGCAATACCATAATCAACACTAAGGGCATCGTTTATCTCAACATAATTACCAAAATAAGCATCCCACTCAATGTCAGTACCTTCACCAAAATCTACATTTGAAGCCCAAGTACCTACATACATGCCTGAATCGGCAAAGGCGTAATCTAAACTACCTTGAATTGCAGGATCATTCTGAGTCTGGCTTACACCATTGAAGGTGTAATCTGATGCCAATGTAACCGTAGTCGATAAGTCAGCCATGGCTGATGTCGATAGTAATGCCAATGGCAACGCTGCTGCTAATACTGTTTGTCTTGTTGTCATGTTGGTTTCCCCTAGCTAACTGTTTCTATTTTTGTGTAATCTAATTTATTGTCTTTTGGTGAGCCTTCGATATTTTTCACTGTTTTTAACTTGCTGTAGCCAATAAACGCAGCACAGCCGAAAAATAATGCAATAACGAGCGCACCAACCCATTGGATCTGTAAAAAGTCGAACTTAAACAGCAGGGTTAACAATGAAAGCGCCACCACATTTAAGGCAATATAATTAAATTTACCTAAACGTTTCACCGTTAAGTTTAGGTTATCTGTGTATAAACGGATCAAAGAATCAAGTGAGTTGATCACAAACACCACACCAACAAACACCATAGCGATGTTTTTCAGGCCTGCTGTTGCAATACCCGCTTCATGGTATTGATACAAAACACTAAACCAGATAGCGATTGGAATAGACGGGAAAATCAACATAGCTGCCAGCACTTGGTAAGTTTTTAAACCACCCACAAAGCGCGAAGTAAATTGACCAATCATAATGCTCCAAGCAAACCACCAAAACAGGTAGAAGGCATGGTAATCATTTAGTGGTAATACAAACTCATTAATGTTGCCAAAGTAGCTGCCAATTAACGCAAGATTATCAACAAATGCTGATGTTTGTGCATCAGAACCCACAAAGGCACCGAACCACATAAATGCGATTAAAGCGATAAACAACCAAGTAGTAGAAATACTTAAAAAGCGTACATACTTAATGTCTGTGCTCGAATACACAGCAAAACAAATCGCTGCAAACACCATTAAGTAGAATGTCGGAATAATTGACTCACCATCACCAAGCGACGGCAAATACCAAGGTAAATTCGACAGCAGTAAAAATGCAGTAAATGCGCATGTACCAATAATAACGATGTTATTTATTAGTTTTACCCAAGCAATTTCAAAAAATTTTACTTTGGGTTCTATTACACAGAAATAAAAGCACGTAAGGAAATAAAATCCCCAGATCAAGAAGCCCCAAAAACCAAACTCGATGGCTAATGGATTGGCAAACGCATACTCTGGGCTTGCTTTTATGTCTGCATAACCTGCAAACTCTGTCAGTGGAAACATAATCAAGCCAACATCTAGGCCCGATGTAAATAAAATTGCAATGAACGTAAACGTTCTAACCGGTGTGACGCCAACACACCTTACCGTACCCCATTTAAATAAAATAACCGCAATTGCTAACAGGGTAAAAATGATGCCAGCACTAAGCCAAAAGGTCATAGTTACCCCCCCAAAATAAGTAATAATACTTCATTGTTTCTCCAGTTTTATTCCTCGCATTAACGCATCACAAACAACTCGTGATGCGCGCCACTGCAAGCCCCACAGCCGAAACTGCGGGTGGCCTTATTAGATCTCCGAACTACGCTGCGTTGATTGCCATTGTTTTTCCATAGCAACATCTGCAGTTGATGCCGATAACACAGGCTTACCTAAGATGTGGTCCGCCGCTTTTTCTGCCACCATAATGGTTGGCGCATTTAAATTACCGTTTGGAACGGTTGGGAAAATAGATGAATCTACAACCCGTAAACCTTCGATACCGTGCACTTGAGTTTGCGAGTTAACCACGGCCATCTCGTCTTCACCCATCTTGCACGAACATGACGGATGGTAAGCACTCTCAACCGCTTGACGAACAAACGCATCTATTTCTTCATCGCTTTGAACATCTTTACCGGGTTGAATTTCACCATCGCGATACTCATCAAACGCACTTTGCTCAATAATCTCGCGAGTTAGACGTACACAAGCTCTAAAGCCTTCAATGTCATCTTGATGCTGTAAGTAGTTAAATTGGATCTTTGGCGCAACCTGAGGATCCGCCGACTTAATCGTTACTGCACCACGGCTTTTTGGTTTGTTATGCCCAACATGAACTTGGAAGCCATGACCATCAAAGGCACTTTTACCGTCATAACGAATGGCAGCTGGTAAAAAGTGATACTGAATATCTGGCCATTCAACACCCGGTTTTGAGCGAATAAATGCACATGATTCAAAATGGTTCGTCGCCCCTAAACCTGAGCGATTTAATAACCAACGAGCACCAATTAGCCCTTTTGAAACAAGGCCTAATTTTCCGTTTAAAGTAATTGGTTGCTTACACTTATATTGGAAGTAAAACTCCAAGTGATCTTGTAAGTTTTGGCCAACACCTGGTAAGTGATGTTTAACCTCAACCCCCGCTTCGCTCAGGATGTCTTTATCACCAATACCTGATAATTGCAGAATATGCGGTGAACCAATTGGGCCCGCACTTAAAATAACGTCTTTTGCTGCAAATGCCTGCTGCTTAGAGCCAGACACTGAAAACTCAACACCAACGGCTTTTTTGCCTTCGAGCAATACTTTTTCAGCTAAAGCACCGGTGATTAGCGTTAGGTTTTTACGTGACTTAACTGGGTCTAAATACTCACGGCTAGCAGAGCTTCTTACGCCATCTTTAACTGTCATATGCATTGGCCCAAAACCTTCTTGCTGGGCTGCATTGTAGTCATCAGTTTGCGCATAACCTGCTTGTTGGCCCGCTTTGATAAAGGCTTTATAAAGCGGGTTAGCCATTTCATTACCGTTATTAACCCCTAATGGGCCGTTATCGCCACGGTAACTGTTACCACCTAAGTAGAATGATTCAGCACGTTTAAAGTACGGTAAGCATGCTTGGTAATCCCAGCCCTTAGCGCCGTGTTGCTGCCATTCATCAAAATCTTTGGCATGACCACGTACATACACCATGCCGTTAATCGATGATGAGCCACCTAACACCTTACCTCGTGGGCAGTGCATTTGACGGTTATCTAAATACGGCTCTGGCTCGGTATGAAATTGCCATGCATATTTGTCAGTATTCATTGGGATTGATAGCGCGGTAGGCATCTTTATAAAAATGCTTTTATCACTACCGCCCGTTTCAAGTAATAACACCTTATTAGAAGGGTCTGCTGATAGTCGGTTTGCCAACACGCAGCCTGCTGAGCCAGCACCGACTATGATGTAATCATAGTTCTGTGTACTCATTAAAATGGACTCTCTATATTGCTCATACCCACATAAATCGATTTAGTTTGGGTATAGTGATCTAAGGTTTCGATACCGTTTTCACGGCCGATTCCTGATTGCTTATAACCACCTACTGGCATTTCTGCAGGTGAATTACCATAGCTGTTTATCCAACAAATACCGGCTTGTAATTGATGGATCACGCGGTGTGCAAGCTGAATATCTTTAGTGAACACGCCTGCGGCTAAGCCAAGGTGGGTATCGTTTGCACGCTGAATAACGTCATCTTCATCATCAAACACCAACACGCTCATTACCGGGCCAAAGATCTCTTCTTTAACTATGGTCATGTCGTCTTTACAGTCGACAAAAACGGTCGGTTCAACAAAGTAACCGTTTGGTGCAGATGCAGGTGACAGAGCCTTACCACCTGTTAGCAAGGTTGCGCCTTCTTGAATACCTTTATCGATATAGCCAAGTACAAGCTCTTGGTGTTTTTTAGAGATAAGCGCCCCTAAATTCACCTCCGGATCCATTGGGTCGCCAGCAATAATATTTTGCTCAGTGCGTGTTTTCAGCTCATCAATAAACTGCTGATAAACATTTTTATGCACATAAATGCGCGTACAGTTAGTGCAAATTTCGCCTTGCGTATAAAAATTACCTAACATTGCCGCACTAACAGCTTGTGATACATCGGCATCATCAAATACTAATAACGGTGACTTACCACCAAGCTCCATGGTCACATCTTTAAGTGAACCAGCAGCGCTTGCCATTACTTTTTTGCCTGTGCCTACTTCACCAGTGAAAGACACTTTTTCAATATTTGGGTTTGCTGTTAACCATTGCCCTACTTCAGCAGCGCCTTGCACAACGTTGAATACGCCAGCAGGTACACCCGCTTCGATGAAAATCTCTGCAAGTTTAATTGCACCAAGAGGTGTTTCTTCAGAAGGTTTGAAAATAACCGCATTACCCGCAGCCAGTGCTGGGCCTGATTTCCAACACGCAATTTGCAGTGGATAGTTCCATGCACCAATACCTGCACAAATACCTAAAGGCTCTTTACGTGTGTAGTAAAAGTCATTGCCAACCATTTGTTGCTGACCCACTTGTGCAGGCGCAAGACCAGCAAAATATTCGATAACATCGGCGCCTGTTTCAACATCGACACACTCGGCTTCTTGCCAAGGCTTCCCCGTATCAAGTACTTCTACTTTTGCCAGTTCATCGTTACGTTCGCGTAAGATTGCCACGGCTTTTAATAAAATACGGCTACGCTCAATTGGCGTCATTGCAGACCATGCTGCAAACCCTTGTTTTGCGCTTTCGATTGCCGCGTTTTGAATAAACTCATCAGCGATTTCAACGTGATAAATCACTTCATCCGTTGCAGGGTTCTTAACCGCAAAGGTATCGCCAGTTTGATTCTTTAAAAAATGGCCATTAATAAAATTTTCGTAAACAGGTGTGGTCATTTTAGGCTCCATACTGTTTTATCAGTGAACGAATGTAGTCTTTAGCTAATTGCTCACAATGTTCGAATTGATCTTGGTCTGACTTACTTAATACAGCTCTTAGCCATAAACCATCGATCATGGCTGCACTTAACTCAGCGGCTAAGTTGGCATCACTATCGCTCATTAACTGTTTGAATGAGCTTAATAAGTTACTAAATAAACGTTTACTATTTACGTTTTGTAAGCGATGCAACTGGGCGTCGTGCATTGAATGCGCCCAAAAGCTCAACCAAGTTTTGGTGTTATTGCTTTGCTGCTGAATGCGCGAAAAGTTTGCTTCAACGATAAACATTAATCGTTGCTCAGGGCTGGTCTGCGGCGTTACTTGGTTCATCAGAGCTTGCTTTAAGCTGGTCAATAAATAACGCACAGTGGCTTCAATTAAGCCCTGCTTACCACCAAAATAATGACTGATAATGCCAGACGATAAGCCCGCCTTTTTACTAATGCTATTTATGGTGGTGCCTTGCAAACCAAGCTCTGCAACCGACTCTATTGTGGCGTCAATTAACTGCTGACGACGAACAGGTTCCATTCCAACTTTCGGCATAATTTTTTATTGATTGAACGTTCAATTAAAATAAAGGTTAAGGTAATGAGCATGGCAATTCAAGGTTGACAAATTGTAAACAACCGCAAAGCTACACTCGTAAGTTAAGCTAACCCACTGTTCTTACGTTTATTATCCGAAATATAAAAAAGTTTTAAATTTATTCAAAATAAAGCCTAAAAAGTATGATTTTAGGCTGAAATACGGAAAAAAGAGAAAATTTATTGCAGGCGTATTTTTAATAAAAAAGCGCTTATAAAAGCGCTCATATTAGGCTAAAAGTTAAGCGAGGCTCATTCGTGGTATTTACGAATAACCGCTATCTTGCCATCTTCGATTTCGAGCACATCCATAATGGTTTGCGTGTATTCAATTTCTTGCTGGTTTTGCGGATGTATACCTTTAGCATGATGGGTATAACGCAAAGCAATGGCAGAATCATTAAAAATAAAGGTATCGAGTAAGTTTGCTTGGTATTCAGTGTGCGCACCAAGGTAAAAAGTCATGCCTTTGCGCATCATCGCTTTGCCATCTGGCTCTCTTGAATCATCTGTTTGATAAGGTAAATGTTGGTTTGCTACATCATCAGTTAATAAAGCTAAAAAAGCTTCTAGCTCTTTGTTGGTAGCATTAGGTGCTTGTGTTGCAACCATGGTATTAAAGTACTGCTGTGCTAATGCTGTGAGCTCTGGGTTAGCTTGCTTTGCTTGGCTAGTAAATGTGCTTAACAGGCAAATAGCTAGAAAATAAAGGTGCTTCATCGTTATTCCTTGTGGTTTTAGTTATTGACTAATAATCAAACTACGCACCTAAAATAACGACAAAGCCCCGAACTATCAATATATTAGTTTAAGCTGTTTGTGGCCTTGGGGTCTCGCGTTTATCTAAATAACCGCTGTATCGTGTTGCAATTAACGCCGCTAGACTAATGATAGCACCAATCCAAGCAGTGTCTTGCAATGAGTAGTTTTCAACGACAACACCACCTAACACTGAGCCCAGCGCAATACCGATATTAAACGCTGCAATGTTTAACCCTGAGGCAACATCGACAGCATTCGGTGTGAACTTTTCGGCAAGTTTAACCACATAGACTTGCAGCCCAGGCACATTACCAAACGCAAATGCCCCCCATACAAGTATGGTCAGTACCGCAGCGACTTTAGATTGCATGGTAAAGGTCAGCACTAACAGCACAATACTCAAAGCACTAAAGATAATGGTCAGCGCACTAATCGGGCCTTTTTTATCAGCTAACTTACCGCCGTAGATATTGCCAACAGCAACCGATACCCCATATACCAGCATAATTAAGCTAATGGTGGCTGATGCAAATCCAGTTTGCTGCTCTAAAATTGGCGCTAAATAGGTAAAGGCAGTAAATGTGCCGCCATAACCAAGTATGGTCATCAAGTACACCAGTAAAAGCCTAGGTTGCACCATTACTTTTAGCTGCTCACTCAAAGTAGCTGGTTTACTTTGCTTTAAGTTGCTCGGAATTAAAAACGCGCTACCGATCAGTGCAATTAATCCCAGTAAAGACACCACTAAAAAGGTCGCTCGCCAGCCAAAGTGCTGACCAATCCACGTTCCTAATGGCACACCGGTTACTAATGCAACCGTTAAACCGGTAAACATAATCGCAATGGCACTAGCTTCTTTATCTTTACTGACAAGCCCAGTAGCGATGGTTGAACCAATTGAGAAAAACACCCCATGGGCAAGGCCTGTTAGAATCCTTGCGGTGATCAAGCTACCATAACTAGGTGCTTGCCAAGCCAGTAAATTACCGATTACAAATAGGCTCATTAAGCTAAGTAATACATGTTTTCGATTCCAGCGTCCGGTAAGCGCAGTTAATACTGGCGCCCCCACCGCAACCCCTAATGCGTACAAGCTAACAAGTAGCCCGGCACTCGGTAACGAAACCGCTAAATCATCAGCGATGGTTGGCACTAAGCCGACAATCACAAACTCAGTGGTGCCTATGGCAAACGCACTGAGAGTTAATGCAAGTAATGCTATTGGCATCACATATCCTCTATTTAATTTTGAAAGTGCAGCTATTGTGGCTAAAATTAAATTTGCAAAAAATAGCAGTAGTGACAAAATACTTTTGTCAAAAATGAAAAGGTAAAACCATGAGCGTGATCTTCAACACCCAAGATTTAGAAGCATTTATTAGCGTGGTTGATACCGGCGGCTTCTCAAGTGCAGCCAATGCCTTAGATGAGCAAGTAGCAAAAATATCACGGGCGGTAACTCGGCTTGAAAAATCATTAAACGTTACCTTATTCAACCGCACCACAAGACGTATTGAGCTGACCGAAGAAGGTCAGTTATTTTTAGGCTATGCTAGAGAAGCACTCAGTCAGCTAGCACAAGGCGAAGAAGCCTTAAAGCTTCTACACTGCGCCCCTTCAGGAAAATTAAGAGTCGATGCCGCAAGTCCTTTTGTGTTTCACCAATTAGCACCACATTTAAAAGCCTTTAACCAAGCTTATCCTGACATAAAACTTGAGATCACCAGCCACGACAACATTATCGATTTGCTTGAGCATAAAACCGATATTGCTATTCGTATTGGTGAGCTTGCTGACTCAAACTTGCATGCGCGCACTTTGGGAGTCAGTAAATTACAGCTCGTTGCCAGCCCTAATTATTTAAAAGCAGCACCGCCATTAAATGAGCTAACCGACTTAGCCTCACACCAGCTTATTGGTTTTACCGACGCGCCGCATTTAAATCACTGGCCGCTAACCACACCTTTAGACCTTAAATTTTCAATCAGTGCATCAAGCGGTGAAACTGTGCGCCAACTTTGTATTCAAGGTCATGGCATTTCCTTGTTGTCGGAATTTATGATCAACGAAGATTTAAAAGCAGGCCGTTTAGTTAAAGTGCTCGAAGGCGAAGTACTGAGCCCTAATCGTCGCGAAAAAGTGCATGCGGTGTATTATCAAAACAGCGGTGTGTCATCACGAGTATTAGCGTTTTTAGACTTTATAGCACCCAGGTTAACGCTGTAGTTTTTTTGCACTTTTAACAAAAGTGTTTTGTTATTACCGGCATTAATTTCATAAATAATTTTCGTTATGCTGAAAGCATATTCGCTTTCAAGGAGCCGTAATGAACAAATTATTCGATACTATACAACTTGCCGGTCATACATTAAAAAACCGTATTGCCATGCCACCGATGACTCGCTCTCGCTCATCACAACCGGGTGATATCGCCAATGAATTAATGGCCGACTACTATGCACAACGTGCCAGTGCTGGCTTAATTATCAGCGAAGGCACACAAATATCAGCCCTAGGTAAGGGCTATGCTTGGACACCGGGTATTTATACTGCCGAGCAAATTGCTGGCTGGAAAAAAGTAACCGACAAAGTTCATCAAGCTGGTGGCATTATGTTTGCTCAGCTTTGGCATGTTGGCCGAGTGTCTCACCCAAGTAATACAGGTGGCGAGCAACCAATTGCGCCATCAGCGATTGCAGCTAAAGACGTTAAAGTTTTTATTGATGAAGATGACAAACCCGACTTTGTTGCCACTGCACAGCCACGCGCAATGAGCCATGACGACATCAAACAGGTTATAAACGAATACCGTCAAGCTGCCCGTAATGCTGTAGATGCAGGGTTTGATGGCATTGAACTTCACGCTGCTAATGGTTACTTAATTAATCAATTTATTGATTCAGAGTCGAACCAACGCACTGATGAATACGGCGGCAGTTTAGAAAACCGTTTACGCTTTTTACAACAAGTGACACAAGCGGTTTGTGATGAAATTGGCGCAGAACGTATTGGCGTTCGCCTTGCTCCACTCACAACCCTCAATGGGACGGTCGATGATAACCCATTTGAAACCTATATCGGCGCAGCAAAAGTACTCAATGAACTCAACGTTGCTTACCTGCACATTGCCGAAGCTGATTGGGATGATGCGCCTTTAATGGAGCAAAGTTTTAAGCAAGCGCTACGTGAAAACTATGCTGGATTAATGATTTATGCGGGCAAATACACTGGCGAGAAAGCAGAGCAAGCATTAGCCGCAGGCTGGGCTGATTTAATTGGTTTTGGTCGCCCGTTTGTTGCCAACCCAGATCTGCCAGCGCGCATTGAACAAGGCATTGAACTGGCTCAGCATGATCCAGATACCCTATTTGGAGGCGGTGCTAAAGGCTACACTGACTACCCTTTAGCAACGCAGTAACGCACTAAAAAAGGAGGCTCGTCAACCAAAAGCTCAATACAATAAAGCTGATGTTGGCGAGCGCTCTTAACCACCAAGGAGCAGAGCTAAACTGGAGTTGGCTGTACTTGTTTACTAACACCAAAGCGCCCATCACAGTAAACCAAGGAGTAAAAAAGAATAGTGGCTTTAACTTCACTAAACTCACCGCTAAATCGTGCAACGCACCACTGACGGCAAAAGTAACAACAAGGGCACACCAAACCGGCATAATGTCATTGCAAGGCTTCATGACATACCGAGATAAGTAATAGCTCCACACCGGATTCCAATATCGCCAAAATAGATAAAACGAACTCGCACCCAGCGAGCGTGTCAGCATATTGCGCAGCGAATCTTTATGCCCCAGAGGCACACCTGTGCGTTTTTTAACGTATTGAGCAAGGGAAATAGCTGCAGACACCGGCTTTCTCTTTTTTACTAATGACTCAATTAGACTACTAAACAGCCAACAAAAGAGAAACCAAAACAAGGCTGGAAATTGTAACGGTTTATGAAGCATGCAGCTCTAAGGCAAGTGATGAAGCTGAGCTAAGCACTCAGCTTCATTAAAATCACATCTTACTTTTTACTTTATTAGTCGCTTGACTAGTTGCGGGGTCGTCTGGCCAAAAATGTTTTGGATAACGCCCTTTCATTTCTTTTTGCACATCGCGGTAACTCGTTTGCCAAAAGTTAGCTAAGTCTTGAGTTAACTGCAGCGGTCGCCTCGCTGGTGATAATAGCTCCATTAATAATGGCAGTTTACCTTGGGCCAGCAAAGGCGTGCTAGTCATGCCATACACTTCTTGCATGCGCACACTGAGCTTCGCAGGACCATCGAGCTGATAGCTCACTTTTACATTTGAACCACTTGGCACCGTTAATCGCAAGGGGAGGAGTTCATTCAATAAACTTTGCTGCTGCCAATCAAAACAGCTTTTAATTGCTTCGCTGTAATTGAACTTTTTTAATTGCTCAAGGTTTTTAATATCATCCAAATAAGGTGCAAGCCATTGGCTATCGGCAATTAAATCATCATGATTTAAAAGCGGGAATGATTCTGGTAACAGCTTACTTGCCAAACTCGTTCGAATAAGTAACTGCTCACTGTCGGGCTGTTCATTAAATAAAGAAAAGCCCTGCTTACTAAATAAGTTTAACCACGCTTTAGTGCGTTCGCTCTTATCTAGGGGCTGTTTACTTGGCTGACTCGCTATGGTGATAGCACCGAGCTTGAGCTCATCTTGATGGATAAAGCGCCCTGCTTTTTCATCGTATTCGCAGCGAGTTTGCTCAGCAAATAAATGCGAAAGCTCATCTTCAAGGTCACTTGGCATAAAGGCAACAGCAGCAAAAACACGGTTTCCTTTATGGCCGCCCATATGTGCAATGGCAATATAATCATCGTTATGCCAAAACTCCTCACTTAAGTCGGCGCCCGCACCATTGGCAAGTAAATAACCATTACCGCGTTTTTTGGCTAGGCGGTCAGGAAAGGCAAGCGCCACCAGCAGCGACAAGTACTCTGTTTTAAGCTCATTAACCGGCTTGAGCTGTAAGCGCGTTAGCCAATAAGTTAATTGCTGCTTAAATACTGGATGCGGTTTGCTGTGCTGGCTATGCAATGCCAAATTAAGATCAGCTGGCATACTAATGCGGCTTTCAAGCAGTGCAGTTAAATACCCCGCTAATACATAAATACCAGGCATGTGCTGCTCTAGTTGCTTAGCCTTAATGAGCATGTGCGAGAGGCGAATATCGGCTCCATAGCTAAGCATTTGGCTGCCAAGGGCTGTTAGCTTTTCATTTTCATCAATGGCTTCGAGCATTTTTAAAAGTGCTGTTGCCTGTTTAATCTGCTGGCTACTAGGTGGGTCGAGTAAGCTAAGCTCTGCAAGTGATGCCCCCCACTGCTTTGTCTCTAATAACAATTGACTAATATCACTGGTCAAAATTTCTGGCGCATCATGACTGTTACGGCGCTCAAAGGTTTGTTTAGAGCCTAATCGATACACAACCCCCGGCTCAATTCGCCCAGCACGACCAGCGCGCTGAATGGCAGAAGAACGAGAAATACTTTGCGTAACAAGCTCTGTAACACCGGTTTTTAAATTGAAATTGGCAGCACGGCGTTTGCCGCTATCAACCACAATGCGTATTCCTTCAATGGTCAAACTGGTTTGAGCGACATTGGTGGTTAATACCACTTTGCGTTTGCCATTTTTAGCAGGCGCGATAGCAGCTTGTTGCTCGTTTTTATTTTGCTCACCATACAAGCTAAATACTTCAACGCTATCATTTAAATCATTTAAAGACTGCTGAACGCGCATGATTTCACGCTGTCCAGGTAAAAACACTAAAGCACTGCCCGATTGCTCACTAAGCGCCTGTTTTATTAGTGCAGGTATGTCATCGAGCCAACGGCTTTCGTCTTTAAGTGGAATATACACTTCATCAATAGGGTAGCTTCGACCTTGTGATGAAATAATAGGACAGCTGAAAAACTCACTGTAACGATCGCCGTCTAAGGTTGCCGACATCAGCAATATTTTTAAATCATCGCGAAGTGCTGCCTGTGTTTCGAGGGCAAATGCCAAAGCCGTATCTGCGGCAATTGAGCGCTCGTGAAATTCATCAAAAATAAGTAAGTCTACATCACTAAGCTCTGGGTCATTTTGCAACATACGCGTCAGCATGCCTTCCGTGACAATTTCGAGTTTAGTTGTAGAACTTACTTTTGATTCGCCACGAATGCGTAAGCCGACACTGTCACCGACTATTTCATTCTGCTGACTTGCCAAATACTGGGCAATATTGCGTGCGGCCAGTCGTCTTGGCTCTAACATAACAATGCGTTTAAAGTGCCCTTCGCGCATTAAGGTTAGAGGCAGCCATGTTGATTTACCCGCTCCCGGTGGCGCTTGCAATAAGGCCATTGGGTTACTCTGTAATGTGGTTAACAGGGATTGATAAATATCTTGAACTGGCAGCACGTTAGGTATCTCTTACTTTCTTTTCACGCATTGTATCAAAAAACTAAAAATTGCGATGGCTATAGGCTTATTTTCTATTTCGGGCTTTAAAAAGTGAAAACATTGCATTCTGCCAGTTTAGACTTATTCTTGATTAAACGACCGCACAAAAGTCAGAATAAGGAATAAACTTGTTCAGGATTTACACCCGTATTTTAATCACCTTGCTATTTTTAGCTTTACCGCTTCAAAAAGCATATAGCCAGCAAAAGATTACGGTTGCACTTGGCAATACACTTCCACCTTGGGTGATGGCTGAAGACAACACAGGCATTATTCCTGACTTACTTCGCGCGACACTGGGTGCTCAAGGTTACCAACTACAATTCGTCTACGTGCCTTATGCAAGACGGATCCTTTTATATAATGAAAACTTAGTTGATGTAGTATCTGATATAAACAATAAAGTTATTGAAGCTAATCAAATGAACGGTTACTTTTCAGATATTGCTTACAACTATGAGAACTTTGCGTTTAGCCTAGCCAAGCGAAATTTCGACCTCAAGTCCATCGCCCAACTAAAACATCATACCGTGCTATCTTGGCAAGGTGCTAAAGCGCGACTTTCACCTGAATATCGCGACATGGCAAAAGAAAATCCTAATTATTCAGAAACATACGACCAATCAACCCAAGTACGGCTTTTATATCGTGAACGGTATGAAGTGATCCAAATGGACGGAAAAATTTTTGACTACTACCGAGCGTTAATTACAAAACATGAGGAGGTTGATGTGTCTGAACCGGTGCAGCGGTTTGCTTTGTTCGGCAAAAGCCCCAATGGTTTTTTGTTTCATGATGAAGCCTTAAGAGACCGGTTTAACGAGAGTTTACGTAAACTAAAATCAACTGAAGAATACACGCGGATAATCAATCGCTATACCTCTAAGAGCCACTAAGTATCTAAAAACTAGCTCAACAGAAAATATTACAGGCTGATTCTAAAAACTACGTAGTAATTGCAAACTTTTAAATTCCACTCATTAGATTTAAAAACATAAAACAACTACAAATCAATAATTTAATAAGTTTCACCAAATTGGTACAGCGATTGCTCTTACTAAGGTGAATGTTTAACAGAGTAAGGAGATTATGATGAACAGCGATCGTTTAGAAGGCAACTGGAAAGAGCTTAAAGGTAAAGCACAACGTAAATGGGGTGACCTTACCAATGATGATTTAGATAAAATTGAAGGTAGCCGTAAAGAGCTGGTTGGTAAACTTCAGCAAAAATACGGTAAATCAAAGGAAGAAGCTGAACGTGAAGTCAGCGACTTTGAAAAAAGCCATTAATTTGAGCAATCAATAAAGCCGCTAATTGCGGCTTTATTTATCAAGCTGGCTCATGCTTTGCTAAATCTACCTCAGCAACCGTTTGATTTTTACCTTGCGATTTAGCGCGGTAAAGCCGTTTATCGGCAATGTTTAAGCAATGATCCATGCTCTCATCAACGACGCGCACGTACAAGCCAATACTTAAGGTAACATGAAAAAGATGCTGGCCGCTCGTAAATGGCTTTTCAGCAAGTTTCTTATGGATTTTTTCAGCGACTTTTCTAGCTCTAAGCTCATGCCCTGTTGGGATCACAATTAAAAATTCTTCGCCGCCCCAACGGGAAATAATATCTTCTTCTGTGCACACGTTTTTAAATACATTAGCGAAAAATATTAGCACCTCATCGCCCACTTGATGACCGTAGGTGTCGTTGATTTGCTTAAAGTTATCAACATCCATCAGCAAGAACACAGCCCCTTCGCCAAAGCGCTTATCTTGCAAACATTCGGTTGCGTAGCGACGGTTAGCGAGTTCTGTCATCGCGTCAGTGCGAGCCAGCTTTTGATTAAGTTTAAGTTGCTCCATTAACTGCAAACTGTATTTGTTGCGGTAATATTCGTAGAAGCCAGCCAAAATACATAAAATCGAGAAACACAGCATGACACGTGTAGGAAAGTAGTAACTCGGATAACTGTAATAGCCAAATTGATCAGTAAAATAAAAAAGCACCGAGATAATAATGGCAAGCAAGATAAGATCAAACGCTCCGCGCTTTAAACCACGAATAAAAAAGGTCACAGGAGATACAATAAACAACCATAATGGCCCAGTGCCATTACTACCCCCAGAGACAATTAAAAAACACATCATCGAATAGAGAGCGTACAGCATAAGTATTGCGATGGTTTCGTCACGATTTTTAATGACAAAAGGTGAGGCAAACACAAAGCCGCCAATAATCAATAAATAGCTAAGGGCATGGTAACCATCTTGATAGCTGGTGATCGCCATTAAGAACGAGGTGATCGAACCAATAAATGCAAAAACACGTAAAAATCGTGCTTTATCTTTGTCACTTGCATTCACTGTATCAATCACAATTTCACCTTAGATTTTTTGATCAATCTCAATAACTTTAACACAAATATTTAAAATAGAAGGAATTTGCCAGTATTAAAGCAATTAAAAAGAAAAAAGTATGATTAAAAATAGGCATAAAAAACGAGCCATTTGGGACTCGTTTTTAATTTAAACAAAAGCGAATAACTAAAGGTTATTATTCTGGTTCATAGCCCAAATTAGGCGACAACCAACGCTCAGCTTCTGCAAGAGTCATGTTGGTACGCTTAGCGTAATCTTCAACCTGATCTTGTTGAATTTGCGCCACTGCGTAGTACTTAGCTTCAGGGTGAGAAAAATACCAACCAGATACCGCCGCACCCGGCCACATTGCATATGAACTTGTTAGCTTCATGCCAATACGCTGTTCGGTATCAAGTAACTGCCAGATTTTCTTCTTCTCTGTATGTTCAGGACAAGCAGGGTAACCTGGCGCTGGGCGAATACCTTGGTAGTTTTCACGAATAAGTTCATCGTTCGATAGATTTTCATCTACCGCATAGCCCCAATACTCTTTACGCACTTGCTCATGCAAGTACTCAGCAAACGCCTCAGCTAAACGGTCTGCAACGGCTTTAACCATAATCTTATTATAATCATCTTGCTTCGCATCGAAGGCATCGGCAAGGTCGTCTTCTTCAAGACCACCGGTAACCGCAAACGCACCAAAGTAGTCAGGAGTGCCTTTAGGCGCAATATAGTCAGCTAAACAGTAGTTAGCAAAGTCGGTTTTTTCAGTTTGCTGACGTAAATGACACGATGTAGTTAAAAGCGTTGTACGCGACTCATCGGTGTAAATCTCAATGTCATCCCCTACTCGGTTTGCAGGGAATAAACCAATGACACCTAGAGGTTGTAGTGCACCTGATTGCTCTAGCTCATCAAGCATTGCATTAGCATCAGCGAATAAGCTTTTAGCCTGTTCACCTACAATTTCATCTTCAAGAATACGTGGATACTTACCAGCGATTGACCACGTCATGAAATAAGGTGTCCAGTCGATATACTGTCTTAACGTCGCAATCGAAACATCTTTAAACTCAGTCACACCCAGTTTTTTCGGTACAGGTGGCGTGTAGTTGTCCCAATCGAGTTTTACAGCGTTGTCGCGAGCACGCTGTAAAGTAACGGGTTTTGAGCGCGGCTTTTTACGTGCTTGTTGTTCACGTACTTTTTCATACTCAGCCTTGGTTTTCTCTAAAAATGCTGGCTTTAACTCTTTCGACAATAAATTAGAAACCACACCTACAGCGCGGCTGGCATTATTTACATAAACCACACCTTTATCATACTGAGGCTCAATTTTAACCGCAGTATGCGCTTTAGAGGTTGTTGCACCACCAATCAGTAGCGGTAATTCAAAACCACGACGGGTCATTTCTTTCGCAACATGCACCATTTCATCAAGTGATGGGGTAATAAGCCCTGATAAACCAATAATGTCGGCTTTTTCGTCAATGGCGGTTTGCAAGATTTTCTCTGCCGGCACCATCACACCAAGGTCGATAACCTCGTAGTTATTACATTGCAGTACCACGCCTACAATATTCTTACCAATGTCGTGTACGTCGCCCTTAACGGTTGCCATAACCACTTTACCATTGGTAGCGCCCTCTTCTTTTTCAGCTTCAATGAAAGGGTCAAGATAGGCAACTGCGCGCTTCATCACACGAGCTGACTTAACAACCTGAGGTAAGAACATTTTACCCGCACCGAATAAGTCACCTACTACGTTCATGCCGTCCATAAGCGGGCCTTCAATCACTTCGATAGGCTTAGCTTTGCTCTTACGGCACTCTTCGGTATCTTCGTCGATGTACTCGGTAATGCCTTTTACTAGCGCATGTTCAAGGCGCTTTTCAACAGGCCAAGTACGCCACTCTAAATCTTCTACTTTCTCTGCTTGCGCCATACCAGAGTATTTTGGTGCAAGTTCAACAAGTCGTTCACCGGCACCTGGGTCGGTATTGAGGATCACATCTTCTACAGCTTTACGCAGCTCTTCGGGGATATCGTCGTAAACCGCTAATTGGCCCGCATTTACAATGCCCATGTCCATACCCGCTTTAATCGCGTGGTATAAAAACACAGAGTGAATAGCCTCACGTACTGGGTTGTTACCACGGAACGAGAACGACACATTCGATACACCACCCGACACTTTACAGTGCGGTAAGCCTTGCTTAATTCGGCGCGTACCTTCAATAAACTCAACAGCGTAGTTATCGTGCTCTTCAATGCCCGTTGCGACGGCAAAAATGTTCGGGTCAAAAATAATGTCTTCTGGCGGAAAGCCAATATCATCAACGAGTATTTTATAACTACGCTGACAAATCTCGAACTTACGATCAGCAGTTTCTGCTTGCCCGGTTTCATCAAACGCCATTACAACCGCAGCAGCACCAAAGCGTTTAATTAACTTAGCTTGGCGGATGAACGGCTCTTCACCTTCTTTAAGTGAAATTGAGTTTACAATGGCCTTACCTTGAATACACTTTAAGCCTGCTTCAATCACTTCCCATTTAGATGAGTCGACCATGATAGGTACTTTTGAGATATCAGGCTCTGAGGCAATTAAGTTTAAAAACTTTACCATCGCCGCTTTCGAGTCCAACATGGCTTCATCCATGTTGATATCAATTACTTGCGCGCCATTTTCTACTTGTTCACGGGCAACATCGAGAGCGGTCTCGTAATCTTCTTCCATGATCAAGCGCTTAAACTTAGCCGAGCCTGTTACATTGGTACGCTCACCGACGTTAGTAAATACAGCAATTTGGTCAGTCATGTCGGTTTCCTAGTTTAAGTTACACGCTTCAAGGCCCGATAAGCGCATACGCACTTCAAGCTCAGGTAATTGGCGAGGTTTAACACCTTCAAGGCCTTTCGCAAACGCCTTAATATGAGCCGGTGTGGTGCCGCAACAACCACCTACAATATTGATAAAGCCAGACTTGCCCCAATCAATAATTTCTTGGGCCATTTCAGGAGCTTCTAAATCATATTCGCCAAACTCGTTCGGTAAACCTGCATTTGGATGCACCGAGGTAAAGGTTTCACAAACGCGCGATAACTCTTCAACATACTGGCGCAGTAAGTCAGGGCCAAGGGCGCAGTTAAGGCCGATTGATAGCGGTTTAATATGGCGAATTGAGTTATAAAATGCTTCTGTGGTTTGCCCTGATAAAGTTCGGCCTGAGGCATCGGTAATGGTGCCTGAGATCATCACAGGTAAACTACGACCAGCTTGCTCGAATGCTTCTTCTACAGCAAACGAAGCCGCTTTTGCATTAAGGGTATCAAAGATGGTTTCTATTAAAATAAGATCAGCACCACCTTCCATCAGTGCCAGTGTTGACTCAACGTACGCCGCCACCAGCTTATCAAAGTTGATATTACGATAACCTGGGTCATTTACATCTGGTGAAATAGAACAGGTTTTTGACGTTGGCCCAAGTACACCGGCTACATAACGCGGTTTGCTAGGATCTTTTGCTTCAAGTTCATCACACACGCTGCGTGCAAGCTTCGCTGACTCGAAGTTGATTTCGCGGCTAAGGCTCGCCATGTCGTAATCTTCCATCGAAATAGTCGTGGCATTAAAGGTATTCGTTTCGATGATATCGGCACCGGCTTCTAAGTAAGCACGGTGAATATCAGCAATGATTTTTGGCTGAGTTAGGCTTAATAAATCGTTATTGCCTTTAATAAGTACATGCCAATCTTTAAAGCGCTCACCGCGATAATCCTGTTCTTCTAATTTATATTCTTGGATCATGGTGCCCATCGCGCCATCGAGGATTAAAATTCGCTGTTTTAGCGCCTCGTTTAATTGTTCGCGTTTATTCACTGCATTACTCGGCATAGTTGTTAGTCCTTACATCTTGGCTAACTAAGTTAATATCATACGGTGTAGTTTGGTACACATAATAGTTTAACCAATTCGAAAACAATAAAAAGGCATGGCTTTGCCACGTTTTCGACGGTTCGTTGTCTGGGTTATCGTCAGGGAAGTAGTTTTCTGGCTTAGGCGCATCCGCTGATTTTTCTTGGTCGCGTAAATACTCCCCTTTTAAGGTATGAGCATCGTACTCTGGATGGCCAGTAATATACACTTGGCTGCCTGATTTATTTTTAATTAAGTAAGCACCAACTCGCTCTGATCCGGCTAACACCACCAGCTCTTCGCAGGCAGTGATCTTATCGATATCAATATGACCATAACGAGAGTGTGGCACTAAAAAGGTATCATCAAAACCACGAGTGAGTGCTGCATGGTCAAAATAACTTTTATGGGTAAATACGCCGCTTAATTTATTTGGTTTAAGTTCGCGCTTAAGGCCATAGTGATGATATAGACCCGCATGGGCCGCCCAACACGAAAACAGCGTAGACGTAACATGTTGCTCAGCCCAATCTAAAATAACTTTTAGCTCGTCCCAGTAAGCAACTTCGTCATACTCTAAATGAGCAAGCGGCGCGCCTGTTATGATCATGGCATCGTAGTTATTATCTTTCACTTCTGAAAAATAGCGATAAAACGTATCCATGTGCTGCTCAGAGTGACTACTGGTGCGGTGAGTATCTAAGCGCAACAGCTCAACATTAACTTGTAGCGGTGAATTAGCTAACAAGCGAATAAACTGCACTTCGGTTTCAACCTTGTTTGGCATTAAGTTTAAGATGGCCAAACGCATTGGGCGTATCTCTTGCGTTTTCGCGCGACTTTTTGGCATTACAAACACGTTTTCTTGGCGTAATTTTGCAATGGCTGGCAATTCATCTTTTACTGTAATGGGCATAGCTGGCTCCGAGCATACTTATCTGACTGCTAATTATGAACGGATAGTTAGAAATTTCAACCTCTAGATGTTTAGATGTCCAAATGAAGTGGTGTTTCTGAGTGGTCATTAATTAAAATGTATGACTCTTTGAGTAAATAACACCTTGATGATAAGCCTATCATAAACGCTGAATTCTGTATTTTGAGGTAGTTTGGGTATACAATACTTGCTGTTAATTTTTCTTATAAATTGAAGGCTCCTTTCATGGTGTTACCAGATAAGTTTATATTCTCGATGAGTCGAGTTTCTAAGGTTGTGCCACCTAAGCGCACTATCTTAAAAGATATTTCTTTACACTTTTTCCCAGGCGCAAAAATTGGTGTGCTAGGTCTAAACGGTGCAGGTAAATCAACATTACTTCGCATTATGGCTGGTGTTGACCAAGACTTTGAAGGTGAAGCTCGCCCTCAACCAGGCACTAAAATCGGTTACTTACCGCAAGAGCCTGTGCTAGACGAAAGCAAAACAGTTCGCGAAACAGTAGAAGAAGCAGTAAGCGAAGTTAAAAATGCACTAAACCGCCTTGATGAAGTATACAACGAGTATGCAATGGACGGTGCTGACTTCGATGCGCTTGCTAAAGAGCAAGGCGAACTTGAAGCTATCATCCAAGCGCACGACGGTCACAATATCGACAACGTGTTAGAACGTGCAGCTGATGCATTACGCCTTCCACCTTGGGATGCAAAAATTGAACACCTTTCGGGTGGTGAGCGTCGCCGTGTTGCGATCTGTCGTTTACTACTTGAAAAACCAGATATGCTTATTCTTGACGAACCTACCAACCACTTAGACGCTGAGTCAGTTGCTTGGTTAGAGCGTTTCTTACACGACTACGAAGGTACCGTGGTTGCTGTAACCCACGACCGTTACTTCTTAGATAACGTAGCAGGTTGGATTTTAGAGCTTGACCGTGGTGAAGGTATTCCTTGGGAAGGTAACTACTCATCGTGGCTTGAGCAAAAAGATTTACGTTTACAACAAGAACAGAAATCTGAAAAAGCACGTCAAAAATCAATCGCGCAAGAACTTGAATGGGTTCGTTCAAACCCGAAAGGCCGTCAAGCTAAGTCTAAAGCACGTATGGCACAGTTCTCTGAGCTTCAGCAAAACGATTACCAAAAGCGTAACGAAACGAATGAACTATTCATTCCACCGGGTCCACGCTTAGGTGATCAAGTTATCGAAGTGAAAGGCCTGAAGAAGAGCTTTGGCGACCGCGTATTAATCGATGACCTAAACTTTGCAATGCCGAAAGGCGCTATCGTAGGTATTATCGGTGCCAATGGTGCGGGTAAATCAACGCTATTCAAAATGCTAAGTGGTGAAGAAACGCCAGATAGCGGTGAGATCATTGTTGGTGACACTGTTGAGCTTGCAACGGTTGATCAGTTCCGTGGCGACATGGACGAAAGCAACACGGTTTTCCAAGAAATCTCTAACGGCCAAGACGTATTAAAAATTGGTAACTTTGAATTCCCAAGCCGTGCCTATGTTGGCCGCTTTAACTTCAAAGGTAACGACCAACAAAAATTCGTTAAAGACCTATCCGGTGGTGAGCGCAACCGTTTACACCTAGCTAAGCTATTAAAAGCAGGTGGCAACGTATTACTACTGGATGAGCCAACCAATGACCTAGACGTTGAAACACTACGTGCACTTGAGAACGCTATTTTAGAGTTCCCTGGCTGTGTAATGTGTATCTCGCATGACCGTTGGTTCCTTGACCGTATTGCTACACATATTCTTGATTACCGTGACGAAGGCCAAATTAACTTCTTCGATGGTAACTACACAGAATACGAAGAGTGGTTGAAGAAAACCTTAGGCGCAGAAGCGGCACAACCTAAGCGTATTAAATACAAAAAAATTGGCTAATTAGCTGATACTCAAAAAGCCCCTACTCAGGGGCTTTTTTGTTGTATTAAGCTTTGCTATCACTCACTCCATTATGATCTATACTATTAAGTAACTAAAGTTGGAGATACAGCTATGAATGAACGCAGAGAGTTTTCGCGGGTATTATTTTCTTGCCCTGCGGTCCTTCGTATCGAAGATAACGACTATCACTGTCAGTTACTTGATCTATCTTTGCAAGGTGCGCTCATTACTAAAAGTGATTCATTTTTAGTGCCTATTCATAGTAAAGCTGACTTAATCTTTACCCTGCCAGAATCAACTATCGAGATTAAAATGCAAGTGGAGCTGTGCCATGTTGAGCATCAGCATGCAGGCCTTCGCTGCGAACATATCGATATTGATAGTATTACTCACTTAAAACGATTGATTGAGCTCAACCTGGGTGATGAGGCATTATTACATCGCGAGTTAGCTCATTTAATTCACGCGCCAGAGTAAACATTTGCCGTTAGATTCGTTATGCTGTAGCAAATTCAGCTATTTAATAAGCTATGCAGTTAAATCCCCACTTACCCTTGGTGTATCATCCAAATTACTCGTTTAGTTTCGATCCTAACCATCGCTTTGTGATGAGTAAGTTTGCTTATTTATATGAGCATGTGCAAAACCTTGGATTAATAAATGACAACCTAACTCAACCGATGCTTGGCAGCCCTGAGCCCCTTGAGTTAGTGCACTGCGAAAATTATATCCACGACCTTTGGCACAACCGCTTAGATGAAAAAGCGATGCGCCGTATTGGCTTACCTTGGTCAAAAGAGCTGATGGCACGTACCTTTACTGCGCCTCTGGGCACCTTACAAACAGCACGTTTAGCTCTTAAACATGGCATTGCTTGCCACTTAGCGGGTGGCACTCATCATGCTCATACTGATTTTGGCTCAGGCTATTGCATGGTAAACGACCTCGCTTTCACCAGCGAAACCCTGATAAAAAGTGGTGAAGTAACCAATATACTTATTTTTGATTTAGATGTTCATCAAGGTGATGGTACCGCAGCAATGCTGGCGCATCAGCCCTATGCTTATACCTGCTCTATTCACTGTGAAAAGAATTTTCCGTTTCGAAAATCAGCCAGCGATTTAGATATAGGTTTAGCACCGAATGTCGCTGATAGTGAATACCTAGGCGTTGTTGACAATACGCTGAGTTATTTATTAAACACCCTAAACCCAGACTTAGTACTTTATGATGCAGGTGTAGATGTATGGCAGCAAGATGGCTTAGGAAAACTTGATATAAGCTGGCAAGGGATAGCACAACGCGACCATTTAGTTCTCAAACGCTGCCTTGAACACAATGTACCTGTCGCAACCGTGATTGGTGGTGGTTATGATAAAGACCATCGCCGTTTAGCGGCTCGTCATGGCATTGTAGTAGAGCAAGCTGCTCGATTTTAAAAACAACAAAGAAAAAAGGCCCGGTGGAGAAAAAACCGGGCCTTTGCTACTGTAACATTGGGATATGTTAGCAACTTTTTTCTAAGTTAAAACAAGTAGCTGTGGAGCTACCGAATGGTAATCTAAAGCCATCGCTATGCTCAAAACCGTGATGTTTACAATTGAAAAAGCAAACACTTGGCGCGCCCAGCCGCTTACATCAATATTGCGACGATAGCCACGAAGCGCCATTAGCAACCACCAAAAACTCGTTGTACAAGCTACAGCCATAAAGGCTAAACCTGTATAACCACTAATGGTTAATAACATCACAACCAACGCATACACGGCGATATATAAAACAATGTGATGCTTTGCCTTCTCGATCCCCTGCGCTACTGGTAACACAGGAATTCTGGCCGCTTGGTAGTCGTTATAACGAAAGATTGCAATTGCATATGAATGAGGCATTTGCCATAGACTAAACATGACCAATAAAATCACAGCACCAGCATCAAACTGCCCAGTTACGGCACAATAACCCACTACAGGCGGTACTGCGCCAGATAAACTTCCTACAAAGGTGCCGTACACAGAACGACGTTTCATATATAAGCTGTACACACCTACGTAGATGACGTAACCAAAAGTAGCAAATAAGAGTGCCACTACGTTGGTATACACAGCTAATAACCCGAAACCAATAACACCAAGCACGATGCCATGTGCCATAGCCGCCTTTGCTGACATTTCGCCAGTTACTGTGACGCGTTTGCGAGTGCGCGCCATAGCAACATCAATATCACGATCAATCACGTTATTGATCGCGCATCCTGATGCCACTACTAAAGATAACCCTAGTAAGGTTGCGATCATTAACCATGGGTCAATATCACCGCGAGAGGCTAGCAAGAATCCCCCCGCGACAGAGATCAAATTGCCCATGATAATGCCAGGTTTAGTGACATTTAAATAACGTCGAAACACTTCCTCGACTCCTCTAATTTTCAGCACAAACGCAATATTACGAAAGAAACTAGCTAGTAACAGACTGTAAGAACTGGAGACACAACCTCAGACTAACCAGCTCCTTTCGTAAATCTTTTACCAATTACAAAGTAATTGTTATTAGTACATCATCATGGCGTTCGATTCGTAGATGATCCACACCGACAAACCAACCACCATTACAATGATTAAAGCACTAAAGATAAACGACAATGAACTTGCCTTGCCGTCTTCAGTTTTGAAGTTTAGGTGTAAGAAATATTTCAAATGCACCCAAATTTGCACAATCGCCATGCTCACGATGCACCATGCAGTGGTCGTTTTAGAAAACGAACCACTCATCACAGCCCAAAATGGAATAGCCGTTAAAACCACTGACAGTAGAAAACCAATTAAATAGTCTTTAACGCTGCCATGTGATTGATCATTATGTGCATGAACTTCTAAGTTATTAATTACATGTGATTCACTGTGACTCATTACATTGCTCCCATTAAATAAACAACGGTAAATACACAAATCCACACCACATCTAAGAAGTGCCAGAATAAGCTTAAACAACTTAGGCGTGTCACTGTTTGTGGGTTTAAACCACGGCGCACAACTTCAATCATCAGGACAGTCATCCAAATAAGACCCGCTGTAACGTGAAGACCATGTAAGCCCACTAAAGAGAAGAACGATGTTAAAAAGGCACTTTGCTGAGGGCCATTACCGTGCGCAATTAGGTGATGAAATTCGTACACTTCCATACCAATAAACACTGCACCAAAGGCAAAGGTAACCAGCAACCAAGTTAACGTAGCCGCCTTTTTCTGCCCATGAGCAGAGATCATCGCAAAACCAAAAGTGATACTACTAAGTAGTAGAGCTGCGGTTTCAACCGCAACAAAATCAAGTTCAAAAATATCTTTACCCGACACACCGCCAGCAGTGTTCATAAACAATACTGCGTAGGTTGCAAAAAATGATGCAAACAACAAACAGTCAGTCATAAGATAAAGCCAGAAACCAAATACGGTGTTACCACCTGTATCGTGGTGCTCATGGTCATGTGCATCGACATGACCGTGTGCGCCGTTTAAGGTGTCGAGTCCTGCAGAAATGCTACTCATGCATTCACCTCCTTCGTAGCGGCTGTATTGTGAGCCGTTTCTAGTTCAACAATTTCATCTGGTTGCACGTAGTAATCAACATCGCTGGTGTAACAACGTTTGATGAACACCACGATAGCACCCAGTAAACCAAAGGCTGCAAGCCACCAAATGTGCCAGATCATGGCAAAACAGAAGGTTGTTAAAGCTGCGCTCATTAATACACCTGCCGATGTATTCTTTGGCATATGAATTGGGCTATAAGAGGCTTCTTGCTTGTAAGCTAAGCCTTTCTCTTTCATGTCTGTCCACGCATCGATGTCATCAACATGAGGGATTTTCGCAAAGTTGTAGTACTGCGGAGGTGAAGCAGATGCCCACTCAAGAGTATGACCATTCCACGGATCGCCCGTTGTATCATCAAGTTGCTCGCGGTTTTTGAAGCTCACTACAAGTTGTACAACTTGGAACAAGATACCGAACATAATGATCACCGCACCGCCAGCTGCAATGTATAACCAAATGTTCCAATCAGGGTTGTTCGTGTGGTTTAAGCGACGTGTCATACCTAAGAAACCAAGTACGTATAACGGCATAAATGCCACGAAGAAACCAATTAACCAGCACCAGAAAGATCGTCTGCCCCAGCTCTCGTCAAGTTTGAATCCCATTGCTTTAGGGAACCAAAACGCAAAACCAGCTAAATAACCAAATACCGCACCACCAATGATGGTGTTATGGAAGTGAGCGATTAAGAATAAGCTGTTGTGTAATACGTAGTCAGCACCAGGAATAGCAAGTAATACACCGGTCATACCACCGATAGTGAACGTCACCATAAAACCTAAAGTCCAAAGGACAGGCACAGTAATACGTAAACGACCACGATACATAGTGAATAACCAGTTAAATAACTTAACCCCGGTCGGTACCGCAATAACCATGGTCATAACACCAAAGAAGGCATTAACGTTAGCGCTTGAGCCCATAGTAAAGAAGTGATGAAGCCAAACGATAAAACCTAAAATCGAAATTGCACCGCTTGCATAAACCATCGACTTATAACCAAACAGGCGTTTACCAGCAAACGTTGAGATAACTTCTGAGAAAATACCGAACGCAGGTAAGATCAGAATGTAAACTTCAGGGTGACCCCATGCCCAGAATAAGTTGATGTACATCATCGCGTTACCACCTAATTCATTCGTGAAGAAGTGGAAATCGAGATAACGATCAAGCGTTAACATAGCCAGTACAGCAGTTAAAATTGGGAACGATGCTGCAATTAAGATATTCGCCCACGTGCATGCCCAAGTAAAAATAGGCATTTTCATTAATGTCATGCCTGGTGCACGCATTTTAAATACAGTCGCTAAGAAGTTTACCGATGTTAATAAGGTACCCAAGCCGGATATCTGCAAGGCCCATATATAATAATCGACCCCGACACCTGGACTGAATGACAACTCTGACAACGGTGGATATGCCACCCAACCCGTTTTCGCAAACTCACCAAAGAATAATGAGATATTGATTAGGATTGCACCGCCAGCAGTTAACCAAAAGCTAAGGTTATTTAAGAATGGGAATGCAACATCACGGGCACCAATTTGCAGAGGTAAAATGATGTTCATTAAACCAATCATAAACGGCATCGCCATAAAGATGATCATGATCACCCCGTGTGCCGTAAATATTTGGTCATAGTGCTCTGGTGGTAAGTAACCACTTGCACCGCCAGTAGCCATTGCTAATTGCAGTCGCATCATAATGGCATCCGCGAAACCACGGAAAAGCATGATAAGCGCAAGAATGATGTACATAACACCTAAACGCTTATGGTCAATTGAGGTGATCCAGTCGTGCCAAATCACGCCCCACTTTTTATATTTTGTTACTAAGCCTGCCACTAACAGACCTAAGACAGCAACAACCGTCATGGTAACCATGATAATTGGTTCATGAAACGGGATTGCGTCTAATGTTAATTTACCTAACAACGACATGATTATTCCTCGTCCTCGCTGTGCTTCTTATGAGCTGAGTGCTCTGGCATAGCGTGTTGCATTGCACCGTGAGAGCCATGCGCTTGCATATATTTCATTACGATTGAATGGAACATATCTTTATCTACGCTGGCATAGTATTTAACTGGGTCGTATTCACTTGGTTTTGCAAGTTCAACATAGCTTTGCTTAGTCAATGCAGAACCAGTATTTTTTACTTTGTTTACCCAAGCATCGAAATCAGCTTCTGTGGCTGTTGCAATGGCATCGAACTTCATACCTGTGAAACCTGCACCACTGTAGTTAGCAGAGAAGCCTTTAAAAGTACCCGGCTCATCAGCAATTAAATGAAGCTTTGTTTCCATGCCTGCCATTGAATAAATTTGGCTACCAAGCTGTGGAATGAAAAACGAGTTCATGGTGCTTTCTGAGGTGATCTTGTACTGCACTGGCACATTGGCAGGAAAAACAAGCTCATTCACTGTGGCGATGCCTTGCTCTGGATAAATGAATAGCCATTTCCAGTTCAAAGAAACAACCTCAACAGTAAGGTGCTTACCTTTACCCTCAAGTGGTTTATATGGGTCAAGTTGTTGCGTTGACTGCCACGTGATCACACCTAAAATCGCAACGATGATGATAGGAATGGTCCAAACTACAGCTTCAATCTTGTTTGAGTGCGCCCACTTTGGAGCGTAAATTTCTTGATCTCGTCCATCACGGTATTTCCATGCAAAATAAATTGTCATGGCAATAACTGGAATCACAACAATCAGCATTAACACCGTAGCTACGATAATTAAATACTTCTCGTCGACACCAATTTGACCTTTTGGATCGAGTACCCCGCCTTTACAGCCAGACAAGGCCAGCACTAAAGACGCTAGAGCAATATTACAAAGGTTTCGAATTGACAAAGGAATATCCTACAACCTAAAAGTTAACACTTGTCGAAATAAGAACACGACGCTTTTCTGCAACAGATGCTACAGATATCCCTCGGCTGACTAACGAGCACGACAAATCGGCACGCTAAGAAGTGAGGGAGTTTAGGTTGGCTGACTGAAATTTGGGCGTAAAAAACCCACTAGGTGCTTAGTAAAGACAACTTAGAAAACGACTAAAATGGCTGAACTTAAGCAACAAAGCTTATTTACAGACAACCACTTACACGAGGAGGAGCACGACAGCCATGAGCGCTGTGTACTACTAAAGACTTTATCGTTTCACGCGCAGCGAAGGCCGCTTTACGTAAAATGACACCTGCACGACGCGCAGGGAAGAAATGGAAGACCAACCAGCATAAACCAATAAGTAATTGGCAAGACACCACAGGGTAAGCTAAAAAACTCAAAACATTAAGCAACGGTGTTTCGTATAAAGCACCTTCACTTAATAAACTTCTTAGCCCGTGAGCATCTTCTAATGTACCGTTGATTAGCATGGCTGAATTAATCAGCAACAAGGCTAAAACTGACATTAGTTCTTTGCCAGCAAAAAACGCACGCGCAGCCAATTGCAACCTAGCTAAGCTAGACTGTTTGACACCTTGTGACTGATTAATTGCTCGCAAAACTCACGCCTTTTATCGCTTTTACTGCATTTTAGGTAAATGGCTTACCCTATTTTTTAATGCGGTAACATGATCTTCATCAATAAAGTTTCAGTAATTACTGAAATTTCGATGTGGAGTATAACAAAGTCAACAGACGGTACAAGTAGAATTTTACAGCACACGGTTAAGTATTGTTTAGCCATTTGATAATAAACTGTAAAAAAACAAACCTATTGAAGCTAAGTACTTAAAAGTAATACTGTATTTTATATAGCGTAAAGCTATGAAGAAAAAGAAAATAGCATAAAAATAGCGATTTAAAGCATACTTAGTCAGTAGCAATCGAAGCTTTAATACTGAACAAGGATTAGCCAAACCATTAAAAATATAATATTCTACATAATATTAAAATAAAGAATAAAAGAGATAATTATGCGCCTATATGTACTCGCCACAGCCCTTTTAGCACTAAGTACCAGTACACTTGCAAATACGATTGAAGACACCGCTGTAGCTGGCTTAGATAAACCTGCGATTTACTACGCCGATATAGAACCTCACTTAAAAAGCGCAGCAAAACACCCCAGCGTCACATTAAAACAAATCGGCACCTCTTTCCAAGGACAGGCACTTAATTCTCTTAAAATCGGCACAGGCCCAATCAAAGTGATGATGTGGAGCCAAATGCACGGCGACGAAAATACAGCAACTGCCGCACTAATGGATTTTTTAAGCTTTATAACAGCAGATGAAAACGCACAATGGCTAGAACGCTGGCAACATAAAATAACGCTTCTCATAATCCCTATGGTGAACCCCGATGGCGCTGCAGTTCAAACCCGTCATAATGCTCAAGGCATTGATTTAAATCGAGATGCAAAAGCCCTTCGCACAAAAGAAGGGCAAATACTCATGGCTGCTGCAAATGAATTCAAACCTGACTTCTGCTTTAATTTACATGATCAGAATGCCTATTACGGTGCCGGAAAAATGGGAGAACAAGCCACTATTTCAGTGCTAGCACCCGCCTATAATGAAGCAAGAGAAGTGAATAAAATTCGTGGTGAGGCTATGCAATTTATTGCTCATTTAGCCAAAACGGTTGAAACCATGATCCCAGGGCACTTGGGGAAGTACAACGACAGTTACTCTTATCGCAGTTTTGGAGATACTTTTTCGGAAAAAGGTATCCGAACTATATTAATTGAATCAGGTGCTTACCCAAACGACCCAAACCGACAAATAGCCCGTAAAGTTAACCGTGTTTTATATAAAAAGACTATTGATTCAATAACTTCACAGGAATGGAAAAGCGCTAAAATAGCCCAGTACCACGCCATTCCATTTAACACTAAAGACAATTGGGTAGACTTACTAATAGATGATGTAACTGTAAAGAGTGAGCTAGGTGATTACCAGATAGATATAGCAATAAACAACAAAGGACAGTCACCCATTATTAAAGAGTTGGGGGATATAAGCAGTATCCGCCAAGGTTACACGAGTTTAGATGCAAGCAACCTGAACTTTAGAACCGGTAACAGTTTTGTTTTAAATGAGTCGTTAACGCTTACCGAAAATAAATATAAAGAGCTTTTAATACAAGGCTATAGTTGCTTTTCTGGCGATATTAATATGCTAGAAAACTCCACAAATTGGCCAGTTTACACATGCAAAAGTGTATTTACATCAATACCTTCACTTCATGCACCTGCCGCCTTTTTCTTACAAGCAAATGGCAAAAATAAGTACGCAGTTTTAGGAGCTGAGCTAATTAATTTAGATTAAACACGATTTAAAAGGATAGGCACTGTTAAAAGTGCCTGTTAAACCTCCAAATACCTTAAATTTGTTACCTAAAATAATCTCTGTGTAGGCAACCTATCCTATTAGCTTAATTTAACAACAAAAACCAAGATAAAAGATTTAGCTTTATGAGAATTAAAAGCACAAGTTAGCTGCAAGTGTTTGCAAAAAATAAAAGTCGAGAGAAATTTAAGGTTAACTAGCAAGTAATAACTTACAGCTTGCTAGATTACTTCGTCGCTTACGCGCAGTTTTACTGCAATAACTTCCGATAGCACCCACTCGACCTGCAGCTCCACGAAATAAGTTTTCAAATTGAGTTGTTAGTTTTAACCATTTTTCCGGTTCGAAATTCAGCCTTTCAAGAATAGGAGGTAAATGATGCTCTATATATCCCGGCTTATCCGCGCTGATACAACGCCCAGTTTGCTCTACCAGTAACAAGTATGACTTTAACTCAAAAGGTATTCCCTTTGATTTATACTTACTTATGCCACCAATAAAACGAGCTAGTAATTTAGGTTGCTTTGACTCCTTCACGCTCTGGCATCGCTTTTTAAAGCTGGTATAGTCCGATTGCTCCGGCGTGCTCGCAGCTTTAGCACGAACAGGGTTTAAATCAACATAGGCCATACATGCTAAAAGTGCTGATTCATCAAGGAGTGCTTGGCTTTTGAAACGCCCTTCCCAAAAGTGACCTGTACACTCGTCTTCTTTATTCGCACGTCTGGCAATATATTCATTAAGCATTCGCATAAACCAACTAATGCTAGAAAGCCGCGCTCTATATTCTGCAACCTCTTTATTTAAGAATACTTTCTGACCATCACTTAGCGGCTCACCATAGAGAAACTTTTGACCTAAAGGCGTCATTTTACTGAGCTTAAACCAGCGTAAAAGGATGGACTTATCGGTTAACCTATTTGCTTTTTTATCATCAACATAAAGCACAAGATGCGTATGATTGCTCATCACTGCATAAGCACATACATCAATGCAAAATACCTTTGCAAGAGCAAGCAGACGCTGTTCAACCCACCCTCTGCGGTGTTCATATGATTTACCTGTGAGTGTGTCTTCTCCACAAAGGTAGGCACGTCTAACACAGCGAGATACACAATGATAATATTTGGTATTCGACAAACAGATTTGCCGCTTCCTTGCTAAAGCCATCGTCCACTCCTTGAACTGATAAATTGAAATGCATTAGCTGTAACTAAAGTGTAGACAAAATCTTTTTTACTGCAAGAATGAGTTCATGGATAAAAGTGACTGTCTTTGTAAATATTCAAAATAGTTTTAAAGTGACTGTCCATGTAAAATTTAGGTATTAAAAAAGCGCCTTTGGGCGCTTTTTTTTGTGGTTAAAGAATTTGATTCTCTTTCCAGACTTGTTCTTTTGCCATGCGCTTTTTACGCTTGTCACATGGGTCGTCGCAGTCGCAAGCTTTGTCGATACCAACAGCGCCTAGGCCACCACAACTACTGGCCATAGATTTCTTTTGCACAATCATGCCGACAGCCATCGCCGCCACAATTAAAATAAGTAGACCAAATGTAAGAAGAAAAAGTGACATTGCTTTGCCCCTATCGTCAGCAATTAAATCGAGCCCAACTAATTAGGCTGCATGTATTATATACCTAAACGACCTCAAGGTGCGAGTTTCAGTTAGAATTAAACGCGATTTAGGCAAGGCATTGATTGCAAGCAATAGTGGTTCTATTGTTAAAATCAATAACGCAGTATAAATCGCTTTAAACCAATCCTTTGGTCGCTTCACAGGCGCTTACTCTCATCGTTGTTAGTTCGTTCTGGGACTGCCATTGTTCCCAAGTAACGCCTTGATATTAAGCCCTGTGGAACGCAGAATTCTGCATCTTGAGGCGGCTTGGGTATACACTGCTTCTTGCCCTGCTACAAATATGGTTTAAATGCAGGGCTTGAATAAGTTACTAAACCATTGTCTGACTTACCAATTAAGTACACCGGCAAATCGTGCTCTTCGGCGTATTTCTGCGCCTTTTCCATGCCCATCACTGTAATTGCCGTCGCTAAGCCATCTGCAGTCATCGCTGATGGGTGTAAAACAGTAACTGATACCAAATCATGACGGCTCGGCATACCTGTTACAGGGTCAATTAAGTGGCTATAGGTAACACCATCCATTTCGTAAAAAATTCGGTAATCACCGGATGTCGCAATACCATTAGTACCCGGCTCAATTACTTTATGTACTTTACGCACGCCAGGCTCAGCATCAGGCTGCTCAATAGCTATTTTCCAAGTGATGTTGTTTGGCTTAATACCCGACACACGAAGCTCACCACCAATCTCAACCATATAATTAGTAAAACCATGGCTTTCAATCACTTGTGCTACTTTATCAATACCATAGCCTTTTGCTGTAGCAGAAAACGACAGCTCTAAACCATCAATCGTCTTCATAAGACCAGCATCTGTAAGTTCAAGCTTATCAACACCAATTTTGGCAACCATTGCGGCCAAGGCTTCATCGCTTGGGCGTTTAGTCGGCTTTTTATCTGGACCAAAGCCCCACAAGTCAATAAGTGGCCCCATGGTCACATCTAACGTTTTTGTTGATTCGCCAAGGCGAATTGATTCAGCTACCACGTTTCTAAAATCAGCGCTTATTGGCATTACCTGCCCTGCTGGTAACTGGTTGAACTGGTTAATTTCTGAATCAGGAATGTAAGTCGACATAGATTGATTTACATCTTTAAGCACTTGCTTAATTTCCGGGTGTAAATCAACACCTGCAACCTTTGAAGACTCTGCAAACACCTTAATGTGATAAGTGGTGCCCATTGTCTTACCTTCAAAATAAAGCTCTTCAGCCTTATCTGATTGACCGCAGCCAGCCATGAGTAAAGTCATAGTTAATAGGAAAAAGGCCATCAAGCCTTGGCGATAAAACACTCTATTCATAGCATTCACCTTGTAGATACCACGGAGTTCGGTATAGAAATAAAAAAGCCTCGTAACACTAAGTGCTACGAGGCCTGTATTCTAACCAAAACTAATTGTTTTGTGTATGGTGTTAGCCACCGAAGTCATCTAATAAGATGTTTTCGTCTTCTACACCAAGATCTTTAAGCATGTTGATAACAGCCGCGTTCATCATTGGAGGACCACACATGTAGAACTCACAATCTTCAGGCGCTTCATGATCTTTCAAGTAGTTTTCATAAAGTACGTTATGGATGAAGCCTGTGTAACCTTCCCAGTTATCTTCTGGTTGTGGATCAGACAGTGCTGTGTGCCATACGAAGTTATCGTTTTCTGCTGCTAAGCCGTCGAAATCTTCTACGTAGAACATTTCACGCTTAGAACGCGCACCATACCAGAAGCTCATCTTACGCTTAGATTGTAAACGCTTAAGTTGGTCAAAGATATGTGAACGCATTGGTGCCATACCTGCACCACCACCAACGAATACCATTTCTGCATCAGTGTCTTTCGCGAAGAACTCACCGAATGGACCAGAGATAGTCACTTTATCACCTTCTTTTAATGACCAAATGTACGAAGACATTTTACCACATGGAAGGCTTAGGTCTCTTGGCGGCGGCGTAGCGATACGCACGTTAAGCATGATAATGCCTTCTTCTTCTGGGTAGTTAGCCATTGAGTATGCACGAATTGTTTCGTCGTCTACTTTAGACTCCAGATCGAAGAAACCGAAGTGGTTCCAGTCGCCACGATACTCTTCTGGAATATCGAAATCAGCGTATTTAACGTGGTGAGCTGGTGCTTCAATTTGAATATAACCACCGGCACGGAAAGGTACTGACTCGCCATCAGGAATTTGTAACTTAAGTTCCTTGATGAACGTTGCCTTGTTATCGTTAGAGATAACAGTACATTCCCACTTCTTAACACCGAAAATTGACTCTTCAAGTTCAATTTCCATGTCGTTCTTAACATTTACCTGACACGCTAAACGGCAGCCTTCACGAGCTTCACCTTTAGAGATGTGATCAAGTTCTGTTGGTAAGATATCGCCGCCACCTTCTTTGATGTGAACACGACACTGACCACAAGAGCCACCGCCACCACATGCAGATGAAACGAAGATACCTGAATCAGCTAGCGCGCCTAATAGCTTGCTACCTGCAGATGTTTTAATAGCTTTTTCTGGGTCGCCATTAATTCCGATGATGATATCGCCGCTTGCTACTAATTTAGATTTAGCACCAATGATAACTAAAACTAAAATAACAACGATAGCGATGAAAACACCAACGCCTAAGAAAATCTCATTCATGATTTATCCTCGCTACCTATTAAAGTGAAATACCAGAGAATGACATAAAGCCAAGACCCATAAGACCAACAGTGATGAAAGTAATACCTAAACCACGTAAGCCATCAGGAACGTCTGAGTACTTCATTTTTTCACGGATACCAGCAAGTAAAGTAATTGCTAGTGCCCAGCCCACACCTGAACCGATACCATAAACAACAGACTCGCCGAAGTTATAGTTACGCTCAACCATGAAAGATACCGCACCGAAGATCGCACAGTTAACTGTGATCAGTGGTAAGAAGATACCTAACGCGTTGTAAAGTGCAGGGAAGAACTTATCTAATGCCATTTCAAGAATTTGTACAAGTGCTGCAATAACACCGATGAAAGTCAAGAAACGTAAGAAGCTAAGGTCTGCTTCTGGGTAGCCAAGCCACTCTAATGCACCAGGTGCAAGAACAGCGTGATAAACCAAGTTATTTACAGGTACTGAGATACCTAGTACCACGATAACTGCCACACCTAGGCCGATTGACGTTGTTACTTTCTTTGATACAGCAAGGAAAGTACACATACCTAGGAAGAAGGCTAAAGCTAAGTTTTCAATGAAAACTGCTTTTACAAATAAACTAATATAATGTTCCACTGCTCGCCCCTTACGCTTTTGCTTCTACTTGGTCTTTCTTGAAGGTACGAAGTACCCAGATGAATAAACCAATAATGAAGAATGCACTCGGTGGTAAAATCAATAGACCCATTGGTTGATACCAGCCACCATTTTGAACTAATGGAATAATATCAACACCGAATAGTGAACCTTTACCGAATAACTCACGGATGAAACCAACAGTTAGTAGTACTACTGAGTAGCCTAAACCGTTACCGATACCGTCTAAGAAAGACATTAACGGTGGTGACTTCATTGCGTATGCTTCAGCACGACCCATTACGATACAGTTTGTAATGATTAGACCAACGAATACTGAAAGCTCTTTAGCAGTTGCATAAGAGAATGCTTGCAGTACTTGGTCAACAACGATTACAAGTGATGCGATGATCGTCATTTGCACGATGATACGTACAGATGATGGGATGTGGTTACGAATTGACGAAATAAACAAGCTAGAAAACGCAGTTACTAGTGTCAATGCGATTGACATGATTAGTGCATTTTTTAAGCTTGATGTTACCGCTAGCGCAGAACAAATACCTAGTACTTGTAATGCAATCGGGTTATTTGCGAATACCGGGCCAAATAGGACCGACTTCATTTCTTTAGTATCAGCCATTATTTCAACGCTCCTTCACGTACTTTCGCAAGGAATGGACCAAAGCCATGCTCGCCAGTCCAGAAGTCAACTGTGTGATCAACACCGTTTGAAGTTAATGTTGCACCAGAAAGACCATCGATTTGATGTTCGTTCTTCGCACCGCTCTTCATGATATTGATTGGTAACTCTTTACCTTGCCATTTAGCAGTCCATTGTGGATTTTGGATTTCACCACCTAGACCTGGCGTTTCGTTGTGCTTGAAGAAGTTGATGTTTTTAACTGTTTCACCATCGCTTTCAAGCGCTAAGAAGCCGTACATTACACCCCAAAGGCCATAACCTTGGATTGGTAGAATGATTGCGTCTGTAGAACCATCAGGTTTCTTCGAAATATATACAGGTGAATTTTTTGTCATACGCTGAATACCAGCGATGTCTTTAATTCCTTCTGCTTTCAACGCAAAGCTACGAGCTTGGTCGAATTTTGTTTTCTCGAAGTCAAATGAGTTAGGATCAGCACCTTCAACAAACTCACCTGTGTTCATGTCTACAACACGTGCTTCAATTTTTGAGTTAAAGGTATCTGACACAGTACCTGATACTTCAATGCCTGCAGCCGCTAAGATATTGCGTTGAATATCTTGTGTTTTGTTAGCTTGCTGTAAAGGACGAAGCTGAACTGAAGCAAACGATACGATGATTGCACACACTAAACATAGTGCAACAACAACGGTTAGCGTTTTGCCGATTGATTCGTTATTACTAGACATTACGTGCCAACCTCCGCTTGATATTAGCTTGCACTACAAAGTGATCGAATAATGGTGCAAATAAGTTAGCAAATAAGATTGCTAGCATCATACCTTCTGGGAATGCCGGGTTAACAACACGGATCATTACAACCATAAAGCCGATTAACGCACCGTAAGCGAACTTACCTTTGTCTGTGAATGATGCAGATACAGGGTCTGTTGCCATGAAGAACATACCAAATGCAAAACCACCAAGAACTAAGTGCCAGTGCCAAGGCATAGCAAATACAGCGTTAGTTTCTGAACCAATTGTATTTAGTAAGAATGCCGTTGCAACCATACCTAGGAATACACCTAGTACGATACGCCATGAAGCGATACGCACGTAAATTAGGAATAAACCACCGATTAATAGTGCTAGTGTTGACGTCTCACCCATAGAACCTTGAATGAAACCGTAGAACGCATTCCACCATAGCTCCATGTTGCTGTAATCAAGTGAACCAACAACAGCTTGGCCAAGCATAGTTGCACCAGAGAATGAATCTACTGCTGTCCATACTGTGTCACCTGAAATTTGCGCTGGGTATGCGAAGAATAAGAACGCACGACCGGCAAGAGCAGGGTTAAGGAAGTTACGACCTGTACCACCAAAGATTTCTTTAGCGATTACAACACCAAACGTAATACCTAGTGCAACTTGCCATAAAGGAATCGTTGCAGGCAGGATTAGTGCAAATAATACAGATGTTACGAAGAAACCTTCATTTACTTCGTGCTTACGCACTGAAGCAAATAGCACTTCCCAGAAACCACCCACAGCAAATGTTACTGCGTATATTGGTAAGAAGAAGCAGGCACCGTAAAACATTTTCGCGCCCCAACCAGAATCAGCAGTTAATTCACCACCGAATAATTGGAACAAACCAACTTGCCATGTGTTTGCTAGTTCAAAACCTTGCGCTAAAGCACCTGCGGCCTGATGACCGATGTTGAACATACCAAAGAACATTGCAGGGAACGTCGCCATCCACACTAAAATCATCATACGTTTTAGGTCGATGTTATCGCGAACGTGTGTTTTGCCTTTATTTACATAACCAGGCGTGTAGAAAATAGTCGCTGCAGCTTCGTAAAGCGCATACCATTTTTCGTGTTTACCACCCGGTTCAAAATGCGGCTCAATATCTTCTAGAAATTTCTTTAAACCCATCTCTCTAGCCTTCCTTCTCGATCGTAGTCAAGCAATCGCGTAGGATTGAACCGTACTCGTATTTACCTGGACAAACGAAGGTACATAATGCTAAATCTTCTTCATCAAGCTCTAGCGCACCTAACGAAATAGCACCATCAAGATCACGTGCGATTAAATCACGTAATAATAGTGTAGGTAGGATGTCTAAAGGCATAACACGCTCATAGCTACCAATTGGAACCATGGCACGCTTCGAACCACCTGTTGAAGTCGTCATGTTAAATAGACGGCTAGGAGCAAGGTGAGATAAGAAGGTACGTGTTACTGAGAACTTGTTAGCACCTGGTGCGATCCAACCGAATAGCTCTTTTTCGCGACCTTCAAGTAATACTGATACTTGAACATGGTAACGACCTAAGAACGCGTGTGGACCTTGAGAGATAGCGCCTGATAATACAGAACCAGAAATTACACGGTTATCACCGTCTTCTAATTCACCAGCAACTAAATCATCTAAAGATGCACCTAGCTGAGTTTTCACTAAGCGTGGGTTTTTAACACGTGGACCAGCAAGCGAAACAACACGGTCTGTGAAGATTTCACCTGTTAGGAATAAATTACCAAACGCGATTACGTCTTGGTAACCTAAGTGCCAAACCTGCTTGCTTGCAGAAACTGGGTCTAAGTTATGAATGTGTGTACCAACAAGACCTGCCGGGTGCTTACCACCAAACTCATGTACTTCTACTTGAGGGATTGATGAACTAGGCACTTGGCTACCAGCTTGTTTACAAACAAATACTTTGCCGTCAGTTAAACGAGATACCACAGCTAAACCTGCTTCAAATGCTTGAGTGTTTTCAGCAATGATTACTGCAGGATCTGCAGCTAGCGGGTTAGTGTCGATAGCCGTTACAAAGATAGAGCTAGGATTTGCATCCAAAGCAGCTACTCTGCTGAATGGGCGAGCACGTAGTGCTGTCCATTGACCTGACTGAACTAGTACTTCTTTCACTTTTTCACGGTCTAAGCCCGAAAGCTCGTCGGCCTTGAAAGAGTCAAAGGTGATTTGCTCACTGCCATTAACTTCAATAACAACAGATTGCAGCACACGTTTAGCACCACGATTGATTTCTTTAACTACCCCAGAAGCTGGTGCAGTAAATAAGACGCCTGGGTTCTTTTTGTCTTCAAAAAGTACCTGGCCTTTTTTGACTTGGTCATCCACGCGAACATGCATGGTTGGACGCATACCAATATATTCTTCACCTAGCACAGCTACACGTTTGACGGCAGAACCATCGTGAATAACTTGCTGAGGTGCGCCCTCTATCGGTAAATCCAGACCTTTTTTTATGTTGATCATACGCACTTGCATTACATTAACGGAAAGAAACTGAAAAATCGTACCAACCACGTCGCCATTTGATATGCTCAAGTTAAACTCTAAGTATCAAAGAATAGCCTGTTTAACACCCCAAACAAGCAACGCAGTAAACTCCTCACATATATTGCCCGAATTTTAACATCAATCAGGGTGACTATGCGAGAGCAAATATGAAATTTATACGACAGATACGGTTATTTAGACTACAAAAACCTTTTGAATAAAATTCAATATAGACCAAAGTGCTATTGATGATGTTTTATTTTCATCCAGAAACAAAAAAGTCGCTTAAAAAAGCGACTTTACAAAATCAAGTTTGTTCAGCGATTAATCGATCAACTGTGAAATCGCAACATCAGGATTCACATCTTGCTCGTAATCTACACTCTCGATACCAAAACCGAATAAACGTAAAAACTCATTATGGTAACCCACGTAATCCGTTAATTCGTCAATTGTATCTGTATCTACTGTATCCCAAACATGTTGTACACGAGCTTGAACATCATCTTCTAACTCTTTGTAGTTTTGGAATAAATGACCACCTTCGTCAAAACGTGGTGTTTCACCGTAAAGGTTTTCAGTAAATAGTGAGTGAATTTGCTCAATGGTACCTTCGTAAGTACCGTCTGCTTTCATTACTTTGAATAAAGCAGAGATATATAAAGGCATAATTGGAATTGCCGAGCTTGCTTGTGTCACAACCGCATTTAACGAAGAAACATACGCTTCACCATTTAAGCCTTTTGTTGACTCTTTGATTGCTTGCGTTGCACGGTCAAGATCTTCTTTCGCTTTACCAATTGTCGCATGACCGTAAATTGGCCATGTTAATTCTTTACCGATATAAGTGTAAGCCGTTGTTTTGAAGTTATCAGCAAGTACATCTGCTTCTTTTAATGCGTCAATCCACATTTCCCAATCTTCACCGCCCATTACTTTAATTGTATTGTCGATGTCTTCTTGGTTTGCTGCTTCAACCGTTACTTCATCAATCACACGCTTTGAAGTATTTAAGTTCTTCGTGGTGATATCAGAGCCAATTGGCTTAAGCGAAGATGAGTAAGTTTCGCCTGTATTTGGATCAGTACGGCGAGGTGACGCAAGGCTGTAAATAACTAAATCAATTTTACCTAGATCAGCTTTGATAGTATCAATTGCTTTTTGCTTAATTTCGTTAGAAAACGCGTCGCCATTGATATTTTTAGACCATAAACCAGCTTCTTCAGCGGCTGCTTGGAATGCTGCTGTGTTGTACCAACCTGCAGAACCCGTTTTGCGTTCGCTACCTTCTTTTTCAAAGAAAATACCTAACGTTTTAGCACCGCCACCAAATGCAGCCGTGATACGTGATGCTAGGCCGTAACCTGTAGACGCACCTATCACTAATACATTCTTAGGTGCATTGCTCAGTGGTCCTTGCGCTTTCACATAATTAATTTGTTCTTGTACGTGCTCAGCACACCCTACTGGATGCGCGTTAGTGCAGATAAATCCACGAATTTTCGGCTTAATGACCATTGATCATCCTATATCTATCACAATAAAAATTAGCGCTAGTTTAAAGGCTAATAGTTAAAATACAGGTCTGATCAGTAAAACTTTTCAGACCCACGTAAATTTTTCGAGCTTAAAACCCCAAGTGACAAGCAGTCTAGAGTGACTGTCCTTCTAACTTTAGGTGGCTGTCCTTCTAACTTTAGGTGACTGTCCTGCTAACTTTGAGTGACTGTCCTTCTAACTTTGAGTGACTGTCCTTCTAACTTTGAGTGACTGTCCTTCTAACTTTGAGTGACTGTCCTTCTAACTTTGAGTGTCTGTCTTTCTAACTTTGAGTGACTGTCCTGCTAATTTAGTCGAACTTTGAGCCGCCTAAGCACTTTGGTGATTCAGGTGCCTGTCCATGTTGTTCACTGAACTCTTCTGGAGTAAATGTGTGAATCGCTAATGCATGAATGTGATTTGCTAATTCATCTTTTAATAGCTCATTAATTTGACGGTGACGGGCAAGTAAACGTTTACCTGCAAATTCTTCACTCACAACCACCACTTTAAAATGCGACTCAGTTCCACGACTATGCATATGGCTTTCATTGACAACATTCAGGTGTTTACATTCGATACCCGCAGCAAGCTTTTGCTCAATTTGTTGTTGCATTGACATGTGTCATAGACCTTTCATAAGAAAATAATTGCCAGCTACTATATCAAGGGCATGGCTCAATTTACCAATGATTTTATATAATTGAACGAAAGGTAAGATTAATTCGAGGGTGTTTGAGTCTTTGCTGCTTCGGCAAACTATGCTGGTAATCGCGCTGGCTAAAACCATTCATGATTAAACAGCTACCACTTTGCAGCACAGTGCTATATTGTTCATTTTTATATTTGTGCCTTATTTTAAATACACGTTCGGCCCCTAGTGATACAGACGCGATTGTTGGTTGCTCACCAAGTTCTTTCTCATCGTCACTATGCCAGCCCATACAATCATGACCATCTCGATACAAATTAACTAAAAGCGCATTAAATGGTATCTGCAAAGTTCTTGATAAGCGTACACGCATAGCATCAAGTACCTCTGGCCAAGGCTCAACGATTAATTTTGAACCCGAGTAACCATAATTTACGTTCTGATCAGCAATAAAGCATTGCAAACGCGGGATCACATGGCTTTTTCCGTACACTTTTATAGCCGGTTGCTGCCAATTGAGCTGCTGCTGAAGAAAGTAAAATAATTCGAGGCTTTTTTGCGCACTCAATGTATTGGCTTGGTAAGAAAACCCATCAGGTAGATGATTAGGGTTGGCGTTTGGCTGTTGCATGTTAGAATTTACCTATACATTAATACTTTCGTAAAATCATGATGACCACCCAAGCACAGCTCGGTGATAACACCTATACCCTAGAACGCTTTCCGTTAGATCAAAAAAATCGCAGTCTTCAAGCATGGGACTCTGGCGATGAATATCTTGTCAATTATGTACAAGAGCACTACCCAGATGCAAATTCAATCCTGATACTCAATGACAGCTTTGGCGCTTTAGCCTGTGCCTTTAATACGTTAACAGTTTATTCAGTTAACGACTCGTATATTGGTCATCAAGCTACCCGTTATAATTTACAAGTCAATGAGCTATCGAGCGAATCACTAACACAGTTGAACTCTTTAGCTGCGTTACCTAATCAGGTTGATTTAGTGATATTAAAAGTGCCACGCAATTTAGGCTATCTTCAGCATCAACTTGCCGCAATCAGTACGGCTTTACCTGCCGATATCGACGTCATTGCAGCGGGTAAAACGAAAGACATTCATAACTCAACTATAAAGGCTTTTAGTCAGTATATCGGTGAAACATCAACCAGCTTAGCGGTTAAAAAGTCCCGTTTAATTATCAGTAAAACCAGTGGTCTTAATAAAGTAGCCCCCTTTCCTGTTAACTGGCCACTTGAAGGCAGTGAATTTGAAATTCAAAATCATGCCAATGTATTTTCTCGGGACTCATTAGATATCGGCGCGCGCTTTTTCTTTAACTATTTGCCACAAACAAGTAAAGCCCGCAGCATCATTGATTTAGGCTGTGGTAATGGCGTTGTTGGGTTGATGACTCTCAAACGTTGCCCTAAAGCCCATGTAACCTTCGTTGATGAGTCCTACATGGCCGTTGAATCTGCCAAATTGAACATAACTCACAATTTACCTGAGCAATTAGACCAGTGTGAGTTTGTTCAAAACGACTGTTTAACCGATTTTCAACCTGACAGTGTTGACCTTGTTTTATGTAACCCACCATTCCACCAAGCGCAAGCGGTCACCGATCATATCGCTTGGCAAATGTTCAAACAGGCAAAACAAACATTAAAGCACGGTGGTGAATTAAGAATTATTGGTAATCGTCATCTAGACTATCATGAAAAGTTAAAACGCATGTTCGGCAATTGTAAGCTATTAGGATCTAATAAAAAGTTTGTCGTACTAAGTGCTACAAAGAATAATTAATGGAGCTAACTAAATGAAAAAAATACTTCCTTTATGCTTGCTAGCCGCCCTATCTGCGTGTAGCAATCAGCCAAATCAGTTAATTTTGAACCCCGTTTATCAAGGCGGGAAAATTTCAACTATTAACAGTAATGTTAGCACCAGCGTAATTGACTTACGTGGTGACAATGTGACCCTTAAAATCATTGGTTCAGACAAAGTAAAAACGCTTGCAAGCCCTGGAATAGCTGATTCTGTGAAAAGTGCCTTAGACAGTGCTCTAAGCCGTAATGGTGCAAACATTTCAAACTTAGCAACTACACGTTTTGAATTAGATATTCATAAGTTGCAAGCAACTGTCACCGAAAAGATGATGACGCACAGTAGTGCTGCAAATGTGGAGTTTGGTTTAAGAGTGATTAAAAGTACGAGTAACTTTACTAAGATATACCGCGGCAACGCAAATCTTGAAGGACCACTCAGTCATGACCGTGCAAAAATAGAAGGTCAACTTAATAAGTTGACTGAACAGGTTATAACACGCATTGTATCTGACCCAGAATTAATCGCCTATTTAGAAGGTTAACCATGAAACGCATTTTATTACTTAGTTTTTTATTGTTTTTTGCTCACAGTTCATTCGCAGCGACTGAAGGTAAGTTTATTCAAAAAGACAATATGTTTCCGCGCGTAGAAATTGTTACTACGCTTGGCAGTATTGTGGTCGAAATGGATCGTTCACGGGCACCAATTACAGTAAATAACTTTCTAACTTACGTTGCCGATGGTAGCTATCAAGGTAGTGTATTTCACCGTGTTGAACGTGATGAAGACAACGAACGTGATTTTGTAATTCAAGGCGGTGGTTACGATAAAGACTACGATGGTCTGTACGAAGGTGACCCTATTTTCAATGAAAGTGGCAACGGGTTAAAAAACGATATGTATAGTATCGCAATGGCATATCAAGACCGTAAACCACACTCAGGTACGCGTCAATTCTTCTTTAATATGGACGACAACGACCATCTTAATCCAGGTCGTGATTGGGGCTTTGCTGTATTTGGTATGGTCATGGATGGCTACGAAACTCTAGACAAAATCATGCGTGTCGAAACTGCTTTCAATGAAAAAATTGGTTACAGCTTTGTACCCAAAGATCCTGTAGTTATCTTAAACGTAAAAGTGCTTGACGCTAATCAATAATAAATAGGGGCGCACGCCCCTTAAACTGGCAACACTATGACAAAAACCCTTTCTTTTTCAGAGTATTTCTCATACTTCAAAGATAAACGTTTAATTAATATTTTTATTTTTGGTATTAGCAGCGGCTTTCCGTGGGTATTGATTGGCTCTGTCATGTCGGCCTGGCTAAAAGATGAAGGCCTAAGCCGCAGCATGATTGGGTTGTTTGGCATCGTGTTTGGTGCATATAGCATTAACTTTTTATGGTCACCGCTCGTTGACCGTGTAAAGTTACCCTTTTTATTTAACTGGCTAGGCCAGCGCCGTAGCTGGATTTTACTCTGCCAGTCAGTCATTTTTATTGGAACCTTTTCGCTTGCAGGGCTCGATATCAAAGCCAACCTTTGGTTTGCTGCCGCACTGTGTTTAGTGATTGCAATAGCATCTGCAACTCAAGACATTGCTATTGATGCATTTCGTATCGACACTTTGGCAGAAAATGAGAGCCATAAAGCCACCGCAGCGGCAGCAATGGCAACCTCAGGTTGGTGGAGCGGCTATGCTCTATTAGGCGCCCTACCGTTTTATATGGCCGACATTCCTTCAATTGATTGGCCACAAGTTTACTTTTTCCTATCTCTCGTGATGCTGCTATTAATGAGCAGCGTATTTTGGGCGAAAGAACCAGAATCAAATCGCGATGCAGTTCAAGCAGAGCTTGAGCAAACCTATCAACAAAAGCTGGCTGGTAGTACGCAAACTCGCTTTGCTAAAGTTATTGCATGGCTTGCTGTAACCGTTTTTGATCCTTTTAGAACCTTCTTCGCCCGTAACGGGGTAAAAACAGCATTGGCTTTATTAGCTTTTATTTTCTTATTTAAAATCGGCGAGGCCTTCTTAGGGCGAATGTCTATCGTGTTTTATAAAGAAGTGGGCTTCTCGAATAGCGATATTGCTACCTTCTCAAAAGTAGGTACGGCAGTACTTACTATCGCTTTCACCTTTCTAGGTAGTTTGTTTAACCAACGATATGGCATTGTTAAAGGCTTATTTATTAGTGGTATTGCGATGGCAGCCTCAAATCTCGCCTTCGCTTGGATTGCTATAGCAGGCCCTAAATTGAGCCTTTACGCGTTTGCAATCATTATTGATGGTTTTACACAGGCTTGGTCTCTCGTTGCCATGGTGGCGTTTATATCTATGCTTTGCGACCGAGCATTTAGTGCCACTCACTATGCGCTACTTGCATCATTAGGTAATTTAGGTAGAACTTTACTTTCAAGTTATAGCGGCGTGCTCATTGATGACTGGTTAGGAGGAAATTGGGCGATGTTCTTTGTAGTGACAGCACTTATGGTTTTACCTTCATTAATTTTCTTATTTTTAATTAGGCATAAGCTTTATGCACTAGAAAACAACTATCATCAAAGGGATTTAACAAGTTAGATACGAAAGTAATTTTAGAGGAGAGATAAATGGTGAAATTTTAATAGCGCCTCCCTGCACTATTTGTATTACTTTAGTAGTGTTATTTCACCACAAAGCACTAAAAAATTATGCGTCTTTTAGCAAATTAAGACCTTCGTACGGGTCAACTTCTAAAGCATCACAATAACGTATGAATTCAATAACATCTAGTCGACGTTCTTGGTTTTCAATTTTACCGATAAAAGAATGCGGTGTACCTAAAACCTGCGCAAGGCTACGCATTGTGTGACCTTTCTCGTGGCGTTTAGTTTTAAGCCATTTCGTTAATTTCGAGTTTTCTTCAGAAGAAACTGTTTTACCCATCATAAAATACATCTCCTACTAGATGATTTAAATTAATAAACTTAAGAGTGAAATTTGCCCGTCTCACTCTTGGATACATTATATACTAATAATTTTCACTTTGAATTATTAATTATACAAATGTCCACCTTTTAGGTATGGACCTTATTAGTATACATGTCTTAGTGTAGCTAAAATTAAAGCATGTGCTCTATAGTTAACTGGTTAACTGTACCAAAAAATTGATCAATTGGAAGTCAAACAAGATGAAAGTATCGCTTTAAATTCTGCATATTTATGCTTAAAGTGTACGTAAATACTGAAAAAGGCTAAGAAATGTTTCGTATATTATTTTTGTTGCCAATTGTACTGTGTGTAGCATGGTACCTATTTTTAAAACACAATCGAGTACCAATTAAGCAAGGTAAAAATGGCTTTGTATACATTTTGGTCGCATCAGCGTTAGTTTTAGGCTTCTTTTTACTGATGATTAAAGTGACCCAACACTAGGGTCACTCATTTTTAATTAATCGGTAACGAATTTACCTATTGCTATCTACGGCGATCTCGCAGCATTAACAAGCACGGTGTAAGCACAAGTGTCAACACCGTGGCAAATGTTAAACCACCCGCAACGGCTGTTGCCAATTGCACCCACCACTGAGTAGATGGCGCACCAAAATCAATGTGACGGTTAAATAAATCAATATTCACTTGGAGTACCATTGGCATCAATCCCAAAATGGTGGTAACAGTCGTTAGCAATACCGGACGCAAACGCTGTGCACCGGTTCGCAAAATCGCATCTTTGGCAGCCAGACCTTGGCTTCGTAAAACATTATAGGTATCAATCAATACAATATTGTTATTAACCACAATACCTGCAAGCGAAATAACCCCAATACCTGACATCACAATACCAAACGGTTGCTGTAATACGATTAAACCTAAGAACACACCCACAGTTGAAAATAGCACAGCACTTAAAATCAAAAATGCTTGATAAAAGCTATTAAATTGCGTCACCAAAATGATACCCATCACAAATAGAGCAACCACAAAAGCCTGCTCAAGAAAGGCTTCTGATTCATCTTGATCTTCAGTTTCACCACGCACTTTAATTTTCACGCGAGGGTCTAATCCTTGCTCTTCTAATTGCGCTTGTAAGCGCGGCAATGCCTTGGCAAGTTGTTCACCCGGCTTCATGTCTGCATTAACGGTAACAACGCGCTGAGAATCAACACGGCGGATAGTATCGACTTTAGGCGCTGCTTGACGCTCAACAAAGTGACTAATTGGCACTTGCCCGTGCATGGTTTTTACACGTAACGTTTCAAGACGTCCTAAATCACGTTTGTCATGAGGAAAGCGTACGCGAATATCAATCTCGTCATCCACATCATCTGGACGGTATTCCCCTAATTTCAAGCCATTGGTAATAAGCTGAACATTTGCCCCTAACATACTGGCATCGGCACCAAAACGAGCGGCATCAGAACGATTCAATTTAAGTTGCCACTCAATGCCCGGTTTTGAAGCACTGTCATCAACATTTCGAAACGCGCCATCATTCTCGATAGCTTGCCTTACTCGCTTAGCTTCACTGTTAAGCACATCAACAAACCGAGAGCTCAGCTCAATGCTTAGCGCTTTACCACCACCTGGGCCGTTTTCATCTTTACGAAGTTCAATTTCTACACCGGCATAACTTGCCGTGATTTCGTTAACTTGGCTGATAATATCTTCTGCGGGCGGACGCTCATCCCAATCTTTTAGATTCATTCTAAACGTGCCTACTTGATCTTTACCACCAGTACGTGCGTACAGAGTTTTTATACCTTCCACTTTTAGGATGCGCGACTCAATATCTTTCATGATCACGTCTTTTTCAAAGATGGATAAGTCACTGTAAGAACGTACTTTGATATTGACGCCATTTGGCTCAACATCAGGAAAGAACTCAACGCCAAGCTTAGAAATAGCAAAGGCAAAAAACACCATAATAGAAAACACGATTGCAGCAGCAAGGCTCCACCAAGGACGCTCTGTTGCATAATCAAGCACTCGAATATAACGCCCTAGCATCCCTTTAATTTGCGTTAAATCGCCAGATTCTGCTAACTCTAAATCATGTTTTTGCTGCTCAGAAAGCGGCCTAGATTTACCTATTAGTCCACCAATAGTTGGTACAAACACCAGTGCCATAAGTAATGACGCAGACAAGGTAGCAATAAGTGTAATCGGCAAGTATTTCATAAACTCGCCCATCATTCCCGGCCAAAATATCAGCGGGGCAAAGGCCGCTAATGTTGTTGCCGTAGAGGCGATAATTGGCCATGCCATTCGTTCTGCAGCCAGTTTATATGCAACCTTGCGCGGTTTGCCTTCACTCATTGCTCTGTCTGCAAACTCACTAACAACAATTGCGCCATCCACCAGCATACCGACAGCCATGATGAGCGCAAAGAGCACCACGATATTCACCGTTAAACCAAACACAGAGATCACTAAAATCCCCGTTAAGAATGAACCGGGAATGGCAATACCCACTAAAAATGCCGTGCGCGCACCAAGTACCGCCACAATAACGATAACCACCAATAATACGGCAGACAGCACATTATTTTGCAGATCAGAAAGCATCATCTTTACGTCTTTTGACATGTCGCCGGTGTAATCAACGCGTATATGATCAGGCCATATTTTCTTGGCCTCATTGACCACTTGCTTCACTTGTTCGACCGTATCAATAATATTTTCACCAGCACGTTTTTTTACTTCCAGCGAAACCGCATGGCGGCCATTAATACGTGCGATTGAGGTTGGGTCTTTATACGCTCGACGAATTTTTGCTACGTCCATAAAACGTACCACCCTATCGCCAACGACTTTCACGGGTTGCTCCATGACATCCTGAATCGTCTCAAACACGGATGGGATTTTTACAGCAAAGCGTCCTTTACCAGTATCAAGTGTACCGGCAGCAACTAAGCGGTTGTTATTTGATAGCAGTTGAATGATGTCACTCGGTTCTAAGCCATAAGAAATCATCGCCAGTGGATCGACCTCAATTTCGACCATGTCCTCGCGATCACCACCTACATCAACTTCTAATACGCTAGAAATGCTTTCTAGTTCATCTTTAAGATTACGAGCAAGGGTTAACAAACCTCGCTCTGGCGCATCACCGGATAAGGTTAATGTAATAGTCGGTTGCTCGTCTTCCATCAAGATTTCATGAACTTCTGGTTCTTCTGATTCAGAAGGCAGTTTCGCCTTAGCTAAGCTGACTTTATCTCGCACATCAGCTAAGGCTTCTTTGGGATCCATACCCGCGATAAATTCAAGGGTCACAGAGGCATGCCCTTCACTTGCCACCGCTGACATTTCTTTTACGCCTTCAATCGAGCGGAGCTCAATCTCCATTGGCCTAACTAATAGCCGCTCAGCATCTTCAGGGGAAATACCGTCATGAATAATCGACACATAAATAAAAGGAATGGTGACATCAGGATTCGCTTCTTTAGGGATGGTTTGATATGTCACCCAGCCCGAGATCAGCAACAAGATGAAAATAGATAAAACTGTACGCGTGTGAGTCAACGACGCTGCGATTAAGTTTTTCATACTTAGTTGCTCGTAGCTTCAGTAAACACGGGCTCAACTTTATCACCGGCACGCACAAAACCTTGACCAAGGGTAATGACATTTGCTTGTTCGCCTAAACCCCAAAGCCAAACCCCCTGCTCGGTACTTTTAGCCAGATTCACCGATTTAAACTCAACAATATTATCGTCATTCACGACTTTTACGCCGATATTACCTTGCTCATCAAGGGCCATAAAAGCCGGGCTTAATAACATTGCAGGCTCAGTTGGCAACTCAATATTTAGCTGAGTCGAAAAACCTGCTTTGTATTTCATTCCTGGGTTTTCAAACGCCGCTTCGATGCGAAATGTATTGGTGCTGTCATCAGCAACAGATGCAATATAACGAATACGACCAGGATAGGTTTTGTCATTTAAAACATGAGCAAAAGTAGCTTGCCCGACTTCTAAGCCTTGCACTTCTTTTTGAGTCGCATCGGCTCTAACAATTAACGGGTCTAAATCAGCGAGCTGTAAAATAGGGTCGCCTATGCCAACATAATCACCAATTTCGACTAAACGTTTGTTAATAACGCCATCAAAAGCAGCGCGTACTTCAGTGCGCTCTAGTTTTAATTCAAGGCTAACTAAGGTTGCTTTAGCCTGTTGCAACATAGCTTGCGCTTGCATGGTTAATACTTTGTTCTGTAAACCTTGCTGATTTAGCTTAAGGGCGCCTTCGTATTCAGTTTGATACTGTGCCACTAAGGCTTCTGCTGATGTAATTTGGGCGGCTAAATCAGACTTATCGAGGCGTAAAATAACCTGTTCTTGTTTTACAAACTGACCTTCTTCAACCAAGATTTCGAGTACTTGTCCTGCTTGCCTAGCGCTAATATTTGCGATTTTGTCAGGCTCTGATTTACCGTAAAAGGTCAGGTTTTTATTTATTTTCTTAGCAACTAATGACATCACCTGCACTTTAGGCAAGCGCTCTTGGGCTTGTTCTTTACTTTGCTGCGCGTTTTGATCTGCTTTGCTATCGCCGGATAGCATCCACAATATAATCACCAAAACAATGGCGATAGCTAAAATATAGGGTTTCTTTTCTATTGTTGTAATTATATTTGGCAACGCAAAATTCCTTCTAATAATGCGTAAAATTTAGCAGAGGCAGGATATTATGAGAAGTTAAAGCAATAAAAAAGCCACATCAAGTGGCTTTCATAAATAATTAAACGCTGAAGCTGGCTCCGCAACCACAGGTTGTAGTTGCGTTCGGGTTATTCACAAAAAAGCGAGCCCCTTCAAGGCCTTCTGTGTAATCAACGGTACCATCAACTAGGTATTGAATACTCATAGGGTCAACAACTAGCGTTACACCATTTTTAACAATTTCTAAATCGCCAGGGTTAGCTTTTTCATCAAAAGTAAAACCATATTGGAAACCTGAGCAACCACCACCTGTAACGTATACACGTAGCTTTAGATCAGGATTTTCTTCTTCCTCGATTAACTGTTTAACGCGAACAGCTGCTGCATCGCTGAACTTGATTGGCAACTCATCTGACATACCAAAACCCTCAAAACCTATAATGGTCGCAATTATCTAATACCCGAGTATTTTAATCAAGTATCGCCTCCCATTGAAAATATTTTAGTATAGGATTGGCTAACATATTCGCATTGAACTAACATTTAATTGTAGTACTTTTTACCCATGTAAAGGTTATGCGATGAGGGACCATCACAGTGATAGATCATTTAAAGCTGCATTTCATTAGTCCAAGCTTAACTAGCTCGCAAACAATCCCTGCGCAGTACGATAGTTTACTCGTTTGCTTATCCGTACTTACTGCGGTCTTTGCTTCTTACATTTCATTTTTACTATCAGCAAAAATTAAAAGCTCTCAATTAAGAAATGAAAGCCTTGTATGGACTTTGTTAGCATCGTGCTTTTTAGGTATTGGTATCTGGGGTATGCATTTTGTAGGTATGCTCGCCTATAAACTTCCTATCGCTGTTGAATACAACATCACGGTCACTTTGATCTCTATTTTGCCAAGCGTTTTTGCAAGTTATATTGTTCTTTCCCCCACTATTGGGCGTGGCAAAGGGCTAGTTTTTCGAAGTGTACTTATGGGGGCTGGTATTGGTTGTATGCACTTTATTGGCATGATGGCAATGATGATGCCAGCCCACATGGCCTATGAACCTTGGTTATTTTCATTATCGATTTTAGTCGCAATTGTTCTTTCTGGCATTGCACTATGGATTAATGATTTTAGAAATGAGCGTGAGGTAAACCAAACACGTATAAACATTCTCGTTGCAGTCATTATGGGGAGTGCTATTTCAAGCATGCACTACATTGGTATGATTTCAATGACTGTATTTGAGACTGATTATACCATTTATACATCTGGCCATGATAACGCTGCGCTTGCAAAATTAATTATATCCGTCTTATTAGCCCTAAGTCTGTTCGTATTAGGAATTGTCGAACTTAGAGCACGAAGTTTACTCTCAGCCAAACTTGAAGCCGTGCTGAATACAGTTCAAGATGTCGTTATTAGCTTTAATAATGTAGGAGTAATTGAATTCGCTAACCCAGCAGTTCTTCCTGTTTTTGGCTATGAACCAACCCACCTAATCGGTAAACATATCCACACTTTAATCCCAAAACAATCATCGCAGTTAGATGAGATATTCTGCGACCCACAGCAAAAAAAAGAAAACGTGAGTACAAATAAGAGCCGCCTATTAAAGGGGTTACGTAAAGATAAATGCTACTTTCCTATCACTCTCACAATTAGCTCCATTGGCAAAAAAGAAGCAGGCTCTTACGTTGCAACTATTAAAGACCTAAGCGACATTCAAAACCAAGAAGCGTTTACACAAACAATTTTCGATAACTTACCTATTATGCTGTTCGTAAAAGAGGCCGAGCATCTAACATTTAGCCATGTCAATAAAGCAGGTGAGCAACTTTTAGGTAAAACTAAAGAGCAACTCATTGGCTTAAATGACTTTGATATTTTTAGCGATGAGGACGCCGTGAATTTTATTCAAACAGATAGGGATGTACTAAAAAGTAACGAAACACTTTTTGTAACTGAGAAGCCTATGACCATAAATGGTCGAACGCATTATCTTCGAACCAGAAAGCTCGCAATTAGAGACGCTCAAGGAAAAGCTCGCTACTTACTGGATGTATCTGAAGATGTTACTGAATTAAAACAAGCAAAAACAGATCTTGAGAACTTACATCAACGGATGTCAATGGCTGCAGATGCAGCACACATTGGAATTTGGGAGTGGAACTTTGAAACCAATGAATTAATCTGGGATGACTGGATGCATACCTTGTTCGAAATTCCAAAAACATCTTTTAAAGGCAATTACTCAACATGGGCGAGCACCTTACACCCAGATGATTATGAGGACGTTACAAATAAGCTCAAGCTTTCGATACTAAACAATGAAGAATTTCATGCTGAGTTTCGTATCGTTTTATCTTCTGGCAGAACTCGCTATATCAATGCTGACGGAAGAATCTACGGAAAACGGATGATCGGCGTCAATTTTGATATTACCAAGCGGGTTTTGGCTGAGCAACAGATACGAATGTTGGCACAAACAGATCATCTTACCGGTCTTGCAAATAGAAGCGCTTTAAGTAAGTTTATTAATCATGAGTTTGACCGTGTTGAACGCACAGGTGGTAAGGTTGGTTGTTTATACTTTGACCTTGACAAATTTAAGCCCATCAATGACACCCATGGTCATTTAGTTGGTGATTTCGTGCTTGTTGAAATTGCTAAACGGTTACTTGAAACAGCCCGAAAAACAGATTGTGTTGCTCGCATTGGGGGTGATGAATTTGTCATAGTCATTACTGATATAGAAAATCAAAATCAGATTGAGCGAGCTCTAACACGTTTTATTAACTCAATATCAACGCCAATTGCATCTGAGGTGGGTTATTTAAATGTAGGCGCAAGTGTTGGTTATGCTTTATATCCTGATGATGCAAAATCACTTGATGACTTATTAAATAAAGCTGATGAGCGCATGTACAAGCAAAAACATAACTCTCCTATGACAGTGATAAGTATGCAACCATAACCTTGGCTCAGTCATTAAATATTATAATCAGCTCGATTTTCCCAAAAAGAAGATAAAAATATAAAATGCCAACGACTTAGTGAGTTTGATTTGGTAAACTGCGGCTCAAAAGTGCTGTGAGGAAATATGCGTGTGGCTTGAGAGACTAAGACGTCGACTAGCAAAGCCTAAAACATCTGTGCAATTGTGCTTACTTGGTGTGAGTGCAGGGTTAATTGCGGCAGTGCTGATCATATTCTTTCGCCTTACGATCATGTTTTTCCAGAGCTTATTCTTAGAAAAGCCTGATGACTTTTCTACGCTTCCTACTCTTGAACGTGTTTTATTACCAGTCGGCGCAGCCTTATTAATTGCCCTTTTTGCAGCTTCAACTGGATTTAAACATTATCGACTTGGTATTCCATTTGTCATTCATCGAATAAAAAAATACTACGGTCATATGCCACTCTATAACACGGTTAACCAATTTGTTGGTGGTGCTTTAGCCTTGATCAGTGGTTTTTCGGTGGGCCGAGAAGGCCCGTCAGTGCATATGGGTGCAACAGGTGCCAGTTTACTGGCCGATAAACTACACCTTCCACACAATGCAATGCGTACCCTCACCGGTTGTGGCGTTGCAGCCGGAATTGCAGCCTCATTTAACACCCCACTTGCAGCCGTTATCTTTGTTATGGAGGTGGTGCTTAGGGAATATAAAGTGCATATTTTTGTGCCCATTATGCTCGCTGCGGTTACTGGTGCTTTAGCCACTCAGTTTGTATTTGGTGATGCTTCAGAGCTTGCGCTTATCACCATGAACCCATTGAGTGGCTGGCATTACCCATTTTTAATCATTTTTGGTATGGCACTAGGGGCTGTTGCCTATGCGTTTAATCAAAACTTGATGCTTATAATCCGCACTTTTAAACCGCTTAGCATGTTTCCTCGCCTATTACTGGCAGGGTTAATTGCAGGGTTAATTGCTTATATGGTTCCTCATGCAATGGGTTCAGGTATGAGCGCCATCACTATTGCTATTGAATCACCAGATGATGTGCAGTTTTTAACAACCATCTTGATTGCCAAATTACTCGCCACCTTATTTGCTATTGGTTTGGGTATTCCGGGTGGGATCATCGGCCCTGTTATTGGGCTTGGGGTATTAATGGGCACCTTAATGGCCTTCTTTGCGCAGTTTATTAGCCCAGGAGTAGATATCACGGGTACCTACAGCATGCTTGGCATGGCTGGGTTATTGGCCGCTACATTACACGCACCACTTGCTGCACTCACTACGGTTATGGAGTTAACCTCAAGCCCCGAGATTATTGTGCCAGCCATGTTGGTGATCTCAACGGCTTATGTCACAGCATTACAGTTTTTTGGTAACCGCTCTATTTTTATGCAGCAACTTGACTTCCAAGGGCTTGAGTATCAAATATCGCCTGCCACAGAAGCATTACAAAAAGTAGGCGTGATGGATGAAATGGATGAGCAGTTCAAACTGCTTTACAGTGACGACAAACAACAAATTAAAGAATCGCTCGATGCCCTTGATAGCCAAACCCCGCTGATTGTTCATGATGAAGAGAATGGCTATCGTCTTGCTGAATATGATTTAAGTTTGATGTCTGACCAAGAAAGTAACATCAAATATGTCAGCCTTGCCGGCCTTAGTAGCCAAGCAACATTAGCCGATGCTTTTGACTTACTAAAAGATAAACGCAGCGGTGCGGTGTATATTTACAACCTACTTGATAACCAACAGATTATGGGCCTTTTGCGTTGGGACCAAATCAGACATATTCTTACCATACGCAATAGTTTGTTATAACAATTAAAATGGATGCTTAAATGACTGCGCTATTAGTTTATAAAACCTTCCACGTATTTTTTATGATTGCTTGGTTTGCCGGTATTTTTTACCTGCCACGTCTTTTTGTTTACCACGCAATGAGTGAAGAAAAAGCCTGTAACTCAATGCTGAAAGTAATGGAACGCCGCTTACTGTTTTTTGTGACGCCGTTTGCCGTTTTAACATTGGTATTTGGCTTACTGACCATTTTTGAATATGGTCGTGATTGGTTTAGATACAGCATGTGGCTGCACTACAAACTGGTGTTAGTAATTATCCTTTATATTTATCATGGCTATTGCTTTAAATTACTGGCTGACTTTAAGCATGATCGCAATACTCGTAGCGATCGCTTTTACCGTATTTTTAATGAAGTTCCGGTACTCATCCTTTTAGCTATAGTGGCACTGGCAATTATTAAACCTAACTTATAATTTGCTGCTGTGAACGTTAAAAATTTGCTATAGTACTGCGCAAATTTATGCGGCCTCCCATACCGAGTGCCAGCGCCCTATAAATATGATTAGGAACAAACCCCATGCTAAGTTTCCAAGGTGAAAATATCCTGTCGGTCAATCAGCTTGATCGAGATTGTATTGAACGTATTTTTGCAGTTGCTAAGAAAATGGAGCCTTATGCTAAAAAGCAAAAGCGCACCAATGTTTTAGAGGGCGCAATTTTAGCGAACTTGTTCTTTGAACCAAGCACGCGTACTCGCGTAAGTTTTGGTACAGCATTTAACTTACTAGGTGGTTTGGTTCGTGAAACAACAGGTATGCAAAGCTCGGCGCTTGCAAAAGGTGAATCTTTGTATGATACCGCTCGCGTTATCTCAGCGTATGCAGATGCAGTCGCAATGCGCCACCCTGACGCAGGATCTGTTGCTGAGTTTGCCACTGGGTGTGACGTGCCAGTGATTAATGGCGGTGACGGCCCAAATGAGCACCCAACACAAGCCCTACTGGACTTACTAACAATTGAGCGTGAACTAGGTCGCTTCAACCAAAGCATCGACGGTATGCACATTGCCCTAGTAGGTGATTTAAAATATGGCCGTACTGTGCACTCTTTATCTAAATTACTTTGTCATTATAAAGACGTTAAGTTCTCTATGGTGGCACCTGATGGCTTACAAATGCCAGAATACATTTTAGATGCTGTAGATAACGCAGGTCATAAAATTCAAGTAGTCGATAAGATGGAAGGCAACTTGGCGGCCGATATTGTGTATCAAACCCGTATCCAAGAAGAACGCTTCCCTTCACAAGAAGAAGCTAACAAATACCGTGGTGGTTTCCGTATCAGCCAAGCAATTTACAACGCACACTGTAAGCCAAACTCAGTATTGATGCACCCGCTCCCTCGTGACAGCCGTTTAGAGGCAAACGAGCTAGATAACGATTTAAATAGCAACGACAACCTAGCAATTTTCCGCCAAGTGCAAAATGGCGTGTTAATTCGCATGGCGTTGTTTGCTCTAACCTTAGATGTTGCCGACAAAGTTGAGCAATATGAAGTCGACGTGCCTTGGTTTAGCCGTAAACGTAATAGCTAACTTGCTTCGTTTTGGGCTCTTTGAGCCCTCGCAAACCAACTCATTTAACGTGACAACCCAATAGGACTATTCATGACAATTAGCCAAGATCTTTTTAATCGCGCGCAAGAATCAATCCCAGGCGGTGTTAACTCACCAGTTCGTGCCTTCAATGGCGTTGGCGGTACTCCTTTATTCATCACTAAAGCTGAAGGCCCTTTTACCTTTGATGCTGATGGTAACCGTTATATCGATTACGTTGGTTCATGGGGACCCATGATCATGGGCCATAACCACCCAGCTATTAAGCAAGCGGTATTAGAAGCCGTAGAAAATGGCTTAAGCTATGGTGCGCCAACCGAAACTGAAATCTTAATGGCCGAAAAAGTAAAAGAGCTAGTACCATCAATCGAAAAAGTACGTATGGTAAGCTCAGGTACTGAGGCAACAATGAGTGCAATTCGCTTAGCACGTGGTTTCACTGGCCGTGACAAAATCTTAAAGTTTGAAGGCTGTTACCACGGTCATGCAGACTCACTACTAGTAAAAGCAGGCTCAGGCGCACTGACTATGGGTGTACCAAACTCACCAGGTATTCCTGAAGACTTTGCTAAGCACACATTAACTGTGTCGTTTAATAACCTTGATGAAGTAAAAGCAATTTTCGCAAAATATGCTGACGAAATTGCTTGTATCATCGTTGAGCCAGTTGCTGGCAACATGAACTGTATTCCACCTGTACCAGGCTTCTTAGAAGGTCTGCGTGAGGTGTGTGATGAATACAAATCTGTGCTTATTTTTGATGAAGTAATGACAGGTTTCCGTGTTGCTTTAGGTGGCGCACAAGCTTACTACAACATCAAACCAGACCTAACCTGTTTAGGTAAAGTGATCGGTGGCGGTATGCCTGTGGGTGCATTTGGCGGTAAGAAAGAAATCATGGATTACATCGCACCTGTTGGTCCAGTTTATCAAGCGGGCACATTATCAGGTAACCCAATTGCCATGGCTGCCGGTTTAAAATCTTTAGAACTTTTAAGTGCTGACGGCCTGCACGACGAGCTTGAAGCAAAGAGCAAAGCAATTTGTGAAGGCTTTGAAGCCGCTGCGAAAAAAGCAGGTATTGCACTTACAACAAACTACGCAGGTGGTATGTACGGTTTCTTCTTTACTGATAAAGAAAAAGTAACTAGCTACCAACAAGCGACTGAGTGTGATTTAGAACGCTTCAAAAAGTTCTTCCACTTAATGCTAGAAGAAGGTGTTTATCTCGCTCCTTCGGCGTTTGAAGCAGGCTTTGTGTGCGCTGAACACTCTGAAAAAGAGATCAACGACACCATTGCAGCCTCAGAGCGCGCATTCGCGAAGCTGTAAAAAGCTATTATTTTGAAAAAGCCCTCACATGAAAGTGTGAGGGCTTTTTTTATTTGAATGAAAATATCTTATTTTTCGGTCTATTCTTTTTATACTAGTATTGTTTAGCGAGAAAACTGTGAATAGACTCATAATACCTGCTGTTAATTTAATGGCACAACTTAAGTACAAACATAAAATTACTTTATTGTTTAGTTTATTAGTTTTTCCTCTGTGTCTGAGCTTATTTTTTCTAATCAGTCTGTTAAATGAAAATATCCAAGTTTCAAAACAACAATACAAAGGCATCAGTAGTTACCGCTTGCTGTTATCGTATCTTGTCGATAACAAGCAACAAGACATGCTGAATTCCGCCCAAACTTTAGGTTATGCTCACAATGCATCGAGTGAAGAAAACATACTTGAAACAGTATCAATTGAGTCGCAATTAGCTGTTAGTCAAAACCTCACCATTAATTACTTAAATCGTACTTTAGTCACCCATTTGCCTAACTTGATTTACCATCTTAATAGCACCTACCAAAGTGCTGAAAAAGTATTAAATCAAGGTAAGTTTACGCCAGAAAGCTTTATTGCTTTATCAAACCAAATTAAAGCGATGCCCCAGTTATCTGGGCAATTTAAAGATGCGTTATCCATCGCCTTCCAACAAGACAATAAAATAAAAGAGCAACTATCTCCAAGTGCTGAAACATTACTAGAAAACATATCTCAGTTCTCGCAACAAGTTAACCAAAGGCTGTTGGAGCCTGATACGATAGAATTAAGCAAAGCACAATTTTTGAGCCTTAAAGCGAATTTAAACCAAAGTATAGATGAGTACATTGCTGACACTGAGCCAGCCCTTACGAGTATCATTAGTTATAAGCTAAACAATGAACAATTCATTTTGTACCTTGTTATCGCTGCGGCTCTATTATCTTTAATAATAGCCAGTTACTTGATGCTTGGATTTTATCGCTTAGTAGTTGATACCCTAAAGCTTTTTTCAGAAACCGCTAACAGTGCCGCGCAAGGTAATATCTCTGCGCGTTTAAAGTTAACAGGTAAAGATGAGTTAACCTCAATAGGAAAAGAGTTTAATCATGTATTGGCATCATTTTCTTTGATGGTAAATGAAGTCAAGCACACTACGAACAGTGTCATAACAACCACAGATACAGTGACGAGTCACTCTGAAAAAACCAGTCAAGATGTACAAGTTCAGCAACAAAGTGTGTCAACTATTAGCCAAGCTTTATCAGAAATGAGCCAAGCTGCCGAACATGTCGAGGTGTCTGCCTCTCAAGCCGTTGATTTAGCTTCATCTGCAGCCAAAAAAGTACAAAAAGGTGCTGATGAAAGCGCACATTTAGCCACGCACATGAGTCATTTACAACAAGAGTTCAACGAGGGTCTTGCTGCCTTAGAGTTACTTGCTAAAGACAGCCAAGCGATTAGTAGCGTGAGTAATGGTATAAATGAAATTGCCGAGCAAACCAACCTACTAGCTTTGAATGCTGCGATAGAAGCAGCTAGAGCTGGTGAACAAGGCCGAGGCTTTGCGGTTGTTGCAGATGAAGTAAGAACCCTTGCAAAACGCACTCAACAACAAACTCATGAGATCCACCAAATTATTAATTCACTTCAATCCGCAACAAAGCTAACACAAGATAAAATGCAAGCAAGCGTAGAGAAGATGGAACAAGGTTCACAAAGTGCAGAGCACACTAAAAATAATTTATTAGCTGTCGCAGCATCAATGTCTGATATTGGCATGCAAGGAAAGCAAATAGCAGTTCAAGTCAATCAGCAAGGCACTGCAATTCAAAACGCTTTACACCACGCTGAAGATGTCAGTGAACTTGCCAGAGACACAGAGAAAAGCGCACTTATGGCAATGAATAGCGTACAAAATTTAGCTCAACTCTGTGTTGAGCTAAATGATTCAATGGCCAAGTTTAGCGCTGACAATTAGGTCTAGGCTCAAACTCGCTTGCACGTATGGGTAGCTGCACCACTTTGCCGCAACCCGGAGGCGCTTGCAGGCCGGTTTCTTCATTAATGAATGCCCAACGAATAGAAGCCGGACGAGTATCTGCTATAGCTTCAGGGTTGAGTGGTTTAAGGTAACGAATGTAGGCCTCTAGTGCGCCAACACTGCCCGTTAAACCTGTGCTCTTGTTATCGTCGCGACCAATCCATGCAACAGTTACGGTATTTTGGTCAAAACCTGCAAACCAGCTATCGCGTAAGTCATTACTGGTGCCTGTTTTACCAGCAAGCTGAATTGATGGGAAATGAGCATTTAGGCGTTTAGCCGTGCCATCTTTAGTCACGCGCTTCATTGCATACTTAGTCATGTAAATTGATGCATCATCAAAACGTTTTTGTGAGCTGACATCATGCTTATAAAGCACTTTACCTACTGAGTCTGTCAGTGCTGAAATAGATGTTAACTCACGATACTGACCATCAGCAGCCAGCGTTGTATAAAGCTGCGCTACTTCAAAGCTTGAAAGCTCAAGAGCGCCTAATAACAATGATGGATATTGATCAATTCGCCCTTTTACACCTAGACGCTTCAAGGTATCAGCTACTTTATCAACCCCAACATCAAGGCCAGTGTTAACCGCAGGGATATTAATACTGTTACTAAATGCTTTATAAAGAGGCATAGGGCCGCGGAACTGCTTGTCGAAGTTCTCAGGTTGCCACACTTTACCCTGCTCATTAGTCACTTGCAGCGGTGAGTCATCCACCAACGTAGCAACATTAAACTGACCACTTTCAAATGCCGATAAATAAACTGCTGGCTTAACTAATGAGCCAATATTACGTTTGGTATCAAGCACACGGTTAAAACCAAAATAACGTACGTCACGGCCTGCAACTAGCGCCGACACTCCACCTTTTTCGACATTAACAGAAATCATCGCTGCCTCAAGCTCTTCTGTTTTAGGGCGTCTTTCTAGATAAGGTAGACTTGCCTCAACAGACTCTTCCATGGCCGTTTGCTTTTGTAAGTCAAAATAAGTGAATACACGCACCCCAGCATCTAACACCTGCTGATCAGGTAGCAGGCGCTTTAATTCTCGGTTAACTAATTCTAAGTAACCCGGATACGACTTTTGCAAGCTGTCTTTCATTGGTGCAATATCAATAGGGCGCTTTAATGCTGCGCGGTACTCACGGGTATCAATTAGCTTGTTTTCAACCATTAAGCGCAGCACTAAATCACGGCGCTCCATTGCGCGCTCACTATAACGACGTGGGTTGTAATACGATGGACCTTTCACCATAGCCACTAAAAGCGCAATTTGGTCGTATTCAAGCTCATCCACAGGCTTTGAAAAATAAAACTCAGCGGCAAGGCCCATACCATGCACGCCTTGATTATAAGACTGACCTAAATACACCTCATTCAGGTAGGCTTCTAATATTTCATCTTTGCTGTAGCGGTAATCTAATATCAAGGCAATAAGCGCTTCATTAAACTTACGCACCAGTGAACGCTCACGGGTAAGGTATATATTCTTTGCTAATTGCTGGGTTAAAGTACTGCCCCCTTGCACTGTACGTCCGGCTTTAATATTGCTGTATAAAGCGCGCATAATTGACCACACAGATACACCATGGTGTTGATAGAAATTGCGATCTTCAACCACCAGCAAGGTATCTTTTAGCATCGGCGGAAATTTATCAAGCGGTACAAACTCGCGGTCTTGTTTTGAATCATTACCAATGCGAGCTATTTGAACCGGCTCTAATCGAGCATTGTTTAAACGGCGGCCAAACTTATCTTTGATAGTTGCTAATTTCTGCCCTGAAAAACGCAGCTCAATAACGTGTGCATCTTCAAGGCCATCATAAAACTCAAACTCGCGACGGTACACTTTAATACTGTTAGCCGATTTAACATACTGACCTGTACGGCTTAGCTTGTTTACAGATGAGTAATTTAAACGGTTTAACTCCCAAATAACCTCTTGCTGAGACAAATACTGCCCGGGATAAAAGCTCATTGCGCGGGCATATACTTGTGCAGGTAACTGCCATTTATTGCCTTCAAATTGGCGAGTGATTTTTGCATCTAAATAAATTAGATACAGCACCATGGCAACTATTACTGCGAGTGAAAGCTTCCAAAAAATTGACCAAAGTTTTCTCAATAAACTTGTTTTAGCAGGCACTTGAGATGTGCGTGAGCGCTTAGTAGTAGTTTTTTTTGATGCCGCTTTAGGTTTGCTAGACGACTTTTTTGCAGGAGTTTTTTTATCAGCCATTGAGTTCGCTATTGGTCAGTTAATTTTACAGGATTAAGCCCTAAACAGCACAATACTAACACCTGTAAAATTAACAGTCACTTAAACTCGACTAGCGTGTACACAACCAGAGTGAGTGGATCACAGCAGGTATAAAAAAGATAAAGCATAAAATAATGTTAATTACTAAGTCTTTACCAGCACCCGCTTTCAAAAATACCGCTACAGGTGGTAAAAACAGCGAAATAATTATAAGCAAGAGTTTGTTATCCATCGTTTTTCCTTATTAATTCAGAATTAAAAGCATAGTCAAAAAACGACTATTTCGCCTATCAGAAAAGACTTATTTAAACGCAAAAAAGCCCTACCTAAGTAGAGCTTCGATTTGAACACACAATGATATTTTTATGTGCGTGCTATTGCACGCACTAAGATTAGTTACTGCGAACTGAAACAAACTCAGGGTAAGCATCAATACCACAGTCATGTTGATCCATACCGTTTAGTTCTTCTTCTTCGGTAACACGGATACCCATGGTATTTTTCAGGATTGCCCATACGATTGATGACGCGATGAATACAAATCCTAAGATACATACTAAGCCAATTAATTGATTAACAAAGGTTGCATCAGAGTTTGAAAGTGGCACTAGCATAATACCTAATGCACCACACACACCGTGTACAGAGATAGCACCTACAGGGTCATCGATTTTCGCTTTATCAAGTGCAACGATGCTAAATACAACCAGTGAGCCACCTAATAGACCAAGTAAACAAGCAAGTAATGGTGTTGGTGATGCTGGCTCAGCAGTAATCGTTACCAGACCTGCTAATGCACCATTTAGAACCATTGTTAAGTCAGCTTTACCCCATAACACTTTACATACAAATAGTGCTGCGATTGCGCCACACGCTGCTGCTGCGTTAGTGTTTAAAAAGATTTTGCCAACTGCTGTTGCGTTTTCAGCATCAGAAACAAGTAGTTGCGAACCACCGTTGAAGCCGAACCAACCCATCCAAAGAATTAATGTACCCAATGTTGCTAACGGTAAGTTAGAACCAGGAATTGGGTAGATTTCACCATTTTTACCGTATTTACCTTTACGAGCACCTAAGAAAAGCACACCTGCTAGCGCTGCCGCAGCACCTGCACCGTGAACGATTGCAGAACCAGCGAAGTCAACAAAGCCCATTTCTGATAAAAAGCCCGCGCCCCAAGTCCAGTAACCTTCGATTGGGTAGATGAAACCGGTTAAAATAACAGTAAAAATTAAGAATGCCCATAACTTCATACGCTCAGCAACCGCACCAGATACGATTGACATAGCTGTTGCTACAAACACAACTTGGAAGAAGAAATCAGACTCTAAAGAGTGATCAGCATCAGCAGCTTGCGTGCCGATTAATGCGCCAAATGAAGGGATGAAACCACCTTCTGCGTTATCAACATACATGATGTTGTAACCCACTAATAAAAACATAGTGCAAGCAATAGAAAATAGTGCAACGTTTTTAGTTAGAATTTCTGTTGTATTTTTTGCACGAACTAAACCTGCTTCAAGCATAGCGAAACCAGCCGCCATCCACATTACTAAAACACCCGACATCAAAAAGTAAAAAGTGTCGAGTGAGAACTTCAACTCTACGATAGTGTTTTCCATAATTCCCCCTTAAATTGCTTCTTCATCAAGTTCGCCCGTACGGATACGAACGATTTGGTCTAAGTCGTAAACAAAAATTTTGCCGTCACCAATTTTGCCTGTTGAAGCAATTTTTGTGATGGTTTCAACAACGCGTTGACAATTTTCGCTACGAGTTGCAATTTCAAGTTTGATCTTTGGAATAAAATCGACTTGGTATTCAGCTCCACGATATAGCTCAGTATGACCACGTTGACGGCCAAAGCCTTTAACGTCGACAACTGTCATCCCCTCAATGCCTAAATCAGCCAATGCTTCACGCACATCATCAAGTTTGAATGGCTTTATTATTGCACTAATCATTTTCATAGTGGCCCCCTTCGGACGCTTATTGTTATCCTGTTGACTTATACAATCCAACCTTTATGCCACTATTTTTTATTTAATCCTTTCAATAAGTTAAAAACAAAACTGCGTTTTTGAACAAAAAAAACGCACCCTAATGGTGCATTTTTTTAACAATTAACCTGCTCTGGTGCAATTAACACAACTATAGTTGAACTAAGCAATTTCGCGATTGCTGCTTGGCTTGATAAAGGGCTTTATCTGCGGTGCGCATTGCAGCTGTGAGGGATACTTTATGGAATTTTGTTATACCAATACTCATCGTTAGTGAGTAAGGTTCACCATTAATTGAAAAGGCGTGCTCAGCTAACTGTTCACGAAACGTATTTAGCTTAGGCTGAGCCTTTTCGAGATCCATATTGTTTAATACTACAGCGAACTCTTCACCACCAATACGAGCAACTGTAAAATCATCAAACTTTCTTTTCAAAAATGAAGCTACTTGCTTTAATGCCTGATCACCCGCCTCGTGACCAAACTGATCATTGATATTCTTAAAAAAGTCGATATCAAGCAGGGCAAGCACGTTATCTTGCTCTACATTTTTTAATACTCTTTCAGCATATTGATAAAAATAACGTCGATTATACAAACCAGTTAGATGATCGCGGTATGCACTTTCTTTTATATCGGCTATTAATGACAACTGCTCCATAGTTTGCATCACACGGCAATGAAACTCTTCGTTCATAAATGGCTTAGTTAAAAAGTCATTAGCTCCATATTTTATGAACCGCGCAGATAAACCATGCTTACCCGCACCTGATAGGCCAATTATTGCTAGGTCATCGCGGCCACGAAAGTTACGTACCGCTTTAACAAGCTCAAAGCCGTCCATTGTTGGCATCGCATAATCCGTTAGCAATAACTTAATTTCTGGGTCGTCTTTAAGCATTTGTAGTGCTTGCTCACCATCTTGCGCATCACTTACTTTGAAAAGCTGCTTTTCAAGCATTTGCTTCATCAAAGTACGACTTAACACCGAATCATCAGCCACTAGCGCTTTACAACCATGATTTCTAAGCAATTGCGCAACAAGTTTAATCGCGTAGTGATATGAATCACGGTTGTCTTTAACTACGTAATCAACCACACCTAGTTCTAACATTTGCTGACGAATGTATTCATCAATTTTAGATGTTAGCACCACGGTAGGAATATCTTTTGAGAGGGTATATCTGGCCACTTCGCCGTTCATCGCATCAGGTAATGTTAAATCAACCAAAGCTAATGTGTAGTCATGCTTAGCGATATAGTTTACGCCCTCTTTTAAGGACCACGCAAAGTCAACAGCTACATCAAGGTAGTGAGCTGCTAAATGCCGTAACACTTGCTGTACTACTTTACTGTCTTCTACAACTAACACTCTTTGCATTGCAACTTCTCTTTCTTAAGCTCGTGTATATACCCAAACCACCTCAAGGTGCGAGTTTCAGTTGGAATTAAAAGCGCTTTAAACAAGGCATTGATTGCAAGTAATAGTGGTTCTATTGTTAAAATCAATAACGCAGTATAAATCGCTTTTAAACCAACCCTTTGGGCGTTACACAGGCACTTACTCTCATCGTTGTTACTTTTTAAAAGGGACTGCCATTGTTGCAAAGTAACGCCTTGATATTAAGCACCTGTGAAACGCTGAATTCTGCATCTTGAGGTGGTTTGGGTATACCATTTATAAACTTGCTCAATATACGCCATTTTTTAATCTAGCTAAATATTTAACCAAGCTATCTTTACTAAAAAGTGCACTTTTTTGTAACTCACCCTGCATTTCTTCTTTTATTTAACAGCTAATATTGGTGACTAGTCTCATTAGTTTGTCATCGAGTTGGCTTTACTTTTTAATAGCTGCAATTCGAATAATAAGGAATCAACATGAAACTTGTTAGTTTTATTGGCTTGTCAGTGACAGCATTAACACTGGCCTTCAGTACTCCAAGCTTTGCTGATAATGGACGTCGTATTGACGTTGACAGTAAAGTGGTGACAGAACACAAAGCCCGCATTAATGGTGAGCGCTTTTCATATACCGCAACCACAGGCACACAACCAGTTTGGAATGAGCAAGGCGATGCGGTTGCAACGCTACAATATACTTATTATACCCGCGACAAAGTAGACGATAGAACAAAACGCCCTTTAGTCTTTTCGTTCAATGGTGGCCCAGGTTCTGCGTCAGTATGGATGCACCTTGCCTATACTGGACCGCGTGTATTAAAAATTGATGACGAAGGCTACCCTGTTCAACCTTATGGCGTAAAAGATAATCCTTACTCAATTTTAGACGTGGCTGATATTGTTTATATCAACCCTGTTAACACCGGTTATTCACGTGTTCTTGAAAACGAAAAAGGTGAGCTACCAAGTAAATCAGATCAACAAAAAATGTTCTTTGGTGTTAACGCTGACATCAAATACTTAGCAGAGTGGCTAAATACCTTTGTTTCTCGCAACGAGCGCTGGCGCTCTCCTAAATTTTTAATTGGTGAGAGCTATGGTACGACTCGTGTATCTGGCCTTGCTCACGAATTACAAAATCGCCAATGGATGTACATCAACGGTGTTATTTTAGTATCACCAACTGAGATTGGTATTAAGCGCGAAGGCCCTGTAGAAGCTGCTAACCGCCTACCTTACTTTGCTGCAACCGCTTGGTACCACAAAGCACTTAGCGCAGACTTACAAGCAAAAGACTTAGACGAGTTACTCCCTGAAGTTGAACAGTTCACCGTGAATAAGTTCTTACCTGCAATTGCTAAAGGTGGTTTCTTACCTGCTGATGAAAAGCGTGCCATTATCAAGCAAGCGGCAAAATACGCAGGTTTATCTGAAAAGTTTGTTGAGCAAAATAACCTTGATATCCCAAATAACTTCTTCTGGAAAGAGCTATTGCGCGAGCGCGGCCAAACTGTAGGCCGTTTAGATTCTCGCTATTTAGGTATCGACAAACGTGATGCAGGTGAGTCACCTGATTACTGGGCTGAGCTTACTTCATGGTTACACTCATTCACGCCAGCGATTAACTATTACCTACGTGAAGAGCTTAACTACAAAACCGATATCAAATATAACCTATTTGGTAATGTTCACCCTTGGGATCGCTCAGGCAACAACACAGGTGAAAACTTACGTTTAGCAATGGCACAAAACCCATACTTAAACGTGATGATTCAATCTGGCTACTACGACGGTGCAACAAACTACTTTGATGCTAAATACACAATGTGGCAGTTAGATCCAAGCGGCAAAATGAAAGAGCGCTTAAGCTTTAAAGGCTATCGCAGTGGTCACATGATGTATTTACGCCATGCTGATCTTGAGTCATCAAATAACGACTTACGTGATTTCATCCTTAAATCACTACCAGCCGAAGGCAAAGCAGCAAAATACTAAACAGCGTATTTGCAAATCCATAATAGAAAAAGCCCGTTTTATACGGGCTTTTGTTTTTCCACTAATCTTTTTGGGTATATACTCAAGTCATTGATTTAAGGATTTGGATAATCAGCAAATGGCAGAAAAATTTCGCGTAATGTTTGCAGGGCTTGAAGCCGGTGTCGACCAAGCACAAGCAACAGAACAATTAGCTGCAAAACTAAAAACAACAACAGACAAAGTTGCAACCCTGTTTGAGCATAAGCCATTATTTGCACCAAGCGAGCAAGATAAAGCACTAAAACAAGCAAAATTACTCGCAAGTGTTGGCATTAAAGCCAAGCTCCAACCGATAAACCAAGCAGCCACCAGCAACCAATCAAGCAATACAGATGCACAGACCAAAGAGCGTGAAGAACGTATTTTTGATGCCCTCGATTACATCACCAGTAGCCTTATTCGCCTAGAAGAAAAACTTGATGACTTAGAGCAACGCTTACCTGAGCCTGAAAATAACAGCGTTGCTGATAGCGACGATAGCTGGCAAGAAGATGACTTGCTACTTGAAGACGAATTAACAGAGCCCGTTAAAAAACGCTCAAACACCCTACTCTATTCGCTTATTGCCATGGTCATAGTGTTATTGATCATTTTGGGTGTAGTGGAGCTTTTTCCTGAACTTTTCTCCTTTTTAGAAAGTTAACACTAATATTGACATGAGCAACACACGAGCAGAAATCAGACAATCTATTCGAAAAAAGCGCAATTCACTGACTGTTGAACAACAAAAAAATGCAGCCATTGCGCTAAAAGTGAATTTTACTCAACACTTAAAATCACTAAAAACACCTAAAAATGTCCATATCGGCATTTATTTTAGCAATGATGGCGAATTAGACACCTCATTGTTAATTAAAGAGTTATGGAAGCAAGAGCAGCATTTATATCTGCCTATAATTCACCCCTTTAATGGCACAACTTTATACTTTCAGAGGTATGAAGAAAATTCACCCATGACTGCAAACCGCTATGGTATCTTGGAGCCCAAGTTGAATTGCAGTCAAATATGTCCTTTAGACAAGCTTGATATTTTACTTATGCCATTAGTGGCATTTGATGATCAAGGTAACCGTTTAGGAATGGGCGGTGGGTTTTATGACAAAACGTTGGCTCGGTATTACCAAGAAAACTGGCAAAAACCGATTTTGATAGGCCTTGCCCATCAATGTCAGCATGTTTCAGCATTGCCAATTGAATCGTGGGATGTACCGTTAAAACACATTATAACCCCAGAGAAAATCTACCAATGGTAAGCAAACTGTTTGTATACTATAGGCCCTCTCTGACAGCTAACTGAGCACATAATTATGACGCAAGATGAATTAAAAAAAGCCGCTGCCTGGGCAGCCCTAGAGTTTGTAAATGAAAATACCATTGTTGGTGTAGGTACAGGCTCTACAGTGAATCACTTTATTGATGCACTTGATACAGTAAAAGACACCATTACTGGTGCGGTTTCAAGCTCTGAGGCTTCAACTGAAAAGTTAAAAGCACTGGGTATTGAAGTATTCGAACTAAACGATGTATCAAGCCTTGATGTGTATGTTGATGGCGCAGACGAAATCAACCCACACAATGAGATGATCAAAGGCGGTGGTGCAGCCCTGACACGCGAGAAAATCGTTTCAGCGGTAGCAAAACAATTTGTTTGTATTGTTGATGAATCTAAAGAAGTTACAACATTAGGCGCATTTCCACTACCGGTTGAAGTGATCCCTATGGCACGCAGCTATGTAGCGCGTGAACTAGTAAAACTAGGCGGTGACCCTGTTTACCGTGAAGGTGTTGTAACAGATAACGGTAACGTCATTTTAGACGTGCACAATTTAGATATCAGCAACGCCAAAGAATTAGAACTAACAATCAACCAGATTGTTGGTGTAGTAACAAACGGCTTATTTGCCCATCGCGGCGCAGATAAAGTCATTATCGGCACCAAAAACGGGCCGCAAATAAAGTAAATAGGAATGAGGATATGAGTAAGGTATCGTTAGCAAAAGACAAAATTAAAATTCTCTTGCTGGAAGGCGTGCACCAAAGTGCTGTAGAAACGCTTAAGCGTAATGGCTACAGTAATATTGATTACGTAAAAACATCCTTACCTGAAGACGAGCTCATTGAGCGCATTAAAGATGTGCACTTTGTAGGCCTTCGTTCTCGCACTCATATTAATGAAGCGGTATTAGAAGCAGCTGAAAAGCTAGTCGCAATCGGCTGCTTCTGTATCGGTACTAACCAAGTCGACCTGCAAGGTGCTCGTGAACGTGGTATTGCGGTATTTAACGCACCATTTTCAAACACCCGCTCTGTTGCAGAATTAGTACTTGGTGAAATCTTATTACTGCTTCGTGGTATTCCAGAGCGTAATGCCCTAGCACACCGCGGTGGTTGGTTAAAATCAGCCAACGGTTCATTTGAAGCACGTGGTAAAACCTTAGGTATTATTGGTTACGGCCACATTGGTACACAGCTAGGTATCATGGCTGAAAATATCGGCATGAACGTTGAGTTTTACGATATCGAAGACAAGCTAACACTGGGTAATGCAACGCAAGTTCATAACCTAACTCAGTTACTACAACGTGCTGACGTTATTAGCTTACACGTACCAGAAACACCACAAACGAAGAACCTAATTGGTATGGCTGAGCTTGAAGTAATGAAGCAAGGCGCAATCTTGATCAATGCTTCTCGCGGCACTGTTGTTGATATTGACGCTCTAGCAGAATCACTGCGTGATAAAAAGCTGAGCGGCGCTGCAATCGACGTGTTCCCTGTAGAACCAAAATCAAATGATGAAGAGTTCGTATCACCGCTACGCGAGTTCGATAACGTGATTTTGACTCCGCATATTGGTGGTTCAACACAAGAAGCACAAGAAAATATCGGTATTGAAGTAGCGGGCAAACTTGCTAAGTACTCAGATAATGGTTCAACCATTACGGCGGTTAACTTCCCTGAAGTGTCACTGCCTGAACTTGCAAACCGCAGCCGCTTATTACACGTACACCACAACCGCCCAGGTGTTCTAACGCAAATTAACCAAGCGTTTGCACAGCACGGCATTAATATCGCAGCCCAGTACTTACAAACTGATGAATCAATTGGTTACGTAGTAATTGATGTAGATACAGACCAATCAGAAGTCGCTCTTAAAGAGCTAAGTGCTGTTGAAGGGACTATCAGAGCACGTATCCTTCACTAATCATTGGTATACCGAATAAATAAAAAAGCGCAACCAGTTAAACTGCTTGCGCTTTTTTTGTAGGACAAAACTTTAAGGTAGGTTGGTTTGAGCGCAGCGAAACCCAACACGGGAACACAGCTTTAAACCGTAAATTTCAAGCCCTAAGCCATAAATAGCTTACCGTAGGCGTGAAATTTATTTTGCGCGATGGCTTATTTCTTATAAATAACACACAAGAAATTTCAGGTGAACAGCCAAAGTAGCAGCAAGCTTGTGATTATTCTCATTACGCTACTGCAAAACTAATAGGGTGTACCTTGGTTAGGTTAACATTTTGTTTAGCTTGCCAAAGATCGTAATTATCCTGCATCGATAGCCAACTTTCAGGGCTTCTACCCAAAGCCTTAGATAATCTTAATGCCATTTCAGGAGTAATTGAGCTCTGCCCCTTAAGGACTCTGTTAAGAGTTGAAGGTGAGACATCCAATTGTTTCGCGACAAATCTACAGCTGTAACCGAAAGGCTCCATATATACATCGGAAATAAATTCACCCGGATGCGGTGGATTATGCATAGTCATTAGTGATAATCCTCGTAGTTTAATATGTAGGCGTTACCATCTTTAAATTCAAATGTTACTCGCCAATTACCATTTACAGTTATTGACCAAACACCATCACGATTGCCTTTTAATGGATGCAACTTAAACCCAGGTAAATCGATATCTTCAATAATCGAAGCGGTATCTATAGCGGCTAGTTGCATTCTCAAACGGCGCTCGTGTTTGGCTTGAATCCCTGCTTTGCTTCCAGTCTCGAAGAACTTTTTCAAGCCTTTATGTTTGAATGTCTTGATCATTGCCAAAGTGTAGCGTGTTGCGCAACAGGTGTCCACTTAAAATGTAACCCCCTTACTTAGGGGGAATAGCCTGTGGGTTAAAATTTGAAGCAAAGCAAAAACCAGCACGTTAATTAAAAGCTTTAAACCGTAAATTTTAAGCGCTAAGTCAGATACGGCTCACCCTAGGCGTAAAATTCATTTCGCGCGAACATCAGCTACGAAGATAACTTTCCGGTAGTAATTCCTTAGTTAATTTGTTAAAAATGTTTTATTATTCATTTGTACAATTTATGAACAACCAAATTATTGAGAGTCAAAAGGTATTTGAGTCATGGATGAAATATTTGCATTTGCCGATGAAAGTGGAACCTCAAAAGGATGTCCCTGCTACACGATAGGTATAATTGCCATTCCCAAGCACTACTTCGCTGAATTCAATCAAAAAATTTCTGACATTTACGATAAAAGTGGTCTACAAGGTGAAATAAAATGGGAAAAAGTTAGGAAAAGTGCTGGTCAGATAAATTTATGTATAGATATACTGAGATTCATATTAACCAGTCCTGTTTCATTTCATGCTATAGCAGTATATAAGCAACCATATAGAAAGTGGCATAGCAATGAGGAGACAGCTTTTTACACGACTTATGATTTCCTCATCCGTGAGAGTAGCCGTTCGAAAAATGCAAAAATAACTGTTTTTGCAGATCAAAAATCTAGCTCTTATTCAAAACAAAATGAAGTAATGCAGATAGTAACAAATCATATGTTAGCGAAGCTGCCAACATCTTCAAAAGTACATCATGTTGCAATGGAAGATTCTAAATATCATTGGGGCTTACAAACAGTAGACATATTAACTGGCGCAGTTAACAGTAGTTATCAATTGTTTTTTAATCCTTCGGCACAAATGCAGCTAGCTAAGAAAATAGCTATAAGTAAAATGGCAAGTATTCTAGGTTGGGATTCTCTTGCATACGATACAATGCCGAACAATGACTTTAATATTTGGCATTTCCCTCCGGAAACGAGAGCTATACCTGCAACAAAGCAAGTTATACCAAACTTTTCAATAGCTAATATAAGTAGAGAGGAGTTTGAGTATTATATGAGAAATAACAAATAACTTTACTTTAATTACTAATCACTTTCTTTGCGAATGAACTCCACCTCAACCACACTTCCCTGTGTAAATCACGCCGATGAGTCAGTAAATTTTACTCATCAGTCGCTTGTGGTTCCGCGTCTTTACTCTGTTGCTTTTCGCTTATCATGGCATTTAATTTCTCGCCGCCTTTGATGCCAAAATCTAACGTGCGGATTGGGAATGGGATGGTCATGTCAGCTTCGCTTAGGGCGTTTCTAACTGCCACAACAGCCTTGTGGCGAACGGTCATGAAATCCGCTTCGCCGGGGTATTTAATCCAAAACCAAACTAGTAAGTTAACGCTGCTATCACCAAAGCTTTCGGCGTAAACTGCGGTTTCTTCTTGTTTGATCACAAAATCAAACTCATTGATTTTTTTAACAATCACCTCAGCAGCTTGCTCGGGGTCATCTGCATACGAAATTCCCACTGGCACTTCGATACGACGCACACCTAAGGTACTGTAGTTACTGAGTATATTTCTAAATAGAATCTTGTTAGGCACTAAGATAAGTTGCCCATAAAAGTTCTCAATGAGGGTGTTTCTAAGGTTAATCGCCCGTACAGTACCAAACACGCTTTCAGTGCGAATTACATCCCCTGTTTTAAATGGTTTGCGAATACCCATAGCAATACCCGCTATAAGGTTCTCTGTCATGTCCTGAAAGGCAAAACCAATTGCAAGGCCTACGATACCCGCACCAGCTAGTAATGAGGTGACCGTGCCTCTGAGGCCCAAGAAATCAAGGGCTACAAATAAGCCTACGCATAACACGATGACTTTTACTATCGATGACATTAAGTCTGCGATTTGCGAAGACTCTAACGAGCGGCGTAATAGCTTTCTAAGCATTGAGCCAACGATACGCGCCAGCAGTGAAAACACGATAGTAATGATTACTGCAACAATAAAGTTAGGGATATGGCTTATGATGATATCAACCCAGCCACCGAGCTTTTCTTCTATAAGTTTTTCGGCTTCACCGACGGTTGGTATTTTTAACATGCGACTACCTGATACATTAAGAAACATAAAAGGTGTTTTGCAAAATAAGCGCCAGTTTCATACAAGCACAAAAAAGCCGTGCTTAGCACGGCTGTTTTAATTCATTTTACTAAAAGTTTAGTTCTGCTCTTCTCGTAAGAAAACAGGCTCTAATTCTTTTGCTGTTGCATCGCTGCTAAAGTAATAACCAGCAACAGTAAAATCTTTTAAATCACTTAATTGGGTGATTTTATTTTCAATGATGTAACGCGCCATCATGCCGCGGGCTTTTTTCGCATAAAAGCTGATCACTTTATATTGGCCGTTTTTACAGTCTTTAAAATGTGGGGTGATGATTTGTGCATTTAATGCTTTTTTATCAACCGCTTTAAAATACTCATTCGAAGCAAGGTTTACCAAGTATTTGCTATCTTGCTCAGCAAGCACTGTATTTAGCTTTTCGGCGATAACACTGCCCCAAAACTCATATAAGTTTTTACCGCGTGGGTTTTCTAACTTAGTACCCATTTCAAGGCGGTAAGCTTGCATTAAATCTAATGGTTTAAGCACACCATAAAGACCAGACAAAATACGTAAGTGCGACTGTGCGTAATCAAGATCAGCATCGCTTAGCGTTTGCGCATCTAAGCCACCGTATACATCACCATTAAAGGCTAGCACGGCTTGTTTTGCATTGTCTTGCGTAAATGGCTGTGACCACTCGGCGAAACGTGCCGCATTCAAACCAGCTAGTTTATCGCTGATTTTCATTAGGCTACCAATTTGCGCTGGTGTTAAATCACGGCAAACTGACATTAACTCTTCGCTGTGCTCGAGTAATTCAGGTTGAGTGAATTTATCGGTCGTGGCTGGTGTTTCGTAATCTAAATTTTTTGCAGGTGAAATAACAGTGATCATACTTAGCTATTGACTTGTAATTTGTTTGATGTCAATTTCAACATTAATTGAATCAAAATGCACGTTTTGTTTCGTCCTGCCTTTATCCGCTGCTCTTTTCATACATAATGTTCTAGTTTTCTGTATTAAGGACATTTGACCTATTAAACACTGTCATAGTGTTGCAGCATAAAGGCCGCTATAATGGATTTTCTTTTAACTTGCTTGGAATGAGGAAAGCAAATGACTTCAGCACTACAAAGGCTTAAACAGCATTCATCTATTGTTGCAGATACAGGTGATATTGAAGCTATCAAAAAGCACCAACCAGAAGATGCAACAACAAACCCATCTCTACTTTTAAAAGCCAGTGAAATTGAAGCGTATAAGCCTTATTTAGATAAAGCGTGGCAATATGCCAAAGAAACCGAGCAAGATGCAGCTAAACAACTTGAGTTAGCATGTGATTACTTTGCTGTATTAATTGGTAAAGAAATTAGCGAAATCGTACCTGGTTATATCTCTACAGAAGTAGACGCACGTTTATCATTTGATACCCAAGCGACTATCGACAAAGCACATACGTTACTGAGCCTTTACGAAAAAGAAGGCGTTAGCAAAGATAAAATCCTTATCAAAGTTGCATCAACTTGGGAAGGCATCAAAGCTGCAGAACAGCTTGAAAAAGAAGGCACTAAGTGTAACTTAACGCTGTTATTCTCTGAAGCACAAGCTCGCGCATGTGCCGATGCGAACGTATTTTTAATTTCACCATTCGTTGGCCGTATCTTAGACTGGCACGTTGCTAGCGGCATGGAAAAACCAACAGATCCGCTAAACGATCCAGGTGTGCAATCTGTACGTAGCATTTACGAATTTTACAAACGCCACGATTACAAAACGGTTGTTATGGGCGCAAGCTTCCGTAACACAGGCGAGATCATCGCACTGACTGGCTGTGATAAGTTAACGATTAGCCCTGCTCTTTTAGAAGAGTTAGGCCAATTAACGGATGCACAAGAGTACATACTAGAGAGCGACTTTACTGTTGAAGAAAAACCAGCACCACTAACTGAAGGCCAATTCCGCTGGTTACATAACCAAGATGCTATGGCAACAGAAAAACTTGCTGAGGGTATTCGTTCTTTTGCTCAAGCACAGCTTGAATTAGAAGCACGCTTTAAAGCAATGTAATTTAAATTACAGTATTTTTTAAAACGCCACCGCTAGGTGGCGTTTTTGTTTCTAAAAAACCACCTTCTTTGATCTATTCATCTATCAATCACAGTTCTGTAACAGTATTGTCACTTTTTTATTCTATTTTTGAGCAGCCTGTGGTATAGGTATTTCCGAGGTTCAAAAAATCAATAGGAGAAGTTCATGGATAGCCTAGACGATATTTTAGAAATATTAGAAGGTCCTAGTACAACAAAAAAGACCTCTACAAAAAATAAAAAGAGAAAATGGCGCGAAATCGAAGCGTTGAAAGACAAGCATAGACTTCGCAAAGAACTACAGGAGTTAGACTATTTCACAGACAGCGTTGAGCTTGATGAATTAGACTTTTAATTAAAGGCCCGTAAGGGCCTTTTGCATTTGCGGCAACGACCAATTTACTGGTGCTTTATTTTGATCAGTAAGCAGCTGGTTTGTCTTTGAAAAATGCTGACAACCAAAAAAGCCACGATGTGCAGAAAGCGGTGATGGATGCGGGCCTTGGATCACATGATGACGCGAGGTATCAATGTGTTTACCTTTTTTCTGAGCATGTGCGCCCCATAACACAAACACCACACCGTCACAGTGCTGATTGATAAGCGCAATTACTGCATCAGTAAACTTTTCCCAGCCAAGATGCTTATGAGAATGAGCTTGCCCTTGCTCAACCGTTAATACTGTGTTGAGTAAGAACACGCCTTGTTCGGCCCAGCTTTGCAAATAGCCATGATGAGGTATCTCAAAACCTTCTATATCAGTAGCCAACTCTTTGTACATATTCTTCAAAGACGGGGGCAGCTTTTTAACTTCTGGTAATACCGAAAAGCACAAGCCATGGGCTTGCCCTTCTCCGTGGTAAGGATCTTGCCCTAAAATAACCACCTTAACTTCATTCAAAGGGGTAGCATCAAAAGCTGAGAATACCTGTTCGTCTTTGGGATAAACGGTAACGCCTGCTGCGCGTCTATCGGCCACATATTGTAAGGTTTCTTGCATGTAGGGCTTAGCAAGCTCAGTATCTAGAAATGTTTGCCAATCGTTCATTTTGAAGCCTGTATTTGCTGACGAGAAACGTCTATTTTACCACACATGTCGGTCAAACCATCAAGCATACGGATTGTAAAACGGTGCAATAAGTCTGCGTTTACACTAATAAACTGGTTATGCTGCACCGCTGGTAATTCAGGCCATTGTCGCCAATCAATTTTAGGCTGAGGCTTTTTCGATTTTTCATCTGGAATAATCACGACCTCTGGATTGGCAACCAATACATTTTCAATACTAATGCGCGGGTAGTCTGTATCACTATTAGCAAACACATTATCCGCATGACAAATAGTTAATAGCTGATTGATCCAAGTATTTCCGCCAACTGTCATCATTGGCTCAGGCCATAATTGATAAAACACCGACACTTTAGGTTTGCCTTCTTGCGCTGTACGAATAGCGTTGAGTTTAGTTTCAAACTGTTTGGCTACTTTATTTGCCTTGGTTTGCAAATGCGTAAGCGTGCCTAGTTTACGTAGTTCATCTGCCACATTATCAACCTGATTTGGATTGCTGTACGCTACCGGAATACCTAACTTTTCAATGTAAGCGAGATCTTCAGCTTTGTTACCCGTTTTCCAAGCCAGAACTAGGTCTGGTTTTAACGACAACAGCTTTTCCATGTTAATTCCGTAATAGCCACCTACCCGTTCGATATCATTCGCTTGCTGAGGAAAGTCTGCATAGTCAACAGTACCCACAATGCGCTCTCCAGCACCAATCGCAAACAGGTTTTCAACGATATGTGGGGCTAAGGCAACAATACGTTGAGGCTCTTTTATTTCATTAGCCTGAGCCAATGTTGGTAAATAAAATAAAACACTTACGAGTGCAAACTTAATGGTTCTCATGTTAATAATCGAACCCTTTTTGTGCTTTTATTCCTGCATCAAAAGCGTGTTTTACGTTTCTGACTTCACTGACTGTATCAGCTAAGTCGGTTAGTTTACGGTGCGCACCACGACCTGTAATAATCACTGATTGCATAGCAGGGCGAGAGCTAACGGCTTCTAGCACTTCGTCTAAATCAATATAGCCGTAGGTGATCATATAGGTTATTTCATCTAGCATAACGAGGTTAATCGACTCATCTTTCAGCATTCTTTTTGCTTCTTGCCATGTCACTTGCGCAGCAGCAGTATCTGACTCTTTATTTTGTGTTTCCCAAGTAAAACCGGTGTTCATAATAACAAATTCAACTCCTGCTTTTTCCAGTAGGTTGCGTTCACCGCACTCCCATGTGCCTTTAATAAACTGACACACAGCTGCTTTCATTCCGTGACCTACCGCACGTGCAACAGTACCAAACCCAGAAGTCGATTTCCCTTTACCGTTGCCAGTTATAACCTGAAAAATACCCTGCTCTTTTTGTGCAGCAGCAATCCGTTCGTCGACTTTTTGTTTTACTTTTTGCTGGCGTTGTTGGTGCTTATCTTGATTCTGTTCGCTCATTGTTGTTCCTTATGTCTCTAAATTGAAGTTCTCATAAATATTGATGATTTGTTCAATATCGAGATTCTCTGCTACTATACTAGCTAAACGGCTTAACTGCTGTTCACGGTTTAAGTTAATATCAATTGGCTTAATTTGGCTATTTGCTGCAAGCCAAGTTATTAGCTCAGATACGCCTTCAGGGGTATCGAACAAGCCATGTAAGTAAGTACCTGCTACTTGGTTATCATCACTAATAAAACCATCTACTTTGAATCCACTTGGGTGTTCATTAAAACTCAAAAATGGCTTTTCAAGTGCCGGCCCTTGACTAATCCCGGCGTGAATTTCATAACCAGATATTGCTTTATCGCTATTGTTTAAATGAAGAGTACCAGAGACTTGGCTTAGTACTTTTTGTTGCCCTAATTGCGTTTCAAAGTCAGCAAGCCCAAGCCCTGCTGCGCTGCCTAAATTAGATTCCACAGCATGTGGATCAGTAAGGTAGTTGCCTAGCATCTGCAGCCCACCACATACTCCCAGCACTTTACCGCCATAGCGTAGATGACGTGTTATTTGTTTATGCCAGCCTTCATTTTTTAAAAACGCTAAATCACCGAGTACATTTTTACTGCCCGGAATAATAATCAGATCAACACTTGGAATAGCCTGGGTATGACGTACATACTGTAAATCAATTTCTGGTTGTAATCGCAGTGCATCGAAGTCTGTGTGATTACTAATATGAGGAAGTAGCAACACGGCTATGCGTAATTGCGGTTTATCTACCTGATTAGTTATAGCAACGGCATCTTCTGCATCGAGTGCTAAGTCATGTAAATAAGGTAACACCCCAAGCACTGGCTTATTGGTGTATTGCTCTAACCAATCAAGGCCTCCTTGCAATAACGCAATATCACCACGAAAACGGTTAATCACAAAGCCTTTAACGCGCGCTTGCTCCGACTCAGACAACAAGGCTAACGTTCCGACTAAATGAGCAAACACGCCGCCTTTATCGATATCGGCAATGATGATCACCGGGCAATCAACCGCCTCAGCGTAACCCATATTAGCAATGTCGTTTTCGCGCAGGTTAATTTCTGCTGGGCTCCCTGCACCTTCAACAACCAGTAATTCAAAACGTTCACTTAAACGCTGCTGCGAAGTAAGAACTGCATCCATCGCCACTTTTTTGTAGTCGTGATAACTGCCCGCTTCCATATTCGAAAGCGCTTTACCATGAACGATTACCTGCGCTCCGGTATCGCTATTAGGTTTTAATAAGATAGGGTTAAAATCGACTTCTGCGGGGACTTTTGCCGCTACTGCTTGCAAAGCTTGTGCGCGACCTATTTCGCCACCATCTTCGGTTACGGCGCTATTTAACGCCATATTTTGTGGCTTAAAAGGCGCAACCTTAATGCCTCGATTAGCAAAGATCCGGCAAAGTGCTGCTACAAGAGTACTTTTACCTGCATCTGAGGTCGTGCCTTGCACCATTATTGTTTTCATCATTGTTCTCTTTTTAAGGTTTGTGCAAGACCTGCAATCACAAACTCAACACGTGCAACTTGCTGTGCTAAGGCTTGATGCAACCAACCTGAATGATCAACAAACTGACGGCTTAATTCACCCAGCGGCACAATACCATGACCCACTTCATTGCTGACAAAAATCACCTCACCCGGCAATTGAGATAGCACATCGAGTAAGTCCGCTTTTTGCTCAAGCCAAAATGCTTCACCCTGCTGGCATAAGCAATTACTCAACCATAGGGTTAAACAGTCCACTAAAATACAGTTTTCAGCATGGCTATATTGTTGTAGTGCTTTAGCCAAATACAAAGGCTCTTCGACAAGCTGCCAATGCTTAGCGCGCTCTGCTTGATGCCTATTAATTCGGGCTGTCATTTCTTCATCACCCGCATTGGCTGTGGCAATATAGATAAGCGGCTTGTTTGAATCTGTTGCCAGCTGCTCAGCAAAACGGCTTTTACCGCTGCGAGCACCGCCTAAAATTAAAGTATGTTGTTGGCTCATAATAAACTCACCAAGCAAAGGTAAGTAACAAGCTCAGATACTTGCTGGGCTGCCCCTAAGCAATCGCCGGTGTAGCCAGATAACTGTTTTTCAAACCAGCGCTTTAATAGTAAGCGAGTAACACAAAGCACACTGATGAGTATTAATAATTGCCCTAAAGTAAAGCCAAAAAACAACCATGCAATTGCTAACACCGCACCGCCAGTTGCTAGCAGTATTTGATAACTCTGCGTGCTTAAATGCATCGCAATGGGTTTTACTTTAGATGTGGCGTCCTGACTTACATAGTCCATGTCTGCAATTAAACTTGTTGCTACAACCCGACTTAAGCTTTGCCCTAAAACAAGTGCAATAATCACAGTACTGGTTACTTCACTAAGTGCGACGAGTGTTTGGTACTTAATTAATAAGGCCATCACAAGCGCCGCAGCACCATAGGTACCTAAGCGACTATCTTTCATAATGCTCAGCTTATCTGCTACTTGCCAACCACCACCAAAGCCATCCCAGACATCTGCAAGGCCATCTTCATGAAATGCCCCTGTGATTATCAAGCTAAACGCCATAACTAACGCGACTGCAATGGCTGCAGGGAATAACCAACTTAGCAGTAAAAAGATCAGCGCTAAAAGTACACCTAATATTACACCGACCAATGCAAAATAGCGGCTGGCCTGATTGAGTGCCTGACTCGATACTGCAAAGTTTAATTTAACGGGTATCCGCGTTAAAAAACTAAGCGCCAGTAAAAATAGTTGAAGCTGACTTGGGGTAGAGTCAGAAGTGTGTTGTTCAGCGCTCATATCAGACAACTTGCTCAACATTGGCATCGGCAAAACTTGCCATGTCATTGTAAAATGCCAAAGATGCTTGCAGTAAAGGTAAGGCAAGCGCAGCCCCGGTGCCCTCTCCTAATCTTAAATCAAGCTGCAATAAAGGCGATGCGTGCAAGGCATTGAGCATTGCTTTATGCCCTTGCTCATCTGAGGCATGAGCAAATAACATATAATCGCGAGCGTTTGCATTAATGCGAGTTGCAACAAGCGCCGCTGCGGTACAAATAAAGCCATCCACGATCACCGCTATACCAAGCTCGGCAGCAGCTAAAATGGCACCGGTGATCTGTACAATTTCAAAACCGCCTAATGCAGCGAGCGTCATTAGTGGCTCATCAAAGTGAGCTTTATGTAATTGAAGGGCTTGCTCGACAACCTTGATTTTTTTAGCAACAACCTCGTCACTCACACCTGTGCCTTTACCAACACATTGGCTGGCAGGTAACGACAACAAGGCAGCCATTAATGCCGCAGCACTTGTGGTATTGCCAATACCCATCTCACCAAAGGCGATGGTATTACAACCTTGCTCATAGAGTGAATGAACTCGCTGCTTGGCTAATGCAAACCCTTTTTTAACCTGATTAAGAGACATAGCCATTTCAGTATTCAGTGGTGCAGTGATTTCACCTAAACGCTGGTTATGCACACTTTTATCGTGTGAAGTATTGAGAGTTCCTGCATCCACAACTTCCAGCTGCCAGCCCAACTGACGACAAAACACGTTGACAGCTGCGCCTCCTGCTGCAAAGTTTGCCACCATTTGTGATGTAACGCTGCTAGGAGCAATTGACACGCCTTGGCTTGCCACACCATGATCGCCTGCAAATACAACTAGAGAAGGGTTTGAAATAACCGGTTTAAAGGCAACTAGCGCCTGCTCACTATCAAGCTGCTTTGAAAAAATAAGCGTTAATTGTTTGGCACAACTTTCAAGCTGACCTAAAGCGCCTAGCGGCTTTGTTTTAAGGTCTATTTTTTGTTGAATTACAGCTGAAAATTGCTGATCAATAGGCATGATATTAAACATTCGCTACCTGCTCTGTTTACGAAAATAAAGTAAGAATAAAAAGAACACACTACCGATAGCGGCTGTGATCACACCAACAGGTAGTTCTTGGTTATTCAATAGGGTTCGGCATAACACATCGACCCACACCATAAAAATGCCACCGACCAAGGAGGTCATAACTAAGTTATGGCTGCTGCCTTGCGGCGAAAAGTAGCGCACAATATGTGGGATCATCAGGCCGACAAAGCCAACGCCACCACACATAGCAACAAGCACCGCTGTTATTAATGAACTTAGCAGTAGCATCATGATCCGAAAGCGTTGTACATGAATCCCCAAAGTCGCTGCACTTTCATCACCAAGCAGCATCGCATTTAGCTGACGACGAAATGCAATCATCAAAGTCATACAGGCAATAATAACTGCAAACGGCAGCCAAAGAGTGCCCCACTGAGCACGAGAAAAACTGCCCATCGTCCAAAACAAGATAGCGGTGATGGCTTGTGGATCGCTAAAATAAAGCAGCAGACTAGTCAGAGCACTAAATAAGAAAGATAAAGCAACACCAGCGAGTAACATGGCTTCAACTTGGCCAACATGGCGACGCCCTGCAATAGCAATAAGCAACAGCATAGAAAGTAAGCTTCCGGCAAATGCTGCAACTGACATACTAAAGCCAAAACTCACACCGGTTAGGGCTATAAAGCACACCACACCAAATGAAGCCCCAGAAGAAATACCAAACAAGTAAGGGTCAGCAAGCGGGTTTCGGGTTACGGTCTGCAAAATTAATCCTGCAAGAGCCAGCCCAGAACCTGCTAAAAATGCCAGCATTGTTCTGGGCATACGTAACTGCCAAATAATACGCTGCACAAATTCATCGCTACCTTGGCTAAACAAACCATTAAAAACATCACTCAGTGGCGTATTTGCAGCACCAAAGCTCAATGCTAAAAAACAACTAATAAGCCCTACGACAACACAGATACTTAAACGCATTGCATCAGTCATGTTGATGCTCCTGTGTCTGATAGCCATAAAAATAAGTGATGTGCGGAATAAACTTATCAGTGCTTGATTGAGGGTGAGCAGATACCGCTGCACAGACACCAAATACATCACTCAACAGCTGCTCAGTTAGCACCGCTTTTGGTTGCCCCTGACAAACCAAACGCCCTTCATCAATCACCAATAATTCATCACATAAACTCGCTGCGAGATTTAAATCATGGAAAGAGGCAAGCACTGTCACATCGAGGGACTTTGCTAATTCCATTATTTGAATTTGGTATTTAACATCAAGGTGACTGGTAGGCTCATCCATGATGAGCAACTTAGGTTGTTGTACGATAGAACGTGCAATAAGCGCTCTTTGCTTTTCACCACCAGAGAGCGAATCAAATGCTTGCTCACTATGATGAGACAAACCAACCTGCTCTATCGCCTGATATATTCGTTGCTTATCATTGGCAGACGTGCCGCTGAAAAGTCGCTTATGAGGTGTTAATCCTAAACTCACTACATCGAACAAAGACAAATTAAACTGCGATGGAGACTCTTGCAAAACCACTGCAACCTGCTTTGCATATTCATCAGCACTGATTTGCCAAATATCTTGACCGCTTAGCAAAACAACCCCTTGCTGAGGTTTCAAGTAACGATAAAGACAACGTAGCAGACTTGATTTACCAGCCCCATTAGGGCCAAGTAGACCGATAAACTGCCCTGCTTTTAACTCAAGGTTAATTGATTCAAGTATGGTTTTATTCGCAGTACCCCAACTTAAATCAGACACTGATATTAATGGTGCAGCGCTATGGCTATTTTGTTGCAAGCTTATTCTCTCTTGACGAGCAATCGCAACGCACAAGAAAGCACTGGTAAGTACCAGAAAATGATGTGAGTTGACCCGCTCGATGATTAGTTGTTAGTGCTAAGTATCTGGCTGACCATTATTTAGATGGATTACAGTTGCGGGAACAGCTGGAGAATTTCACTCCATTCCATAGCATATGAGTATTATGGCGGGCTAAGTAAATAATTCAATGAATATCGCTCTAGATGGCTAAAAAACAATTTTAGGCCAAGCTTGTCCTTGTTCATCTATATATACATCGAGTGTAATAAGCCTCGCATAAGGAAGATGAAAAACATTTAAATGAGTGGCTGATTGTTTTGGCATCTGACAAACAATAGCGAGAATTTGTTTAATCACACCTGCATGACTTATTACCAATGACTGTTCATGCTTAGATTCACATAGTGATTGTAAAAACGTGTGCCACCATGCCTCTACCCGAGCGTAAAAATCAGCCATAGATTCACCATTGGGGACCTTTACTTGCCAAGGGTGTTGCCAAAAATCACCAATATGAGGCTTACTCGTTTGCTGCCAAAGCTGTTGGTAGTCTTGGCCATCCCAATCACCAAAATTAAACTCTTTTAGCGCGTTATAATACTGTACATGCAGTGAGTGCTGATTTGCTAAATAATCAGCGTGGACTGAGCAACGCTTTAGTGGTGAGCTATATATGGCATTTAAATTTATGAGCTCAGCAGAGGCTTGACGCATTTGCTTATGACCAAGCTCTGATAAATCGACATCGATTTGCCCAGAAAGAATTCCAGGCGTAGCTATTTCGCCATGGCGAAGAAAGTAAACTCGTGAAGTAAATGCGTCCATAATGTTCCTCAGTAAACCATTAGTGAACGTTAACGCGTTTTAAATACTCTGTCGACTTATGCTAAGGCTGTTATGCTCAGAGAGTTAAGCTAAACGCATTAAACGAACATCAAAATGCAGCACTGCATTTGCGCCAATTTTGCCACCGTTACCTTTTTTACCCCAAGCAAGCTCTGGGGGGATCACAAATTCATAACGAGAGCCGATATTCATTAATAGCAACCCTTCTCTTAACCCTTCTATAGCTTCGGATAATGCGAACACCTCAGGCATACCCGCTTTATAACTGTCGGCAATAATACTGCCATCAGCAAGCATAATACGTTGATTAATAACCACTGTATCGAACTCTGATATGCATTCTCCTGCAACATCATCAATCACTTTATACATTAAACCCGACGGGCATAGATGCGTATCTGGATGCGATGAGAACTTAGCAATAAATGCTTCACTATTTTTACGATTTAAACCTGAAGAACCTTTTGACTTGGTCGTTTTCTTACGAGACACAGCAAACCTTAATTGTATTACAAATATAAAACGCTTTATCGCATAACAAGGTAGGGGAAGCAAGTTTGCGAGAGTAAAGTTGCAAGTTAGAAAGGGAAAAGTTTGAGGATCTGGCGTAGGTTGGGTAGAGCACAGCGAAACCCAACACAGAGCTATCAGCTTTCAGCCGTCAGCGATCAGCCGCGTGATCTGACCCCGATAAAGTAGACACGGGGTTTAATTAACTTGTTCGTACTGCATGGGACTTTTATACCCTAGGGTGCCATGCCTTCTTACTGAGTTGTAGTATTTTTCAATATAAAAATACGTTTGTGTTGTCATTTCACTACGAC
>NZ_JADILN010000009.1:0-142540 GCF_015278155.1 Pseudoalteromonas simplex
ACATCAAGATGACTGTAGAACTAATCTGCCCAATCGCGATGGACGAAGGTTTACGCTTCGCTATCCGTGAAGGTGGCCGTACAGTTGGTGCTGGTGTTGTTGCAACTATCGTTGAGTAATCAACTATAGTGATGCATTAAGCATTAAGCATTAAGAAAAACCCGAGCTTAGTCTCGGGTTTTTTTATGGGTGAAAAAGCTATCAGCTGTCAGACGTCAGATTAGATCGAGAGGGTTGTTTAGTGTGGTGTCTCACTCAGCATTCTGCCTGTTCATTCTTCAGGTAGGTTGGTTTGAGCGCAGCGAAACCCAACACAATACATGTAAACCTTTTCTTTGGTAAACCCAAACCACCATAAAACACTCCCAAGGTTATGCTTGACCTATAACCTAGAGCCTTTACCCTCGCTAACTCGCATCTAAATCCAACCCCTTGATATCTATCTTGGTTATTCATCCCTAAATTGGGAAATGATTATGAATGTTAGCTGAACTGAACTACGCTTGATTAATAACTAATAATAAATGTGTAGATTTAGGGATGATCCGTTTTTTTATAGCGCTGTTAGCAGTTCTGTTTTTACCTTCAGCTTGGTCTGCATTTCATAATTACGATATTGAGGATGGATTATCGCAAAGTGTTGTGTTCGATATTGTGCAAGATCAGCAAGGTTTTATGTGGTTTTCGACGCAGGCAGGTTTAAACCGTTATGATGGCAATAAGTTTACCGTATTCACAGCCTCTGATGAGACAAATAGCCTAGCAAATAACTATATCTATCCATTGGCACTTGATAGCGAATCACAGCTGTTTATAGGTACGCGAAATAGTGGTGTAAACCAACTTGCATTACATAATTATCAATTTTCTGAGCCACTCTTAAAAGAGCGTCGCATCACCAGTTTATTGGTAGCGCAACAGCACGTTTATATTGGTACTTACGACGGCAGCCTGTTTCGTTACGATAAGCGAACACAGCAACTTGAAAGGTTAATAACAGACTTAAAAAAGCCTATTTATGCGCTATCAAAAATTGCCGACATCCTTTGGATTGGTACCCATGGAGCTGGGTTACTTCATTATGATCTTATTAATAAACAACAAATTAATACTATTTTTTCTGGCTTTGCTGAGCCAATAGATATTCATGCCAGTATCTTTGCTATCAAACAGGCAGCTGATGGCAGTATTTGGTTGGCAAGTCAGGGTGGTGGCTTATATAAGATTGAGTTAAGCACTAAAACAATGACGCAGTGGCTTACCTCTAATGATGGCGGTGTTGGGCTTAGCAGTAATGAAATTCGTGATATTGAGTTTGATAGCCAAGGCCAAGTTTGGCTGGCAACGCGAGGTGGCGGGGTTAATGTTTACGATCCAATTAATGCAAGCTTCACCGTTTTAGCACATGACCCATTTGATAAATATAGTCTTGCTCATAACCGGGTTTATAGTATCTACCGAGACAGTAGCGACATTATGTGGTTTGGTACTGCCAATGGGATCAGTAAGCTCGACCCAGCATCATTGCAATTTAGTAAGTTAAAAAAGCCAGCGCCACTTTCAAGTAACGATGCGTGGGCGCTATTTGAAGACTCAAAGCAACGTATTTGGTATGGCAGCTGGGGTGGCGGTATCGATATTCTTGATCAGCAATTAAATCGTTTAGAGCGCATAACCACCGAAAGTTCACCGTATTCAATCAGTAGCAATGCAATTAAAGCCATTGCCGAAGATCGTAATGGCGATATATGGATTGGCAGTTGGCAGCAAGGGATTGATGTTTTGCATACCGATGGTAGCATCAGTCACTTTCGAGCAGGTGAAGGCGAGCATGGCTTAACTGAAAACAGTATATATGCTCTTTTAGTCGATGAGAAAAATAATGTCTGGGTTGGCACGAATGGTGGAGGGCTGTTTTGCTTTGATAGGCAGCGCAGCAAATTTATTAGTTTTGCACAGCCTGTAGCGAATACACAACTTATAATTCCGACTGCGCGGGTGACGAGTTTATATAAAAGCTCTCAAGCAGAGCTTTGGATAGGCACAGATGGTGATGGGGCTTATCATTACAACGCTGCAACCGATACTCTCACTAATTATCGCAAAGGCGACTTGGCTTTATCTGATAATACAGTGCGTGCGTTTTTAGAAATTGACCAGCAAATGTGGCTCGCAACGTCGAACGGCTTAAATATTATTGATTTGAGCAATCAGCAAGTGCATCAGTTTAATGTCGCTCAAGGCCTTCCTAATCAAGTCGTTTATGCATTGTTAAAAGACAATGAAGATTGGGTTTGGCTCAGTACCAACAACGGCCTCGCTAAAATAGATCCTGCAACCATGAGCATTAAAAACTATAAAGCTCGCCATGGCTTACAAGGTAATGAATTTAATGCCGGTGCTTATTTAAAAACCCGTGATGGCCGCTTGATGTTTGGTGGCACACAGGGGGTGAGTGTCATTAATCCTGCTGACCTTGAAGTTAATACTATTGGCGGGCAATTGGCACTTACTAGTTTGCAATTTGATGATGAGGATGTGGTAAACGAAGGAGTCAGTCGTTTAGGCAGTTTATACCAAATAGAAAAAAGCCGTTCAGTGACTATTCCTGCGGGCATCAAACGGGTTCACTTTCAGATTAGTTACCTACACTACTCTGAGCCACAGACTAACCTGTACTCTTATCAGTTAGCGGGCTTTGAACAGCAATGGCGTAAAGCTACAGGGCCTTTTTTATCTGTTGATTATACTAACCTTCCTGCTGGTAAATATCAGTTGAAAGTTAATGCTAGTAGTGAAAGCGGGGCAAATGTGCTCACTCCATTACTGTTAAACATAACCGTTCTTGCTCCTTGGTGGCAAACTAGTGAGTTTTATCTGTTAGCGGCTATGCTGATTTTGGCGATGGTCTGGCTATTCACAGTGCTTTGGACTCGCCGGATACGCAAACAAAAATATTATCTGGAGCAAATTGTTAGTGAGCGTACCGACGAAATCGCAGAGCAAAAAACGCTCATCGAACAGCAAGCTGAAGCTCTGAGTGATTCACTCGAAAATAAAGTACGCTTCTTCACGCATGCATCTCATGAATTACGTACTCCTTTGAGTTTGTTGATTGCGCCGTTGCAAAAGCTAATAGCTGATGAGCGAATTACTGAAAAGCGTGAGCAGCTGAATTTGGTATTGCGAAATAGCCGGCGTTTAGAAAATTTGGTTGATAAGCTATTAACGCTGACTCGTTATGATGAGCGCCATGAAGAGATTATAAAAGTTGTGTCACTATCGGCAATTGCCAGAGAGGTCGCAGGGCAGTTTGCTGTGTTAGGTGAAAAGTCTATCGACTTTAAGGTCGATATTGAAGAAGCCGTATTTATCGAAAGCACCCGAGAAGGGGTGATCACGATTCTTACCAACCTTTTAAGCAATGCATTTAAATATACTCAGCAAGGTCAAGTCAGCTTAACTGTAAGCGTATCAGGTGAGCTTGCCAACATAGAAGTAACAGACACAGGTAAAGGTATCGCAGACGCTGAAAAAGGCAAAGTATTTGATACTTTCTACAGAGTGAGTAGTCATGCAAATGTAGAAGGTAGTGGCGTTGGCCTAGCCATCGTTAAGCGTTTGGTTGATAAGTACAAAGGCACGCTTGTGCTGGCAAGTCGCTTAGGGGAAGGAACTAGTTTTAAACTTTCATTTCAAGCAACGCAATTTGCAGCTCAAGCTTCTGCTGCAAGTATCAGTTCAAAATCAAATGAAGTGCAGAATAAAGCCAGTGTATTAATTATTGAAGACAACGATGAGTTACGCCATTACCTTAAATCTGAGTTACAACACCGCTACCAAGTTTTATTAGCGCAAGATGGCCAAGTTGGATTGCAAATAGCTTTGAGCCAAGTGCCAGATTTAATCATCACTGATTTAATGATGCCTAAAGTTGATGGCTTTACTGTGTTAGATTCATTACATAACTCGCCCGTTACATGCCATATCCCAGTAATTATTTTGACCGCAAAGGGCGATTATGAAACTCGAGTGAGTAGTTTGCAGCAACACGCGCTAGATGTGATCACTAAACCATTCGATAGAGAAGAGCTATTTTTAAAAATTGAGAACTGGCTAGGTTGGGTAGCTCAATATGCACAACAATCGAAATCTGAAAAGTCGCCACATAAAGCTCAGCAAAAAACGGCCTTTTCACTCGATCCGAGAGACAAAAAGCTGCTTGAAAAGTTAGCTGAATATGTTGCTGAGCATTTTCATCAGCAGGGCTTTTCTATGCTTGAATGTGCGAAGCACTTAGCATTGAGTGAGCGTCAATTCCAAAGAAAGTTAAAAGTATTGTTAAATATCACACCAAGTGAATATCTTCGCGAATATAGATTGCAAAGAGCTGCTGAGTTGTTACAGCAGGGTCGCCAAGTAAGTCTAGTTATAGATGATGTTGGTTTTTCCTCACGTTCGTATTTTTCTAAGTTTTTCAAAGAAAAATATGGTGTGACGGCAAAAGAATATCAATGTCAAAAACTTTAACCTACTGTTTTTTAATTACATGTCGTATTTGAGTACATTTTTGTCGGCATTCAGTACACACAATTTGAATAACTCATCTACCATAAAACCTTAATGAAAAATGAACGGGAAAACATGCTTCGAAGTACTCAAATTGACGGGCAAACATAAAGTCTAATTTATGGTTAAAAGAGTGATCGAGCGCTGACCTTGTTCATGTGTTTATTAAGATTTGCTTCCTTTGAGATTGGCAACTGCTCTGCAGTTGCCTCTTTTTAGTGAGCTATACCGCAATCAATGTAAGGATTAACATGATGAGCCCTCCAAATTTCAGGTCTATGAATTTTATAAAACAATTACTTTTCGCAGCCAGTATTATTAGCTTAACAGCTTGTGGTGGGAATAATAGCAATAACGAAGATGATACCCCTCCTGTTGCTGAAGAGAATAAAAGTCCAACAGTATCAATTAACAGTGACACAGAGTTACTAGAGGGAGAGGAGCTAGTTTTACAGGCGACAGCGACTGATAGTGACGGAAGCATTAGTCAATATGCTTGGACACAAGTATCTGGTCCTACCCTTGATCTTTCTGGTAGCGATACAAGCACATTAACAATTACAGCACCTGCAGTTGAAGAAGATGCAGATATTGTTCTTGCTTTGACTGTAACAGATGATGACGATGCAACTGCAAGTGCAGAAGTTAATATAGCTCTGAAGCGCAAGGCACTAAAAATAACATTTGAAGGCATTGTAACTGATGAGCCAATTGTTAATTCTAGTGTTGTAGTTCAAATTGGTGATGAACAGTTTGAAGTAACCGCGGATGCCCAGGGTCGTTTTAGCGTAGATATTGAAGTGGATGATTCTGATGCAAATGAATTAGTGAAGCTAGTCGCATATGGTAATAATTCAATTAATCCCGGTGTAGAGTTTGTCTCACAGCTAAAATCAATTTCAACTTTGCTGGCGCAAGCAGGAGCTGATGGAAAACTTAGTAAAGAGGATAATTTTGGCGTTAATGTAACTAATGTTACTACCGCAGAGTTTGCATTATTGACTCGTGATGGTGCTGATATCAACTCCGAAGAAGCACTCGATGATGCATTGTTAGCTGTTGATGCGGATGAGAAGTTACTTTTAGCATCATTAATTAAAATTATTGTTGATAACGAAAACTATGAACTTCCTGAAGGCGTCGAATCAACCTTAGACCTTGTATCAAATTCTGAGGATATTGATAACTTTGTTAATACCGTAGAGAGCCAAGAACCGGGTCTAATTGAATCGACAAAAGAAGAAATTAAAGAAGATGATGAACTTGTAGATCAGACCGTTACTAGTATTGTGGGTGAGTATATTTTAATGCAGCCGCAATACTATAGAGCATCAACTGCGCAGTTAGAGTTTAAGGCTGATGGAACTGGCTATGCTAGTTTGATTGATGTCGATACAAGCTTTAATTGGTCTCAGCAAGAGCAGGATATTACAATTAATTTAGCTGAGCCTGTACTTATAAACTGCTCATTTAGCAATGATGAAAATGATCAGCAGCAGGAGGTATGTGAGTATTTAGTTGAGTTAGATCTAATTATTCTCTTGGAGAATGATGCTAATAGAACTGTAGAGTTTTCTCGCAAAACTGAAACTCGTTTCAGTAACAGCGGTGAAGTGTATAACAGCTCTGAATCTAATTATAACGCCACCCTTATTGAACAACGACAAACACTTGCAGTGACAGCAGATGAGCTTATTGGTACTTGGGTTATTGATAATTTGAGCGAGTTTGGTGGGTATAGTAGTGCTGTAAGTATTGAGCTACTTTCTGGTGGAACTGGGACGCTCACTGATAACGATAAAGCGCCTGTAAGTGTTACTTGGCAAGTCGATGAGAATCAACTGCTTATAAGTAATAGCGCAGAAAGTATCAATTATGACATCGCAATTTGGTTAGTTAAAAATGTACAAGTTGGTTATCAATTTGCTGCATCACTCGAAGCTAAAACAGATGATAGCTCGCGAACAGTTACTGGTTTAATGGTGAAAGATAACCAGCTTTCATTTACTGAAGCAGATCTACTTGGTAAATGGACTGTGTACCAAGGTTATAACTCACCACAAACAGACCTTCATTACGACGTTTATGACGATGGTTTAATGAATTTTAATTTGAATCAAAACTTTCGTTCTTGGCAAGTAAGTAGTGATGGAGAATTCTTACGTTATAACTATTTTACAAGTAATGGCATTCAGCCAATCTGCCCTGAAGATGATGTTTGCCAAGTATATAGTGAGTTTTCTCAACGTCTGCTAGCAACCAATAACGGGCAAAACTTTACTTACCGTAAGTATCGCTTTTTTAATTATGACGGAACCGAACGCCCAGAGGATTACTCATCACATCTTCGTAACTTCTCAGTTTCTAATGAATATGGCGTATCTAAATTTGCTCCCTACTGGTTAGAAGAAAACGCTAGCTATGATGAAAATGGTTATCCGACAAACGTTGGTTTTATTGAGCTTTATTCGCCAAGGGAACGTGGTGTTGAAACTATTAAAGTTGAGACAATCTATAACGATGAATTAGATGAATATAAACGTAGAATTAGCTTTTCATATCTTGGAGTTTTAACTGAATATGACTACAGCTTAGCCTCCGGCAAATTGATGTTTAATACATCGCAAGCAGAGGTTAGTGACTTTGATAGGTATTTCTTAACGGTTTGTGTTTATGCGCAGTCAGCGAGTTGTACTGAAGGTGATAAGCAAGCTTGGTTCTTTGATAAAGCGATGGCGGAAGCGCAGGTTGATATTGATCGCCCTACAACAGAGCACCCGTTAGATGGCGCCTGGCAACTTGCCGATGAACCTGATGTTGCAGTGGTTTTACGTGATGGGAAGTGGATTCAGATTCAAGCAATGGCAGATGAAGGCGTTGATGATGCTCATCCGGGATTTGAGTTAGGCGATTTTACTTGGAATGAGAGTACAGGTGAGTTTGCTGTTGAACTAAGCGAAGATACCAATGGAAGTTTTGGGATTGACGATGCTGGCAGCATTATAGCGTCTGTCTCTGCAGATACACTTACTCTTGAAATTGAAGGGGAAGGTGATGTTGTACTAACACGTATTTATAGTCTGGGAAATCCACTAGTAGGTGCTTATTTCGATGGGTCGCTTGATGGTGACTTCTTTATGGGCATATTTAAAGAAGACGGTACTTTCTTAGAGCTTGCTCATGACACTGAAAATGATGAGCTGGGTATATCTGGAGGTTACTATAATTATGATATTGAGAATCAAAAAGTGTTTGTCGATTTCTATGAAAAAACATACGGTAGCCCAATAGAAGAAGCTGACCCGCACTTTATTGTCAAAGCACAAGGCAACTTTTTACAATTTAAAGATGGCGATGACTTCGGTGTAATGCAAAGAATTACGCGAGTTATTGAGCAAGATTCTTTTACCGAAGTCGACTTAATTGGTACACATATTTTCACCTATATGGCCGAGAGTGGTGGTGTTGAAACATCAAATATTGTCATTGCTGAAGATGGCAGCGCTTCATTCGAATTAGATGGTGAAGTTCGTAGTGCGTCTTGGGAGCTGCATTTAGGATCTTTAATGATGTTTAGTGAGGCTACTGAGAGTCAGAATTATGGTTATGGCGTGTTAATGACTCCTATCACAACCGTTGATGGAGGATTTAGCGTTGAAACTTTAGGTTTTGAAGTACCAGAAAGCTATAACGACGATGATGACCCTGCATTACATACATTTTTGTCAGGCAGCTTAATTAAGCAGTAATTTATACCCAAACCACCTCAAGATGCAGAATTCAGCGTTTCACAGGTGCTTTAAATCAAGGCGTTACTTTGCAAGAATGGCAGTCCCTTTTAAGAAGTAACAACGATGAGAGTAAGTGCCTGCGAAGCGCCCAAAGGGTTGGTTTAAAAGCGATTTATACTGCGTTATTGATTTTAACAATAGAACCACTATTACTTGCAATCAATGCCTTGCCTAAATCGCTTTTAATTCCAACTGAAACTCGCACCTTGAAATGGTTTGGGTATATAAAGCCCAGCACAGTATGAAGTACTGGGCTGTTTTTTTAGGATTGATAGTCGTAGTAAATCAAAATACACACCAGCTAATCTACTTAGATCTAATCTTCGCTTAAAAGATTGAAAAGTTTATGTTACAACGGCACTAACATTACTTTTTAGTTACAAACATGACTGAACTTTACCATTGGTTTGATTTAATCGGCGTAGCCGTGTTTGCTGTTTCTGGAACGCTATTAGCGTACGACAAAAAAATGGATGGCTTTGGGGTTGTTGTGTTAGCCACAGTCACTGCTATTGGCGGTGGAACTGTGCGCGATGTTATTTTAGATGTGCCCGTATTTTGGTTACATGATCAAAGCTATTTCTGGGCTATATTACTTTCTGTATTTGTTACCACTCGTTTAATCAATAAACAGCGTTCGATTTCACTTAATGCATTGCAAGTGGCAGATGCTTTTGGTTTAGCATTTTTTGCGGTGATGGGGGCGCAAAAAGCCATGCTTGCCGGTATGCCTGATACCACCGCGATTATTATGGGTGTGATCACAGGGTGTTTTGGTGGCGTTATCCGTGATGTGTTGGCTGGAAATATGCCGATGCTGTTAAAAGGTGAGCTCTATGCTATTACTTGCATCGCAGGTGGGATTGTTTACACATTAAGTATCTCACTGGGTTTAGTGACCGAAATGGCCATGGTGTTGGCTATGCTTATGACCTTATCACTGCGTTTAGCTGCAATGAAATGGCACCTTACATTACACGTTTTTAAATATCCCGACTAAGATTAGTATTAAGAATGAATGATAGGGACATCATGGATCGTGTCTTTAGCTAGAATATTTTCTCGTGCACAAGTAGGTGTGCAAGCTCCTGAAGTGATTGTAGAAGTACACTTAGGCAACGGCTTACCTGCTTTTCATATCGTTGGCTTGCCAGAAGCGTCAGTCAAAGAGTCAAAAGATAGAGTGCGTAGCGCACTCGAAAACTCACAGTTTGGCTTTCCTGACCAACGAATAACCGTCAACCTTGCGCCTGCTGATTTACCTAAAGAGGGTGGCCGTTTTGACTTGGCTATTGCAGTGGGTATCTTGGTCGCTTCTGGGCAAATAAACTGCCCCGATATTCATCGTTATGAGTTCTACGGAGAACTGGCTTTAAATGGTGAGGTAAGAGGGGTGAATGCTATTTTGCCTTCGGTGTTAGGAGCGAAAGAGCAGGGTCGCTGTTGTTTCTTACCCGCTGAAAACGACAATCTCGCAAGTCTTGTGTCGGGCGTTTCTCGAAAAGCCGTTTACTCCTTACAAGATGTTTGGAATGACTTATTAAATCAGCAACCTCTGCCACTTAATATTTGTTATCCAGAGCAGCAGTCGCAGCGTGACTCGCTACTCGATTTAAGTGATGTGAAAGGCCAACCTGGAGCCAAAAGGGTACTCGAAATTGCTGCGGCTGGTGGCCATAATTTATTGTTTCTTGGTCCTCCAGGTACTGGCAAGTCAATGCTTGCCCAGCGTATGCCAACGGTTATGCCAACCATGTCGGATGATGAAGCAATTAGCACTGCCGCGTTATATTCGATAATTGGTCAATCGGTTGATTTATCGAATTGGCGTGAACGCCCCTTCAGAAACCCACATCATACTTGCTCTGCTGTTGCCCTTGTTGGTGGTTCCTCAAATCCTAAACCGGGTGAAATCTCTCTCGCTCATAATGGCGTTCTGTTTTTAGATGAGTTACCCGAATTTGAAAGAAAAGTGCTCGACTCATTGCGTGAACCAATGGAAACAGGTGTGGTGACTATATCGCGTGCGGCACGACAAATGGAGTTCCCGTCACAGTTTCAGTTAATTGCTGCGTTAAACCCTAGCCCAACGGGAAGTCATACTGATAAGCGTGCAACGCCAGATCAAGTATTGCGGTACTTATCTCGGGTATCTGGGCCATTTATCGATAGGATTGATTTACAAATTGAGCTGCCGCGACTCACCAGTAGTCAATTGCAGAGCACGCAAGTAGAAGAAAGCAGTGAACAAGTAAGAGCCAGAGTCGAAAGAGCTTATGCAATTCAACTCAACCGACAAGGCAAAGTGAATGCGCGCTTGAATAATAAAGAAATGAGCATTCATTGTGAGTTGGCAACTGCTGAGTTGCAGTTTTTAGCAAAAGCCAGCGAAAAACTGGCGCTATCACCGCGTTCATATCATCGCATTATTAAAGTGGCACGTACCATTAGCGACCTAAAAGCACAGCCTGCAATTACTTTAAACGAATTAAAAGAGGCGTTGAATTATCGTGCGTTTGAACGGCTAATAAGCCAATTAACGCAGTTTTAGTGAGCTTTTAAATTGATAGCATGTAGCCTTTACCGCGAACGGTTACGATACGCTTTTGGTCTTTTTCATCACTGAGTTTTTTACGTAAGCGGCCAATAAGTACATCAACGGTACGATCGCTTGGGCTCCAGTCAGGCTGACCAATTTCTTCGGAAATTTTTTCACGTGATGTCGCTTTACCCGCATTTGCAATAAGGCAAATAAGTACCTTGTGTTCTGCTTCAGTAAGACGAGACTCTTCACCATTAGGGGTGACTAATGTGCGGTTATCAGGGTGCAGTTTAAAGTCGGCATATTCAATAAACTCTTCGCTCTCATCATCTTGCTGAGAGCCTTTTATGCGTTTAAACAGGGCGCGCATTCTTAGTTCAAGTTCAAGTAAATCAACTGGTTTGCAAATGTAGTCATCGGCACCTTGTGCAAGACCAGCAATACGGTCAGCTTGCGAGTCACGACTAGACAGCACAATAACGCCAATGTCTGTTAGTGCATTAAGCTCTTTGGCAAGCAAAAGCCCATCGCGTTTTGGTAACACAATGTCGATAACGGCTAAAGAGATTGCTTTTTTTGATGAAGCACGCGATTGTACAATGCTTAATGCATCTGCACCCGTTGAATCTACCTCAATATTAAACTCAGTTTCATTAAAATGATTAAGAATGCGTTTAACGAGTAGTTCGTCGTCTTCAACCAATAAAACTTGAATAGTCATTCGCTTTAATTTCACACTTGATTTGTTGTAATGTTAGCACTGTATGGCAAAGGCTGAGAAGAGTCATGATAAGGTTTATAACTATTTCTTACAATTTAATGGCTTAGCGATAGTTTAAAAGGATGAAAGCTGAGCACTCACACAGTGCCCAGCCAAGGGATTAAACTACTTTTCAGGATAAAGGTATTGCCACCATTGTGGCTGATCTTTTAAGTTTTTATCGAAATAAGCCAACATGGTATTCCACCAGTCGAAGCGTTTATCACGAGCAAAAATTTGGTGATCTGCACCTTTGTACTCAATCAGGTCAACATCTTTACCTAATAATTTTAATGCCGTGTACATATTGTGGCTTTCACCAACCGGTACGTTGGTATCTGAATCACCATGAAGGAGTAATAACGGCGTTGTTACTTTGTCAGCATGAAAAACCGGGCTGTGTTGGCTGTAAAGTGTAGGATTGTTCCACGGATAGCTATTTTTAGATGCTTCAGCTGAGTATAAGTAACCCCACCAGCCTTGGCCCCAATACGAGGTGATGTTTGAAATTCCAGCATGAGCAATCGATGCACTGAACATATCTGTTTTAGTTGCGAGTAGCATGGTCATAAAGCCGCCGTAAGAGGCCCCTAAATTACCCACACGCTTACTATCTACAAAGCTATATTTATCTAAAAAGGCTTTTGTGCCGTCGATGATATCGTTGGCGGTGTATTCACCCCATGCGTTGACGTGTTTAGCCGAGAACTCTTGGCCAAAGCCGGTTGCGCCCGTAGGTTGTACAACGTAAACAACATAGCCATGCTCAGCCCATAGGTTAAATGGGTAGCGACCGGTAAAACCACGGGTTACTGGCGATGTACCACCATAATAATAAACCAGTGCAGGGTATTGTTTATTGCTATCTAAATCATGGGGTAAATAAACGCGGCCCTTAATTTCAATGCCATCTTTATTAGTAAAGTTAAACTCTTCCAGTGAGGCTACTTGCGTATTTTTATAGCCAATTGGCTTAGAGTCCCACACTACTTTAGCGCGACCTTTACCTAAGCTTAGTTGTTTTAACTGCTGAGGTGTTGACGCTGTGGTGCCGGTAACCAAAATGCGCGGGGTGCGTTCGTGTGAGTAGCTAACTTGCTCAACAACATCAAAACCCGTATTCACTTTATTAAAACGCTTTTTGCTTAAGTCGAATTGATAAAGTTGTACGGTATCTTGCTCGGTCACTTTAATAAGCGCATCACCGTTTTTAAGTACGTGTAACTGGCCGATAGCCGGGTTAAACTCTTTACTTAGCGCGCTTGCCTTTTTACCGTCACGGCTTAGCAAATAAAGTTGACCGTCATAGTTATTAGCAAGCATTCCTTCAGGAAGATTACGACCTAAGCCATTATTAAAATCTGGTCCGGCAGTGACATAAATTCCGTCGTCAGTATATTTAGCCTGATTAAATGTATTGTATTGACCCAGTACCGTAAGAGCCGATGTAGCTAGGTTTAGCTCAACAAGTTCTGTTGCTGGTTGTGGTGATAGCTGCATTGCTTGTGCCGAGCGGCTCATTAAGACGTGGCCGTTTTTAGCGTCAAAATCTTCAAGTGAATGGCTAAGTGGGCCTTGGCTTAAGATTTTGCTTAGACCTGTGGCGATATCGAGTAAATAGACTTGCGACTTGGTACGAGCATAAGACCAACGGTCTTGCAGGCCTTGGTAATGTTTAGCGAGCTTGCCATTGTCTGTTGGAGACTTCGACCAACTAAAAATTAAGCTGTTGTTATCGAAAAACTGAAAGCCACTTGCACCCGCGAGGTTTTTAGCAATGACGCTAAGTTGCATGGTTTTTAGGTTTAAACGCTTAAGCTCGCCATTTAATAAATACACTAAGCTTTTGCTATCTGGGCTCCAAGTTATGTTACTCGGCTGGGCTGACTCAAAGCGATAAAGTGTATTGTTTTTTGCGTCTTTAAGCTCAGTAACATATTGCGCTTGATTAGCGGTTGCATCTTCGTAATGACGTTGGCTAGTTATGAAGTAATCGCCATTTGGTGCCATTGAAATATAACTAACCGTTGGCGCATCGAATAATTGCTTAGCCGACAAACCGTGTTGTTGTTTAGCACTAAATTGCACAGCATCTAGTTCTGACTTAGCCGTAAAATCAAGCTCAACCTCATTCCAGTTGGCTACTTGCTCAGTGATGATAATAAACTGATGATCGCCTTGGCTTAAAGCTAGCTCATAGCTTTTATTTTTTTCTGTTTGCTTTTCACCATCAATAAATAGCTGCGCGTTTTCAATGCCTTTAAGTGTTAATGAGCCTTGGCTAAAACGTTCAGTTGAGGCGGTAAATTTGAGTGCCTGTAAACCACCAAGTGTTAGCGCACTCACTTTATCGAATGATTGCCAGTCAAGTTCATTACCAAAAACACGCATGCTATCGCTGCTGTTTTGCAAGCTTGGTAATAGGTTAGCAATAATGGCATCACGATGATCCGTTTGATATGGCTTAAGTTGCATATCTTCGTCAAGAGGGCCAATAAATTGCACCGCTGATTTATCAATGGCAGCGGCCATCGCAGTATTGCTTAACGCACATAACGCTAATGCACTAAATGTTGTTTTTAGCTTGGCTGATTGGCTTAGCCAAGTAGTTGAAAGTGTCATAGTTTCGCCTGTTGAAGGTAATTTAAACCAATATAGCACGCTGCAAATTAGCCAAAAAGTGCTCTGCGTTAGATTGCAGTCGGGTTTGAGCTTGTGGATTTCAATTGCTATGGTGAGCAGGTTAACTTTTTAAGAGGGCTTACAGTGACATTGTTACTTGTTTATATGTTTGTTGCTATTACGGTTTCGTTTTTGTGCTCAGTGATGGAAGCGGTACTGTTAAGTATTACGCCAAGTTATGTTGCCATGCTCAGAAAGCAACAACCACAACTGGCAAAACGTGTTGGTAAGCTTAAAGACAATATAGACCAACCGCTGGCAGCAATACTTACGTTAAATACCATAGCGCACACGGCAGGCGCAGCTGGTGTTGGCGCACAAGCTGCAGTGGTGTTTTCAGATGCTGCGGTTGGCGTTGCCTCTGCAATTATGACGCTATTGGTGTTGGTGCTTTCTGAAATTATTCCGAAAACATTAGGGGCTAATTATTGGCGAGGATTAACACCCATTGTTAGTGTGAGCCTAATTTGGTTGGTGTTTATTCTAAAACCCTTTGTGTGGTTTGCAGATATTTTAACGCGCTTTTTAGGGCGTAATTACGATGAAGCCTATTATATTCGCCAAGAAATTGAAGCCATGGCTGATATTGGTACTGAATCTGGAGCCCTTGGGCAAGATGAATCTGAAATCATTCGCAGCCTGCTGCATTTTCGTCATGCCAAACTCGATACCTTAATGACACCACGTACGGTGCTTTTTAAAGTACATAAAGATTTAACTGTAAACCAATACTTGGCGGAGCATGGTTCTTCTTCGTTTTCTCGGGTATTGGTTTATGACAAAAATGGTGATGATATTATTGGTTTTGTGCATAAAAATGACATTATGCTGGCTTATCATCGTCTAGGTGAAGACTATAAAATTAGCAAGCTCGTTAAGCCTATTTACACCGTACCAGAAACCTTACATGTGCCGACTTTACTCGAAACCTTACTGTCTGAGCGCACGCATATTTGTTTAGTCGTGGATGAATACGGTGATGTGCAAGGTATTGTCACCCTTGAAGATTTAATCGAAGCATTAATGGGGCTCGAAATTGTTGATGAGCACGATCAATCAGCTAATATGCAAAAAGTCGCCAAACAGCGTTGGCGACAACGTTTAGCATCGAGTAATACCATCGTCAGTGACGATAAGCGTAAACCTTAGCGGCGATGCCCCGCTGCGGTTTTTACCATTTGTCGCCATGAGAGTGACCAATTTAAAAAGTCTTCTTTGGCTTTCGGGCGGCACAGCAAAAAGCCCTGCATAAGAATAAACTCTTTGTAGCGGTCGAGGTATTCGAGTTCTTCCACTCGCTCAATGCCCTCGGCTACAATAGCGAGATCTTCTTGTATCGCTATATTCACTAAGCTACTAACAATCACTTGGGAAAACTGATCGGTTTCAATATTGCTAATCAGGGTGCGATCGATCTTAATTTCGGTAAACGGTAGCGTTTTGAGTTGTTGAACATTAGTAAAGCCAGTGCCAAAGTCATCGAGCGAAATACCAAAACCGCGCATTCGTAAACGGTTGAGTGTTTCGAGCTGTGCCGCACTTCTAAGTGCATACTGCTCAGTGATTTCGAGGATGATTTCACTTGGAGTTAAATTATTTAAGTGTAAGATTAACGCAAGTTTATCTGGGCAGCTTAAATCTTCTAGTTGCGAGGGTGATAAATTGAAAGCGAGCTTTAAGTTTTGATCAAAGTTTTCCTTTATTTCAATAAAATCGCTAGTGGCTTTTTCAAATAATTGAAAAGTAATAAGGTTTATCAAGTCCAAATCTTCAGCAACACAAATAAAGCGTTCGGGCAAAATGATTTCTTGTTCTTGACGCGTGTTGATCCGTGCTAATACTTCAATACTTTCAACCCGGTTGTCATGACGATTAATTTTAGGCTGATAAAACGGGATCACTTCATTGTGGCTGATAGCATGCAGTAGTAATGATTCAGAAATAGGCGCCTGAGTTCGTTCAACATGAATAGCAAAGTGTTCCAACTTTTGAAGTAGTAAGTAAACTTGATTTAATTGTACTGGCTTAGAAACATTACCAATTAAGTGAGCGTTATGCTTGCGAGCTAAGTCAGCAGCTAGGTCTATAACCTTAGGGTCCATCTCAGAAATAATGGCAATTGCACCTTGGTATTTCATGGCGCCTAAATGGCGGATAAGTTCCATGCCATCCATGTCTGGCATATTGAGATCAGTAAAAACAGCATCAAAGTATTTCGGGGCTTTTTTTATTTTTTCTAGTGCTTCCTCAGCACTTAAGCTGGTGGTGATATGAGGGACTTCGAGCTCATTCAAAATAGCATGCATGACAATTAAAATTGCTTTCGAATCATCTACGACGAGAATGTGCCTATTTGACTTAACCATATTCATTCCTTGAATGAGAATACTATTATAAAAGTAGTAGAAAAATTGCATTAAGTCATGTTTATTGATTTCTTTTTGTATGATAAATGAACAATCACTTAAGGGGTTGAAACTCGTAATTTTATCTGTGCGAAGTATAATAGCCGCACTTTTTATTCGTATTTATAAGAACTATGGTCAGACTTCAGTTGAGTCTCGCAGATGAAATCTTTATTTTGCATTTAAACGGCTCACAGTTAATTCAGCTTTTTCATCAACAACAAGCAATTGCCTTCGATAATCCAGAGCCAAAACTTTATGAGTTTGATTTTCAGGGGCAGCGTATTGGCCTTGATACCAGTAAAGTGCACGAAAAAAGCTTAGTGGTTTTTTTTAATCAGCAGCAGGTAAGTCAACTTGCTTTACCTGAGTTGCAAGAAGCCGAACCAAAACGCGGCATTATTGGTTTGCTGGCATTAGGTTTTAAATTATTCAAAAGTGCAAAAGTCGTGAAAGCTGCGTTAGCGGGTGCTTCGGTGGCTGGCTACGCTTGGCTATTTTCCATTGAATTTGCCTTAATGTTAATCGCTTGCTTGGTTGTGCATGAATACGGTCATGTGCGCGCAATGAAATATTTTGGCATTAAAACGAAAGGTATTTACCTTATTCCCTTTGTCGGTGGTTTGGCTGTTTCTGATGATAAAATTACCACTCGATGGCAAGATGTGGTGATCTCACTCATGGGGCCCGCTTTTGGCTTAATTACCTCAGTGCTAGGAGTGGTGCTTTACTACGCCACTGAAATGGAAATATTCGCCGGTGTGGCGGTACTCAGTGCACTGTTAAACCTATTTAACTTGTTACCTATTCTGCCCTTGGATGGTGGCCATGTACTTAAAAGCATTAGTTTTTCGATGCGTTCATGGATAGGCCTAAGTGTATGTTTATTAGGTGTGTTATTTGGCTTGTGGCTGAGTTACACCTTTGGCTTGATGCTACTGGTGTTTTTCTTATTTGTAGGGGCACTTGAGATTATCTTTGAGTGGCGCGGGCGTCACTACTCACACCTCATTCCTCTTGATACTTACGGGCAAGGTTTTTCAGCAGTAATGTACGCACTGGTTGTTGCAGGTCACGTTGCTGTGATGATGCACTTTGCTGACTCAGAAAGCCCAATCCTAAGCTTACCAATGAAGATCTTAGCAAGTTAACTCGTATTGCCAGATATTAGGAAGTGTCTTTATCACTTCCTAATTTGGTGTTAAGGATAAAAACTCAGCATTAACGATATAAACACGCCGGTGATGATAAGCTGCACAAGGCAAAAGCCCATGATGTCTTTTGCTTTTAAGCCGGCAATAGCAAGTACGGGGAGTGCCCAGAACGGCTGAATAAGGTTAGTCCAAGCATCGCCCCATGCGACAGCCATAGCAACCCGTGGCATATCCGCGCCAAGTGTTTGTGCTGCAGGAATGACAATCGGCGCTTGCACCGCCCATTGGCCGCCGCCTGATGGCACAAATATATTCACAAACCCTGCACTTAAAAAGCTCCAAAATGGCAGTGTTTCGGCTGTTGCAATGGCAATAAACCCTTCAGATATTTGTTGAGCAAGTCCCGTTTTTACCATAATCGCCATGATCCCGGCATAAAATGGAAATTGAATCACAATGCCAGCGCCACTAGGGATTGCTTGCTGTAAGCTGCTAAGTAAATTATGCGGTGTTTGATGCAGTAAAATTGCGCTAAATAAGAAAATTGCGATCACGCTATTTAAGTTTAAGCCGCCTCCGTTTAACACAAAATAATAAAATAAATAGGCAAGACCAACGGCACCTACTCCCATACCAAGCAAACGACTATGTTCTATGACTTCGGCTGGGCGGGTGGGTGTTGCTATTTGCTGCGTTTCATCATCAAGCTTTGCGGGGTCAACATAAACACTGTCTTTTTCGCTTGGCAGCATATAGCGATTTACCAACGGCATGATAATAAACAAGCCCACAACAATAGCGATATTAAATGCCGAAAAAATTGTGTTTTCGGTACCTATCACCCCAATGCTTTGCTGTGCAAAGTGGCCATCGGTTGCGATGGTCAGCGGCACTGAACCGGCTAAGCCACCATGCCAAACAATAAAACCTGAATAGGCACTGGCTACTAACAAACGGTAATCAACGCGGGTTTGTTTCGCAATTGCTTTGGCGAACAAAGCGCCAATAACTAAACCAAAGCCCCAATTTAGCCAGCTAGCCAATAATGACACGAGCGTAACGAGTATAATCGCTTTGGCAGAGCTGTTGGCGAAAGTCGCAAGCTTGTTGAGTATGCTGCGCATCACCGGGGTACTCGCTAGCATGTACCCCGTTAGCAGCACCAGCAACATTTGCATGGCAAATTGTAATAGGTTCCAAAAACCACCACCCCAAGCCGCGAGCACTTGCGTGGGCGTTGACGGAGTAAAGAGGCTCGCAACGATAAAGCTCAGCAAGGTGAGTAATATAACAAATACAAACGGGTCGGGTAGATAACGCTCTACTAGATTAGTGAATGGTTTAGCAACGCGATTTAGCATGGTTTTTATTGTTGTCGTCGAATCGATAGTGCCAATAAATCATGAATAACGATGATTGGCAAATTGCGACGTCGTTGCTTGAGCTTATGCCTTCAAAAAAAATGCTAAAATTAATTACTGTGAATCTTGCTCAAGCACCGCTTTTAAGCGAGCCTGAACTTCTTCGACTAGCAGTATTGGCTGGAACTTTGATAAAAACGCATTACAACCAACCTTCTCGACCAAAGCTTGATTAAAGCTACCACTCAAAGATGTGTTAAGCACGATATATAGGTTTTTCATGCGGCTGTCGTTACGAATTTCGTGTGTTAAGCGGTAGCCATCCATTGCCGGCATTTCTGCATCGGTGATCACCATGAGTAATTCTTTCTCAACATCTTTGCCTTGATCAGCCCAGCCTTTTAACATTTCGAGTGCTTCAAGTCCGTTACGAGCAGGTATGATTTCGATGCCAAGTTGCGACAAGGTATCGCTTACTTGTTTACGAGCCGTTGGCGAATCATCGGCATGAAGAATTTTGCGGCCTGCAAATTCATTCACGATACTTTTATCAAGAATGTCATTAGATATTTGTACTTCATACTCAACGATTTCGGCGAGCACTTTTTCTACATCGATAATTTCAACTAGATGTTCTTGGCCATCGCGTTTTACTTTAGTTAAGGCTGTTAGGTAGTGATTTTTACCAATTGCGGTTGGCGGTGGCATGATATCTGACCATGTCATATTAATGATCTGATCAACTTTACCAATTAAAAAGCCTTGCACAGTGCGGTTGTATTCAGTGATAACTAGGTTTGTATCTTCGATGTTTTTAGCTTCAGGCATATTAATCGCCTTGCGTAAGTCAATAACCGGAATTGATTCACCGCGTATATTGACTACCCCCGATACTTTTGGGTGCGCATGAGGGATCTTGCTAATTGGTGGCAGCTTTACTACTTCTTTAACTTTAAACACATTTAGAGCAAATAAGTGACGGCTGTGAAGGTAAAATAGCAAAAGCTCTAAGCGGTTTTCACCGACCAGTTGCGTACGCTTATCAACAGAAGCAAGAACACCTGACATATTTCACCCTAAACACCTAATACAGAGATAGTATAGTCTACTATTATTTTTCATCGACATGTATGTTCAATTTAGCGCCTGTTGCTAAATATCCTGCATTACAGTACCGTATCGATAATTTCCCCCACGATAAATTGCAAGGATCATGCACTATTTTTTTAATCGAATAGTAGTTCTTATTCGCAGCCATATTGATCAAGTAAGTTGGCAGGCTGTGGTGCTTACCACGCTTTTGCATATGCTACTAATTTGGTGGCTGCTTATGCTTGCAGGAGAGCAAGCTCTTACACCTCTTGGCACTTATTTTTATTATTATGTAGTAACTACGTCAACAGTTGGCTATGGCGACTTTAGTGCGAGCACTGAGCTTGGCCGTTGGATTGTCGCATTATTGCAAATACCTTTTGGTTTAGCATTATTTGGCGTTCTGTTAGGAAAAACAGGGCAAACAGTAACTTATTTAATTAGGCGCGCTATGACGGGTGATAAAAGCTTCGCACATATAAACAATCACATTATTATCTTTGGTTGGCATGATACACGTACTAAGAAGATGGTCGATTATATCTTGGCCGATCATAAACGTTTAGATCGTCGTATTTTATTGGCCGTTACGGAGCAAATGGAGCATCCATTTTTAGCAAACCCGATGGTTGATTTTGCACGCTTAACTAGCTTTACTGACCTAGATGAGTTGAACCGAATTGCGATTGGCCGAGCCGATAAAATTATTATTGATGGCCAAGATGATGACCAAACGTTTACAACGGCATTACGTATTAGCAAGTTGGTAAATGAACAGTGCCACATTAGTGCACATTTTTCTGATGAAACTAAAATCGAAATGCTACATGAGCATTGCCACAATGTAGAATGTAGCAGTGCTAAATCAGCCGAGATATTAGTGCGTTCAATGCAAGACCCAGGTTCAAGTCGCGTGCAAGAAGAGTTACTATCGACATTGCACGGTGATACTCAATTTAGTTTACCAATTCCAAAAGGCGTGCAAGCAATGGAATTTGGCAAACTGTTTCATCACTTTAAATATAGTCACGATGCTATATTACTGGGTGTCGCACATAATTTGAGTGCAAAAAATATGGACTTAAACCCGCCACTTGATTACGTGGTGAGTGAGGGAGATATTTTGCATTATATCGCTGCTGAACGAGTTTTGAGCGACGAAGTTGATTGGTCAGCGTTGGTATAGTACCAATCCGCAATAATACTTTTAATTAAGTGAATTGGTATATATGAATGAAGTTGTGTTTTTAATTATCGTACTCAGTGCCTACATTTTACCTGTGGTCATTGTGCTCAATAGTAAACGCACGCAAGGCCACGAAAAGAATGCTTGGTTAATCGGTATCATCTTCTTTTCGTGGTTAGCTTTAGTAATGTACTTAACAATTATCCCTAAACACGGGCGAGTCAAAAAGCACCGTAAAGTAAAACCCAAGAGCTAGAGCCTTTTACTAGTGGCAACTTACGGTTTTTTTATTTCCCCAACGCTTTATCTAGTTCTTCTCTTAAGCGTGGACCTTTTAGGTTTTCAGCCATGATTTCGGCAGCTTTTGCATTACTGCTATTCTCAATAGTGGTTATTCGTTCTGCTAAATCACTGGCATAACTATTGTTGCCGTCTCTTGTGGCGCGAAAAAATTGGCCGATGAGGGCTGTGGCAGAAATATTGCGAACATAATCATTATCGTCTGTTTGTAACAGCTTTTGAAAATGCTCAGCGAGCTTAGGCGAGACGTTATTTTGGCGAGATAAATTCTCTAAAGTACTGACACGAATCTTAGGATCATTAGTGTATTCGCTAATGCTTATCATGGCATCGATAACAGCATTTTCTTGGCTTTCATCTAAGTCGCGCCTGAGCATGCTTAAGGTCATTTTTAGTTGCCCGTAGGCTGCTAAGCGCTCATTTTCGGACTTACTCAAATTGAGTAAGGTAGCAAGAGCTTCATTTATTGAGCTGTCGGCATATTGTGGGTCTGCTTTGATGCGTTCGCGGTAGTCATCAGGTAAATTTCCTAGCCAACCTATTGCTGGGTTCCTTTTTTCTATCTCAGCTCGTCGCTCACTTTCTTGCTGTGCCATTGCTTGTTTTACCAATGAGGTCAGTTGCTCTTGGTCAAGAGTGTGGGTTTGATTTTCAAGCTCGTGAATGCGTGTTTCGAGATCTAAAATATAGCCATGTAAGGCAACTAGGTTTTCTCTGTCTTGCTCTGGAATGGTTAACTCTTTTAAGTTAGGTTTTGCCTGCTGTATAACTACAGGCTTGTCATTCGAGTTTACTTTTGTATAGCTATAAATTGATAAGCCCAGTGCAATGCTTGCAAATGCCAGCGCAGTACTCCCTTGCCAAATCAACATATCACATCATCCAAGTTGCTTTGTAATATCAGCAGATTAAAACAAGCCATTTGTATTATCAATTACTTATGATGATAAAAGTAAAAGATCCACCTTCTAAAGAAGGTGGCTTTGCATTAGCCCCCTAGAAGGGGGCGTTGTTTACTGCAGTGTTAACTGCGCCTGCTCTTGCACCTCTTCCTTTTCTTGGTGCCTGACATACCGTCTTATTATTTCTTCATTTATCCCTACAGTATCTACGAAATCCCCTCTCTGCCAAAAATGGTTTCCCCATAACTTGCTTTTCCTTAAGTATGGATATTTGCTAAATAGCTTTAACGCTATTTTTCCCTTTAAAGCACCCATTAGTTTCGAGACTGATAACTTCGGCGGTATCTTTACTACCAAATGAACATGGTCAACCTGCACATTTAACTCGACTACTTTGCACCCTAACTGCTCACAATACACTTGTATGCACCTGTAAACATCTCTGCCTACTTTGTTCTTCAATATTCTGAACCTATACTTTGGTGTCCAGACTATGTGATATTGACATCGCCAATACACATGAGATGCTTTCTCGTATCTACTCATGTTTTTTCCTTATATGACTTCGCTAAAAATCAAGTAAGGAATTAACATGAGTATTTTTTCAGGCAAAGCCTAAATGATGATAACCACCTACTGAAGTAGGTGGTTTAGGGCCGAAAACAAAAAGCGCAGCTAGTTAGCTGCGCTTTTAAATAGAGTTTATGTCGATTAATGGGCTTTTGCGTATGCTTCAGCTTGTTGCCATACACGGAGCATATTGCCACTTAAAATCTTTTTGATGTCTTTATTGCTATAACCGCGGTCCATTAGACCTTGCACTAGGTTAGGATAGCTAGATACATCTTTTAAACCAGTAGGTAGAGAGTCGCCGACACCATCGTAATCTGAGCCAATGCCCACATAATCGATGCCAATAAGCTCAACTACATGGTCAATGTGATCAAGTACTTGTTCTAAGCTTGCAAATGGAAACGGGTTTTTAGCCCGATAAGCAGCATCAAAATCTTTGCTTAGCTTAGTACCGTCTTTTTTCTTTTCAGCCTTTGCTGATTTAAGCTGATCGTACCAAGAGCCAGCCTTTGCCGTAACAAAGCTTGAACCGAAGTTAATTTGAATAACACCACCGTTCTTTTTGAGTGCTAACAGCATGTCGTCATTCATATTACGCTCAAAGCCAGGGGTGTATTTACGCAGTGACGAGTGTGAAGCAATCACGGGTACTTTCGAAATTTCCATCACTTGGTAAAACGCATCATCAGAAATATGTGATACATCAACCAGCATACCAATGTTGTTCATTTCTTTTACCAGCTCTTTACCGAATGGGCTCAGGCCTTTCCACTTACGACGAATATCATAAGATGAATCAGAAATGTGGTTACTCTGCGAGTGAGCGAGCGTAATGTAACGTACGCCACGCTCATAAAAATGCTTAAGGTTTTTAATGTCGCCTTCGATAGGTGAGCCGTTTTCCATACCCATAGCAATCGACATTTTGCCTTGTTTAAACTGCTCTATAATATCGGCAGTCGAGTCTGCAATTGCGAACTTATCTGGCGCGCGTTGTACAATCGCTTCCATAGAATCGATTAGCTGATTTGCTAATTGGTAGCTTTTACCTTTGCCTTCAAATTCTAGGTTTGCAGGAATGTAAATTGACATGAAAGGGGCATTTAAACCACCTTGCACAGCACGCGGGTAATCAAAGTCACCATCGCTTGTGGCTTTTGTTACGTCAGCCCACTTGTTATGAATACGGTAAGGCACATCGATATGGGTATCGATTAAAATAGTGTCTTTTGCCAGTTTAATGGCTTTATCTGATGCAGTAACCTGATCTGCATTTGCTTGACCAATTAAGGCCAAAGAAACTGCGGCAGCCAGTGAGCTTAGTTTTTTCATTTTTTAATGGCTCTTTAAGTTAAAAAGCCATTGTGAAGGGTTACAGTGTAACTTACAAGTTTAGTCGTTGAACGACTCTTGGTACTCTGGGTCAGCTTGTAGAGCAATGAATTCAGCTTTGGATATAATTGTCACTGACTCATGTAACTCAGAAAAAAACACCATGGCTTCACCATTTTTAAGCTGTTGATGAACCTGCGCTACTTTGCTTTCAATGCTAAATTCTTGTTCGCCGTAATCAGTGCCTTCACGTAAAACATAACTTTCGATTAAATTATACAGAGTCTCTTTATCGAGGCGTTCGTGGGGAATGATCATAACTGCTCTTTTTTAACTAATTGTTGAAAATACTCAGGAACAATTCGTTCAAGCCAATATTCGGGCTTAAAAGGGTTTTTACCGCTAATAAAACCGACATGGCCACCTTGTTCTGAGATGCGCAGCGTAACATGTTCACTCACATCTAAGCTATCTGGCACGGCTTTTATTGATAACATTGGGTCATCTTTGGCGTGCACAATCAGCGTAGGTGTTGCAATGCTTTTTAAAAATGGTTTTGCACTCGCTTGCTGATAGTAATCTTCAGCACCGGCAAAGCCGTGCAATGGTGCCGTGAGCATATTATCGAATTGCCATAAGTCATCAATCGCCATAAGTTTTTCTGGCGTTAGGCTAATTTGCTGTTCGATTTGTGGCAGCTTTCTTTGCATCGATTTTTTCATTCGATCGAGCAAATATTTTTGATAAATCTTACCTAAGCTTTTACGAATAACTTCGCACGATGATGACAAGTCAAATGGTGCAGACACAACGGCTGCGCCAGTTAAGTTCGATTTAGTACCATGCTCACCTAAATATTTTGCTAGTACATTACCACCTAGTGAAAAGCCCACGGCAAATAACGGGCGTTTTGGGAATTTGCTCTTAAGGTGATTGATGAAAAAGCGCAGGTCTTCTGTTTCGCCGCTGTGATAAGCACGTGCTAAACGGTTAACTTCGCGCGAGCAGTTTCGAAAATGCATTAAAACTACAGCAAAGCCTTGTTGCTTAAGTTTTTTCATCATGCCTTTAGCATAAAAGCTATTTATATTGCCTTCTAAGCCATGCAATACAATAGCGAGGGGGGCTTGCTCATTATGAGGTGTTGCCCAAGCCAGTTCTAAAAAGTCACCATCAGGGGTATCGATAGTCGATAAGTCATACCGGGTATTATGAAAAGGGCGAAAAAAGCGCGGCATTATGGTTTGTAAATGGCGATTGCGCATCCACCACGCAGGCTTAAAATCAGGTAACATAGCTGACACTTTCGAAACAAAATAAGCACCTATTGTAGCAAGTTTTTGCTTTTTGAGAACAGCTACAAGATTTTAGCTATACACAAATAAAAAGCCCCTAAACAATAAATTGGATAGGGGCTTTGTGCGTCGTGCTTAATTCTTACTTAGGAACTTCTGCGTCATGTACTTTTTTAATGAAGTAACCAACATAGAAAAGGCATAAAACGATAACAACTGCCAAAATGCCGAATGACATAAATAAAACTGGGTCGCTAAAAAAATCTCTAAAGAATACGTTCATGGTTGTGCCTCCTAATGTCTATGGGTTAATCATAGGCTGGCTTGAGGACGGCAGATATGATCCAGATCAAGCAATTTTCCTGATGCTATGGGAGGTGATTTAATTGTTGATTTGGATCAAGTTTATTAGGGGAGTTCGGAGCTTTTAGCTATAAGTTTTAATCAGATAGAAAGGGGCCTTTACTGAGGGCAATTCAATTAAGATTGCTACCGACTAGATTTTACTGCTTGTCGCTTAAATAAAGCCTTACATTTTCAGCCTGTTTATGGAGGGGGAATATCATGGTATTTGCTGCGTTTATCAGTAATTGTTGCTGCTTTTTTTCTAGCTTTAATTCTGCGCTAAGTAGCTCTTTGCGAATGGTAGGGTAGTCTGAAACCTCGTTTTGAATGGTTTTAAGGTAGGCGCGTGTGGCTCGTAGGGGCTGTAAAGCCTGTTGGTCAAATTCGGCAATGCACGACTCAAGCTCACTCAGTTGAGAGGGTGTTACAGCCAGCTCTAACGAATCAAGATAATAAAGCAGCAGGCAAAGGTTAACATTTTTGCTTTGCTGGTCTTGATAGCCTAGTAGCTTGGTTTGCATGCCGTCTTTGCTGTAAAGCTTGCATGCAAACTGCCAAAACTGTTCGCTGTTAAGCGGTTTCATCGGCAAAGGCCTGCTCTTTTTCTTCAAGCTCTTCAAGTGCCATGAGCAGCTCTTCTTCAACGTCATTAAGCTTGGGTGTTAAGCTTGCTTGCTTAGTGAGCAGCTCTGTCAGTTTGGCTTTATTTTCATCACTATATAAATCATTATCGGCAAGTGCGTTTTCGATTTCTCCAAGCTCTGTAGAGTACTTATCAAGTTGCTTTTCAAGCTTTTCGATTTGCTTTTTCAATGGCTGCACTGACTTTCTGAACTCAGCTTCTAAGCGCTTTTGCTCTTTGCGGTTAACGCTTGAATGTGCTTTAGGGGCGTTGTCTTCAGGGCTTTTAGCAGCTTCTTTATTGGCATTGAGAAGCCATTGGTAATAGGCATCAAGGTCATAACCAAATTGTGTTACTTCGCCGTTATCAACAAGGTAATACTCATCAGCGGTATTTTTAAGCATGTGACGGTCGTGCGATACGGTCACCATAGCACCTTCGAAGCCTTGTAGCGCCATTACTAAGGCATGACGCATTTCTAAGTCTAGGTGGTTGGTTGGCTCATCCAGTAATAGTAGGTTTGGCTTTTGGTACACCAGCATTGCTAGCACTAAACGGGCTTTTTCACCGCCAGAAAATGGCGCAACTGGCTCAAGTGCTTTATCGCCAAAGAATGCAAAACCGCCTAAAAAGTCACGCAATGATTGCTCAGGAGCTTGCGGATTTAAACGTTGTAAATGGGTCACTGCACTGGCTTTTAAATCAAGTGACTCAAGTTGATGCTGCGCAAAGTAACCAATATTTAAGCCCTGATGCTGAAATACTTCACCTGCTTGAGGTTGTAAATCGCCAGCTAATAATTTAATCAGTGTTGATTTACCCGCACCATTTCGGCCAAGCAGCGCAATACGGCTACCCGGCACAAGGTTTAGCTTGATGCTATGCAAAATGGTGGTGTCGCCATAGCCTGCTTTGGCTTGGTCGAGAGTCATTAACGGGTTTGGCAGCGCTGTTGGCTCCGCAAATTCAAAATCAAAGGGTGAGTCAACATGGGCTGGGGCTAACTTTTCCATACGCTCTAGGGCTTTTACGCGGCTTTGTGCTTGCTTAGCTTTACTGGCTTTTGCTTTGAAGCGCGTAATGAATTTTTCTAGGTGAGCAATTTGTTCTTGTTGCTTTTCGAACATCGCTTGTTGCTGTAATAAGCGCTCTGCTTTTTGGCGTTCGAATTGCGAGTAATTGCCTTTATAAACATTTATTTTTTGTGCGTCTATGTGCCAAATTTGGTCAACAACGGCATCTAAGAATTCTCGGTCATGGGAAATAAGCACTAGAGTGCCTGTGTAGGCGCGTAAAAAGCGCTCTAACCAGTAAACGGCATCGAGATCTAAGTGGTTGGTTGGCTCATCTAGCAGTAATAAATCAGCATCACGAATAAGTGCTTGTGCTAAGTTTAAGCGCATACGCCAGCCACCTGAAAAGGCGCTCACTGGGTTGTCAATTTGCTCATTACTAAAACCTAAACCGTGTAATAGCTCACCTGCTTTTGCCTCAATGCTATAGCCTTGAATATGTTCTAGGCCAATATGTGCTTTTGCCTGCGCATCGCCGTCGTTATTTTGCTCGGCTTCGCGTAGTGCAATTCTTAGCGCGTAATATTCAGGGTGACCTTGTAATACATAATCCAGAGCGCTGATTTCGAGCGCGGGAGTTTCTTGTTTTACAGAGGCAATTGACCAGTCTTTAGGAATTTGGCATTCACCGGCATCGAGTTGCAATTCAGACTTTAATAGCGCGAACAGCGTTGATTTACCACAGCCATTAGCGCCAACAAGGCCGACTTTATGCTCTGGGAATAAGGTTGCAGAAGCCCCTTTTAGTAAGGCGTTACCACCACGTAGAAGTTCGATGTCTGAAATTTGGATCATGAATGTTTACTTGCACAGCACTGATTAAATTGCCGCTATCATAACACGGATCACATTAGCCTTCGCAATCGTATCAAACAGAGAATTATTAGGCTAAAATAGCCGCCTACATGCCACGGGAGATCATCTATGAGACAAAGAAAACGCTTTATTGCTGGCGCATCATGCCCTGAGTGTAAGGCCATGGATACCATGATGCTTTATAAAGAACATGATGTGGAAAAAGTGGAGTGCGTACAGTGTGGCCACAAAATGACGCAACCAGAGCAGGCTGTACAAGCCTCAACACGCCAATTTGAGCAAGTGATTGGTGTATTTAAGCCGGGCGATTAATTCCCGGCTCTATCACTACTTAATTAATAGTGCGGCGGTGGCGGCTCTTGCATTTGTGACATTAAAGATGGCTGCTGCGCTTCTTTAATCTTTTCTGCAAGTAACTCTGTCTGGCGCTTCATTTTAGCCAGCTGCTGTTGGTGCGCTTTAAGCTCATCGTTTAATATTTCAATTGTTTCATCTTGAAAAGCGACTTTCGCTTCAAGTTCCATTAGACGATCTTCAATTGTATTCATTTGATTCTCTTAGATTAAAACTTTCAGCGAATCCGCTGGAGCTTTCGGTTAATAACGCTTGGTTGTTATCAGTAAACGCAACATCTAACACCACGGCTGATTTCGGGCGGCTTCCTTCACGAGGAATCACTTGCCACGTTTGTAATTTTTTACCTGACTCTAGCTGCCATAAATCAACCAATCGATTGGGTGAACCTGTGGCAATTAAAGTGCCTTCATCGTTAAAACGGACGGCGGTAAAAATTTTCTGACGCGCAATATACGCCAGTTTGCTAACAAGATCACCTGTAGTCAGTTGCCATACATTTGCTTGCTTCATACTGTCTGCGGTAAATGCGTAACGACCTTGTGGATCAAGGGCGACTTGAGTAACGCGACTTGGGTGATTAAAGCGATGGATCACTTGCCCTGTGCGAGTGTCCCAAAAGTAAGCAACATAGTCATTTGAGCCGCTAATGGCGTAGTGACCGTTAGGTGATAGATCAACAACATTGACTTTTTCTTGGTGGCCAAGGAACTCTATGCGCCTGCCACTCTCTAAGTCGAGGTAAACGACTACACCGTCGGCGCGACCATATAATACACTGCGCCCTTGGTTACTTATCGCGATATCTCTAATTGTTGAGGCGTGTATTTTGTAATAACCCGTGTTGTTGCCCGTGGCAATGTTCCACACTGCAAAGGTGGACTTCTCAGCGGTAACTGCATGGCTGTTGTCGTACGAGATAGCAACAGTATGGACGAGACTATCTTGGGCTTGTTGTTGAAACCATTGGTATTTTAATACCTGCTGTTGATTATCCCACAATGCAACCCCATGGTGTATTGATGAGATTAAGCTGTATTTACCATCGTGCGACAGCGCGGAGGCGAAGGCACCTTTAGCCGCATGCTCATAGCGTGCAGTTGATTGCTCATGTTGCTCAGAGCACGCTACAACTAAGCAAAGGCTGAGCAGATACAAAAAAGTACGAAATATCGACATATTACGAGTATTTCCCCTTAACTCTTAGTGATTGAGAGGTTAGACTAGGTCTCGTTGAAGGCCTAGGTTGTTAGTCTAATCGCTGATCATGCATTGGCATGACGTTAGTTATTAGACAAGCAGCCTACCATGTAGGTCGTTAATCTTTAACTAGTAATAATACAATAATTGACAACTGCAAAGTGTGTCGGAGATATAAAATGAAAAAGACGATTAAATTGTCATTGATTGCAGCGTCAGTTTTAGCGCTTACAGCTTGTAATCAGGAAGCAAAAAAAGAACAGCAAGTTGAAGTTAAACTAGAGACTGAAGCTCAACAACAAGCATACGGTATTGGTGCATCTGTTGGTAACTTCTTAAACCAAGACCTTGCTGATAAAAAAGCGCTAGGTGTTGAATTAGACGAAGCACTTCTTAAGCGTGGTTTTGAAGACGCACTAGCGGGTAACGCTAAACTTGATGACGAAAAAATTCGTGAAGTGTTAACTGCACTTGACCAAAGCATTCGCACTAAACAACAAGAAAAAGCGAAAGTAGAATCTGAAAAGAGCAAAGCTGAAGGCGAAAAATACCTAGCTGAAAACGCGAAAAAAGAAGGCGTTACAGTAACTGAGTCTGGCCTACAGTACGAAGTGATCACTGAAGGTGAAGGCGAAAAGCCAGTAGCAACAGACGTTGTTAAAGTACACTACAAAGGCACTTTATTAGACGGTACTGAGTTCGATAGCTCATACTCACGTAACGAACCAACTACTTTCCCACTTAACCGTGTGATCCCAGGTTGGACTGAAGGTTTACAATTAATGCCAGTTGGCTCTAAGTACAAGTTCACTATTCCATCTGAACTTGCATACGGTGAGCGTGATCTTGGTAAGATCCCTGCAAATTCAACGCTTGTTTTCGAAGTAGAATTACTTGAAATCCAAAGCGATGAAAAAGCTGTTCCAGCTGAGTAATATTTAATTCAATACAAAAAGGGCTGAAAAGCCCTTTTTTATGCGCGAAGTTTATTAACTAAATGCCGTTTCTTTCATTTTTAATGTGCCACTATCAGCATCAAGCTCAACCACAGTACCAACAGGCAGGATAAATTGGCGCTTAATATGGCCAATCATAGCTCCACGATAAGCAGGGATCCCCAGCGGTTTTATATAATCTGCAAAAATATTATCAAGGGTTAATGAGCCATAACCACTGCCTGGCTTACAGTCATTACAATCGCCAAATACAAAGCCTGCAATTTTATCAAGTGCGCCCATAAGTTTTAGTGTGCTCATCATCCTGTCAATTCTATACGGTGCTTCGTCGATATCTTCTAAAAATAAAATTGCGCCATTAAAGTCAGGTAAATAGTTCGAGCCTGCAAGGGCTGTCAGTACCGTTAAATTACCGCCGATTAATCGTCCAGAGGTTTTACCTGATGTAATCGTTTGGGTCAGGTACTGAGTGTTAACAAGCTCATCATCGGCTTTTGGTAAGTTTTGGAAATGCATCAACTTACGCGCTTCGAACATGCTCTTAAATTGCGCGACATGAAACGGGTTCCAGTCACTTGATGCATTTGGACCATGAAAGCTGATTAACCCAGCTTGAGACAGTAATGCATTGTGAAGAGCGGTAATGTCTGAATAGCCCATTAGAGGTTTTGGATTGTTACGGATCATTGCGTAGTCGAGCAAAGGTAGAATACGGGCAGCGCCTGAACCGCCACGTAAACACAAAATGGCATCAACCTCTTTGTCGTTGAATAAACTATTTAAGTCGCTAGCTCGCATTGCATCAGTGCCAGCTAAATGACCGCGTCTAGCTAGAATGTTTGGTGCAAGCTTAGCCTTGTAACCCAGTGCCTCTATAACGCCTTGTGCTAATAAAATATCAGCGTGCGCAGCAGTGGCAGCTGAAGGGCTACATATCCCAATTGTGCCGCCTGTAGGAAGAGCTTTTGGCTTAATTAATGTTTGGGTGCTAGCACTCTGCGCCGCCATTAAAGGAGCTGATGTCAGACTTGCGCCTGCGGCAAGAATTGAAAGTGACTTTAAAAATGACCGTTTATTCATAGCGAGCCTCATGTTTTTATAGTATGAGTATCGCATTGAAGAAAATATTTCAAATATTTGTTACGAAATGGAATAGATGATTCTTTTTAGGCAGGCAAAAAGGTGTTTTTCAGCAGAGAGTGTTTCTCTGCTGTGTAACTAAGCTGTTAGCTGGTGTGATTAGAATAAAGGTTATCGATTAACTCATCTTCTAGCTCAAAGCGCAGTTCAAGCGCTTCGCCTAAGATTGATAGGTCTTTATCAAACTCATCAAGCAAGTCATCTTTGTCAACTTCTGCGTATTTGTCGTTAAAGTCGAGTGCCACATCTGTGGTTTCAGAAATGCGTGGGTATAAGGCATTAGCCAGCTTTTGGCTTTCAGGACCTTTTTCTTTACACGCTTTGGCAATGTCGTCGTAAATTTCGAAATGGCCAGCAGAAAGGTAATCCATCAGAATTTGGCAAAAGTTTTGAATTTGCAGCTGATCAGGAAGGGCGTGATCTTTCTTTTCGTACGGTGAAAAGCCTGCAATACGGCAGAACAACACAAGCAGCTCTTGACGTTCTGTGAGCCATTTGTCGATTACAGAGTGACTACCACCCCACTTTTGTTGAGCTTTTTCCAAACGCGTCAGCATATTTCATCTCCTCGCTGAGTAGGTTTTCCTTTGTATATATAAAAAGGAAATATGACACAAAGATCAACTAAATTCTTAGTGTCTAATTGCAACAGATTGTAAAAGTCATTCTAAAGGCATAGTTTTCAGCATTGAATAAGCTAAAAAATTCCTTGTTTTTTAGAGTGGACTTTTTTTGCTCTCATTGCAGTGTATGGGAATTGATTCAAAACTACTAGTATTAATTTTGCGATTTTTATCTAAGTGGATGAGTTGTAATTTGCTGATTTAGAAAAGAAAAAACCACCAAAATTGGTGGTTTAATTCTTTTTCTAAGACTTGTTAAAACAAGCGTTCTTATTATTATGGGAAGATTGTTGTTCTTATTGTTATAAGATTTTTATTATTGTTTTTGTTAACGCGGGATAAGTTATACCAAGCTTTTTTGTATGTTGCAAATTTATTAATGAAAAGTTTTAAATTTATTTTGTTTTCGCTCAAAAAACACACTATAGGCTTAGGTAGGCTTAAAAAACATGATCTATATCTAGCCTTGATTATCTATCCATAGTGAGACGCGCAATATGGTGATACAATCTGCTCAATTTCATTCAGTTCTAGGATTCTATACGCATGAGCGAATTAAAAAACGATCGTTATTTACGTGCACTACAAAAGCAACCTGTTGATGTCACACCGGTATGGATGATGCGCCAAGCTGGCCGTTATTTACCTGAATACCGTGCTACACGTGCCCAAGCAGGCGACTTTATGAGTTTATGTAAAAATGCTGAACTTGCTTGTGAAGTAACGTTACAGCCATTACGTCGTTATCCGCTTGATGCTGCAATTCTATTCAGTGATATTTTAACTATTCCAGATGCTATGGGCTTAGGTCTTTACTTTGAAACAGGTGAAGGTCCAAAATTTGAACGTCCGATTTCTTCATTAGCAGATGTTAAAAAAATCCCAAATATCGATCCAACTGATGAGCTTGGTTATGTGATGAATGCGGTAAGTACGATTCGTCGCGAATTAAAAGGTGAAGTACCGCTAATTGGTTTCTCTGGTTCACCTTGGACACTTGCCACTTACATGGTTGAAGGTGGTAGCAGCAAAACATTCGGTAAAATCAAGAAAATGGCCTTTGCAGATCCACAAACACTGCACCTATTACTTGATAAATTAGCTGACTCAGTAATCGACTATTTAAACGCGCAAGTTAAAGCGGGCGCGCAATCTTTAATGGTATTTGACTCATGGGGCGGTGTATTAAGCCCACGTGACTACAATGAGTTTTCATTACAATACATGCACAAGATTGTTGATGGCTTAATTCGCGAATACGATGGCCGTAAAGTGCCAGTGACGTTATTTACTAAAAATGGTGGTCAGTGGATTGAAGCAATTGCAGCAACAGGCTGTGATGCAGTAGGTCTAGACTGGACTATTAACATTGGTGATGCAAAGCGTCGTGTTGGCGATAAAGTCGCGCTGCAAGGTAACATGGACCCAGCAATGCTGCATGGCACGCCTGAGCGTATTCGCCAAGAAGTTGCTACTATCCTAGAAGACTTTGGTACAGGCTCTGGCCATGTATTCAACCTAGGTCACGGTATTACACCAGATGTAGACCCAGAAAATGCAGGTGTATTTATCAACGCTGTTCATGAATTCAGTGGTAAATACCACAAATAAGCAAAAGCTAATCGTAAAAAAGCCCGCATTAAGCGGGCTTTTTTATTTACTTAAACAAACGATTTAAACCATTTAATGCAGCTACGCGATAGGCTTCAGCCATAGTCGGGTAGTTGAACGTGGTATTTACAAAGTAATCAATGTTATTACCGCCGTTCTTTTGTTCCATAATCGCTTGACCGATGTGAACGATTTCAGAGGCACGCTCACCGAAGCAGTGCACACCCAGTACTTCTTTGGTATCAACATGGAATAAAATCTTTAGGCTACCCACCTCAGTGCCTGCAATTTGCGCACGCGCTAAATGCTTAAATTGAGCACGGCCTACCTCGTAAGGGACTTTTGCAGCTGTTAACTCTTGCTCGGTTTTACCCACTGAGCTCATTTCAGGGATTGTATAAATACCTGCTGGGATATCAATGATCAGCTTTTCATCACAGTTACCACATGCAATCGCATCGGCTGCAATACGGCCTTGGTCAAATGCCGCACTGGCAAGGCTTGGGTAACCTATTACATCGCCCACAGCATAAATGTTATCGACTTCTGTTTGGTATGTTTCATTCACTTTAAGCTGGCCACGACCATCCGCTTTTAGGCCAACAGCTTCAAGGTTTAATGTGTCTGTGTTACCGGTACGGCCATTGGCAAATAAAATACAGTCAGCTTTTACGCGCTTGCCTGATTTCAAGTGCATTACCACACAGTCATCACGGGTTTCTACACGATCAAACTCTTCATTATGACGAATAACAATACCGCTATTCCAAAAGTGATAGCTCAGAGCATCTGAAATTTCCGCATCCATAAAGGCAAGTAGGCGGTCACGGGTATTCACTAGGTCAACCTTGGCGCCTAAACCTTTAAAAATAGAGGCATACTCACAACCAATTACACCTGCACCATAAATCAGCACACGATGAGGGTCATCTTCAAGGCCTAAAATGGTATCGCTGTCGTAAATACGTGGATGTTTAAAGTCTACACCTGGTGGACGGTAAGGGCGCGAGCCAGTAGCAATAACGATTGTTTGTGCAGTAAGCGTTTCAAACGAACCGTCTAGGTGCGTCACTTTAATAGTGTGTTTATCAATAAACTCAGCATCACCTTGATACATATGAATGCGATTACGCTCATAAAAGCTGCTGCGTAAATTAGATTGCTTTGAAATGACGTTACTTGCGTGGCGCAAAATATCGGGGAAAGTTAAGCGGTTAGGGCGCTCACTAATATTAAATAGCGGGTTTGCTTTATATTCAATATAACGACTTACAGAGTGACGTAATGCTTTTGACGGGATAGTACCCCAGTGCACACAACCGCCGCCTACTGCTTCTTGACGCTCAATAACAGCGACTTTCTTATTACTTTTAGATAGGTTCATGGCGGTACCTTCACCGCCAGGACCTGTACCTATGATGATTGCATCATATTGATAAGATGGAGTATCTTTTTGCTTTACTTGTTGTTTGGCCACAGCCGCTCCTATGTTAACTAAAAGAGGCTTTTAACAACCTCGCATTTAGTGCAAGCCAAGCCTGCTTTTGGTTTTCCCAAGCGGCTTCAAGCTCGTGATATTGTGTCATTAATGCTGATTTTTCACACTGTTTCATCATTTTATTGCGTTTGATTTCTAACACGCGTTTTTGCAAGGCACAGAAGTGTTGCAGTTTTTTCAGCAGTAAATCGTACTCAGATTGTAATAATGTAAGCTTATCTTGCGCTAAAGGCAATTTTGCAAGGCGACCTTGAGTCTTATTCATCAAGGTTTCTGCCTTGGCTTTTTCGATTCGCTCAATCGGTGTGCGCTTTAATTTTGAAGCAAGACCGATTGCCGCTAAAGAGCGGATCATCCACTTAGTTGGATCATAGTGATACCACTTAATGCCATTGCGATAGTCGCTAGCAAAAATGTGATGGAAGTTATGATAGCCTTCACCGTATGTGAATAGCGCTAAAAAGCCATTATCACGGGCGGTGTTTTTTTCTGTGTATGGACGTGAGCCCCAGATATGCGCCAGCGAGTTGATAAAAAAGGTAAAGTGCTGGCTCAATACTAAGCGCAGTAAACCAACCAATAATAACATGCCCCATACATCGCCAAGCATTAAACCAAGTAGTAAAGGAATACCAAAATTAGTCGCGACGACTAACTTCATATAGTGACGGTGTTGCCACATAACGACTTTGTTTTTTTGTAAGTCTCGGCAGTTACTGTAGTTACCGTATTGTTCGCCTTGATAATCGCGCAGCATCCAACCGATGTGGCTATACCAAAAGCCATTAGTAGCGGCGTAAGGGTCTTTGATTGGATCATCAACTTGACCATGGTGAATACGGTGATCGCTACTCCAGTGCAAGGCACTATTTTGTAATGCAAAAGCACCACCTAAGGCAAAAATTACTTCAATAACAGGATGCACATCATAGGCTTTGTGTGCCCACAAGCGGTGATAACCTGCAGTAATAGAAAGTCCGGCGTAGAACATACAGCCAACAAAGGCTATCCACTGTGTACTGGTGTATCCGTAGCTAAAGCCATACCAAGGAACAAGGGTGATCGCGGCCAAAAATGTAAGGCTAAAAAATAGCACATTGGTCCAAATAATCGGTGGTTTTTTCATCTGAATAAATCTCGGCGTACAGTTGTACGCTAAAATAGTGTTTCATTCTCTCCGCGTCAAGTATTAGACTAGCTCATTAACCGAAAAATCATTAAAAGTTCACGCTGGGAGTTTCCATGTCGGGTGTTAGAGCGCAACAGAAACAAAAAACACGACAAGCACTAATCGAGGCTGCATTCAATCAATTGAGTGCCGATCATAGTTTTTCTAATTTAAGCTTACGTGAAGTTGCCCGTGAAGCAGGGATTGCCCCCACCTCTTTTTACCGCCACTTTAAAGACATGAATGAGCTTGGTTTGACCATGGTTGATGAAGCTGGTTTAACACTGCGTCAACTTATGCGCCAAGCGCGTCGCCGTATTGAGAGCGGCGGTAGTGTGATCACGACATCAATCGTGACCTTTATGGAGTTCATCGATAACTCGAGCAACCAATTTAGATTGTTATTGCGTGAGCGCTCAGGAACTTCAAAAGCATTTCGTGCTGCGGTTGCTCGTGAAATTAAACATTTCATTTTAGAGCTTGCGCATTACCTTGAAAGCGAAACTCCGTGCGACCCAACTCATGCATATATTCAAGCCGAAGCCATGGTGACTTTAGTATTTAATGCCGGTGCCGAAGCCCTCGATATTGAAGGGACACAACGTGAAGAACTGGTTGAACGCTTGATCTGGCAATTACGCTATATTGCTCGCGGTGCCACTTTGTATGGTCGTGATAGTAAAGGTAATGTAGAAAAAACAGCCTAAAGCATGGTGGATTTTTGTTCCTGTTTTATGTATTGTTCGCTGCCAAATTAAGTAACTGATTTTTCGTTATTCAGTTACCTCAAAATATGAATAAATAGCGAGGACGCATATGCTCACCAAGGATCCGGTGAATGATACTCATGCCCATTTTTTAGAACAGAGTGAAGAAACAACGGTAAAAAACAGCCCAAGCTTTCGGGACTTGAGCCGCAGTTTGTTATACTCGCTACCGAAAAGTGTGCAAAAGAAAATTCAAGATAACCTGCTTGGCGTATTAGACGCTCATCAGGTCTCACAATTTCGAGATGACAAACGCTGCCAGTTTTGGATTAACCAAAATGGTTGGAAGCGAGTTCCCTACAGTCAGTTTCGCCATGTTTATAGCCGAATTGCGCTATACCCAAAAAGCGCTACTATTTCAAAGAACCATAGCTCAGAGACTGCTAGCAATGCAACATCAGTTGATTTGAGAGATCAACAAGCTAGGCTATTACAAAGCAATGGCAACGAAGGACAACCCAACAGGATAGATCAACACATAATTTATACTCGTCGTGTTATCTACAGAACTGTGAATTCTCACCATCAAATTTATTAACCACAGAGTTAAATATTTTCTTTACGTTTTCTAGTTACAGATTGCTCGATCATTATTTTATTTATCATGTTTAGTAAGTAGGGTTGGTATTTTTATTTGTGTAATTGTTGTTGTCTGGGTTTTTTAACCTTTCGTGGACGTGATTTTATCGATTTTGTGGAAAAATTATGCTTGCAAGCTGGTTTTTTGAATGTTAAAAATACAGCCACTGAACACACATTTAGTAAATTAAGATGCAAATTACACATTCAATTACATTAAAACTAAACCTCTTACTGCTTAAATCAGTGAGCGGGGCTTAGTGTATTTGCATTTGTAGAACATTAAAAAACCCCGCAACCGCGGGGTTTTTTTTATCTCGCTAATGGGTCATTGGGAACGAGGACAGTTTATGAAAGATAAGGTTTGGATTTTTGACACAACGTTACGTGATGGTGAGCAAGCATTAAAAGCAAGCCTAACCGAAGACGACAAAATTCAACTTGCGCATACCATTAGCCGCTTAAATGTGGATGTAATGGAAGTGGGTTTTCCGGTATCTAGCCCGGCAGATTTTCGCTCTGTACAGCGCATTGCGACTGAAGTGAAAGGGCCGATTATTTGTGGCTTAGCACGTGCTGTAGCAAAAGATATTGAAGCATGTGGTGAAGCGCTTCGCCCGGCAGAGCAGGGCCGTATTCATACATTTATTGCAACCAGCCCATTACACCTTGAACACAAATTACGTATGAGCTTAGACGATGCAACGGCAATGGCTGTTAAGTCGATTAAACTTGCGCGTAACTACACCGATGACGTTGAGTTTTCGTGTGAAGATGCAGGTCGTACACCGCATTGGGATTTATGCCGCATCGTTGAAAGCGCTATTGATGCGGGTGCATCAACTATCAACTTACCTGACACCGTAGGCTATGTAACGCCAGACGAATACGCTGCGATGATCCATCACTTAATGAACAATGTGCCAAATATCGATAAGGCGCGTTTAAGCGTGCATTGCCATAACGATTTAGGTTTAGCGGTTGCTAACTCAATCGCAGCGGTACAAGCCGGTGCTCGCCAAATCGAATGTACGATTAATGGTATTGGTGAGCGCGCAGGTAACTGCTCGCTTGAAGAAGTGGCGATGATCATGAAGATGCGTGAAGACCACTTAAAAGTGCATACCGATATTCGCAGTGAAGAGATTTACCGTGCTTCGCGTCAAGTCGCGAAGATTTGTAATATGCCAGTACAACCAAACAAAGCAATTGTTGGTGAAAATGCCTTTGCACACAGCTCAGGGATCCACCAAGACGGCGTATTAAAAGCCCAAAACACTTACGAAATTATGTCGCCAGAAAGTGTTGGTGTACCAAATAACCAATTAAACATGACTTCGCGTTCAGGTCGTCATGTTATTGAGCATCGTTTAGAAGAGTTAGGCTATCAAAAATCTGATTACGATATGGATAGCTTATACAGCAGCTTCTTAGCATTAGCAGACCAAAAAGGTACTGTGTATGACTACGACTTAGAAGCGATGATTTACTTTAATCAAATCAAAGATAAAGACGAGAAGTACCAACTTGAGTTTGTTAACTCTACGTCTAACTCGCAATCAGTGGCGAGTTCAACAATCGGCATGACAATTGATGGCGAGTCTAAGCAAGAGGCAGCAACAGGTAACGGCCCTGTCGAAGCATCATTCTTAGCAATTGAGCGCTTAACGGGTATGTCGGTTGAGATGATTGAATATAATCTAGAAGCAACAGGCCAAGGCGCCAGCTCGCTAGGACAAGTGAATATTATCGCTAAATACGATGGTCGCCCATATCACGGCGCGGGCATTGCAGCGGATGTGGTAGAAGCGTCGGTACGCGCTATGATCCGCGTTTATAACTTAATTTATCGTGCACAAAAAGTGTCTGATTTAAAACAACAGAGGAAAGCAGGATGAGTCAATCGAATTACAGTATCGCAGTATTAGCAGGCGACGGGATTGGTCCAGAAGTTATGGCAGCAGCAGAAACCGTCTTGGATGCTGTAAGCGAAAAATTTGGTTTTACTTTGACTCGTCATCATCACGCGATTGGTGGTGCTGCTATTGATGAGTTTGGCCAGGCACTGCCGCAAAGTACATTGAGTGCTTGTGAAAATGCCGATGCGATTTTATTTGGCTCGGTAGGCGGCCCTAAATGGGAAAACTTACCACCGAATGAGCAACCAGAGCGAGCTTCACTGTTGCCACTGCGTAAGCATTTTGGTTTGTTCTGTAATTTACGCCCTGCACAATTATTACCAGCACTAAGTGCTGCATCACCGCTGCGTGCAGATATCAGTGCACAAGGCTTTGACATCTTATGTGTGCGCGAGTTAACCGGTGGTATTTATTTCGGTGAAAAAGGCCGCAGTGGCGAAGGGGAGCAAGAAGCTGCTTTCGATACCCAAACATATTCACGTAAAGAAATTGAGCGCATCGCACGCTTTGCATTTGAAGCCGCTAAGCTGCGTAGTAATCATGTTACCTCGGTTGATAAAGCGAATGTGTTAGCGACCAGCGTACTTTGGCGTGAAGTGGTCTCTGAAGTAAGCAAAGATTACCCAGAAGTAAGCCTTGACTACATTTATGTTGATAACGCGGCAATGCAGTTAGTAAAACAGCCAAGCCAGTTTGATGTATTACTTTGCGATAACTTATTTGGCGACATTTTGTCTGATGAGTGCGCGATGATCACAGGCTCTATGGGCTTATTACCATCAGCGAGTTTAAATCAGTCTGGCTTTGGTTTGTATGAGCCAGCTGGTGGCTCAGCACCTGATATCGCTGGTAAAGGGGTGGCAAACCCAATCGCGCAAATTTTAAGTGCTGCGCTTATGTTGCGTTACTCACTAGGGCAAGATGAAGCGGCTCGTACGATTGAAAAAGCGGTGGCAGAAGCGGTTGAAGCCGGTGTTGGTACGCCAGATATCTACCCAAATGCAGGGTATACCACCAGTGATGTTGCTGCGGCAATTGTGGCACGTATTTAATTAAAAATTGTTTGCGCTGAGCTCGTCACTCAGCGTAACTAAAATGAGGGAATAGCAAGTGGCCCAAACCTTATACGATAAAATTTGGCAAGCTCATGTAGTCGCCAGCATAAATGATCAAACTGATTTACTTTATATCGACCGTCACCTAGTTCATGAAGTTACATCGCCGCAAGCCTTTGCTGGTTTACGTGAGAAAAACCGCAAAGTACGTTGCCCAGAAAAAACCTTTGCGACCATGGACCATAACGTTTCAACAAAAAGCCGTTCATTAGATGCTGCGAGTGAAGTGTCGAAAAATCAATTAATGGCATTGGATGCAAACTGTAAAGAGTTTGGTATTCAACTTTATGATTTAAATTCGATTAATCAAGGTATTGTGCATGTAATGGGGCCTGAACAGGGCATTACCTTACCGGGCACAACCATAGTGTGTGGTGACAGCCATACCTCTACCCATGGTGCATTTGGTGCACTAGCGCACGGTATTGGTACTTCAGAAGTTGAGCATGTTCTAGCTACTCAAACGCTACAGCAGAAAAAAGCCAAGTCGTTAAAAATTCAAATAAATGGTCGCCTGCGCCCAACCGTTACTGCCAAAGATTTAATCATGGCTGTGATTGGTAAATTAGGCACTGCGGGTGGTACTGGCTATGTTGCTGAGTTTTGTGGTGAAGGGATCGAAGCGCTGTCTATGGAAGCGCGCATGACACTTTGTAATATGAGTATTGAAATGGGCGCAAAAGCGGGTTTAATCGCGCCAGATCAAACAACTTATGATTATTTAAAAGGTCGCCCATTTGCACCACAAGGTGCTGACTTTGATAGTGCCGTTGCCTACTGGCAAACACTAAAAACTGATGAAGGTGCAGAGTTTGATCATGTTGTTGAATTAGAGGCTGCTGATATTCAACCGCAAATTACGTGGGGTACCAGCCCTGAGCAAGTGATTGGCGTAGATGAATTCATTCCTGATCCTGAGCAAGAGCCAGATCTAATCAAGGCTGATGCAATCCGCAGCGCACTAAAATATATGGGCTTAAAAGCAGGCGATAAATTGTCTTCAGCAACTGTTGATACCGTCTTTATTGGCTCATGTACAAATAGCCGAATTGAAGATTTACGTGCTGCCGCGCAAATTGTTGAAGGTAAACAGGTTGCAGCGGGTGTTGAAGCGCTGATTGTTCCTGGTTCTGGCCTTGTTAAAAAACAAGCCGAAGACGAAGGCCTTGCAGATATCTTCAAAGCAGCTGGCTTTGAATGGCGTGAGCCAGGTTGTTCAATGTGCTTAGCAATGAATGACGATAGGTTAGAAGCCGGTAAACGCTGTGCGTCGACCTCTAATCGTAACTTTGAAGGTCGCCAAGGTCGCGGTGGCCGCACTCACTTAGTGAGCCCTGCAATGGCTGCGGCAGCGGCAATTCATGGTCGTTTTGTTGATATCAGAGGAGAAGCCTAATGAGTGTATTTTTTAGTGGCTTAATGGCCCCGTTAGATAAAAACAATGTTGATACTGACCAAATTATTCCAAAGCAATTTTTAACGTCGACCAGCCGTGATGGTTTTGATGCGGCGCTTTTCTACGATTGGCGTTATCTAGATAACGGCGAGCCAAACCCTGAGTTTATTTTGAACCGTCCTTGTTACCAAGGTGCGCAAATTCTTTTAACTCGCGACAATTTTGGTTGTGGTTCATCGCGTGAGCACGCGCCATGGGCATTAAAGCAATATGGTTTTGAAGTGATCTTAGCGGAAAGCTTTGCCGATATTTTCTTTAATAACTGCGGCAATAACCAAATGCTTGCTATCGCATTACCAGCGGAAACACTTGAGCAATTATTTGTGCTGAGTGAACAGCATGACGATATTCATATCGAAGTTGATTTAGAAAACCAACAACTTCGTAGCGATAAGTTTGACACTATTCACTTTGATATTCGCCATGACATCAAAGAGCGTTTATTAAGTGGCTTGGACTTTATCGGTGTGACTGAAACACTTAACAGCCAAATTGATGCCTTTGAGCAGCAACTAGCAGCAGAGCGCCCTTGGCAATAACCTGTTTTTCCATGTGAACCTAAACGCGGCCAAGGCCGCGTTTTTATTTGTTTCTAAAAAATAAAGTTGTTAATTTGGTTGGTAAAATAACGAAAACAACAAATAACTATGTGGCCTCTTTCTCCTAAATCTATCGGCATCTTGATGGGTGTGCTTTACGGCATCAGCATGCGCATCTTTCTTGAAATTAGCGGAACCTTTAATTTCGGTAGCCTTGTTACTATTTCGTTTATGTTTTTAGTGCCTGTTGCTATTGGGTTTATACGGGTACATTTTGAATATAATCAACAGTCGCCGATGACATATGGAAGAATGGCGGTAGTCGCTTGGCAACCTATTTTTGTGTTCTTATTTGTCAGCGTAGTAACTCTTTTAGAAGGAAGTATCTGCGTTGCAATGGCTCTCCCTGCATTTATGTTTTTTGCTAGTATTGGCGGTATGTTAGCAGGGCTATGTCATCGCCTTTGGGCAAAGAAAAGCAACAAAGCGGTGATGTCGGTAGCTTTGTTGCCGTTGATCCTTTCTCCTTTAGAGCTCAACTTTTTACACTTATCGAAAACTTACGAAGTTAAAAATACAATTGTTATCAATGCGCCTGTTGATGTTGTGTGGCAACAATTAGCTAATGTTAGCCAAATTCATGAGGGCGAATATCCAAGTTCATTTTCGCAATTAATTGGTATTCCTAGGCCAATTCGAGCTGATATGAGTGGTGGTGGGGTAGGTGCAATTAGAACCAGCCAGTGGCAGAAAAATGTTGTATTTAAAGAAGTGATAACCGAGTGGCTGCCGAATGAAAAAATGCTTTATAACTTTGAGATTGACCCTGAGTTAATTCCTGATCATGCACTTGATCAGCATGTGAAATTAGGTGGTGAATATTTTTCGCCGCTGCAGGGAGGCTATGAGTTAGTTGCAAGTGGTGATAATCAAACGCTGTTAAGCCTTAAAACGACTGTACTTGATAACACTAACTTTGGCATTTATTCGCGAGTATGGGGGGAGGTGATCTTTCAGGACTTTCACCGAGCACTTCTCAAGCTAATGAAAGTACGCGCTGAAAATGACAACAAATTAGTTGTAAAAACAGGATGACCACTCGCTGTCTAGTAGCTTATCGTAATTGTTTTCTTTATGGCCTTTAAACAATTAGCCTAAGCAAAATTATATTTAGGGAACACACCATGAAATATTTAGTAGCATCGATGCTCTTGGCAGCATCATCAGTAGCAGCTGCGCGACCTGCACCGTTAGTGTCAATTCCAAGCCATGATGGCTTTTTTGATAATATTGCTGCCCATTGCGGTAAAGCTTACGAAGGTAAAGTGAGCGTTGATAACGCAGCTGGCCCGAGCTCATTTGCGGGCAAAAAGTTAGTAATGCATGTACGTCGTTGTAACGAGCGTGAGTTACAAGTGCCATTTCATGTAGGGGATGATGCGTCTCGTACTTGGATCATCACAAAAACGGGCAGTGGACTTAGTTTAAAGCATGACCATCGTCATAAAGATGGCAGCGATGATAAATCAACCATGTATGGTGGCCATACCCTTGATGCGGGTTTTGCTAACGCACAGTCGTTCCCGGCTGATCAGTATTCAAAAGAGTTGTTTGTGAGTCAAGGTATTCCCCAATCAATGGGTAACACGTGGCAAATGTATATTTATCCAAAGCAATTTACGTATCGCTTAGTGCGTGAAGGACGTGAGTTTCGCGTTGATTTTGACCTAACTAAACCTATCACGCCGCCAAGCGCGCCGTGGGGATATGAAGACTAGTACTATTTAGCTTCGTCTTCACACTGTAAAACAACCGTTAAAGGGGGCTGATAGGCGCGTGGTTTAGTTGGAAAACGTTCATATTCCTGCACTCCATCAGTCACTCTTAGCATAAATGGTTTGTCTCTACATAAGCGACTGGCATGGCGCAGTAAGAATACGCTTTGATTGCGAAAGTGCTTGTAGTCGTCAGACTGAATTTCGAGATGGTAGCGGCCGTCGGCCAATTTAGTTTGGTAGTAATGGACTTTTTCGTCGAAGTCATAGAGCTTTTCGGTTTCGCCTTTTGCTGCCTGCGCATTACTGCACCCCGCTAACATTAAAACGGCGCTAATTAATAGTGCTTGTGTACTTCTCAGTTCACTCATAAACACTTAACTCCATGTGATTAATACCTTGTTTCATCGTGATGTTGAACCTGAATTAGCATCCATAGTCAAACTAAGGTAACGTTACGTCTTACATGTAGTCTAACACCCAAAAAGGGAAAATGTGATGCTCAATAAAATAAAACAGCTGTTTTCAGCGCTGAATGATACCCAATCTAGCATTTCTGAGCATGACCTAAAAACCGCCGTTGCTGCGTTATTGATTGAGGTTATGCGTGCAGATAATGAGTTACAAGATGATGAGCAACAGACCCTGAATGAGACCTTAAAGAAGTATTTCTCGCTTAACGAGGAAGAGGTTCAAGAGTTAGTTGCAAGTGCATCGCAAAGCCTAGATGATGCAATAGATTATTTTCAGTTTTCAAAGCAAATTAATGCCCAGTGCAGCGCCGAGCAGCGTATTGATATCATCGAGCTGTTGTGGCGTTTAGCCTACGCAGATGGCAATTTAGATAAGCATGAAGAAATGGTTATTCGCCGTGTCGCAAGCTTATTGTATGTAACCCATGAAGATTTTATCGCTGCTAAGTTAGCAGCGACAAAACTAAGTTAGTAGCGATAAAACTAGGCTAGCAATTATTTATTTAATTTGCTCGCTACGCTCACAAGTTGCTGGGCAAGGCTGGCAACTTTATCGGCTGTATCAGCATCGCTGATGCGGCCTTGCTCACCTAATTTAGTGTGGATAGCAGGCACTGCTAGTTGATCTGCAAGTACTAAGCTACCAATACCCGATAAAATATCACGTACGTGATTTAAACCACGTAAGCCACCTAAACCACCCGGTGACGATGCATACAGTGCAGTAACTTTATTTCGAAAAGCAGGCACTGCACCTTGCTCTGTACGAGATGCCCAATCGATTGCGTTTTTAAGTGGTGCTGTAATTGAGCCATTATATTCTGGGCTTGCTAATAAAATGCCATCAGCAGCGCGGAGCTTATCTTTTAATAATTGTGCGCCAGCAGGTGTACCTTGCGCTTCAATATCTTCGTCAAATAAAGGTAAGTTTAAATCGCTTAATTTAATCACTTCTACTTCAGCACCACTTTCGAGGGCGAAGCGCGCAGCTTCATTGATCAGTTTTTGATTAAAGCTGTCTTTACGTAGGCTGCCTGCTAGGGCAATAATTTTTGGTGCTGTCATGATTGCTTCCTTTTTTAAGCTTCACTGTTGATATACTCACTGTAGCAAAAAACAGCTTGCAGAAAAGCCAAATAAACGCAAAACTTATGTGCGTATATGCACACAAGGAGCCGTTATGGCGATTCAATTTGATGATTGGCAAGATGTAAAAGTCGCTTTTGAAGTGGCAAGACTCGGCACGTTAACCGCAGCTGCCGAATCGTTAGGTGTTCATCACAGCACAGTGCTTAGAAGAATCAACAATTTAGAAGATAACCTTGACGCGCGGTTATTCCACCGTCATGCCCGTGGCTATACAGTGACAGAAATAGGCGCTAAGTTGTTTGCGACTGCAAAATCGATTAACGCTGAACTTGAAAAACTTCACAACGATATTATTGCCGCTGATAGCCAACTGCGAGGCAGTTTATTATTAACTACGGTCAGTGGTTTTATTGATGTGCTTAGTGATGTCTGCGAACAGTTTCAAAGCCTGCACCCGCAAGTGCAGCTCGAAGTTATTCTTGATCAAAACCGCTTACGTCTTGATCACGGTCAGGCACACATTGCCGTGCGTGCAGGTCCTCGGCCTGATGAAGGCGACTATATTGCCCAGCATTTAGCTGAACTTTCGTCAGGGTTTTATGCCTCTAAAAGTTATATTGAAAAGTATGGCATGCCAAAGAATATTGAGCAGTTGCAGCAGCATAGTTTTGTCTCTGGGGTGGCTGGCTATAACGGTAAAGTGCCTTATTTTGCATGGGTTGATCAACACATTGAACCTTCGCAAATTAAGCTACGGGTGTCTGAAACATCAGAAGCTACACGGGCGATTGTGAGGGGCTTAGGAATTGGTGGTTTACAGCATGAAGTGGCAAGCCAATACCCTGATCTGCTGCCAGTGCTTCCTAAAGAGCTAAACTGGCCAACGGATCTTTGGCTGGTAACGCATCACTTGGTGCATCGCACAGCCAAAGTCCAAGCATTTAGTCAGCTTTTAAAAGCCTATTTTAAAGATTTAAAAGCTTAAACAGACTTTTTAACGCTAATGCCTAGCCGTTTGGCTAGGCGCACAAGGTTGGCTCTATCAACACTTAAGCTACGTGCTGTGGCAGCCCAGTTTAGGTTATGTAGTTCAAGTTGTTGCATAATCAATTGATAACTAAAAGCGTCAGTTGCCTCTTTCAGCGATAAGCGAGTGGCTTTTTGTTCGTTAACTGCAACAGGGCTTGGTGCGGCAACGGCGGTTTTAGCAATATCACAATGTTCAGGCTCGATTGTGACAATGCTTTGTTGCCATTGCTGTTGTTTGGCTTTGAGTGCTGCGCGACTGATCACATGTTCAAGCTCTCTCACATTGCCTGGCCAATCATATTGACGCAGTAGTAATTGTGTATCGCTACTAAGCTTAAGTTGCTTAATTGCCAGTTTTTTAGATGTTTGCTCAATAAAAAAGCCTGCTAATAAAATAACATCGTTATCGCGCTCTTTTAGTGGTGCAACATGCAATGGGTAAACGCTTAATCGGTGATAAAGATCTGCACGAAAGCGCCCCGCAGCGACTTCTTGTTTTAAATCGCGATTGGTTGCTGCAATCACTCTGACATCAACATAACGGCTTTGATCTTCCCCCACCGTTTGTACTTCACCACTTTGTAATACACGCAATAACTTACTTTGCATGGCAAGCGGAAGTTCGCCGATTTCATCTAAAAATAGCGTGCCGCCATCGGCGAGTTGAAACTTACCCTGGCGCGCAGTATGTGCGCCAGTAAATGCGCCTTTACTGTGACCAAAAAATTCACTTTCGGCTAAGTTCTCTGGTAACGATGCGCAGTTTAAGTGGATCAACGGCATGTCACGGCGTTTTGAGTTTAAATGGATATTGCGCGCAACGAGTTCTTTACCGACGCCTGTATCACCTTGTATTAAAACGCTAAATTCTGAGGCAGCCACCAGCTGAATATCATTTTTAAGGGTCTGCATTGCTTGGCTATTACCAATAATTTCGACACCTTCTCGTGTTAGTGCCTCAAGGTTAAGCTGCTGCGCAACTTGATGGCTGTGCTGTGCGTGTTGCATAAAATGCTGCAAGGTTAGGGCATGCTCAACATAGCCTGCAGCTAGCTGTTTTAGTTGATTGAGCTCGTTCATTGCTAAAGCGTCAAAGGCATGTTCATCTAAACTATCAAAGGTCAAAACACCCAATAGTTCGTTGTTATCTTTGCTACTCAGCAGCGGCACGCCCATGCAGGCATGAACAGGAAAGTCGCCATGCTGGCTTTGTAATAAACCATCGTAGGGGTCGGGTAGGCCACAATCTTTGGCAAATTTTAGCGGTTCACTGCCACGGCATATTTCAAATAAGCGCGGATGCTCCGCTATTTTAAAGCGTCTTCCTAACGTATCGTCCGACAACCCATGAAGGGCTACGGGCTTTAACACATCGCCTTGTTTCAATAATAAGGCAACAGCATCACATTCAAGCCAATCATTAATGCAACTCAACAGATAACTGAAATTATGATCAACACTGCTTGCCTTGGTAAGTGCAAGTGCAACATCAAGAAGGGATTTTTTGAGCATCATGTCAATTTGACCTGAATGTGTTTTATTGATGTTTTTAATGGTGTGTCATTTTGACTTATTTATCAAGCGTCCAAATTTAATGTGTTGATATTTAATGGTTTTTATTTTTGGCTTGAACTGTGCAATAGCTGGGGAAATTAAACGCTGAGAGCACGAATGAAAGTCATTAATTTAACTGAACCTATGCCAACTAAGATCAAATTTTATCAACTCAGCCAGTGGCCGTTATGGGCATTAGCATTTCGGCCTTTTTTCTTGGCGGCAGGTGCCTTAGCTGTATTTGCTATGAGTTACTGGTTTTTAATCTTGGCGGGCTATGCACAGTGGCACCTAACAATGCCCGCAACGCTTTGGCATGCTCACGAAATGCTGTTTGGCTTTGCAGGCGTGGTTGCCATGGGCTTTTTGCTAACCGCCGCACAAACATGGACAGGTGTGGCGAGTGTAAGTGGTATTAAGCTTTGTTTGCTTAGCATGATTTGGCTTGCTGCAAGGTTTAGTTTTTTTATTGAGATTGCAGGGTTCGAGCAGCTAAACCTTTATATTGTTAGTGCGCTACAACTCGTTTGGTGGCTAGCTGGAATTATTATTCTAGCTGACATGCTGATACAGGCAAAAAGCAGCCATAACTACTTATTTGTTGTCATCGCATCTTTGCTCTGTGCGCTCAATGTGATTTTTTTGAGCTTAGTTGTGCTTAATAAAATGTCGCTGGCACTGGGGGTTGTTGATACCGCTGTACTTATCATGACACTGCTAGTTGGTGTTGTGGCTGGGCGAGTTGTGCCATTTTTTACCGCGCGCGGCCTTAACCTAAGTGAACAAGTTAGAACCCCCAAGCTCGATAAATTAGTCGTATTTAGCTCATTTTTCGCCATTGCGTGGTTTTTTATGAGTCAGCTATTTTTTAGCGCAATGAGCACCGGTTGGGTTTTTGCTTGGCTTGCTTGTTTACATTCAGCCCGGTGTGTTTTGTGGTGGTATAAAGGCATTCTAAAAGTGCCTTTGCTATGGTCATTACATGTGGCTTATTGGGCTTTATCGGTTGGTTTAATACTCGTCGCGCTGAGCTATTTCAGCCCAATTATCTTATTCAAAGATGCGCTTCATCTGATCACTGTTGGCACCATAGGTGTGATGATCATCGCCATGATGGTACGTGTCTCTCATGGTCACACTGGGCGCGCATTACAAGCCCCTGCGTACATTAGTTTGGCATTTGTACTCATTGTGATAGCTGCCATTGTACGTTCGTTACTTCCCGTTTATTTAGGTCATCACCTTGCATGGCAGTTAAGTGCGTTGCTGTGGGTTGCTGGCTTTAGCTTATTTTTATTTCATTGTGCGCCCATCTTAGTGAATCTTCGTGTTGATGGTCGCCGCGGTTAATCTCTCCAATAGGAAAAACTATGTTATCTGAAAAAACGATCCAGATTGTTAAAAGTACTTTGCCGTTGCTTGCACAAGCAGGCCCTCAAGTGACTGAGTATTTTTATGATCGTATGTTTAGCTACAACCCAGAGCTTAAAAATATTTTTAATATGACGCATCAGCAATCGGGCTCTCAGCAATTTGCGCTATTTAATGCCTTAGCTGCCTACGCGGCAAATATTGATAACTTGGCAGTGTTAAAAGGTGCGCTTGCGCGCATTAATCATAAACACACCAGTTACCATATTTTGCCAGAGCATTATCCTATTGTTGGTGGACATCTGATTGCGACTTTAAAAGAGTTATTGCCAGAACAATTTACTCCTGAGGTCGAGTATGCATGGCGTGAAGCCTATTCATTATTAGCGGATGTATGTATCAATGAGGAGATGTCGCTATATCAAAAAACCAAAAAGGCACCGGGAGGTTGGTTTGGTACTCGTACTTTCACAATTACAGAAAAACGTATGGAGTCATCGCAAATTTGCAGTTTCATATTAACGCCTGCCGATGCAAAGCCTGTTGTGGCGTATTTACCGGGCCAATATTTAGGAATTAAAGTAACGCCAGCAAACAGTGAGTTAACGCAAGTTAGGCAATACTCTTTATCACAGCAAAGTAATGGCCACAATTACCGAATTAGCGTGAAAGAAGAAGGCTTGGTATCTAACTACCTACACAGCTTAACTGAGGGGGATGAGGTAGAAATTTACCCACCTGCAGGCGACTTTGTGCTTTGCGAAATCGACTCGCCTGTTGTATTGATTTCTGCGGGTGTTGGTCAAACCCCAATGATGGCGATGCTCGAAACACTATTAAGTAATCAACCTAACCAGTCAATCCATTATCTACATGCTTGCGACAGTGAGACGCAGTTTGCCTTTAAAGAGTATTTAATACAGCAACAACAAGCGCACGCTTCATTACATTGTGTTACCTGGTTTAAAGATGGCAAGGGGGGCGATTTTGCGGGCTTGATGGATGTAAACCACATCGCTGACAGCTTACCAATTAGTAAAGGTGACTTTTACCTGTGTGGCCCTATCGCCTTTATGGCAATGATCAAAGAGCAGCTGCTAAGTATTGGGGTTGCAAGAGAACGCATTCACTACGAGGTGTTTGGCCCTCACCAAAGCTTATGATGTAAAAGGCGTAGCTGAAGCTGCGCCTTTTTTGTTAGTTAACTTCGCGCTCTAGATCAGGAAGTGAAATACGGAGCTCTTTTTGTACTTTAGAAGCCCATAAGAATTTCACTATTAGAGTAACTTACGATTGCTAATTTTAGCTATTTCAAGCTTTTGCCACGATTCAAATAGCTTGCGTTGTTTGTCTGATATTTTTAAGCCATAGGTTTTTTGCATATAAAAATAGGTATCGGCTATTTGCTTTCTTGCATAAATGGGTGGCTCAAATACGCGCTGCTTAAAGTCGATTTTTACAGGGCATGCTCCGTAACTTGCACTTGATGTTGACACCATGCCGTAGCGAAAGTTTGAACGGTCAGCATTGATCTCGCCTATAGCAGGGGCAAGGTTATTAATGTCGGCTTCCATTTGACGGAATTTCGCACTGACCTTTTTACAGTTTTTACGACCGCCATCTTGCCAGCATTGTAATTGATGACCAAACTCCCAGGCAGGCACAATGTGCTCCCACTCTATTCTTTTTGCGCGGGCATTCTCTTTTCCTGAGCGGGTGACAGGGTTTCTAGGAATATAACCACACGCATCAGGATCTGGCACAAGTTTTTTACCTTGGCGCTTTATGTCGCAGCCACAATATAAGCTTTTACTGTTGCTTGGTAGATTCTTAATTAAATGCTTTTTGGCACTGTAAAAGCTCGAAAATTCTTTAGCGGATATAGGAAAAGTGAAAATAAAACACAGGGCTAAGTATAGAAATAAACGCATATCCATCACATCAGTGAACTACAGGAAGCGCTATTTTAGAGCGACTATTCTAAAAATGAAAAGTTTTTCAACTCAGCTATAGTTGTTAGGCCGTTTTAATTAAAGGAATTACAACTATGTTATTAGGTGCCTTCTCAGTGAGTTTAAATGTCAAAGATATTCGTGTTTCAAAGCAGTTTTATGAAAAGCTAGGTTTCAACGAGTTTGCTGGGGAGATAGAACAGCATTGGCTAATTATGAAAAACGGTGAACATTTAATTGGTTTGTTTCAAGGTATGTTCGACAAAACCATGCTGACCTTTAACCCAGGGTGGGATCAAAATGCTGAAGCTTTGGATGAATTTGCAACCTTTGAGCAATTAGCTGCACAATTTCAGCAACAAGGATTAGAAATACAAAAGGCCGGTGACGCGAGTTTTATTATCACCGACCCAGATGGCAATCCTATTTTGATTGACCAACACGTGTAGCTGGCTTTTTACGTTTAATTCGAACGTTTTGTAGTAACAAGAGAACTCCTGTAATACAAAATAGTACGCTGGTGGCCGAGAAGCTGATGAGTAGTGGATTGTTAAAGTTCTCACGCTCATCATAATCCATAATGTGTAGCATCCAGAAAAAGTCGAAAATGCGCCACAGGGTGCTGCGCACAGTAATAAGGTTACCGGTTTGGCTATCTAAATATAAGGTTGTTGATCGCCAATCATCAAAGCTTACTTGCCAAACATTGGCTTTGTGACCGACTTCTCTAGGCCCTTTTGTTAATAACTGCGCTTGCGTTATTTTTGCGTCAATAAGCAGGTGAGCTTGCGCATTTTCAATGATTTGCGCTTTACTCGGTGCAGGCATTTTAGCACCTGTTCTACCATCAAAGTTGAATGTACCGCTAGAGGTTGTTACTTCTATAATCGGTGTATTTAGAAAGTGGCTATATTTAATACCTTCGATTTGCTCAAATTGCGCTGTTATTTTATCAATTGAAGCAGGGTAGTCCGACAATAAAAATGGGCTACTTAAACTGCGATTAGCCAGATGCTTACCATGCACTTTTTCAAGTGGTAATGAGCTCATCACAAGCCCACCTAAAAGCCAAAAAAAGATCTGTAAAGCAAGTAAATAACCAAGCCATTTATGCCCTTTACGAGCATACTTAAACAGGCGTTTATTCATAATTACCCCGTTATTATTGTTATGTGGGCGCTATTTTAGGTTGTTTAGCTAGATTGCCAATGCGGCATAATGTCGCATTAACTGTATTCTAGATTTGGTATATATACAAAACTGAGTTAAAGTTTCAGTCGATATCAATAGAGGGTAAAAACGAGAGTATGTCGGAAATTCAATTTTTAAATGTAGATCTGGAGCTTGAATCAAAGCACGATATTAGTGCGCTTGTTGCTGATTTGAAGAAAAACGCCATGGTTTTACATTATGACCAAGATGAATACCGCCAACTAGCACGTATTGAAGCAACCGCAGATATCAGCTCTCCAGATAAAGCCATTAATCAGCTTTGCGAGCTTATTGAGTCTTGCTCGCGCAATGCATTAAAACAGTGGTTATCGTGCTCAAAGCGTACATTTGATATAGGCTTTGAATCAGGTAATTCGCCTAAATGCTTTAACCAACCCCTGCATGCCGATACCTTGTTACGTATCTCTGCAATTGGCGCAGGGATTGAAATTACTATTTATCCTGTCGAAAAATAGCCTGAATTTATCGCTCTACAACAGCTGCGGTCATTCTTGATACGCAGCAAAGCTCTCCTGCGGCATTGGTAATTTTAATATCCCAAACAGAAGTTCGCTTACCTAAATGCAGCGGTCTCGCAGTTGCTGTTAACGTTCCTTTGCGTGACGCTTTCATGTGGTTGGCATTAATTTCTTGGCCAACAGCATAAAACTTATTGAAATCAACCACGAAATTGGCTGCATAGCTTGCCACTGTCTCTGCTAATACAACGTTTGCTCCGCCATGGACCATGCCCATAGGGTTATGATGCTCAGGAATAGCAGGCATGGTTGCCATTAAATAATCATCGCCAATTTCAGTTACCTCAATGCCCATAGTTTTCATTAAAGTGCCTTGACCGGTGATCCCTTGTTCCAGCTCTTTGCAAAGCTCTAACGTGATTGGTTGGTGCCAAATACTCATTGTGTTTCCTTAGCCTGCTAATTAAAGCTAATACCTTATGGCATCTTTCGGTGTGGTTCAATGTTAGTTTTGTAGCAATATGATGGGGTTAATTTAAATTTGCGATTTTCAAATAACTGTATATACTCACAGTTAAATGTACTGTATGGAAAACCAGTTGTATGCGCCCATTAACTAAACGCCAATCGCAAATTTTAGAACTAATTAAAGTCTTTATTAAAGATACAGGCATGCCACCTACGCGTGCTGAAATAGCTCAAACATTGGGTTTTAAAAGTGCCAACGCTGCTGAAGAACACCTAAAAGCACTGGCAAAAAAAGGCATGATCAAAATGAAGCCTGGGGCGAGTCGCGGTATTCAGTTAATTGAAGAAGATGAGCCAGAGCAATTAGGCTTACCTTTAATTGGCCGTGTTGCAGCTGGTGAACCTATTTTGGCGCAAGAGCATGTTGAAAGTCACTGCCAAGTTGACCCTTCATTATTTAAACCTGCTGCCGATTTCTTACTGCGTGTAAATGGTATGAGTATGAAAGACATTGGTATTATGGATGGCGATTTGCTTGCAGTACATAGAACACAAGTTGCTGAAAATGGGCAAGTAGTTGTAGCTCGAGTCGATGAAGATGTAACAGTTAAGCGTCTAGAAAAAGCGGGTCGCAAAGTACTTTTACACGCTGAGAACGAAGAGTTTTCGCCTATTGAGGTTGACCTTGAGCATGAGTCGTTCAACATCGAGGGGTTAGCGGTAGGTGTTATTCGTAACGCTGACTGGATGTAAACGTTCCCAATTTGGTGCATCAAATTGACTCAATTTGGTGCGCCACTGAAATTTTACTACTTACTTAGGATTTGTGAATCCTTACTCTTCATTTAAAGCCTTATATGGCGCAGTTTTCCTCTCTTTTTACATTTCGTTCTTACTCCTAAACATTAAATAACGCGCTGATTATAGTTGTTATTTCTGCACCAAAATAAACATTTATTATCATTAAAACTTGCTTATTGGTCATTTTTTAACTAATTGGTTAATACACTGTATTAACACCTAATTAATAAAAAGACACAAAAATGTGCGAGGTGTTAGTCAAGGGGTCGGTATCATAAGTGGGTCAAAATGATACGTAGTCGCTCTGAACAATAAGAAAAACGAATGGGCACCTTGTTGTATCGCCTTTTCGCTTTGCGTCTTGCAATAGCATCTAAAGGAGCCGTCACATGGGTAAACTGCGTTATGCCTTGTGGCTTATATTGTTTGCACTTCCTGAGCTTGCATTGGCAAATAGCCAATACAATATGCGTAAAGGGGTGACCGATATAAGTAATAATGTTTATGAGTTACATATGACGATATTTATTATCTGCTGTGTAATCGGCATCATCGTATTTGCGGTGATGTTTTGGGCTTTAATACACCACCGTAAATCCAAAGGGGCCAAGCCTGCCCAATTTCATGAAAGTACAAAAGTTGAAATACTTTGGACTGCCATTCCATTTGTCATCTTAATCGCCATGGCTGTGCCTGCCACAAAAACCTTAATTGCCATGGAAGATGCCTCTAAAGCCGATATCACCATTAAAGTGACGGGCTCACAGTGGAAGTGGCATTATGAGTACATGGGTGAAGACATTGCCTATTACTCGATTCTATCTACTCCTAAAGATCAAATAGACAACCAAGCAGAGAAAACTGAACATTATTTGCTTGAAGTAGATAAACCGCTAGTACTTCCTATCAATAAAAAAGTTCGCTTTTTAATGACTTCAGACGATGTAATTCATTCATGGTGGGTGCCTGATTTTGCGGTTAAAAAGGATGCAAATCCTGGGTTTATCAATGAAGCGTGGACACGTATTAACGAGCCAGGCGTGTACCGTGGCCAATGTGCTGAGTTATGCGGTAAAGATCATGGCTTTATGCCTGTAGTGGTGAAAGCTTTACCTGAAGATGAGTTTGCTAATTGGCTTGCAGATGCTAAGCAAGAAAAAGCCAATGCGGCCGCAGCAGATGCTGCTTTGCTTGATCAAACATTACCGAAAGAAGAGCTTATGACCTTGGGTGAGCAAGTCTACATGGCTAGTTGTGCTGCATGCCACCAACCTACCGGTATGGGCCTACCTGGCGTATTTCCAGCACTTAAAGGCAGCCCCATTGTGTTAGGTGATGTAAAAGATCACATAGATATTGTGTTACACGGTAAGCCTGGCACTGCAATGCAAGCGTTTGATAAACAGCTTTCAATTAAGCAACTTGCTGCGGTGATTACTTATAAGCGAAATGCGTGGGGTAATGACACCGGCGATGTTATCCAACCGAGTCAAATTCAAGCCGCGATTGATGCAGCAGCGGAGGCGAACTAATGAGTAATGTTATTAACGAGCAAGCAACTGGGCATGCGCATCACGACCATCATCATCCAGCTAAAGGGTTTAAACGTTGGCTTTACACCACCAATCATAAAGACATTGGTAGTTTATACCTGATTTTTTCACTCACCATGTTTTTAATTGGTGGAGCGATGGCAATGGTGATCCGCGCTGAACTGTTTCAGCCTGGATTACAGTTAGTTGATCCGCACTTTTTTAACCAAATGACTACCGTACATGGTTTGATCATGGTGTTTGGTGCCGTTATGCCCGCATTTACTGGGCTTGCAAACTGGATGGTTCCTATGATGATAGGCGCACCGGATATGGCCTTACCACGTATGAATAACTGGAGCTTTTGGATATTGCCTTTCGCATTTTTAATCCTGTTGGCTTCGTTACTCATGCCGGGTGGCGGTCCTGCGTTTGGCTGGACTTTCTACGCACCACTATCAACAACTTACAGCAACGATAACACCGCACTGTTTGTGTTTGCCGTACATATCATGGGTATTAGCTCAATTATGGGGGCGATTAACGTTATCGTGACCATCGTCAACTTAAGAGCACCAGGTATGACGTGGATGAAGCTACCGCTATTTGTTTGGACATGGTTAATCACAGCATTTTTGTTAATTGCTGTTATGCCTGTTTTAGCAGGGGCGGTCACTATGGTGTTGACCGATAAATACTTTGCAACCAGCTTTTTTGATGCAGCCGGTGGGGGCGACCCTGTGATGTTCCAGCACATTTTCTGGTTCTTCGGTCACCCTGAAGTGTACATCATGATTTTGCCAGCCTTTGGCATTATATCGACTATCGTACCTACCTTCTCGCGCAAAAAGCTATTTGGCTACGCGTCTATGGTGTATGCAACTTCATCGATTGCGCTGCTAAGTTTTATCGTTTGGGCACATCATATGTTTACCACTGGGATGCCTGTGGCAGGCGAATTGTTCTTCATGTACGCCACCATGCTCATTTCGGTACCAACGGGCGTTAAAGTGTTTAACTGGGTAGCCACCATGTGGCGCGGTTCAATTAGCTTCGAAATTCCGATGATGTTTGCCATCGCCTTTATTGTGTTATTCACCTTAGGTGGTTTCTCTGGCTTGATGCTTGCGATTACACCGGCAGATTTTCAATATCATGATACCTATTTTGTGGTGGCACACTTCCATTATGTGCTTGTGACAGGAGCTGTGTTCTCAATTATGGCGGGGGCCTACTACTGGTTACCGAAATGGACCGGCAACATGTATAACGAAACGCTGGCGAAATGGCATTTTTGGTTATCGCTAATCAGTGTCAACGTGCTGTTCTTCCCTATGCACTTTGTTGGCCTTGCCGGTATGCCACGTCGTATTCCTGACTATGCTCTGCAATTCGCTGACTTTAACGCCATTATCAGTATTGGTGGTTTTGCATTTGGCTTATCGCAACTGTTGTTTGTGTTGGTGGTATTTAAATGTGCCAGAGGGGGCGAAAAAGCACCTGCCAAAGTATGGGATGGAGCTGAAGGTTTAGAGTGGGAAGTCGATTCTCCAGCACCTTATCATACCTTTGAAACACCGCCGGAGATTAAGTAATGAACCATGCACCTTTGCTAAAAAAACTGCTGATTACATGCTTGCTCATGTTTGCTTTTGCTTTTGCAATGGTGCCGCTTTACGACGTGTTTTGCGACGTTACAGGGTTGAATGGTAAGCCATCATTAGAAAAAGCGAGCGCGAGTGAATCAATAAATACACAGCGACAAGTTGATGTCAGCTTTACCACTCACGCTCAAAGCGGCGCGCCATTTAAGGTGCAGTCTGAGCAATACAGTGTGGCAGTACAACCTGGTGCCATGCGTGAAGTTAAATTCTCAGCGAAAAACACCAGTAATGAAGACAAAGTCATGCAAGCAATTCCATCAGTATCACCGGGTAAAGCGGCAAAGTACTTACATAAAATCGCCTGTTTTTGCTTTGATCAGCAGCCAATGAAAGCCGGTGAAGAAATGGAATTTACCTTGTTGTTTTATGTTGATACTGAGTTACCCGACGATGTTGAGGAACTGACGTTGTCGTATACCGTGTTTGATATTAGCGGGCATGTTGTGGCTAAAAACGATTAAAAGCCGCCAAGCTAATTGCTAATTGGGAGCAAACAAAATGAATCAAAATTATGAAAAATACTATGTTCCAGCCGAGAGTCCTTGGCCAATAGTTGGTGCCATCGCGATGTTTTTAATTGCTGTTGGTGCTGGTTTAACTGTGATGCAAGTAAGTGGTGAGGGCAGTAGTGGCCAGTATGTGTTGTATCTAGGCATTGCCATATTAGTTTATATGGTTTTTAGCTGGTTTAGAAACGTTATTGAAGAGTCTCATAAAGGGCTTTACTCAGCACAAATGGACCGCTCCTTCAGACAAGGTATGAGCTGGTTCATATTCTCTGAAGTTATGTTCTTTATGGCGTTTTTTGGCGCTCTTTTTTACGCACGTATGATTTCGGTGCCTTGGCTCGGTGGCGCTGGTAATAACGCTATGACCAATGAATTGCTCTGGCCAACCTTTGAAGCCGTATGGCCGCTATTAACTACGCCAGCGGGCGAGACCACACAGGCTATGGGCTGGCAAGGTCTACCATTGATCAACACGCTTATTCTACTTACCTCGTCGGTCACAATTCACTTTGCTCATGTTGCTATTGAAAACAACAAGCGCGGCGCCCTGAAGGTGTTTTTATCTTTAACCGTGCTATTAGGTGTGATTTTCCTTGGCTTACAAGTTTATGAGTATATGCATGCTTATCAAGATCTAGGTTTGACCTTAGATGCGGGCGTTTATGGGAATACCTTTTTCTTGTTAACGGGCTTTCACGGTATGCACGTGACACTTGGAACCATTATTTTATTTGTGGTGCTGCTCAGAATTTTTAAAGGCCACTTCACGAGTGAAAAGCATTTTGCCTTTCAAGCAGCTGCTTGGTATTGGCACTTTGTTGATGTGGTGTGGTTGTGTTTATTTGTATTTGTGTACGTGCTGTAGCTTTGTGAAGCGGCGACGGGTTGGTGTGAATAAAGCCTAATTTCATTGCGGCAATGATGAGCACCAGCACAATACCTGAGAACAGCACTCGACGACCTAAATAATGCGACATGGGTTTAGAGTGCTCTTTTGCTGACATCATCACAAACAGCGCTCTAAACAGGTTGAACAGAATATAAAGTAATAACAAAACAATAATGATTTTGATCATATTAGGTATTCCAAATGCAGTTAATTTTATGGCGTAAACAAAAGCTTAGCTCAATTATCGCAATTTGCGTTGTGATACTTGCAGTGCTTATTTGTTTACGACTCAGCGTTTGGCAATACCAGCGAGGCGAGCAAAAACAGCAGCAACTAAGCCAGTTAGCCGTTTCGAAAGAGCAAGGAGTTTTGAATTGGCAAGAGCTGCAAAATTTACCTAAAGAGCTGAACAAAACGGGCTTGCAAGTCAAGGTCTCTGGCGAGGTAAATAAACAACAATACTGGCTGCTTGATAATCAAATTTATCAGGGGCAAGTGGGCTATGACTTACTAGTAGCGATGACAATTACCGGTGAAACCGCGCCTATAATCGTTAACTTTGGTTGGTTAAAAGCTCCTGTAAACCGCAACCAGTTACCAACCGTTAAGTGGCCAGAATCAACAAGGTTTTCGGCCACAGTGCAATTGAAACAAGGCAACTTACAAGGCTTCACACTCGCCGATGAGATTGGTGCAGAACAAGGCTGGCCTAAGCGTATTCAAGGCATCGATTTAACAATTTTTAGTACTCAATTAGCAAAGCCCTTACAAGACTTTATTGGTTATCGTAATGAAGCAGATGGTATTGCAACCCCGCATTACCAGAGTGTCGTGATGGGGCCAGATAAACATTACGCCTATGCCGTGCAGTGGTTATTAATCGGCTTAGCGTGTGTTGTTATTGCTTATTTTGCGATGAGAAGGAGAGGTTATGAAAATAAACCCGCTTAGTTTATTCGTTTTATGCTGTTTTGTGCCGTTGGCACTTGCATATGCAGCATTAAAGCTTGAGTGGTTACCGAGTGGTTCGAGTAATCATGGTGAGCTTTTAAGTGAAGAAGTGAAGCTAGTTGATTGGCAACAAGGCGAACCTAAACAATGGACTATTGCGCTTAATTATCCAAAAGAGTGCACTGATGTTTGTGCAAGCCAATTAGCCAGTCTAGATAACCTATATGTCGCTTTAGGTAAAAATCAGCAAAAAGTGGATGTGGCGGTACTGACAAATCAACAGCAGGTATCGGCAAATTGGCGTCAATTAGCAGTAAGTCCTGCACTCAAAGCGGGAGACCTATATTTAGTTGATCACATGGGCTTAGTGGTTTTGCATTACCCCTACACGGCTGAGCCAGAACAAAACAGACTGATTCAAAAAGGCTTACTTAAAGACTTAAAGAAACTACTTAACTATGCGCGTTCAAGTTAAACCTCATTAAGGGGATAAAGATGTATAAAAATTATAAATATTTAGTCTTAATTACGGTTTTCTTCTCTATCTTAGTTGTTGGGCTTGGTGCTTATACACGGCTGAGTGATGCTGGGCTTGGCTGTCCTGACTGGCCTGGGTGCTATGGATTTTTAACCGTGCCAAAACATGAAACTGCTCTGTTACATGTTGAGCAAAACTACCCTGATATGATGTTTGAGGCTGCAAAAGCATGGAAAGAAATGATCCACCGCTATTTTGCCGGTGCCCTTGGCCTATTAATTTTAGCTTTGTTTGTTTTTGCATTTTTAAAACGTCAATATCCAAATATGCCGGTTAAGCTGCCATTAGCACTATTATTACTGGTGGTATTCCAAGCCGTATTGGGCATGTGGACTGTCACTATGAACCTACAACCTTTAGTTGTAATGGGGCATTTGCTCGGCGGTTTTAGTATTTTGTCGTTGCTGTTTTTATTGTATCTACGTTTAAAGACCGAACCTGTTGCTAGCAGTGATAGCGGCGCAAAGCCATATTACCGGTTAGCGCTGGTGGGCTTGGTGGTGCTTATACTGCAAATTGCATTGGGTGGCTGGCTTGCGGCGAATTATGCAGCTCCACATTGCAATGGCTTACCGCTGTGTAGCTACGGACAACCGTTTTCTTTGAAGAGCGTTTTTCAATTACCGCTCGAGCACAGTACCTATGAATATGGTGTGCTATCGCAGCAAGCGCGTATGTCTATTCATTTGCTGCATCGTATTTGGGCGCTGGTTACTTGTGTAGTGTTAGCGCTGATCATGTGGCGCATATATTCACGCTGTTACTCACGAAAAATTAAGCACTGTACCGTCACTGTATTAATCGCTTTGTTGTGCCAAATCTGTTTAGGTCTAGCTGTTGTGCACTGGCACTTTCCATTAAGTGTTGCGCTTGCGCACAACCTAATGGCCGCATTGTTACTGCTTAGCATGGTAAGACTATGCTTCCACTTAAAAATAAGAACCTAGGAGGCTGTGATGGCATTATTACTAAGCTCAGAAAAATCATTATTTATTCAAAGCTCAGAGTTACTTAAAGATTACTTAGCTATAAGTAAATTTAAAGTGGTTGCCATGCTTGTACTCACAGCATGGGTTGGTCTGGCATTAGCTCCTGATGTTGGGCGAGGAGTATTTGTGCAACTCGCAAGCTTGCTAGGCATTGGCTTGCTGTCGGCCGCAGCTGCTGTGATCAATCATGTTGTTGATAGTGAAATCGACAGTAAAATGGCACGTACGCGCCATCGCCCTGTGGCAAAAGGTCGACTCAGTAAACAGCACGCTTTGAGCTTTGCTGGAGTGATTGGCGTAATAGGTTTTATGATGCTTGTGATTTGGGCGAATACACTTACAGCCATTCTTACTTTGTTTGCGCTTGTTGGCTATGCCTTTATTTACACTTCATTTTTAAAGCGTGCCACACCGCAAAATATTGTTATTGGTGGTTTGGCTGGAGCTATGCCACCGCTGTTAGGATGGGTATCTGAAACTGGCCATATGGCTGCTGCACCATGGTTATTGGTGATGATTATATTTACCTGGACCCCACCACATTTTTGGGCATTAGCGATTGCACGTAAAAGTGATTACGAGCGGGCAAAAATTCCGATGCTGCCAGTTACTCACGGTATTGAATTTTGTAAAACATGTGTAGTGGCTTACAGCATTTTACTCGCGTTAGTGTGTGTACTGCCTTACTTAATTGGTATGTCAGGGCTAATTTATTTGCTTGGGGCGAGCATACTAAATGCTGTTTTCATTTATAAGGCGCTGAAGCTGAAAATAGCACCTAAAGATGATACTGCAATGGACTTATTTCGTTTTTCAATTGTGCATTTAATGCTACTCTTTATTGTCTTATTTATTGATAAATGGTTAGTTTTATGACGCGAATAGTCGCTTTATTATTTATGGGCTTGGTGTTATTTATTGCTGGATGTGAAAAAAATAATAGCGTCCCTGAGGTGGAAGCGCTGGTTTATGAGCAAGCGAAACCGATTAGTCCTTTTTCATTAACTGATCAACATGGTGCGCCTGCAAATAACAGCCAATTTATGGATCATTGGAATTTGGTCTTTCTAGGTTACACCAGTTGCCCAGATATTTGTCCAATGACACTGGCAAAACTAACCGCGATTCAAAAACAGTTAAGTCAAGATTACAAAGTACAAGTATGGTTTGTTGCTGTTGATCCAAAGCGTGACACAACTGAAAAGCGTAAAGCTTATATTGATTACTTTAATCCTAACTTTCTTGCTGTTTCAGGTCCGCATAAACAACTTTTTCCATTTGTAAGAGAGTTAGGCTTAATTTACGCAATTAACGATAGCGATCAGCAAGAATACGCAGTTGATCATAGTGCATCAGTTGTTTTAGTTGATCCTACAGGCTCTGTTAGAGCTATTTTCAAACCACAATTTAAGCAAGGTAATGTGCCATTAGTAGATGCTAGCAAGTTAACGGAGGAGTTTAAGTTAATAGCAGACTATTATGCAGAATAAAGCATTTGCCTTGCGATATTAGCTAACAATAGTAAATACATTTTTTGCCATAACTCGCTAAGCTACTAAAAAAATTTACTATTTTTTAAAGCAATTTATGGCAATTTCGTTTAGTCAGTCTAAGCTTTTATTATGAATTGTTTTAAGCAGGGAAGATTCAAATAATGTTAAAGCTCCCTATTGAATTAGCCATTACTCAGGTCGAAACACTCCATCAAGATTTGCTACAAGAATTGTCTGCGAATGACGATATTTGTCTTGATATTAGTGAAGTGACACGAGCTGATACGGCGTCAATTCAGCTTTTATGTGCGCTGCAAAAACATTTGCTTTCAGTACAACACAAAATCATATGGGTTGGTGAAAGCAAGCCTTTGCAACAAGCAATTACTAGTTTGGGTTTAAGCCATTATCTTGTGCTTGAAAATACCAATTAAGAGGTTTTTATGAAGAGAATTCTAGCTGTCGATGATTCTGCATCAATGCGCCAAATGGTCAGCTTTACACTAAAAAAAGCAGGCTTCGATGTAACAGAAGCAAAAGATGGTAGCGAAGCACTAAATATCGCTAAGCAACAAGGTTTTGATGCGGTTATTTCTGATGTGAATATGCCTGTCATGGATGGCATTACTCTTATTCGCGAGCTGCGTAGCTTACCGAATTATAAATTTACACCACTACTAATGCTGACCACAGAGTCAGGGCTTGATAAAAAAACAGAAGGTAAAGCTGCTGGAGCAACAGGGTGGATTGTTAAACCATTTAATCCTGAGCAATTGTTAGCGGTATTGAAAAAAGTGATTCGCTAATAATAGGAGCGGGGCATGAGTATAGATCTAAGCCAATTTTTTGAGGTTTTCTTTGAAGAAAGCTTCGAAGGTCTTGATGCAATGGAAGCCGAGTTATTGAACTTGGTGCCAGGCGAAGAAGACTTGGAAACGATAAATACAATTTTCCGTGCTGCACACTCAATAAAAGGAGGCAGTGGTACCTTTGGTTTCAGCGCCGTTGCTGACTTTACTCATGTACTTGAGACTTTGTTAGATCAAATCCGTGAAGGCTCTCGTACCTTAACCGCAGAACACGTTAATCTCCTTCTCAAGTCGGTTGATTGCTTAAGAGCGTTGTTAAGAACATTGCAAGCGGAGCAGCAGCCAGACTTAACAGAGGCTGATGAGTTACGGGTTAAATTTGAAGAAATTCTGGGCATGCGCTCTAAGAGCAAAGTTGTTCAGCAGCAGGCAGTTAGTAACGAAACTAACATAAAAAATACCTTTCAAATTGACTTCAAACCCCATCATCATTTATTTAAAACTGGCAATGAACCATTGTACATGATCAGTGAACTTGCTGAGTTGGGTGAGCTAGAAACACAAGCCTTTCAAGATGATGTCCCCGATATTACTAACCTTGCCCCCGAAGACTGTTTCTTATCATGGCGTTTTTTCTTAACCACAGACAAAGAGCAAAGTTGCATAGAAGAAATTTTTGAGTGGGTTGAGGATGACGCTGACATTGCTATCACATTGTGCGGTGGCTTGTTTGGTGATGAAGAAATTACAACGACTGAAACGGCTACAGCAGTTGTCGAACAAAAGAAAGAAGTCGAGCCTATTCCAGTTAAACCAACTACTGATACGAAAAAACCAGTACCCGTTAAAGCGACCACAGCCAATGCAGAGTCAACCTCAATCAGGGTTGGTATCGACAAAGTTGATTCATTGATCAACATGGTGGGTGAGTTAGTTATTACTCAAGCGATGTTAAGCCAGTTAGGTGAGCAAGAAATAACCGAAGCAACCATCGCCTCGTTACAAGAGGGCTTAGCGCAACTGGCACATAATACTCGTGACTTACAAGAAAATGTCATGCGTATTCGTATGTTACCAATAAGCTTTGTATTTAGTCGCTTCCCTCGGTTAGTTCGTGATATCTCGCAAAAGTTGGATAAACAAGTTGAGCTTAAATTGCTTGGTGAACAAACAGAACTAGACAAAACGGTGATGGAGAAGCTTTCTGATCCTATGGTGCACCTAGTGAGAAACTCCTTAGATCATGGCTTAGAGACAGTTGATAAGCGTGTTGCTGCGGGCAAAGACCCAGTTGGCACTGTGACGCTTAATGCATTTCATCAAGGCGGTAATATTGTTATCGAAATTATGGATGATGGTCAGGGGCTCAACACGCAAAAGATCAGAGAAAAGGCGATAAAAAATGGCTTGATCTCTGAAAGTGACGATTTAAACGATAACGAAATTAATGAGCTTATCTTTTTACCTGGCTTTTCGACAGCGGATCAAGTGAGTGACTTATCTGGCCGCGGTGTTGGTATGGACGTGGTTAGGCGTAATATCGAAGCGCTCAGTGGCTCGGTTGAGGTGGCTTCAGCGCCAGGTGTCGGTTCAACCTTCACCATCCGGTTACCTCTTACTCTAGCTATTTTGGATGGTCAATTGGTTAAAGTTGCCCAGCATACATACATTATTCCACTCATTTCTATTATTGAGTCACTACAAATTGATATCAGCAAAGTCAGTCGCGTCGGTAAAGATTTAGATGTACTTCGTTTGAGAGATGAGTACATCCCAATTTTAAGGCTTTACAATATTTTTAATCACAAAGGTGCGATAGAAACGCTTGATAGAACTTTGTTGGTTGTTGTTGAGAGCGATAATCAAAAAGTTGGTTTGTTGGTTGATGATTTATTATCACAGCAACAAGTGGTTATTAAAAGTTTAGAGGCGAATTATCAAAAAGTTGATGGTGTATCAGGAGCGACAATTTTAGGAGATGGCAGAGTATCTTTAATTATAGATATCAGCGGCTTAATTAAATTGTCAGGCTTAAGGAAGCCAGGAAGCCAAGAGTTAATTATTGAATCAAAAGCTAATTTGGAGGCGTCATGATTGTTGAGCACGATGACCTACAAAGTAAGCTGAATATCGGGCAAGACGAAGATATTAAACAGTTTTTAACCTTTTTCATGGCTGATGAAGAGTACGGTGTAGATATTCTTACGGTACAGGAAATTCGTAGTTGGGAAGAAATTACTGAAATTCCAAACTCACCTGACTTTGTTAAAGGCGTTATAAATTTGCGCGGCACTATAGTTCCTATTATTGATTTACGGCTGCGCTTTGGCTTGCCCGCTGTCACTTATGGACCGTTAACTGTCGTTATTGTACTGAAAGTTAAACTAGAGAGCACATGTAAAATTATGGGTATCGTGGTTGATGCCGTGTCGGATGTCTATAGCATTGCAGAGCATGAAGCGAAAGCGGTGCCGCACTTGTCTGACTCAGACAACACTCAATTTGTTGCGGGTTTAGTCAATGTGGGTGAAAAGATGGTCGCGTTACTAGACCTACAAAAAACAATGGGCATTTAATTGGGTAGATTAACAAGAAGGTGAAGGGTATGGGATGGTTTAGTAGTCCTAAAAACGTTGAGTCAAATAATGATTTAGTTGTTGCAGCACTGAACAAATCGCTGGCAGTTATTGAGTTCGAACCAAGTGGAAACATAATCACTGCGAATGCTAATTTTTTGAATGCCATGGGTTACCGACTTGAAGAAATTCAAGGGCAACATCACGCAATTTTTGTTGATGACCAAGAAACTCAAAGTCCTGAATACCAACAGTTCTGGCAGCGCTTGCGCACAGGTGAATTTATGTCTGATGAATTCAAACGGTTTGCCAAAAATGGTAAAGAAATTTGGATTCAAGCTACCTATAACCCAATTATTGATAGTAATGGCAATGTCGTTAAAGTTATTAAGTTTGCCAGTGATATTACAGCGCAAAAAGAGCTAGAAAAAAAATCTAAGCGTGATGCAGATCTGTCAAACGCGCTTCGGGTCTGCCAAGCCAATGTGATGATTGCTAATAATGACCTAGAAATTATTTTTGTTAACGACCAAGTACAAAAAATGCTTAAGTTTCGTGAAGAAGCTTTAAAAGAGGTGCTGCCAAACTTCTCGGTTGATAGCATAGTTGGCACCTGTGTTGATGACTTTCATAAGCAACCATCTCATCAGCGTGAAGTACTAAGAACCTTGACCGAGCCTTTTAAAACAACGCTTAAAATTGCGGATTTAATATTTAGTTTAATAGCAACGCCGTGGCTCAGTGTATCTGGAAGTCGTCTAGGAACAATTGTTGAATGGCAAGATATCACTGATAGCGTGGCAAAAGCGGAAGCTGAAAAACGTGAAGCAGAAGAGAATCTTCGTGTTCGACGCGCGTTAGACCGTGTGGCAACCAATACCATGATTGCAGACGCCGGCAATAATATTATTTACATGAACGAAGCTGTTTTAAATATGATGAAAGCAGCTGAAAGTGATTTACGTAAAGACTTACCTAATTTCAACAGTAGTAACCTCATTGGTCAAAATATTGATGTGTTCCATAAAAACCCAGCACATCAGCGTAATATGCTGGCGAAGCTGAGTAGCACATATAGCACTGAAATATATGTTGGTGGTCGAACATTTGGATTAGTTGCAAACCCTATCTTTACGCCAGAAAACGAACGAATTGGTACGGTTGTAGAGTGGGAAGATAGAACGGCTGAAGTGGCGATTGAAAAAGAAATTGCAGGCCTTGTTGCTGCTGCCGGGAATGGTGATTTAGAAGCGCGTGTTGAAGAAGCGGGCAAACAAGGATTCTTCTTACGTCTAGCGCAGGGCTTGAATAGCCTAGTTAGTATCGTCGATGATGCAGTAAAAGACACGGGCAATATGCTTGATGCCATGGCAAATGGTGATTTATCAAAACGAATAGAACAAGAGTACCAAGGTTCATTCGATAAGTTAAAACGTGATGCAAATGCCACAGCTGATAAGCTTACTGAAGTGATTAATCGCATTAATACCTCTGCAACGCTCGTTGCCAGTGGTGCAGAAGAAATTTCACAAGGTAATGCAGATTTAAGTCAACGGACTGAAGAGCAAGCTTCATCACTTGAAGAAACAGCATCAAGCATGGAAGAAATGACCAGTACGGTTCGTCAAAATGCTGATAATGCAAAAGAAGTGAATGAACTTGCGGAAGAAACGCGTACAAAAGCGCAAAAAGGTGGTGAAGTTGTCAATCGCGCCGTAACCAGCATGTCGGCAATTAATGAATCGAGTAAGAAAATTGCTGACATCATTAGTGTGATTGATGAAATAGCTTTCCAAACAAACCTACTTGCGTTGAATGCTGCAGTCGAAGCTGCACGAGCAGGTGAGCAAGGCCGAGGTTTCGCTGTTGTTGCTGGTGAGGTCCGTAACTTAGCACAGCGTTCAGCCGCCGCAGCAAAAGAAATCAAAGAATTAATCCGAGACAGTGTTGGCAAAGTTGAAGATGGTACATTACTTGTTAATGAATCAGGTTCAACATTGCAAGAAATAGTAACTGCAGTACAAAGAGTTACGGCAATGATCTCTGATATTGCTCAAGCATCAGAAGAGCAAAGCTCTGGCATTGAGCAAGTTAATAAAGCCATCGCTCAAATGGATGAAATGACTCAACAAAATGCAGCTTTAGTTGAAGAAGCATCAGCTGCGGGCGAATCAATGGCTGAACAAGCAAATGATATGCGCCGCTTGTTAAACTTCTTCTCGTTATCAAATAACGAAGTTGATATTTCAAACAGCGCTAGTTCAGCGCCAGCAGTTAAACAGCCTAGTTCGACAGTGCGCTCGGCACCAAAGGGCAACAATTTTGTTGATCCCAGTGACGAGTGGGAAGAGTTTTAAACTCTTCCCGACTTTATTCTAATAAGTTAATTGCACCGACTGTTACAGCTGCAGGGTCAAACACATGAAAGAGTTTTTATTAACGGATAATGATTTCAAGGCTATTTCTTCTCAGGTGTACGATGCGTGTGGCATTGTATTGGCGGAGCATAAACGTGAAATGGTTTACTCGCGTTTAGCAAGACGTATCCGCCATCACAAGCTAAAGAGTTTTAGGGAGTACTTAGGTTTTCTTGATGAGAATAAAGAGCAAGAGTTCAGTGAATTTATTAATGCTATAACCACTAATCTGACTTCTTTTTTTCGTGAGCCCCATCACTTTAATTACCTGAAAAATACTATAGTGCCAAAACTATTGGTTGGTAATGCAAAACAAAAGCGGGTAAGGGTCTGGTCAGCTGGCTGTTCCACTGGCGAAGAGCCTTATACGATTGCTATGACATTGCATGGTTTATTTCCACCCGATTGGGATGTGAAAATTTTAGCCACCGATTTAGACTCAAATGTACTCGCAAAAGCGCAGGCTGGCACCTATACCGCAGCAAATGTGAATGGACTAGACAAAAGCCATCTTAAGCGCTGGTTTTTGAAAAGCCACGATGGAGAACTTTATAAAGTAAAGCCCGAACTACAAAAGAACATTTTTTTTAAGCGTCTAAACTTATTACAGAGCTGGCCTATGAAAGGACCGTTTGATGTGATTTTTTGTCGTAATGTTGTTATCTATTTCGATAAGCCAACCAAAGACGAACTTTTTAAACGCTATCACGACTTACTGACTAACACTGGCTACTTATTTTTAGGGCATTCAGAGACATTAGGGAAGGATCATAAGGAATTTAAAAACTTAGGCCAGACTATTTACCAAAGGGGCGGATCATGAATAGTCACTTCCGGCCTGTTATATCTGGCTTTGAGCATGTGAAACGGTTTTGGGATAATCGTCGTGGGAAGGTAATTGCTAAGGTATTACCTGGCGAGTTTTATGTCTCTAAAACTGATGAATTGATCACGACAGTGCTTGGTTCATGTATTGCAGCATGTATTTATGATGAAGGCCTAGGAATTGGCGGCATGAATCACTTTATGTTGCCTGTAGAAAAAGGAGTCGATCCTAGTAATGCTCATAGTCTTAATTGTCGTTACGGTAACTGGGCAATGGAATATCTGATCAATGAAATCCTTAAAAACGGTGCTTCTAGGCGCAATCTCAAAGTAAAACTGTTTGGCGGCGGTAAAATAATCCGCTCAATGACTGATATTGGTGTTGGCAACATTCGTTTTGCAAATGCTTATATACTTGAGGAAGGTTTAGATTTAGTATCTCATGATGTCGGTGGGCCTTGGCCCCGAAAGGTGATGTTTGATCCTCAAACAGGTAAAGCCCAAGTAAAAAAAATGCGTGAACTGCATTCAGATAAGCTCGAAAAACGTGAAATCAAATACCTACACGATATCGAACAGCAAGATGCAGAAACGGATATTGAATTATTTTAGGAGAGCAAATGATCAAAGTACTCATAGTTGATGATTCTGCTTTGATCCGTGGTTTACTCAAGGAAGTACTCGAGCAAGCAGAAGACATTCAAGTTGTTGGCGCGGCAGAAGATCCTTATCAAGCCCGAGATTTAATTAAGCGCCTCAATCCTGATGTCTTAACGCTGGATATCGAAATGCCGAAAATGGATGGATTAAGCTTTTTAAAAAACTTGATGCGCCTTCGTCCTATGCCAGTTGTGATGATTTCAACACTGACTCAAAAAGGCTCACCCATTACACTGGAAGCCCTCGAAATTGGTGCTGTTGATTTTATTGCTAAACCAACTATCAATGTAACAGAAAACTTGCAGCGATATGCACATTTACTTCATCAAAAAGTACGCACAGCCGCAGGTGCAAGAATACGTGCATTTAAAGAAACAAAAATTGAAGACGATAGCGCCTTAACAGCACTGCAATTTAAGCCCAATAGTGTACTTGCAATTGGTGCTTCAACAGGTGGAACAGAAGCAATTAAAGAAGTGCTTGTGCGCATGCCAGAAAACTGTCCACCGATAGTGATTACACAGCATATTCCACCGGTTTTTAGTACTTCGTTTGCGATGCGCATGGATAGAACCTGCAAAATTAGTGTTAAGGAGGCTGAACATGGCGATAAGTTACAGTCAGGTTGGGCGTACATTGCGCCAGGCGATCAGCATTTAAGTGTAGTGAAAAAAGCAGGCGGCCTATACTGCCAGCTTGATACTAATGAGTTGGTTAATCGCCATCGCCCAGCGGTTGATGTGCTATTTAACTCCTTGGTTGTGGCTTGCCCTAAAGCGGTTGTGGCTGCGTTATTGACCGGTATGGGCAGCGATGGCGCAAAAGGCATGCTCGCATTAAATCAAGCAGGAGCTTACACCATCGCGCAAGATGAATTATCGTCAGTGGTATGGGGCATGCCAAAAGCCGCAGTCGAACTCAATGCGGCTAATGAAGTGGTTCGCCTTGATAAAGTCACAGCGCAAATGCTAAAACAAGCAGTTAAGGTACAATAACCCAAGGTTGAGAGAACCAATAATAGCTGCCTTTCTTCGCGATAGAAGGGGCCGTGCAGTTAAAGCGAGAACGGCCTTTTTTCAGTTTTTCAGGTGATGTGATCTTCACCGTATCTTTACTAAGCCAGGTTAAATCAGCTTGACCAATACCTGATACATAACAAGCAAACTGGCTTTTATGAAAGTCCTGCATATCAAATTGCATCGTTAAACTAGGTGGGTTTTCGTCTGTCACACTATCTGAGTAGGTGAGCTGTTTGATAGTGAATGCTTGAGAGTCGAGTTTAGTGGCAAGTGTTTCAAGCTTTGAATAAAAGCCCGATGCTGGAAAACGTGGTAATCGGGTAAAGTCAGAATGGATACCAACAGCACCCGAATGCTGACCTATACCAACAAAGCCTAGCGATTTTACTAGTTGTTGCAATGAATTATTAAACTCGCCATAAGGGTAAGCGAGGTATTTATAATCATGGCCAATTTCTTCTTTAATTCGCTGCTGGGCAGATAAAATGTCTTTTTTAGTACGTGCAAGCCATGCTTCTTCACTCTCGCCTGGTTGTTTGCGATGTAAGTAATTATGAATTTGCGTATGGTTGCTAATTAAGGCACCTTTTTTCGATAGCTCCTTTAACTGCTGCCAAGTCATTACATAGCTTTTGCCTTCATCAATTAGCTCGGGATTGACGAAAATAGTGTACGGATAGCCAAATTTTTCTAAGATGGGCGCTGCTTCTTCATAGTTATTTTTGTAGCCATCGTCGAAGGTAATCGCGACGGTTTTATCTGTTAGCGGTTGGCCTGTTTGTAATGAGGTAATGAGTTCATCTAATGGAATAACGTTAAAGTTATTATCTTTTAAATATTGCATATGTTCAGTGAATGTTTCGCTACTGACACTGGTGACCGCAGGAAGGCTTTCACTGACGTGGTGATACTGTAGAATGACTGCACCATGGGCGCGCAAAGATAAACCTAACAGGACTGCAAATACTACATGAAACATTTTCTTAAACGTCATAAGGCACACCATAAAAGTTTACTGTTATTAGCCGGTCCGATGATTTTATCAAATATTACCGTGCCAATGTTAGGTTTAGTTGATACTGCTGTAATCGGCCACTTAGGAAGCGCTCACTATTTGGCTGGTATAGCGCTGGGCTCAGCAGTTATCTCGTTATTATTTTGGCTAGCAGGCTTTTTGCGCATGAGTACCACAGGTTTGGTTGCCCAAGCTTATGGTAAAAGCGATCATACCTTGCTCGCTGAGCTATTAAAGCGCAGCTTGTTACTAGCAACAGCGGTTGCGCTGTTATTAATAGCGCTGAGTATACCTATTCAATCCTTAATGGCATATTTATCAAATGCTAATGAAGCTGTTTTAGAACAAGCAAATAGCTATTTTTCTATTCGTATTTTTAGTGCGCCCGCTGCTTTATGTAATTTGGTTTTACTTGGTTGGATGCTAGGTGTCCATTATGGCCGCGGGCCTTTTTATTTATTACTAATCACCAATATTACCAATATCGTGCTTGATATATATTTTGTGGTGTTTCTTGATTGGGGTGTGGCTGGAGCTGCGTGGGCGTCTTTAATTGCTGATTATATCGCCCTTGCTTTTGCACTTATGTTAGTTGCTCAGCTCGCCAAAAAGCAAGGTGTCAACCTTGCCGTGAAAGCCTGGTTAAGTGTTGCTAAGTTACTTGATTTGGTGAGCTTAAATCGCGATATTTTTATTCGCTCACTAGCACTCCAGCTGTGTTTTAGTTTTATGACTTTTTATGGCGCACGGATCGGCGAAACAACTTTAGCGGCTAATGCCGTATTGCTAAACTTTTTAATGTTGGTGAGCTTTGCGCTTGATGGTATTGCTTATGCGAGTGAAGCTAAGGTCGGTAAAGCGAAAGGTGAGCACAGCGCTAAGCAGATTAAGTTATGGGTTAATTTGAGCTTATTTTGGGGCGGGTTATTTGCGCTGTTTTATAGCCTTATATTTTTATTATTTGGTGAGGCAATTATTCGCTTACTTACCGATGTGCCCGAAGTTATCAGTCTTGCAACGGTTTACCTTCCTTGGGTGATTATATTGCCTATCGCGGCGATGGGCTGCTTCTTATTTGATGGCATATTTGTTGGTTTAACCCGTGCTAAAGATATGCGTAATACTATGCTATTTAGTGCTTTAGTGGGCTTTTTTGGACTGTTTTGGTTAGTGAGTAGCTGGCAAAATCATGGTTTATGGTTTGCGATGACCAGCTTTATGCTGATGCGCGGGTTAACGCTGTGGTTTCGCTACCGTAAAATTGTCAATAATCAGCAATTATTAGATTAAATTACTTCCACAAATCAGGGTCGTGATTTTTGGGTGAAGAGCGCTCTAAAACTTGCGCGAAGCGGTTGGCAAAAATACCTAAATAGCCCCAACCAGCAAAGAATAAAGCCACTGCGAGTATGACTAGGCCAATTAATTGAAATAGTGCGGGCCCATAATAACCTATGGCAATAAAAATCACGGCTAGCACAAACAGTGCTAGGCCGCGAAGAAAGCGTTTTAAGCTTAATTTGGGATCGCTACCTAAGCGAAATACCCATTTTTTAAGCATGCTTTAGATACCGGTTAGTAGTAAGAGTGCTCACCAGATTGGTGATCAGTAATGTCTCTTACACCGTTGATTTCGTCAAACTTGGCGATCATTTCTTTCTCGATGCCTTCTTTAAGTGTGACGTCAATCATTGAACAACCGTTACAGCCACCGCCAAATTGCAGTACCGCGATACCGTCAGCTGTAATTTCTACTAGGCTTACTTGACCGCCGTGGTTTGCGAGCTGTGGATTAACTTCGGTTTCAAGCATGTGTTGAACACGCTCTTGTAGTGACGCATCATCGCTAAGTTTGCGTGCTTTTGCGTTTGGTGCTTTAAGCGTTAACTGAGTACCCATTTTGTCAGTTACAAAATCGATTTCAGCTTCTTCTAAGAAAGGGGCGCTTTCTGCATCAACAACGGCATCAAAACCATTGAATGGTAGACGAATATCAGTCGCTTCAACGGCGTCTTCTGGGCAGTAAGATACACCACACTCAGCCTGCGAAGTACCTGGGTTTACTACAAACACACGAATGTTTGTTTGTTCAGCTTGGTCTGCTAAAAGTTTAGCAAAATGAGATTGTGCAGATTCAGAAATAGAGATCATAAAACGGACTATACTTGACTAAATTACTCGGATACTGTGTATCATACTCCGCTCATCGTGTTGTCGCCAGTGTTGAGCGTAAAAAGTTGCATCTATTTTATCGAATGGTAGCGTTAAAAGATCAAATAATTACGGGTGCTATCTATGCGTTTCATAATAACAATATTAACCATGCTAGTGAGCGTTAGCGCATTAGCAAAACCACTTTCTTATTACTTTGAACAAGATGTGAAATTTGACCCAAGTATTCCGACTCCTGAACAGGTGTTAGGCTACGAAGTGGGTGAGTGGCATGTACGTCACGATCAGCTTGTGCAATATATGCAAATTCTTGCTGAAAAAAGTGACCGAATGAATTTTAAAGTAATCGGTCGCACCCATGAGCAGCGTCCATTGGTGATGCTAACAATTACAGCGTCCGACAAACTTGGCCAAGTTGAGCAAATTCGTAAGGCTCACTTAGCTCGCCTAAATGGTGAAGCGAGTGACTCAAGCAAGCAGCCTGCGGTTGTTTGGATGGGTTACAGTGTTCACGGTAATGAATCATCAGGTAGCAATGCATCGTTGCTGGTTGCGTATTACCTTGCTGCAGCACAGGGCCCAGAAATCGATGCCTTACTTAACAACACGGTTATTTTACTCGACCCGTCATTAAACCCTGATGGCTTAGCGCGTTTTGCTAATTGGGCAAACAGCAACCGTGGCATGAAGTTATCATCAGATCCGCAAACTCGTGAACATATCGAAAGTTGGCCTAGTAGCCGTACTAACCATTACTTGTTTGATTTAAACCGTGACTGGTTATTACTACAACATCCTGAATCACGTGCACGTATTGCACAGTTTCACCAATGGAAACCGAATATCCTAACTGACTTCCATGAGATGGGCCCAAACAGCACTTATTTTTTCCAACCAGGGATCCCAACTCGTAAGCACCCAATCACGCCTGAAGAAAATGTCACGCTGACTAAAGCAATTGCAAACTATCATGCAAAGACACTTGATGAGCACAACGCACTTTACTTCACTGAAGAAAGCTTTGATGACTTTTACTATGGTAAAGGCTCAACTTACCCAGACGTCAATGGCGGTGTAGGCATCTTATTTGAACAAGCGAGCTCGCGTGGTCACTTACAAGAAACGATCAACGGTCCGTTAAGCTTCCCGTTTACAATTAAAAATCAGTTATTAACTAGCTTATCGACATTCCAAGCAGCGATTGATAACCGTACAGACTTACTTGATTATCAAGCAAAATTTTACAACAAAGCAGTTGATCTTGCTGGTGATGAAGACTTTAAAGGGTATGTAGTTAAAGGCGGCGCTGATCACAGCCGCATGCAATACTTCCTTGATTTACTTAGACAACATCAAATCAATGCGTACATGTTAGAAGAGCCGTTAAAAGTAAACGGTCAAAGCTTTTCTGAGCAGAGCTATTATGTGCCATTAGCACAGCCACAATTTCGTTTAATTAAAGCAATTTTCAGTGAGCAGCAGCGTTTTGTTGATAATACGTTTTATGATGTATCTGGCTGGACACTTGCTCATGCCTTCAACCTAGAATTTGCAAAGGTAAGCAGCAACTGGGGTTTAAATGTGGCAAAAATGCCTTGGCAGCAAAGTGTTAAGTCAAGCTTTGCAGCATTACCGCAAAGCTATGCTTACGCATTCAAATGGGATGACTACCTAGCGCCAAAAATGCTTAATAGCTTACTCGAGCAAGGCGTGAAAGCACGTGTGGCATTAAGCCCACTAACAGCAAAAACACCATCAGGTGAAATCGCTTTTGAGCCAGGTAGTATTCTTGTTCCTGCTGGTCTGCAAACTGATAGCAACTGGGTTAGTTATTTAAACCAAGCACAGAATGAGTTTGGCATTGAAATTACACCCATTAGTTCGGGCTTAACGGTGAAGGGGGCTGATTTAGGTTCTCGTGCAATGGCGGTTGTGAAAGCGCCTAAAGTATTGCTAGTGGGTGGTCAAGGAACTAGCCAGTATGAGCTGGGAGAAGTGTGGTACTACTTAGATCGTTTTGTTGGTACAGCGCCAAGCATTATCGAAATGGAACGTTTAGGTAACATCGACCTTGAAAACTACAGCCATATTATTTTAGCGCACGGAAATTTCAATCGTCTTGATGATGCGACTAAAGTGGCTATTAAGTCGTGGGTGCGTAAAGGCGGTGTTATTTGGGGTCACAAAGGCGGTGCTAAGTTCTTAGCCGATCAGCAGCTACTAAAAGCCAATTACTTATCTCGTCGTGATGTAGCGAGTGCCTTTGATACCACAGGGCTTAGCTATGCTGATAAAGATCACTTAGCAGGCCGTCAGCGTATTGCCGGCGCAATTTTTAATACCTCTGTAGATTTATCTCACCCACTTACCTATTCGCTGAATCGTAATACATTACCTGTGTTTAAGAATAGCACTTGGCTACTTGAGAAGTCAGATGCCCCATTTGTTAATGTGCTTACTTACACAGATAAACCGCTTTTAGCTGGCTTTACTGATGACGTAAACGTAGAGCAAGTAGCGGGTGCTGCTGGCCTCATTGCGCATTCATATGGCAAAGGCAGTGTGATAGGCATGACAGATAACCCAGTATTCCGTGGTTACTGGTACGGCACGAGTCGATTACTAAGCAATGCCTTATTTTTTGGTAATGCCTTTCATGCCTCTGGTGATAAATAATCACACTTAATCATAATGCAGGTTGCCTAACCCTGTTAGGCAAGTGAGCATAGCCCATATTTGCTTCGCCCCTGCATTTTTTATGGCTTCTGTCGCAGCATTTAAAGTTGCGCCAGAGGTCATCACATCATCAACAACTGCCACGGTTTTCCCTGTTAAATCTTGCTGACAAACAAATGCATTTTGTAGATTTTTAACTCTTTTCGCTTTACTTAACTGTGATTGTGCTTTGGTTGCTTTTTGCTTGTAAAGAGCTGAGCTAACAGTACATTGCTGGTTTTTTAAAACAGGCAGCCAAGTTTGGCTTACCTGATTAAAGCCGCGTGCTAAAAAGCGTTGATTATGCAGAGGCAGCACAATAAAAAGGTCTGGCCAATTTGCATTAACTTGACGAGCTAATTGCAGCTGTTTCCCTATCACTTGTTGTAGTGCCACACGAAAATATTGTTGGTCATTAAATTTCAATTGCTTGAGCCAAAGTTTAAAAGGTGCTTGATACCACGCACAGGCAATTAAATGGTCAAAATTACTATCAGGAAATGCATCACATATATCTGGTCGGTGTAACAGATTTGGATGGCGTGTAAGGTCAAATAAATTAAGGTCATCTAAACAATACTGACACAAAGCTTGATCAGCCTGTATGTGATTCTGGCAACTAATGCAAAAGTTGGGGAATAGTGCGTCTAGCCCTAGTTTTAAGGCATGAGGTAAGTGAGACATTGCATTCATTCCTTTAAACGCTATTATGAGCGCTAAGTGTGGTTGGGAAATACAAAATATGCAAAATGATATGGTGCTATTACATGGCTGGGGAATGAACCAAGGGGTTTGGCAAGTGATCAAACCTGAGCTTGAGTTTTTTCATGATGGTGAAGTCCGTTGCCTTAATTTACCTGGCTTTGGTAACGCACAGTCTATTCCCACACCTTACACATTGCACGCTGCGGCTGAGCAACTAAGTACACAGCTAAATGATCAGTCTATTCTTGTTGGCTGGTCGTTGGGCGGGCTTTTTGCCTTGTATATTGCAGCACATTGGCCTGACAAAGTAGCAAAGGTTGTGTTGGTTGCCTCAACGCCTTTTTTTGCGCAAACCGACGAATGGCCGGGTATCAAACCTGACGTATTAAATGCATTTAAAGATCAGCTAGTTAGTCACAGAGAAAAAACGATAGAACGGTTTTTGGCGATACAAGCGATGGGCAGTGAATCAGCTCGGGATGATATTAAGCAACTTAAAGCACTTTTAAACCAATACCCTGCGCCTCAAGAGCAAGCTTTAAGTGCGGGCTTAGACATTTTACAGCAGGATGATTTACGGGAACTATTCGCTAACCTTAGCGTACCTGTGCGTGGTATTTTCGGTCGCTTAGATTCATTAGTACCGTATCGTGCGATTGAAAAAATGCATGCCATACAACCCCAGTTTGAATACGAGGTTTTAGATAAAGCTTCACATGCGCCTTTTATTTCTCATAAAGCAGCATTTATATCAGCACTGAAATCAATGTGTTAAGCAAAACTCGCTGAGAGACCAGAAAAATAGCGGGATTTAGCTTTATTTTGCTCGTTTTATGAGCGATACTTACCGGGTAGATCTCACTGTTGGAGGGTGTTATGCCAATCAGTTCTGTTTTTAATAATGCGGTAGAAGGTTATAACCGTGCAAGCCAAGGTATCGAAAAGGCAAGCGCTGAGATTAGCCGTGCCTCAATTGATCAGCAAGATGATGCCCAATTAGCTCAACAACGCCAATTACAAGCGGCGACTCCAAATGAAGCTGTAACTCCGCCAGTTTCACAACCTGCCCCAATTGATGAGTCGCTTGTTAACTTAAAAGTTGAAGAGTTTAATGCAAAAGCCAATATCAACACGATTCAGACTGCTGATGAAGTGCTCGGCACATTAATAGATATTAAAGTTTAAAAACTTATGAATATCGTCACTCCGTTTCCTTCGATTAATATCAACACGGCGAACGTGCACACCGAAAGTGCTCGCCGTGATAATCAGTTACGTGAAGTGATCCCGCCACCTGCCGCTACCAAGCCGAGTAACGCAGAAAATAAAACCCTGAATGATGGCGACAAAACCAAGCAGCCGGGTTCTGAGGCGGGTACGTATGATGCAAAAGGGCGTCTGGCTGAAGACAAGGTGATTGAAGAACGTAAGCAAGGTGGTGAGCAAGAAGAGCCTGAACAATCAGAGCAAGAACAACAAGAAGCTAAACAAGAGCAGCAAAAAGAGCAAAAGGTTGCCCAGCAAGAGCAGCAAGATGCTGAGCAAATTAAAGAGCTAAAAGCCCGCGATACCGAAGTACGTATTCATGAGCAAGCTCATGCATCAGTGGGGGGGCAATATGCGGGCTCACCAAGCTATGAATATCAACGCGGTCCTGATGGTACGAACTATGCTGTGGGCGGCGAGGTGCAAATTGATGTTGCTGTAATTGAAGGCGACCCAAAAGCCACAATTGAAAAAATGCAGACGGTGCGTGCTGCAGCACTTGCACCACAAGAGCCTTCGAGTGCTGATCGTTCAATTGCCGCAGATGCCACGCAAAAGCTGATGGCAGCGCAAGCTGAGCTCGCCAGTCAATCAGCCGATGGCGATGTTGATTCAGGTAAATCGACCTTCAAAATAAACAGTGAGTATGGTGAAGATAGCGCTACTCAAACTAGCGAAACCAAAACAGCAAAGCGTGACGTTGAAGTAGATGAGCGCGCTGCACGTATTGCTAATTTTTATCAAGCAGCGACCTCGCCAACTAATCAAAATCAGTTCTCTGCTTTTATTTAAGCTTCTAAAATAAAAAACCGCGTAAGTTTACACTTACGCGGTTTTTTTCAACTTATGCCTACAGCCTATTATTTTTTCACTTTTGCATTGGCAAATGCATCAGCAAAGGCATTACCCATGGCAACATTGCCAAATTCGCGTTTTTGTTTAGGTGCACTTTTCGCTTTCGCAGCTGGCTTAGGTTTGCTAGCTGATGCGGCTTTATTGCTGGTATCAACATCATCGTCTAAACGCATGGTAAAGCTAATACGTTTACGGGCAGCATCTACTTCAACTACTTTTACTTTTACAATATCGCCCGCTTTAACCACTTCACGTGGATCAGAGATAAACTTGTTCGTAATAGCAGAAATATGCACTAAACCGTCTTGGTGTACACCCACATCAACAAAGGCACCAAAGTTAGCAACGTTAGACACTACACCTTCTAAAATCATACCCGGTTTTAGGTCATTAATGGTTTCAACACCGGCTTTAAATTCAGCTGTTTTAAACTCAGGGCGCGGGTCGCGGCCCGGTTTATCAAGTTCTTTGATAATGTCGGTAACCGTTGGTAAACCAAACTTTTCGTCTGTGTAGTCGTTCGCAACGAGCTTGTTTAGGATGTCAGAGTTACCAATTAGGCTGTTAACATCTAAGCTGTTCTTCTCGCAGATACGCTTAACAACTGGGTAGGCTTCAGGGTGAACTGACGAGTTATCAAGAGGATCTGAGCCTGTGCTGATACGTAAGAAACCGGCAGCTTGTTCAAAGGCTTTAGGCCCTAAACGTTCAACTTTTTTAAGTTCAGAACGTTTGCTAAATGAGCCATTCGCATCACGGTAGCTAACGATATTTTGTGCTAACGTTTTGTTTAAGCCAGATACGCGAGTAAGTAATGGCACCGACGCCATATTTAAGTCTACACCCACTGAGTTTACACAGTCTTCAACCACAGATGTTAGCGTTTGACCAAGTTGGCTTTGCGATACATCGTGCTGATATTGACCTACACCGATTGATTTAGGCTCAATTTTTACCAGCTCAGCAAGTGGGTCTTGTAAGCGGCGCGCGATAGACACAGCACCACGTAGTGAAACATCAAGGTTAGGGAATTCATTGGCGGCAAACTCAGACGCTGAATAAACAGAAGCGCCCGCTTCACTGACCATAATTTTATTTAGCTTAAGCTCACTGTTCGCTTTGATCAGCTCTGCAACTAACTTGTCAGATTCACGTGAAGCCGTACCATTACCAATAGCGATTAGCTCAACTTTATGCTGGCGGCATAGTTGTTCTAAAGTACGAAGTGATTTATCCCAATGATTTTGTGGTGCGTGCGGGAAAATTGTTTGTGTTGTTAACAGCTTGCCAGTGCTATCGACAACGGCAATTTTACAACCAGTACGCAGGCCAGGATCGAGACCTAACGTAGTACGTGGACCTGCAGGAGCGGCCATTAATAAATCTTTTAAGTTTTTAGCAAAAACGTCAATTGCGCCGGTTTCTGCTTTTTCGCGCATTGCACCTAAAAATTCATTCTCAAGGTGAAGGCTTAACTTAATTTTCCATGCCCATTGCACTACGCCCATTAACCAACTACTTGCAGCAGAATTGCTAACATCTAAGCGATAATGATCGGCAATCATTTGTGCACACACTTGCGCCGGATTTTCTGCGCCAGGCTCTGGGTTGATACTAAGTTGTAAGACGCCTTCATTACGCGCACGCAGCATAGCAAGTGCACGGTGTGATGGTACTTTTTTAAGTGGTTCTTGATGCTCAAAGTAGTCGCGGTACTTTACGCCTTCATTTTCTTGGCCAGCGATTACAGTACTTTCAATCTGACCATGTTGTGTGATATGACTACGGAATTTAGCGAGCAATTTGGCGTCTTCAGCAAAGCGTTCCATTAAGATAAATTTAGCGCCATCTAACACCGCTTTATTATCTGCAAAGCCTGCATCGGCATTAATGTAGTCACTTGCTTGTTGTTCAGGGTCGAGGCTAGGGTTGTTAAATAGCGCATCGGCAAGCGGCTCAATACCCGCTTCAATGGCAATTTGTCCTTTTGTACGGCGCTTAGGTTTGAAAGGCAGATATAAATCTTCAAGCTCAGTTTTACTGTCAGCGTTATTAATATCAGCACTTAGCTCAGCAGTTAACTTGCCTTGCTCTTCGATAGTATTAAGGATAAAGCTGCGGCGCTCTTCTAATTCACGTAAATACGATAAACGCTGCTCAAGTAAACGTAATTGCGTGTCATCTAAGCCACCAGTTACTTCTTTACGATAACGGGCGATAAAAGGAACTGTGGCACCTTCATCAAGTAATTTGATTGCAGCAACAACTTGTGGTTGCTGGGCACTTAGCTCAGTTGCTAAGCGTGCAGAGATATTGCTCATGCATAACCCTTTTTAAAAATAGAAAATCAGTAAAACTGAAGATTAATTGCCTGAATAATATCACAATAAGAAGGCCTTAAAAGCACTGCTTTTAAGGCCTGCAAAAATAGTCTTACACAACGCGGGTTTTAACGCTTAGTGCGGGTGATCAACCTGCTGTAATACTTCGCTGAAGCCATTAGCAATTGGGTTGATATTAACAGGAATATGTAATTTTTTAGCAATTTCACGGGCTGAAATCAAACCACAAATTTCATGTTCAGCGCTGGTTACTAAAAGGAACATCATACCTTGGTGTTCCATAGTTTGCAGTGCATCGCCAATGCATGCATAGCTAATACTTTGTAAGCTTACACCAGCTAAGCTGCTAAGTGGTGTCATTACATGCTGCAAAGTAACTTCATTGCGATGTAAATTGAGGCGCTGAGCAAGAATCATGATTTTAGAGCTTTGTAAGTCAGCACTTGAAGTAATACCAATAAGCTTTTCGTCATTATCTACGACTAAAATAAAGTCAGAACAACGACTGCTGGTTTGTTTAAGTGCATCGACGATACTCAAATCATGATGTGCTCGCACAGGGTCTTTGCTTGTAAAGCTATTTAATACTTTTAGCGCTGGAGAAGTTAAGTCGAGGGTTGGTTCAACTTCGTTTACAGTATTAGATAAAGCACCATTAGAAATGTCTTGAAGACGTAATTCTTTGAATTTATTCATTTTGATCACCATACATTTTAATAAAACAGAAATAGAAAATTTGAGTTAATTAAAAAGCAGGTGGTCCTCGCTGGTGCGCGCTATAAACAGACACCTTATTACAAGGGGGAACATACGAAACAACAGGCGCATCTTGCAGTGGTTGGGCTACATTAGTGATGAACGCAGGAGTATGTTTATCGAGGTCGGTATCTAAGTTAGCAGGGTCTGCACTATCACACGCAATAAAGTGAGCGGTTGGCGTAACACTGTCTGAATGGCTCTCTATATCACTGGCATAAGATATCAAACTCACACTAATTAATAGTGCGAATACAATGGCATTATTCATTATGCGTTGTATTGCGTTTGACATACTTACTACCTTCTAAAACTCAAGTAATGATTTATCTTGAGTAACTTTAGTTATAGATCACATTTTTAGACTAAACAATCACTAATTAACGCTTTCTGAATTTTCAGGGAAAATTAGTTTGCATCCGGATAAGTTATCTCATTGATATACCATTCTTTTGCGCCTTCAGGTGTGTTCACCGAAAAGTCATCATCAACCTGTTTGCCAAGTAGCGCTCGAGCCATAGGTGCATCAATCGAAATGTAATCTTTGCGCTCGTAAATTTCGTCGGGGCCAACAATACGAAAGCGCTTTGTTTCGCCTTGTTCATTCTCAATTTCGACCCAAGCACCAAAAAACACTTTTCCTGCTTGCTGTGGGTTGTAGTCAACAATTTTAAGATCAGGCATGCGTTTACGAAGATAGCGTACGCGGCGATCTATCTGTCGTAAAACACGTTTGTTGAATTGATAATCTGCGTTTTCAGAACGGTCGCCCAAGCTTGCTGCCCAAGTCACAATTTTGGTGATTTCAGGGCGCTTTTCATGCCATAGGTAGTCATGTTCTTGTTGTAATTGCTGATACCCTTCTCGGGTTATTAAATTTGTCTTTGCCATTTTATTCAGCCTAAAAAGAAAACCAGCCGCAAGGTATAAAAGTCTTTTACCTTTGTCGAGTGGGGTTTTGAAATGTTCAGTAACAATCTAAGCGCGTAATTCGTTTTTTATTCTTAACTTTTTCATTTATATTAATAAGTAACATATTACAAAAAGAATGAAAGTTATGGGACACGAAACGACAAAAGTATTGGTTGTTGATGACGATATGCGCTTACGTAGCTTGCTAGAGCGTTACCTTGTAGAACAAGGCTTTATTGTTCGCTCAGCAGCAAATTCAGAGCAGATGGATCGCTTATTAGAGCGCGAGAACTTCCACTTGATTGTATTAGATTTAATGTTACCAGGTGAAGATGGGTTATCAATTTGCCGTCGTTTACGTCAAAAAGAAAATGACATTCCAATTGTAATGCTTACAGCCAAAGGCGATGAAGTTGACCGCATAATCGGTTTAGAGCTTGGTGCTGATGATTACATTCCTAAACCATTCAACCCACGTGAACTGTTGGCGCGTATTAAAGCAATTTTACGTCGTCGTGCTAAAGAAGTACCAGGTGCGCCTGCTGCCGAAGAAAACGAAATTAGCTTTGGTGATTTCACACTAAACCTTGCGACCCGTGAAATGAGCCATGGTGATAAAACAATGTCGTTAACCAGTGGTGAGTTTGCAGTATTAAAAGCGTTAGTGACTCATCCGCGTGAACCGCTTAGTCGCGATAAATTGATGAATTTAGCTCGCGGCCGAGATTACAGTGCGCTTGAGCGCAGTATCGATGTTCAGGTTTCACGCTTACGCCGCATGATCGAAGTGGATGCCGCTAATCCTCGTTATATACAAACAGTATGGGGTTTAGGCTACGTATTTGTGCCAGACGGTGAAAAATAACAGTAATGGGCATGTTTCCACGTAGTGCGTTTGGACAAACGGTATTTTTGGTTGCAGCCCTGCTGTTAATCAATCAAATTGTCTCTTATATTACGGTCAGTTTTTATGTTGTTAAACCAACTATAGAACAAGTAAACCTGATCCTATCTAAACAGGTGAAAACCGTGTTTATTGAATGGGAAGAAGGGGTTGAGGTTAGCAAGGAAGCTTCTGATAAGTTTTTTGAGATCACCGGCATCGAAGTGATGACCCAGCGCCAAGCGATGAGTCAGGGTTTGGCTGAAACTCGTGAGTACTCCATGTTATCGCGCAGTATGTCGAAAGAGCTCAATGGTTCTGCTCGGGTACGTATTAGCCAAACCGACCCACTTGTTTATTGGGTTGAAGCTCCACAAGCACCGGGTTATTGGGTACGCGTGCCGCTCACCGGCCTGCAAGAAAACAACCTAAAATTCTTAACCTTTTATTTATCGAGTATTGGCTTTTTAAGTGTGCTCGGTGGTTGGTTGTTTGCCCGCCATCTAAATAGACCTTTAAAAGCACTGCAACAAGCCGCTGTTAAAGTAGGGGTAGGTGACTTTTCTACCAAATTAGAAGAACAAGGTTCTACAGAAGTCATTGAAGTAACCCGTGCGTTTAACCAAATGTCGCGTGGTATTGCAGCTCTTGAGAACGACCGTCGGTTATTAATGGCAGGTGTCTCTCATGACTTGCGCACGCCGCTTACACGAATTCGCCTTGCCACCGAAATGATGTCGGACGATGAAGATTACCTGCGTGAAGGGATCATTCATGATATTGAAGACATGAATGCCATTATCGACCAATTCATTGAATATTTACGCCACCACAAACGTGAAGAACTTGAGCTAGAAGACTTAAACGCGATTGTTTCTGAAGTTGTCGAAGCTGAACAAAAACATCACCGCACTATTACCTTTAAAGAGAATCCGAGCTTAAGCGAAGTGCCAGTGAGTATGGTAGCAATAAAGCGTGTTGTTACTAATATGATTGAAAACGCAATTCGCTATTCAGATGGTGATATAGAGGTTGAAACCCGCGTGAGCAGTAATAAAAAGTTTGCTATGGTCGTGGTTAACGATCATGGCCCGGGGATCCCTGAAAGCGAACTTGAAACTGTATTTGAACCGTTTAAACAAGGTGATGCCGCTCGCGGTAGCGAAGGCAGTGGCTTAGGCCTTGCGATAATTAAACGTATTGTCGATATGCACGGCGGCCGAGTACAACTACTTAATCGCCCAGAAGGTGGCCTCAGCGCGCAAATCTATTTGCCTTTTTAAAAGTATTTAGCTTTAAGCTTTAAGTTTTAAGCAGCCCGAGTGGGCTGCTTTTTTATGGCAATAAAAAAGCGCGACATCAAATGCCGCGCTCTTTTTACTTGAAGCTTAAACTAACAGCTTTTAGCTTAGATTGCTTTAAAACGAATCGCTGTACCGCCGCTGGTGGCAAGCTTTAACGTTAGCTTATCATCAGCAGTCACTATGCGTTTTTCTACTTTTAAGTCGTAAGGGTTATTTACCCATTCAGCTTTGTCACCGTCACGGTAGATTTGCGCTTCAAACTTTTTACCTTTATCTAAGAAGTCTAACTTCACTTCTAAAGTGCGGGCTTTTTCGTCTGTAACAGCACCTAGATACCAGTCGTTACCTGAGTATTGATCACGCTTGCGTTCTTTACGTGCAAATACAACGAAATCGCCAACTTCACCTTGTAGTGCAATACTTTGTTGCCAATCAGTTGGTACATCCTGAATAAACTGGAATGCATCTGGCTTCGCTAAATAATTACGTGGTAAATCTGCCGCCATTTGAATTGGGCTGTACATTACAACGTATAGCGCTAATTGCTTCGCTAGGGTTGTTTGTGGGCGGTTGGTATCAGCACCTAAACCGTTAAAGCCCATATCAAAAATACCTGGCGTAAAGTCCATTGGGCCTGCAAGCATACGCGTGAAAGCTAGCATTGGAATATGCTCTGGTGGGTTCGGCGGTGTACCCCATGCGTTAAACTCTTGACCACGGGCACCTTCACGAGCAATCCAGTTTGGGTATGTACGACGTAGGCCGGTATCTTTCACAGGCTCATGCGTGTTGATACTAATTTTATGTTTTGCAGCAAGTTTTACGTTGTGTAGGTATTCATTAACCATGAACTGACCATCGTGCCACTCTTTGCGTACAATGCCGTTTTCATCGATACGCTTGATGTTACCACCGTCAGCAACATAACCTGTTTTAACTTGGCTTACATTTGATTTTTCGTATAACGCAAATGCATCTTCCATTTGGTTACGGTAGTTGGTCACGTTACCCGACGTTTCGTGGTGACCAATTAATTGTACGCCTTTTTCTTTGCCGTAACGTGTCAGTTCTTCAATATCAAAGTCGTCATAAGGTTGTGTAAAGCTAAATACGTCACCGTTATAGAACCAGTCGCCATCCCAGCCAATATTCCAGCCTTCAACTAGCACGCCATCGAAGCCATATTTAGCAGCGAAGTCCATGTAATATTTAGTGTTTGCAGTGGTTGCACCATGAATTTTACCGCTACCCCAAGTATTTTCATTGATGTGCATACCCCACCAAATACCTACGTATTTACCTGGTTTTACCCAAGATACATCACCCAGTTTATTTGGTTCGTTTAAGTTTAAGATGATATCTGAGTTGATTAAATCAACGGCTTCATCACCAATTTGAATTGTACGCCAAGGAGTATTAAATGCGCCTTGCTTTTTAACCGCGACACCGTCTGACCAAGGTGTTAGATCGGCTTGGAAAGTACCATCACGACGTTGATTTAAAACCATGCCTGCATAATCAACAAGGGCGGCTTCGTGAATACTAATATGCACACCCTCTTTATTTTTTATAGTAAATGGTGTGTGCACAAGTGCCGCTTTATGAAGTGGGGTGGTGTTATAAACATATTCATAACGGTTCCAACCACGAGCGGGGATCCACCAAGCCGTTGCATCTGATGAGTCTGTAATAGCAAACTCTGTAAGTTCTTTAGTGATTTCTACATCATCATAGCCAGCTTGTTTTGGTAATTCGTATCGAAAACCTACACCATCATTAAAAGCGCGAAAACGTACCGTAAACGTGCCACCTTGTGGTTGTGGTTTTTTAAAGGTAACAGCGACTTCGTTATGGTTATCAACCACAGTTTGGCGTTCACCCCACGGTTGCTCCCAGCTGCTTTTTACCGAATCAGTGGTTTGGCTGCTAATTTTGTAACCTTCGCTCATTGCTGGTTGTTTTTTAAAAACAAGGCCTAACGAAGAGTTCGCAATGACTTGTTTACCTGCAAAGCTGATTTCGTAGCTAGGTGTGTGTTGCTCATCTGAGATAGTTACTTTGATCTGCCCATCTGGTGAACTGATGGTTGTGGTTTGTGCTAGGCAAGTACCTGAAAAGGCTGCTAACATTAAGGCAGTTAATCGCATTGTTGTTCCTTGGTGGCTTATGGTTATGGATTGTTGTCACGTATTCACATACATCCTTAAAGCATAAAGTGACTTGCCGGTTAATACGAGAGATCTGCATACGTATTCAACAAAGTGAACGCGGCGATATCCAGCCTAGCACCTAAAAAGGTTAAGCAAAATGATAAGAATAACCCTGTTGCTACTATTGTTTAGTCAAAGTTTATTGGCACAGCAAATACAGATAGTTGATAAGCAGAATCAGCCAGTCAAGAATGCCGTGGTTTGGCTCAAAGGTTCAAAACAGCTTGGTGTAGCTGATAGTCACTACACCATGAGCCAAAAAGAACGTGCCTTTGTGCCTCATGTGCTGGCAGTGCCACAAGGGGCAAATGTTGAATTTCCTAACCTTGATTCAATCATGCACCACGTTTATTCATTTTCTAAAACAAAGCAATTTGAGTTAAAGCTTTACCACGATAAACCCGAAAAACCGATTAACTTTGCACAATCGGGGGTTGTTGAGCTTGGCTGTAACATTCATGACTGGATGCTGGGTTACATTGTGGTCGTCGATGGTGGGATCTATGGGCAAACAGATGATCAAGGTATGGTTGAATTAAGCTTACCTGAAAGTAAGTTTACTCTGGCTGTTTGGCATGACCGCTTTAATGATATCAGTACACCAGAAACTATCGAGATAACGAACAATGCAAAGTCGTTGAGCTATCAGTTAAAGCAAAACTTATTACCAAAATTAGAACTAAGCAGTGACGAGTTTGATGATTATGAATAAATGGCAAGCCTTGCTATTGGCGAGTGTTTTTGGGTTGCCTGCAGTGGTATATGCTGAGCATGATGGGCTGGTAACTGTTTCGGCTGTGCGTGGTGACCAACTAGCGAGCTATCAGCGTAAAGGAATTGGCTTATACCGTTATGACCAAGAGCATGATGGTGTTGTGATATCCCAAGCTATGCTGAGTAGTCGGTTTGAGTTAAATAGCGATTGGTCTGCGCACACAGTACTTAACGCTCATCCTGATCCAGAACTAACAGTTGGTTTAACTCAGGCTTATTTGCAATATCAGCCTCTTACAGCTATTCGTTATAAATGGACAGTGAAAGGAGGTGGCTTTTATCCCAAAATGTCGCTTGAGAACCCGCAAAATGGCTGGATGTCACCTTATAACTACACTAATTCTGCGATTAATACTTGGATTGGCGAAGAAGTGCGTATCTTTGGTTTAGAGGCAAACATCAAGCGCCCAGGTAGGCAATTTAGAAGTAATCATAGTTTTGAAGGCTTTGCTGCGGTTTTTAAAGGCAACGATCCTGCTGGGACGTTGCTGTCATGGCGTGGCTTTGCTATGCATGACAGGCAGACTACGTTCAATGAACAAATTGATTTTGCTGTGCCACGTTCATTTGAATGGTCGCAGCTAGATAAGCAAGCCGAGCACGTGGAGCCTTTCGAAGAAGTAGATGGGCGTTTTGGCTATTACGTTGGCGCTCATTGGGATTATCAAAAAAAATCACAATTACGTGTCTATTATTATGACAACAATGGCGATCCAGGTGCTTTGAATACCCGTACTGGTCAATATGCGTGGGATACACGTTTTTTAAGCGCGGCATGGTTGTATAAATTTAATAAGCAAACACGCATTATTGTACAGCTCCTTGATGGTAAAACTGCGATGGGCACAAATCGTGGGGTAGACAATGATTTTTATAGCCATTTTGTTTTATTAAGCCACAAGTTAGACCAGCATCGTCTCACAATTAGGTATGATTATTTCAAGGTTAGCGATCATGATGATTGGCAATTTGATCCTAACCAAAGTCGTGGAGAAGCTTTAACCGCAAGTTGGCGTTATCAACTGTCAACCAAGTGGCAAGTAGGTGCTGAATATTCAGTGCTGAGCAGTGACGCTCAAAACAGACCCGGTATGGGATTTAATGAGCATAACTCGCAGCAGCAATTTCAGCTTTCAGCGAGTTGGCACTTTTAATTTCATACAGTTTTATATTTTTCAGCTAAGATTCAATAAGCATGCTGGTTTCGATTTTTAATTAGGAAAATGTATGAATTTACAAAGCATTCGCGTTAAAAGTTCCCTACCGATTATTTTGTTAGGCATTGCCATTCTTATTCTAATTGCAGGCTACACTTATCTTATCAGTTTGCAAAAACAAGCTGTTGACGCGCAATCAGAACGATTTTTGAATGCGATTTCGGTCGTTGTTAATGCTGATAGAGATATTTACCAAGCAAAGGTTGCCGAGCTTACTCTTGTTACAAGCAGTAACACAGACAAAACTTATCTAAATGAACATCAAGAAAATGCCGATCAAGTTAAAGAGCGCTTTGGGCAATACTTGTCTTACATGTCACCTTACACCGAGGTAGTCGACCGGTTCCGTCATTTTGATAGCGCATTTGATTCATGGTATTCGGCATCAAAAAACTTTATTAATGACCCACAAAACAGTGAAAAAAAGCAGATTGCTGAACAAACATTTTCAGCACTGAGGGATATTTTAGATAAAGCAGGCGAAGCAGCAGATAAAACATCAAAATCTGAAACTGAGAAGTTAATGGATGGTGTTATCAGCTTTAAAGTTAAACTAATGATAATGATCGCTATCGTTTTACTTGTCGCTGGTTGGTTTAGCTATTATGTACCTCGACAACTCACGAAGCAGATTAACTTTGTGACAGAGCGAATTAATGAGATTGCGTCGGGAGATGGTGATTTAACAGGCCGTATCAATGTAAAAACACAAGACGAGTTTGCAGAACTTGCGACGGCTTTTAACGGATTTTTAGATAACCTACAACAACTTATCAAAGACATACTTGGACAGGCTAAAGAGCTGCATAATTTAGGTCGTGACCTTGATAATTTTGCTAATCAGAACCATCAAATAAATCAAAAGCTTAGCCAAGCATCTGAATCAATAGTTAGTGCAGTACATGAAATGAGCGTTGCAAGTCGTGAGGTTGCAGGTGTGGCACAAAACTCATCCCATGAAGCTGACAACTCACAGCAACTGGCTAAACAAGGCTTGGCTGCGGTTGATAACTCGAGTCGAAAAATTGTTGCCTTGTCAGATAATATGGAACATGCCAGCCAACGTTCCACTGAACTGCAACAAAGCTCAGACAACATTGCTAAAGTGCTTGAAGTTATTCGCGCTATAGCTGAGCAAACTAACTTACTTGCACTAAATGCTGCAATTGAAGCTGCGCGAGCTGGTGAGCAAGGGCGAGGTTTTGCGGTGGTTGCAGATGAGGTTCGCACCCTAGCAACTCGGACCCAAGAAAGCACTAATGATATTCAAACTATGGTTGAGCAATTTGCAGCCAGTGTTGAGCAATCCTTACAGGCGATTAATAGTGGTAAGCGTTTTGCTGATGAAGCAGTTGAGTCGTTTACCCAAACTAACGATATACTTAACTCGATGCAAGAATCATCGGTCAAAGTAAATGATATGGCGATGCAAACAGCACAAGCAACTGAAGAGCAAACTGCTGTGGCAGATGAAATTAGTCAAAACCTGTCTGATCTAAACGATCAAACCCAACATGGAGGCGGGTTAGCGAGTTCAACACAAGAGGTCGCTAACCGTATGAATCAGCTTACTGACGAACTGAATCAGTTAGTTAATAGATTTAAGGTTTAATACAACAAAAAAGGGCTCAATGAGCCCTTTTTTCATTTAGTCAAAACGCTTACTTTTTCTCGAAAGCACGTTTCATATAATTAGGTGTGGCTAATGCACCGTGGTGAATACCTGCATTATAGTATTCAGTGCTTTGCGCAAGTTTATTGGCATCATCTTCACGAAAACCAGCGAACGCTTCTGACTTACGAGCAAGCGTTACAGACCATAAACCACTTGGATAAATTGGTTGTGGGAAAGGCAGCGTTTGTAAGTCAACAAAGCCCACTTCAGTCATTGCATCACGCATTTCAACTAAAAGTGGCATGTGCATAAGTGGCGATTCACTTTGTTGAATTAAGATGCCACCCGGGCGAAGTGCAGTTAAACAGCTGGTATAGAAAGCGTGGTTAAATAAACCTTCGCCTGGGCCAACTGGATCTGTACCATCAACAATGACTACATCGATTGATTCTGGCGCTGCTTCGCGCATGTACTTGATGCCGTCATCAAACATCACTGTAGCACGCGGATCTTGATTTGATTCACACAGCTCAGGGAAGTATTTAAGTGACATTTGTGTCACGACTTCGTCGATATCAATTTGCGTTACGTTTTCAACACTTGGGTGTTTTAATACTTCGCGTAAAGTACCGCAGTCACCACCACCAATGATCACAACATTTTTTGGATTTGGGTGTGCAAGCAATGCCGGATGGCTGATCATCTCGTGGTAAAAAAAGTTTTCACGGCTACTTACCATAGTACAACCGTCAATAATCATCAGATTACCGAAGTCAGTTGTTTCGTACATTTCTACTTTTTGAAATGGCGATTGCTGTTCATCAAGCTTTTTAGTAATGCGTAATGAAAAGGCACTACCATCACGGTCACTAATTTCAGTGAACCAGTTATTTTGATCTAAATTAGCCATCTTGCTTATACACTTTTGGTTAATGGTAAAAAAGGGGGTGCAATTCTGCCAGTGCTTGGCTAATTGCTCAATCAAATTTTAATCAGTATAGCGAATATTTTTTATCACTTTGGCATACAGCGCAATTTTTGTTAGCGTGGTCAGCCCTAGCGTATTAAAATGTGCGTTTATATTTAATGAATTTACAGAAGACATTGCCATGACTTGGGGTTTAGATAAAGCACGCGAAACATACAATGTTGCTCACTGGAGTGACGGTTACTTTGACATTAACGCACAAGGTGAGCTGGTGGCTTACCCTGATGGCGATCAAACTAAAGCCGCGGTGTCTTTATCTGAACTGACTGAGCAATTTAAAAAGCAAGGTCTTACCCTACCTGTTTTAGTGCGTTTTACCGATATCTTACAAAATCGCGTTGAAACGCTGACTAGCGCATTTACCAAAGCACGAAATGCCCGTGAATACCAAGGTAGTTATACCTGTGTTTATCCAATTAAAGTTAATCAACAGCGTTCTGTGGTCAGTAAACTACTTGCTCACCCAAGTGGTTTAGTGGGCCTTGAAGCCGGTTCAAAACCTGAGCTGATGGCTATTTTAGGTGTAGCACAAGAGCCAATTACCATCGTTTGTAATGGTTATAAAGACAGTGAGTTTTTACGCTTAGCCTGTATTGGCCAAGGCATGGGTCATAAGGTTCATATTGTTGTAGAAAAACTTTCTGAGCTAACTACTCTATTGGCAGAAATTGATGACCTAGGCATCGAGCCATCAATTGGGATTCGTATTCGCTTAAACTCGGTTGGTAAGGGGAAATGGCAGAATACCGGTGGTGAAAAAGGTAAGTTTGGTTTAACAGCAGGGCAAGTGCTATCTGCGGTTGAGCTGCTTAAATCGCGCAATAAACTTCATTTAATGCAACTAGTGCATTTCCACATCGGCTCGCAAATTGCCAATATCCGCGATATTCATCGCGCACTGCGTGAATGTGCTCGTCACTTTGCAGAGTTAACACAGTTAGGCGTACCACTTAATACCGTGGATGTCGGTGGCGGTTTAGGTGTTGATTACGAAGGCTCTGGGTCACGTAGTTCGTGTTCAATGAACTACAGTGTTGAAGAATATGCGCGTAATGTAGTTAATGCGTTTGCTGAAGTGTGTCAGCAACATGACCTTAAACACCCTGCCATTATTACCGAGTCAGGCCGTGCGTTAACAGCGCACCACGCGGTATTAATTACAGATGTTATTGATGTTGAGCGTGCGCCAAACCATGCAAATCCAACGGCGCCAGAGGCAGGCAGTGTATTGGTACTAGATGAAATGTGGCAGTGTTTACAGCGTTTAACACCGCGAATGGCGTTGGAAATTTATCATGATGCAATGCATCTATTCAGTGAAGCCCATGACCAATATGTGCATGGCCTACTCACTATGCTTGAGTGGGCGAAGCTCGAGCAGTTGTATTTCACAATTTTACATCGTGTTCGTGCATCACTTAGTGAGAATGCCCGTTCACATCGAGAAGTGTTAGACGATTTAAACGAGAAACTTGCCGATAAGCTCTTCGTTAACTTCTCATTATTTCAGTCACTCCCCGATGTCTGGGGGATTGGGCAGTTATTCCCTGTCATGCCAGTTGAAAACTTGCATCAGCCATTAACACAGCGCGCCATTATTCAAGACATTACCTGTGACTCAGATGGGCAAATTCGTGATTATGTCGAAGGCACAGGCATAGAGAGCAGCTTACCTATTCCTGAGTACAAGCAAGGTCAGCAATACCATATTGCAATGTTTTTAGTGGGTGCGTATCAAGAGATTTTAGGTGATTTACATAACCTGTTCGGCGATACAGATTCAGTGCATGTTGAGCTTACAGAAGCAGGCTATCAACTGACTAATGCCATTAAAGGTGACAGTGTTAAGGACGTATTAAAGTTTGTTGATTATGATAGCGAGATTCTTGCTGAAAACTTTGCAAAACGGGTCAACTCACTGGCAATTGATGAGCAATCTAAGGCACAATATTTATCAGAACTAAATGCAGGCCTTGCTGGCTATACGTATTTTGAAGATTAAGCGTTAAAGGAATAAGTAGTAATGTCGATGATCCGTTGTGTGTTCAGTTTTTTATTTTACACCCTCAATACCCTTTTTTGGTTTGTGCCTATTTTTATTTGTGGCCTCATAAAGCTTATTCCAATCAAGCCATTGCAAAAATTAATGAGTTGGATTGCTAAGCAATGCGCCACTATGTGGGTGAGTTGCAACAGCATCAACCAAAACATATTTGCTTCATATAATCTGAACGTGACAGGTCTTGAGCAGTTAAAAGCGAAAGACTGGTACTTGGTGATCGCGAATCATCAAAGCTGGGTCGATATCGTTGTTATGCAACGTCTGTTTAATCGCCGTATTCCGTTTTTAAACTTTTTCTTGAAAAAAGAGCTGATATACGTTCCTTTCTTGGGTCTTGCATGGTGGGCGTTGGATTTCCCATTCATGACTCGTACGAGTAAAGCCCAGTTAAAGAAAAACCCTAAATTGCGTGGCAAAGACTTAGAAACCACGCGCAAAGCCTGTGAAAAGTTTAAAGAAATGCCAGTGAGTATTGTTAACTTTGTTGAAGGTACGCGTTTTACTGAGCAAAAGCATTCTCGCCAAAATAGTCCTTTTGAGCACCTATTAAAGCCGAAAGCGGGCGGGGTTGCGTTTGTTATGCAAGCAATGGGTGAACAAATTTCCAAAGTAGTGAATGTAACCATTCATTACCCTGGTGGTATTCCTAGCTTTGTGGACTTTGCTAGTGGTCGAGTAAAGCAAGTCGATGTGCGAGTAGAAGTGATGGAAGTGAGTCCAAATTTGATTGGGGATTATACGGGCGATGCAGAGTTTAGAGTAAATTTTCAAGCTGAGCTAAATCGAATTTGGGAAGAAAAAAATCAACAGTTAGCCGAATTAGAAGCTAAAACGCAGTAGTATTGCTAACGCAGTCGAGAGCACACATATGTTAAAGAAATTTTTACCAAATTGGTTAACAGGCGTTCTAGTTAGTATTGTCTTGTTTGCTAATGTGATTATTTGGGGCACGCTGGTGCTGCTGTTTGGTGTGCTTAAGTTACTACTGCCATTTAAGGTGGTTAGCGATATTCTTCATTTAGCTTATCGCGGTTGGTGTAAAGGTAACCGCTTTGCCTTGTGGTTAGGTTGCCCAGTAATTGAAATTGATATTAAAGGTAAAGTTACTAGAGATGGTTGGTACTTACTTATCTCTAATCATATGAGCTGGCTAGACATTGTTGTTCTGAGTGCAATCGATGTTTTACCCGCGCCAAAGTTTTTCTTAAAAGATGAGCTGAAGTATGTGCCATTCATTGGCACTGGCGCATGGGCTATGGGTATGCCTTTTATGAAGCGGGTGAGCAAAGCGCAACTGGCAAAAAATCCTAAGCTGAAAGGGCTTGATGTTGAGCGCACCAAACGTAGCTGCCGTGATTTTCGTAATCACCCAACAACAATCATTAACTTTGTTGAAGGCACGCGCTTTACAAGTCAAAAGCACAGTAAGCAAAATAGTCCGTTTACTTACCTTTTAAAGCCCAAAGCAGGCGGTATAGCATTTGCTCTTGAGGTGTTAGGTGAGCAATTTGATGCATTATTAAATACCTCGATTATTTATCAGGGGGAGGGCGACCATATTTGCCGTAACCTGATGCGTGGCCGTTTAAACGTGATTAAAGTTGAAGTGCAAGTGCAAGCAATTAGCGCAGAGATGATTGGTGATTATCAGCATGACCGTGCATTTAGAACGGCTTTCCAACAACATATTAATGAGTTGTGGTTACAAAAAGATGCTCAGCTACTAACTTATCACCAAGCTCAGCAAGCTGAGTACCTTGCTACCATCAATAAGGAGATTGAAGCGCCATGAAGCAAACTCACCTACAAGAGTTGGTGATGCCTTGGTTTGAATCAATGCCAGACGCGGCGCTAATAAGTGCATTAACCGCTACAGCTATCGGTGTTGGCTCATTACTAATAATTTACATGTTTACCCGTCGCTTATTACTGCCGGGTATTCAAAAGGTTGTTACACGCCTGTCTCCTGAGCGTATTGGTGCGCTCACACCTATGCTCAATAAGTTAAACCGTCGTTTTGCAGGGATATTGTGCTGTGTACTTTATTTAGCGACCTTCGATTATGTTTATCCAGTTCATGATGTCGCTGCATTAGTACTTAAAACGGTGGGTCAAATTGCACTGATCATTTACGGTGGCTTCATTTTAAGTAGTGTGGTGAGCATTGCTGGTGGTATTTATAATCAGCTTGATTTTGCGCGCGATATTCCGATTCAGGGCTTGATCCAAGTTGTAAAACTTATCACTTTTATGGTTTGCGCCATTCTCATTGTGAGCATTTTGCTAGAGAAGTCGCCAACTTATATTTTGTCTGGTTTTGGTGCGATAGCGGCGGTGACCTTACTCGTATTTAAAGACACCATTTTGGGTTTTGTCGCCAGTATTCAAATAGCAGCTAATCGATTAGTGACTTATGGTGATTGGATCCAAGTGGATAGCTATGGCGCGGACGGTGAAGTTATCGACCTTGGTTTAAATACAGTAAAAGTGCGTAACTGGGATAATACCATTACAACCATTCCAACTTACATGTTAGTTGCAGGGTCATTTAAAAACTGGCGTGGTATGCAAGAGTCAGGTGGTCGTCGTATCAAGCGTTCTTTAAACATTGATATGAATAGTATTCGTTTGGTGGATGATGCTTTTCGAGAGCAAATTGATGATGCAATTCCTTTGCATGACTACATACGAGTAGCAAATTTACCTAACCCAGTAACAAATCTTGGCTTATTTAGACGTTATGCTGAAGGTTACTTAAAGCAACATGAAAAAATTAATCGTGATTTAACTTTAATGGTGCGAGAGCTGCAACCAATAAATCATGGTTTACCGATTGAGTTTTATTGCTTTAGTGAGGATAAGCGCTGGATTTCATACGAGCACTTGCAAGCAGAGATCATGGATCATCTACTTGCTGTTCTGCCTATTTTTGGGCTTAGACCTTATCAAAGTGTTACGGGTCAGTTGAGCACAAGCGAAGCCCAAACTGGCTTAAAACCTAGTATCAAGGTAGCTAATCCTCCACGTGAGAAAGCTTAAAGCTGACCAATCAATAAGCTAATCGTAATAAAGCCTAACAAAAGCCACCAAATAGGTGGCTTTGCCATTCTTAGCCATGTAAATGCTGCAATGACTAAAGCTACTTGCCATAGATTTTGCACTGCCGATTGCCAAATCGGTGAATAAAGAGCAGCGGCTAAAAACCCCACTACAGCGGCATTTAGCGCTGCGATACTGCCTGCAAAGCGTGGCTTATCTGCTAACTGTAACCAGCTTTTCATAAAGGCTAACATCAACAAAAAACCCGGTAAGAAAATCAGGATGGTCGCGACAATAGCACCTACAAGTGGAATGCTTGGTGTAACTTGTGCGCCTAAATAAGTAGCGATAGTAAACATCGGTCCAGGTATGGCTTGGGCACTGGCATAAGCCGATAAAAACTGCTCAGTTTCAAGGCTCGGTACACCAGCTTGTAAAATAGGTAACACAACGTGACCGCCACCAAAGACCATAGCGCCAGTTTGATAAAATGGGGCAAACAAAGAGAGCCATTCACCGAAAGGTAAAAAACTAATTAATAACAAGATGGCAAATAAGCCAAGTGGTAACCAAGCTATTTTCACTGATTTTTGCTCTTGGCTTTCAGGTAATTTAAGCTGTGGATAGCACCAACCTATAGCCGCTGCTGCAATAAGTACTAAAATTTGGCTCGATAATTGTGAGAAAATAATCAATACAACAGTACTTAGCACTGCTATAAGTTTATGTAAGTGGTTTTTGCAAAAGCTCATTGCCATGCTATAGGTTGCATCGGCAACAATCACTACTGCAAAGAGTTTTAGCCCAGCAATTACTGCAAAGTATATATCACCAAATTGATGAGCGCTTAGAGCCAGAAAAAACATGATTAAAAATGAGGGTAGGGTAAACCCAATAAAAGCACACAGGCCACCCAATACCCCTCCTTTTTCAACCCCCATCGCAAAGCTAACTTGACTCGAACCTGGGCCCGGTAATGCTTGGCTAAGACTAATCAGTTGGGCATAGCGTTCAGCAGAAAGCCATTTTAAATTATCAACAAAGTGGCGTTTGAAGTAACCAAGGTGTGCTGCAGGGCCACCAAAGCTCATACAGCCTAATAAAAAGAATTGCTTAAATATGATGAATAACATTGATTTGCCATCAGTAATTTTTTTTCAATTATGACAAAATTGTATGACATTTTTGTGGTTTTTATGACACAAGGCCGTCTACAATATACAGAACCAGTGAACGTAGTCATGAGTATCACTATGAAACACTACATTGCAAGTTTGTTGTTATTTTTTTTCAGTGGCTTAGTATCTGCGAACTCTTATGAGAAAGTGTTGGTGGCTGTTGATCATGCGCCCCCTTATGGCATGATTTCTGATGATGGTAAAGTGAGTGGCGCAATTGTTGATATCATGCGTGAAATGCAACCTAGCTTACCAATTAAGTTTGAGTATGTTGCTTGCCCATTTTCTCGTTGTTTAAAGATGCTTGAGCAAAATGAGCTGGATGTGATGGGCGGCCTTATTCGCACAGAAGCGCGCGAACAAAAAATGCAGTTTCTTACCCCGCCGTATATGATGCTGTCGTCTTCTTTCGTGTTTTATGCAAAAGCTGATAGCGAGCTTAAAATAAACAATTATCAAGACCTAGTCGGTAAGCGCATTGCGGTAATGCGAGGTGCTGCGCATTTTCCCCGCTTCGACACTGATAAAACCCTCACTAAAATCGAGGCTTTAAGCGAACATAATGCTTTTGAGATGTTATTAAAAAATCGTGTTGATTTAGTGATTGCTGTTGAAGAGACTGCAGATCATGCCTCCGTTTTTTTGCAGCGACCTTCACAAGAAATTGTAAAAATGCCTTATCGCTATAAAGATGTTATTTATGGTCACATTGTCCTAAGTAAACAGTTTGCAAGCTCGAGTTTAGCCGAAAAAATTCAAGAGCGCCTTAATACCTTAGTCCTCAATGGCCGTTTAACAGAATTGGTCAAAAGTTATAACTTACCTCCGGTTACTGCTGTAGCAATCGATAAGTAACCCATTCTTCATAGTTTGTTCATAGACGTTCATTCATAATTGTTAACAATTCAATTTGAATAATTGCCATGGAGAGACACATGACTTTTACAAAATCAGTTTTAACAGTGGGCGTATTAGCCGTTTTATTGACAGGTTGTGAGACAACGAATACAGGTAAAGGCGCTGCGATTGGTGCTGCTACAGGTGCCGTTCTAGGTAAAGCAACTGGCGACCACGATGATAAACGTATCTTCATTGGTGCGGCTATTGGTGCATTAGCAGGTGCAGCCGTTGGCGATTATATGGATAAGCAAGAAGAAGCATTTCGCGATGAGCTAGCAGGCTCAGGTGTTGAAGTGGTTCGTGAAGGCGACAATATTCGTCTAGTCATGCCATCAAATATTACTTTTGCAACTGACCAATCTTATATTTCGTCGGGCTTTCATAGCACCTTAGATGCGATTGCTAAGGTGATGAATAAATACGAAAAAACCTACTTAAGCGTAGAAGGTCATACCGACAGCACAGGTAAAGATAGCTACAATATGACGTTATCTCAACAACGTGCGCAAAGCGTAAAAGATTACTTAGTGAATCATCAGATTATGTCTGCGCGTATCAGCACACGAGGCTATGGTGAAACACGCCCTGTGGCAAGCAATGACTCAGCAAATGGCCGAGCTTTAAACCGCCGCGTAGAAATTCAGATCGTACCGAATACACAAGGTTAGATTTTATATCTAGATTTGTGGTCAGGTTTGATATGCCCTTTCAAACCTGACATTTCCCTTCTTAATCTCGATTAAACTGTAATTCGCACAATTGTTTATACAATGGGTTAGTCTCAAACAATTGCTGATGCGTACCCGTTGCAATAATTTCTCCTTTATCCATCACGACAATCACATCGGCGTGTTTAACCGTTGCCAAACGATGGGCAATGATCAGTGTTGTTCTGTCTTTCATTAAATGCTCAAGGGCAGCTTGTACATGAAACTCACTTTGTGCGTCGAGTGCACTGGTTGCTTCATCAAGCAATAAAATTGCAGGGTCTTTTAATATTGCGCGGGCCAGAACTATGCGTTGTTTTTGCCCACCTGAAAGCCTAACACCTTGCTCCCCTAAAAAGCTGTGGTAACCATCTGGTAGTTGACTAATAAACTCATCGGCATGGGCATATTTGGCCGCCGCATATACTTGCTCGTCGCTGGCGCTTGGGTTGCCATAACGTATGTTATGCATTACGTCTGAGCTAAATAAAATTGGGTTTTGTGCCACCATCCCCATTTGTTGGCGTAAGCAATCAAGAGAGAGTGCTTTTATGTTTATTCCTGCCAGCGAAATACTCCCTGAACTTGGGTCGTAAAAGCGCTGCAGTAACTCAAACAACGTTGTTTTACCAGCCCCCGATGGGCCAACGATAGCAAGAGTTTGACCTTGTTTTACTTGTAAATTCAGCGTATTTAAAGCGGCTTTATCTGGCCTTGAAGGGTAATGAAAAGATACCTCATTAAACTCGATAGCAGGGTGATTAAGTTTGTTTGCTTCAAGTTGTGCATCATGATTTGTATCTGGACTTTTGATCATGCTTTCAACGGCAAGTAGCTCTAACAGCCGTGCTGCTGCACCTTCGGCTCTTTGCAGCTCACCATACACTTCGGCAACGGTTGCTACAGACATCGCCACCATAATCGCATAGAACACGAAAGCGCCTAGCTCACCACCTGTCATAGTGCCAGCTAATACGTCACTGCCACCAACCCAAAGCATCACGCTAATAGCACTAAAGGTCAGAAATATCACCGCTGCAATCAAAAACGAGCGCTGTTTGATTCGGCTCTTCGCTACTTGAAACGCCTTGTTGGTCTCTTCGCTAAATGCTGCTTTTTCACGTTCTTCATGGCTATAACTTTGCACTACTTTAATATTTTGAATGATCTCACCAGCATAGGTGCTGATATCGGCAATGGCATCTTGGCTTGAGCTTGCCAGTTTTCTTACTTTTCGGCCAAAAATCATCATCGGCACTAATACTACTGGTACGCAGGCAACAACGACAAGAGTCAGCTTTAGGTTGGTAATAAGTAGCATAGCCAAGCCACCAATCAGCATTAAACTACTACGTAGTGCCATTGAAAAAGAGGAACCAATGATAGATTGCAATAAGGTGGTGTCGGTGGTCAGGCGCGACATCAGCTCGCCACTACGGTTTTCTTCAAAGTAGCTCGGGTGTAATGTAACGATGCGATCAAACACGGCTTTACGGATATCGTTACTGACTCGCTCACCAATCCACGACATTAAATAAAAGCGACAAAAAGTACCTACAGCTAATAAGCTTATTAAACCAATCAACACCATTACTGCTTGTTGAAGCTGAGCTTGTGAGCCTGCAATAAAGCCATGGTCGATAACAAATTTAACGCCTTGTCCGAGTGATAAGTTAACACCGGCCGTAAGCAGCAAGGCGCCAAGGGCTGCAAACACCACCCATTTATAGGGTTTAATAAAAGCTAAAATCGGTAACAGGCTGCTAAATGCGGCCTTTTCTTTATTGGTAGACATGCTAGATTCTTGTTGATGAATAGGGTATAGATATGGTTATCAATGCTCTAAAAATCAACAGTTATTAAGGGATTAGTATGGAATCTACAACGATCAGTGGTCAATTCACCGTAAAATTAAACCCAATTGGCGGCTATGCCACAGGGCAAGATGGCGTAAATTTAGGACGTATGTCGATTGATAAACAGTTTTCAGGTCCATTAGAAGCAACAAGCCAAGGCGAAATGCTCAGTGCCATGACTGCAACTCAGGGCAGTGCAGGTTATGTAGCGATAGAGCAAGTTGTTGGTAGCTTAGAAGGTAAGCAAGGCAGTTTTGTGCTGCAACATTTTGGCACCATGGATAAAGGGGCTGACCGATTGATTTTAGAAGTGGTACCAGACTCAGGCGCAGGTGAACTTGAAGGTATTTCTGGTAAAATGGCAATTCGAATTGAATCGGGTATTCATCATTATGACTTTGAATACCAACTGACGGACTAACATGCAAAAAGTTGTAGAGTTTAAAAAGAAACGCTTTTTTGGCGGCATCGATATTGATGCATTAAATCAACGAGTGTTCGAATTAGGACAAGCAGGTTGGCAAGTGAAAACCATCACTACAGCAACAGGGGTTTATGGTCAGATAACATCCGTTTTATTGCTAATCGAGAATAACGAATAATGACACTAACTGAGTGGTTGAGTTTAGTTTTAATTTGCGTGATGGGAGCGATGTCGCCGGGGCCGAGTTTAGCTGTGGTTTTAAAGCACAGTTTACATGGCGGTATGAAGAATGGCATGTTAGCGGCGTTAAGCCATGGTATTGGGGTTGGCTTTTATGCGTGTGCCTCGTTACTTGGTTTAGGTGCGCTGATGACTCAGTTGCCAACGCTTTATCAAGTGCTGGTCTATGGCGGTGCAGCCTATCTCGCATATTTGGGTATTCGTATTTTGTTAGCTAAACCTAGCTCGCAAACATTGAATGTTGAGCAGACTAAGCCGAGTCCTCGTAGCGCATTGCAAGATGGCTTTGCTATTGCCTTTTTAAACCCAAAACTTGCGGTGTTCTTTTTAGCACTGTTTTCGCAATTTATTGATCCTGAAAAGCTGACTTTGCAAGTTGGTTTAATCATGTGTTTAACGGTATTTGTGCTTGATACGGGCTGGTATCTAGTTGTTGCACTGTTAACCGACATATCAAAAAAGCGTTTTGGTTTCACCAAGACAAATCCATGGCTCGAAAAATTGCTAGGGGTTATCTTTATTGCCTTAGCTGTTCGCGTCGTTATTACTTTATAAATCCCTCTATATTGCGATTACATCACTAATAAAAAAGGGTTGTGATCGCTGCTCTCCCCAGCAAGCTCCTATTGCATACGTATTCATCACACAATATTTACCTTTTGGTTACACTTTATTGGTTGTTTTTTGACAACAACAATAACCACAAATACAACACCTCCAACGACAACAGGGTGGAAATCCAATGGGGAAATTCAAGCTAAGTGCACTTATGCTGGCTTTAGTGGCAGCAAATAGTGCAATAGCGGCGACGGAAGAAGAACGCACATCAGCAAAGGAAATCGATCCTGAGCTTGAAGTAATCGAAGTGCGCGGCTTTAGTCGCAGCTTAATTCAATCATTAAATCAAAAACGCTTTAGCGACACAGTCTCTGAGCAACTATCAGCTGATGACTTAGGGGCATTACCTGATGTGTCTATGGCTGATGCATTAACACGTCTACCGGGGATCTCGGCGGTACGTACCGGAGGCCAAGCTGCCGAAATCAACATCCGCGGTTTATCTGGTGGATTTGTTTTTTCGACATTAAATGGTCGTGAGCAAGTATCTACTAGTGGTAGTCGCAGTATTGAGTTTGACCAATACCCCTCTGAGTTAATCAGTTCAGCGGCGGTCTATAAGTCGCCAAAGGCATCGCTCATTGAAGGGGGCGTAGCAGGTACGGTAGAGCTTCAAACAGCCAGCCCATTGGATAATGACCAGCAACACAAATTTACCGCGAATGTGCGCGGTATGTATAACGACCGTGCTTCAGAGGTCTTTGATGCAACCGAGTACGGCGACCGTATTAGCTTTTCTTACCAAGGTAAGTTTCTTGACGATACGCTAGGTGTCGCAGTGGGTTATGCGCGCTTATTCCAACCAAGTGTGGCGACTCAGTTTATTGGTTTAGCATATAACGGAAACAAAGATGTTGATGGACTGGCAAATGATACCGATGGCCCTGCAGATAATCCTGCCAATGAATACATCAGCGAGGGATTTGAGCTTCAGCACTTAGGTGGTGAAGAAACCCGTAATGGTTATTTAACCTCAATTGAATGGGTGCCAGCCGATAACTTTAAATTAAAGGGTGATGCGTTTTTATCGCGTTTTGATAGCGAGTCATTTGCTCGTGGTTTCCGAGTTAAGTTTGGTGGTCCGTCTGCGGTGTATGCTAACCCAGTGCTTGACGGTAATGCGGTGATTGGTGGTGCAATTAACCGTACATCAAATAGCTTTACCCGTGTTGAAATCGTTAATGATGATAACCAAGATTTCGATGAAGTAGACAGCTATGGCATTAATGCCGATTGGCAAGTTACCGAGCGTTTGAATGTCAATGCTGACGTGTCGCTATCACGTGCTAAGAGTAATTTCCGTAATGGTTTACTTTGGGCATTGGTTGCGGAAGATGCCACCGTTGAGAACCCAGTGTTCGATACTAATGTATCACTTAACTATCAATTGAACGGCTTAAACTTGCCTGATGTAGGTTTTAACCAAGCCGACGCATTTAGCGATATTGACCGAGTTATGGTAAGTAAATACGGTATTTACCCGTATGAAAATGAAGATGAAGTAAAAGCATTTCGACTCGATTTTAAGTATGAGTTAGAGAGTAACTGGTTTAGCTCCATTGAATTTGGCGCTCGTTATTCTGACCGTGAATACAGCAATAATCGCTCTGTATTTGAATACGGTAACGATGGTGCATTTTCTTCGACTCAACCACCGCTTCGCCTTACCGATGACATGACCACCGTAGTTGATTGGCAAGGTGAGTTTAGTTATTTCCCATCATATCTAGCGATAGATTTAGATAAAGCACTTAACGCATGGTTCCCAAATGGTATTCCGCAACCAGTACAAACCTGGGGTAATGCTGATGGTGTTGTTGATTTAGATGGTGATGGTGAGCCAGATGCACAAGACTATACCACTAACTATTCATGGACCATGTTGCAAAGTGGTTCAGTGTATGAAGAAGTGGTGTCCGCTTACCTTATGCTTAACATTGATACTGAAATTGGCAAGCTGCCAATCACAGGTAATATTGGTATTCGCCGAGTAGATACCGATCAGTCCGCGACGGTGCTTGAAAACGTCGGTGGTGACCCACAACTCGGTGCGCAGTATATTGTTGATGACAATGGCATTGTTAACGACCTTTATGCACCAAGCGTGTTAGGCATAAAATACACAGACTACCTGCCTTCATTAAACCTAAACTTTAAAGTGAGTGACGCGACACAAATTCGTTTTGCTGCGGCAAAAGTGATGGCGCGTGCTCCGATTAACCGTTTAGCAGGCGATGCCAGTGCATCGGTTAACAATGACGGCGAAATTAACGGTTCAAGTACTAATAACCCATTCTTAAAACCTTTTTATGCTGATCAATACGATATCTCGTACGAGCAATACTTTGAAGACACCGATGGTGCACTGGTTGTTGCTGCGTTTTATAAGAATATCGACTCATTCATAGATACGGTAGCCATAGAGAACTTTGACTTTAAGGGTAATGGTTTTAACGTACCAGAATACATTATTGACCCTGTGAGCGGTGAGCAAATCGAAACTACTAATGGGGTGTACACCACTGCGGTTAACAATGCCAAAGGCGGTTATATTCGTGGTATTGAGCTTGCCTATACGCAAGTTTTCTCTTTCTTACCCTCGCCGTTTGAAGGCCTAGGTATTAACGCCAGTTACTCGTATACCGAGAGCGAAGTGCAGTCTATCACCGACTTAGGTGGCGATTCTGTGTCGCAAGATTTGCCTGGTCTATCAAACAATGTCTTTAACGGCACACTTTTTTACAGCTATGAAAACTTTGAAACACGTTTGAATGTGCGTTATCGCGATGATTTTGTTTCAGAGCAAGTTGCTGTCAATGAGCAAGTGGTGAATTTTGATGCAGAAACGGTTGTCGATTTCCAAACATCGTATCAGTTCACAGATTCATTCGGCATGTTATTACAAGTGAATAACTTAACCGATGAACCAACACAAAGCTATTTTGGAACAACCAGTAAAACAGGCACCACGCAATTCTTTGGTCGTCAGTTTTATCTGGGTTTTACCTATAACCATTGATCAGTAAGCTGGAGATAATAATATGAAAATAATAGCTAATTTAAACCGCTTACTGATTGCATGTAGCATGGTATTGCTAACTGCATGTGGTGGTGGCGCAAGTGACGATATAGATTCTGGGCAAGTTTTATTAACTTGTAGCGTACCGCAAATCCCTAATGAAGCAGGGACTGAGTGTGTAGATCCACCACCAATTAGTTGTAAAGGCAATTCCGTACCAGATGAAAATAATGAGAGCTGCGTAGTAGGCGCTGATCCCACTTTGCCTGATCCTGTGGTTTTCCCTGCAGACGACGAAGCCATCTTATTCTATAACCGCACAGATAAAATCTATGAAGGATACCGTTTACACTCATGGAATAACGATGACTGTGATGCTTACGCTGCACCGTTTGATGCCACTGATTGGGCAAATGGTCATGAATACGATGGTGTTGACCCTAACTACGGCGCGTATTGGATTGTAAAACTAAAAGAGGGTTACAACGAGTGTGCTAACTTCATTGTGCATATTGGAACCGAAGGGTCCGGCAAAGCGTTTGGTGATGTTGACTTAAAAATGCCATTGATGCAGGACGATGAAAAGTTCCAACGTATGAACTTTACTTTTCATGGTGAACCATCTGTTTTTGAATTCCCAATTTTGAGTTTAGGAGTGAGTCTTTCAGGTGCCTCAGCACATTGGCTTGACCTCTCAACCTTTGTCTATAATCCAAGTAATGAACTGACTAGTATCATTAAATTACACTCATCAAACAATGCAGATTTAGCGATAGATGAAGACACCGAAGAGCTAAATGGTCAAGTGGTTGAGCTTACATCGACATCTTTAAGTGATGAGCAAATCGCTAAAGTACCACACCTTGCCGGATGGAATGCGTACCAAGGTAACTGGGATGCCGCCACTGCAAAAGAGCTTATTAAACAACAACTGGTTGTGGCAGGCTATGACGCTGATGGCAAGCTAACAGAAGCCACTTATGTGCAAACCGCTAAAGCCCTCGATGACTTATATACCAGTGACGAAAGTGACGCTAATGAAGCACAACTTGGTGTGCATTATGCAAATAATGGCATTGATGTGTCGGTATGGGCACCGACTGCAAGCAATATGAAATTAGCGCTGTATGATGCTGATAAAACAGAGCTTGAACAATTTGCTATGACCTTGGATAGCACAACGGGTATTTGGTCTAGCAATATCGATATTAGTCACGATCGCCATTACTACCGCTTTATGTTTGATGTTTATCATCCAGCGACCAAGCAAATTGAAAGCTTATGGAGCACAGATCCTTACTCATTAAACGTTTCGACCAATGGTTTATATAGCCAATTGATTAACCTTAATGATGAAGATACTAAACCAACCGGCTGGGATGAGCGTATGGTGCCAACGGTTGATTACCCAGAGCAAGCGGTTATTTACGAAGGTCATGTACGTGATTTTAGTGTGCGTGATGAAACTGTCAGTGAAGCAAACCGTGGTAAGTATCTAGCGTTTACTGAACTTGATAGCGCACCAATGCAACATCTTAAAAAGCTGGCAGATAATGGCTTAACTCATTTCCATTTACTGCCACTGACTGATATTGGCACCATAGATGAAGATGCTAGTCAGCGTGTTGATATTACTGCAACCTTAGGTGATTTATGTAGCCGCATTGACGATGATGCTGATGCATGTAAAACCGAAGATAAGAGTGCATTGATAGTTGATTTAATGGCGTCTTACCTGCCTGGTTCTGATGATGCTCAAGCACTAGCTAATGCTATGCGTGGTGTTGATAGCTTTAATTGGGGTTATGATCCGCATCATTTTATTGCGCCTGAAGGCTCTTACGCTTCATCGCCTGAAGGTATTGCACGAGTCAAAGAAACGCGTGCGATGATCCAGTCTTTACAGGAAATTGGTTTGCGTGTTGTGCTTGATGTTGTTTATAACCACACTACCTCATCAGGTGTTTGGGATAAATCTGTGTTTGATAAACTAGTACCAGGTTACTACCACAGATATAACGAAACAACAGGCATAATGGAACGCTCAACATGTTGTGAGAATACTGCAACAGAACATGTCATGATGGATAAGTTTGTTACTGACTCTATGGTGATTTTAGCCCGTGACTTTGGTTACGATAGCTTCCGCTTTGATGTGATGGGGCATATGCCAAAAGCCTCAATTATGGCAGCGCTTAATGCAGTGCAAGCAGTTGACCCAGATACTTACTTTTACGGTGAAGGATGGAACTTTGATGAAGTCGCTGATAACCGTTTATTTGTGCAAGCTAAACAAATGGATATGGCTGGAACTGAAGTAGGTACCTTTAATGACCGTATCCGTGAAGCAATTCGTGGTGGTGCATTCTTTAGCAATAATGCCACAGATGGCAATTTATCTGAGCAAGATACGTTGCGTTTATCGCTGGCAGGTAACTTACAAAACTACATTCTTAAAGACTTTAAAGGTAATTCAGCAAAAGGTAGCAGCTTTAGTTGGGGTGGTCAGCCAGCAGCTTATGCACTCGACCCAGCTGATAGCATTAACTATGTCTCTAAGCATGATAACGAAACACTTTGGGATCAGCTGCAATATAAACATGGCACTAACTTAAGTATTGAAGAGCGTGTGCGTGTTCACAATATGGCTTTAGCTATGCCGCTGATGAGCCAAGGTATTCCATTTATGCAAATGGGTGCTGATATGCTGCGTTCTAAATCAATGGATCGTAACAGTTATGATTCTGGTGATTGGTTCAACTTTGTTGATTTCAGTATGGATACCAATAACTGGAATGTAGGCCTACCTCCTGCGCAAGATAACCAAGCGAAGTGGGGCGAAATTGCACCTATTTCTGCAAATACGAATGCGCAAGCGATGGCAAGCGACATTGAGTACGCAAGTAATGTATTTACTGAGTTCTTAGCAATTCGTAGTGCCAGCCCATTATTTAGTTTAACCACAGAGCAAGACATTCTAGACCGCGTTGGCTTCCACAATATTGGTAAGCGTCAACAACAAGGTTTAGTGGTGATGAGTATTGATGATGGTGTTGGGTTGACTGACCTAGATAGCCAATACGATGCCATTGTCGTGGTGATGAACGGCACTGAGCAAAGCTTATCGCATACGGTATCAACGGCTGCGGGTTTTGAGCTTCATCCTGTTTTAAAAGCGAGTGTTGACTCAAGTATGTCAGCGGCAAGCTTTATGGCTGGTGAGGGCGAAGGTACCTTTAATGTTCCACCATATACTGTTGCTGTGTTTGTGAAACCACAAGCTGATGCACAAGGTGAAGGCTTAAGTGCCGATGCGACTGTGGGGGCGCCAGATATTGTTCCATTTGGTAGCACAACAGTTTATGTTCGTGGCTCGTTAAATGACTGGGGGACGGCAAATAGCTTTGAATATGTAGGTAATGGCGAGTACAAAATTGCGATTCCTCTAACAGCAGGTAGCTATGAATTTAAAGTGGCTTCTGAAGATTGGTCTACCGTTGATTTTGGTGCGCTTTCTGCCGATGTTGCTGAAGTGATCGAAGGTGAAGATGAGCCGCTAACACGCAGTGGCGCCAATATGACCTTTACGGCGGCAATGGATGCTGTTTATGTGTTCTCATTCGATGCCACAGACACCGATAACCCAGTGCTTAAAATCTATAATGAAGAGCCATTTGTTGGCACCCCAATTTATGTGCGCGGTGACTTCAATAGTTGGGATACCAGTGATGAGTTAATGTACCAAGGCAAAGGTGTTTATACTTTCACTAAACAATTAACTGCAGGTAGCTATAGCTTTAAGTTTGCTTCAAGTGATTGGAATACAGTCGATTATGGCTCAGGTGAAAGTAGCGCAGCGGTTACAGTGGGTACTGAAAAACTACTCGCAGTAAAAGGCGCAAACATGACAATGGATATTGCCAGCGATGGTCAATATCAGTTTGTGTTTGATGCTAGTAACCTTGAAGAGCCACTCATGACCGTATTTAATGCAGAAATGTTTGGCGAAACTCAAGTCTATTTGCGAGGCAGCATGAATAATTGGGATCCAGTGGATCCGTTAATTTATACTGGCGATGCTTTATATAGTACGACACTGGCACTTGAAGTGGGAGAATATGGATTCAAAGTCGCTTCAAGCGACTGGAACACCATAAATTATGGCGGTAGTGGTGATTCACCCATCGCTATTATTGGTGAAGCGACCTTATTAGAAGCCGTTGGGGGCGATATCACCTTGAGTATTGCTGTAGCGGGGGATTATCGTTTTACAGTGCAAGGACCTGATCTGAGTAAATTAACAGTGACGGTTGAAGCAGTGGAATAGCTTTCCCTGCAGTACCCTTAAGCCGGGCTTTGCTCGGCTTTTTTTGTGTTTAATGAAAAGTTTGTATATTGTCATAACTCTCTATCAAGGAGCCTATGATGACAGAAACCAGTTTATTGAGTGCCAGCTTTGATCCAAAAGTAAAACAGTATTGGTTATTACTGGGTATTTTTACCTGTGTGATTAGTATGGTAGGGATCCCTTTCATTCCCATTGTTGCGTTAATAATCTGGCTGGTGGCAGGGCGTATTTTAGCGGCGATGTCAGCCACGTTGTTAACACGTAAGTTAGTGGTAAAACGCGGTGTCTTTTTTAAAGAAGAAAAATCGATCCCACTTGAAAAAATAACCGATGTAGCACTAAGTCAAGGTCCTTTAATGCGTCAATTTGGTCTTTATCGACTGAGTTTTGAAACGGCAGGTCAATCAGGGCAAGGTGCATTAGTATCATTGCTCGGAGTGGTTGATGCAGAGACGTTTCGCGAGGCAATCTTAAAACAAAAAGATGAGATGACTCAAAGCAGCAGTACTAAAGCTGAGCATCAACCTGAAGATAGTCAGTTAGAGCTGCTGCGTTCACTTACTTATAGCGTAAAAAACATTGAGCAAATGTTAGTTACGCTATTAGATGAAAAGCGTTAAACCATTTGTAAAGTAGGGTTACCAGCTTGTACGCTGAGCGCTTTTTGACGCTCGCTAAGCAGTGTGTAATCGGCTGTTTTAACGCTACTTACATAATGCCACTGGGCAAGCGCTTGTTGTTGAGTAAAGGTGACGGTTAAGTAGCCGCGTTCAACTAAGTTATTGTAAGCTAAGTCGTTAACCAATAATGCAATGACTTGCTCAATTTGTGCGACAGCTTCGTTCGATTGCGTATTTAACGCTAAGTAGTTCTCAAGACCTGGTGATGAAACCGAAGATGTTGCAAATTCAACACCAGCTGCGGCTTTAGCAGAAACAGGATTGCTTGCATCAGTGACTAATTGTCCTGCCCAACTGTTATGCGTATCACCAGCTAAAACGACTAAATTCTTTTGTGCTGCAATTGCAGTTCCTAGTATTTGCTCGCGCTCATAAGCATAGCCATCCCATGCATCAAGATTATAAGGTGCTGTTGTTTCTACACGTGCTCTCTGTTCACTAGTAACCGTTGGATCGCCACCTAATATACGTCCTTTAATTTGCGCAAGCTCACTAAATAATGTGTTTGCTTGAGCAAGTAATGCCGAGGGATCAGCACCGTTTGCTTGAGTCACTTGGATATTCATTAGTAACTGTAAAATCTCGAATGGCAAATGCATTTTGGTCATCAGCACCTGTTGCCCAAGTACTTGCCATTGTGTTGTTGCTGTCGTTAAACCATCAGTCAGCCATGTAAGTTGCTCGTTACCTAATAGAGCACGAGTAGGTGAGCTAATTGCTGCAACAAAGTCAGTTTGTCCTTGGCTGTTGGTTAAGTCGAAATCCGCATAATTAACTTGCTCGTCGCGAGCTAAAACACGGGTATCGAGCATGTGCAATGACACTAAATTACCAAACTCGAAGCGTCGATAAATACGCTCTTTATCGGCAACATTACGGATAGGCATCCATTCAAAGTAGGCTTGTAGCGCATGCATTTTGCGCTCGCTAAATTCACCTTCGCCGTCGTTGTGATTTTCTGCACCACTGTGCCATGTATCATTAGTTATTTCATGGTCGTCCCAAACAGTAATAAATGCACAATGACTATGGGCAGCTTGCAGGTTTTCGTCTTTACGATAATGGGCGTAACGTTTGCGATAATCCGCTAAAGAAATGATTTCATCGTTATTGTCATCAGGTAATAAACGGCCAAGTTCGGCGGCATCTTCAGTGGCATAACCTGTATTACCATATTCATAGATGTAGTCACCTAGGTGCAGTACTGCATCTAAATCGGTTTGTTTTGCGATTTCGCCATACACATGAAAGTAGCCAGCAGGATAGTTAGCGCAAGAGACAACAGCAAATTTAACTTGTTCTATGTTGTCGGTTGGAAGCGTTTTACCTACTCCAGTGGGTGAGGTTTTACCATTACTTATGAAGCGGTAGTAATAGGTGGTATTGGCATCGAGGCCTTGCAGATCAACTTTTAAGGTGAAGTCGGTTGCATCGCTTACTTGTGTTTCGCCATCATGGCTAATGGTTGTGAAGTTAGCGTCTGTTGAGGCTTGCCAAACTACGTTAATACTCGTGACGTTTTCAAGAGGGGTTATGCGAGTCCAAATAATGAGGCTGTCAGCGAGCGGGTCGCCACTGGCAACACCGTGATCAAAGCTGACAGGGGTTTGCTTTGTAGTTTCGTCATCATCGTCATTAAGACTACAGCCCGTTAAACCGAAAGATAAAACGGCGGCTCCAAAACCAGCCGCCGATGCTTTTAAAAAGCGTCTGCGCGTAAAAGTCATTGCTCTGTACCTATAAGTAGAAAAGTACGAGCTTATCCGACCAGTGTTACTGTTCTATGAAGTTAAAACACCTGACAAATTTGTTCAGCATTACAGGTGATTACAGTGACATTTTCGTAGCCAACACGAGTCAGTGCTTCGGCACTTAGTGTGGCGCGGGCACTACTTGCACAGTGTAAGTAAATGGGCCTTGCAGGATCTTTTTCAATTTCCATTAATTTCATTTCAAGTACACCACGCGGGATATTAATTGCACCTGTTGCTGCTTTAGTTGCGTGCTCAGCAGGTTCTCGTACGTCTATTAATAAACCGTGGTTTTCGCTTAATTCTTGTTTTGCTTGGTCAGCGCTAATGCGGCGCTGGTTGGGGGCAATAATTTTCATTAAGTCAGGAATTGGGGTCAGCATACTAATCCTCCATGCCAAGTTTTCGTAAAAGGGTGATGTATTTAATATATTAGATAACACTATATTAGTAAATTCTAATATTAGACTTTTCTAATATATCAATCTATACTTTAGCGGCATTTTAAGAATATAGAGTAGTGTGAATATGAACATCGATTTTGCGGCTATGGCCGACAATGTGGAGCAAGCAGAGCAAATGCTAAAGATATTGGCGAATAAAAATCGCTTGATGATCTTATGTTCGCTGCAAGATGGTGAAATGAGCGTGAGCGAATTAAACGAAGCTGTGCCGTTGGCGCAGTCTGCATTATCGCAACACTTAGCGGCGCTGAGAAAAGCTCAGATAGTTGCTACTCGACGCGAAAGCCAAACTATCTATTATCGCGTGGTTGATGAAAATGTAGTATCGATCCTAGCAACTCTATATGGCTTATTTTGCAAAGGTAATTAAGCAGTGAGTGCTATCGATAATGCTGTTAAAAACAGCTTGAGCGGCCGCCTTCCTGTTATTATTTTTATTATGTCGGTGTTGCTTGGCTTAATGGCATTAAAGCAAACCCCTCGTGAAGAGGAACCGCAAATTGTGGTTCCTATGCTTGATATATATGTAGCAGCACCAAACGTTGAAGCGCCAGAAGTAGCCAGGCTGGTAACAGAGCCATTGGAGAAGTTATTGGCGCAGTTAACGGGTGTTGAGCATATTTACTCAACTACACAAAGTAATGCTGCTGTTGTCACTCTTCGTTTTGAAGTCGGTCACGATCGTGAGCAAGCTATTCTCGACACTTACGCTAAACTCTATAGCTATCAACACACTATGGCGTCAGTGATCAGCTCATGGCAAATACGTCCGGTTGAAGTGAACGACGTGCCAATAGTAATGCTGGGCTTATTTAGTAAAGATCCAAAACTTTACGATGACTATCAACTAACTCGTTTTGCCAACGAAATCGCTAACAGTTTACAGCGCATCGAAAACACCAGTGAAGTGAAAGTGATTGCTGGTAGAACTCGTCAATTAACGATTAACCTTGATGCAAGTGCTCTTGCTGCACATCAAACAACCCTAACCGATGTGTATTATGCGCTTAGCGTATCTAACCAATTAGTGAATGTGGGCAGTGTTGTTGAAGGAAAGCAGCAAATTGCCTTACAAGTGGGTGATGTTTTACGTTCTCAATCTGCGATAGAACGGCTTGTTGTCAACGTGGTAAACGGTAAGAGTGTTTACCTAAGTGATGTGGCCGAGGTGAGTGATGGTCCAAGCGAAGCGCAAAGCTATCAATGGCTGGCTCATTCAGATAACCAACAACAACTTCCTTTAGTCACCATTAGTGTCGCTAAGCAAGCAGGCACCAATGCGGTCGCTGTAGCCAACGAAGTGCACAGCATGATGGACAGTTTATCGGCTAATCTATTGCCAGATGAAGTGGGCTACACCGTACTGCGTGATTATGGCCAAACCGCGAACGAGAAAGTAAATAACCTTACCTCAAGCTTAGTGTTTGCGGTATTTACCGTGGTTATTTTTGTTGGCGTATTTTTAGGTTGGCGACCAGCGATTGTGGTTGGTTTGGCAGTGCCTATTTGCTACGGCATCACCCTGACACTTGATTTTGCCTTTGGCTATACAATTAACCGAGTCACACTGTTTGCACTAATCCTTTCTTTAGGTTTGTTGGTTGATGATCCAATTACTGGGATAGACAACATAAGTCGTTTTTTAACCCACAAAGGCGATAAAAAACAACGCATAGTTGATGCCATGAGCGAAATTCGTGTGGCGCTGTTTATGTCTACATTAACCATTATGGTGGCGTTTATCCCACTTGCGTTTATTACTGGCATGATGGGGCCGTACATGGCACCGATGGCATTCAATGTGCCAATTAGTGTAATGGTTTCGACCATAGTGGCATTTTTTGTTACGCCGTGGTTGGCAATGAAACTACTTAAAGCGCCAGTCGGTGACAGCGTACAACTCGATGCCAATCAGCATGGTTTATATGAGCGCATATTATCACCATTACTTGAGTCTAAAGGTCGTGCCAAACTCGTTTTATGGACCACATTAGCCTTGTTTGTCGCCAGTGCCATGTTACCCGTAATGCGTGCAGTGCCTTTAAAGCTATTACCGTTTGATAATAAAAACGAGTTACAAGTTTTAATCGATATGCCAGAAGGCACAAGCCTTGAGCAAACCGCCGCTTTCACTCGACAAGTACAAACCATCACTTGGCAATTAAATGAAGTAAGCGAGGCGGCAGCCTACGTTGGTCAGCCATCAAGCATGGACTTTAATGGTATGGTGCGTGGTTATTATCGACGTGAAGCAGCGAACCTTGCTGAGCTCAGAGTATTATTGCTCGATAAGACTGAGCGTGATCATCAATCTCATGGCGTGGTCATGCGCTTGCGTGCCGCATTAGCGCCACTGGCAACCGATGGCATTGTAATTAAAGTGGTTGAAGTGCCACCGGGTCCGCCGGTTTTAAGTACCTTAGTGGCTGAAGTTTACAGTGAGCCATTTGTTGATACAGACACGCACTATCAAGCAGCCCTTGCTGTTGCTGCAAGGTTAAAACAAGAGCCGCATGTGGTTGAGGTTGATACCAGTATTGCTGCCAATGCACCCTTACAACGTTTTGTTACTGATAAAAGTAAAGCGTCATTGTCGGCGGTGTCTACGCAAGATATTGCCCAGACCTTAGCCATTGCTTCGCATGGGCAAAATGTTGGGGTGTTATATGTTAGCGGCGAAACAGACCCTGTCGATATAAAGTTACAACTGCCATATCAAGATCGTAACCAATTTGCTCAATTGCTGGCATTACAAGTTCGTGGTGATAGGGAGCTTGCAAAAACCAGTGATGAATTTGGGCTGCAAAGTGCACCGCGTCCGCTGGTGGCGCTCTCTGAGTTGGGTGAATTTCAGCATCAAGATGTTGCCAAGTCAATTATGCGTAAAGATCAGCGTAATGTTATGTATGTAATGGCTGAGTTAAATGGGCGTACACCCGCTGAAATTATTGCTGACGTCAATGCTGACTTAGGCATTAGCGCTGACGAATTTAGCCAAACTGATTGGCAAAGTAGGCACTTTTTCAATAATGGTGGTAGCCAAGTTTGGCAATTACCTGCTGGCACTGACGTGACCTTTAGTGGTGAAGGCGAATGGCGAATTACTATTGATGTATTCAGAGATATGGGGATTGCCTTTGCGTTTGCGCTAACAGCCATTTTCATCATCTTACGCATTCAAACAAACTCTGCCAGTTTGTCACTGATCATCATGTCGGCTATTCCATTAACCGTAATAGGGATCATGCCGGGCTTTTGGCTATTAAACCAATTTGGAGAGCGCAGCATTGCTGGTGCTCCAGAGCCGGTGCTATTCACTGCAACAGCCATGATTGGCATGATTGCTCTTGCTGGTATTGTGGTTCGTAACTCACTTATTTTAGTTGAGTTTATTAATCAAGCTAGCGGCCAAGGTATGGCAATTAAACAGGCTTTGATTGCCGCAGGTACGGTGCGTATGCGCCCCGTGTTACTCACAGCGGGAACCACTTTATTAGGTAACTTGGTGATCACCCTAGATCCGGTATTTAGCGGTCTAGCGATTGCAATTATTTTTGGTATTGTGGCATCAACATTGTTCTCATTATTTGTTGTGCCACTGGTTTATTATTTAGTGTTTGCAAAGGATGCAGGTAAAGAGGAACAAGCTCATGCAGGGTAAATCGAAACTTACTGGCTCGATCATCGCGTTATCTGTGATCATTGTGGCGGTACTTTACATGGCGGGCAGTTTCTCTGATAAGCAAGCTGCAGGCATGAAAAACCCATCAGCAAATGATTACACTGGTCAGTTAGTGACAGTGACACTGGCAGATATTGCGCGTGATGAAGTTGTACCGGGCACCGTGATTGCAAAACAAAATACGCAAATCTCTTCTCGTGTAATGGCACAAGTTGAGCGTTTAAATGTACGCGCTGGCGATACTGTAAAACAAGGTGACGTGCTAATTACCTTGCAGCAAGATGACTTTAAAGCAGGGCTGGCTCAAAGCGAAGCACAAATAAATGCGATTAATGCCTCGCTAACTCAAGCAGAGAAACAACTAAAGCGTATTAACGATTTATACAAGCAAGGTTTGGTATCTGTTAGCGAATACGACGATGCAAAAGCAAGGTTCGATAATTTAACGGCGAACTTAGCGATTGCTAAACAGCAGCAAACACAAGCGCAAGTTGCACTGAGTTTTACGCAAATTAAAGCGCCGATTTCAGGTGTTGTGGTTGAGCGTTTTGCAGAGCCTGGCGATACCGCAACTCCTGGCACGCCATTACTCGCACTGTATAACCCACAACAATTGCAATTAGCATTTAATGTCAGAGAACAACAAGCAATTAAGTTGAATGTTGGACAAACTCTAACGGTTAAACTACCTGCTTTATCTACGTCAATGCCTGCCACAGTGACAGAAATTGTGCCGGTTGCTGATAGTGCTGCGCGTAGTATGGAGATCCGTTTAGAAACAGATGCGCAAACTGGATTAATGCCAGGGCTTTATGCGCAATTACAATTACCGCTCGCTACTGAAAAAGGGGTGTTGATTGACTCAAGCTGGGTGTACCAATATGGCCAATTGAGTATGGTCTATTTACTTGAAAATAATCAGATAGTGCGTCGCTATGTGCGCCTTGGCGAAATGCTCGATGGCAAGCAGCACATCGTTTCAGGTTTAAACCCGGGTGATGTGCTGGCTGTTGAATTTAAAGCTAAATAAAGGTCGCTATTTCGTCTAGCGACTTTTTCACTAAGGCATGCTCAGGGATGGTTGCATCTGTGCCTGGGTAGCCTGCAATTAGCAGCATATAAGGGCGCTCATTATCTTTATCGCGGCCACAAATTTCGGTTAAAAAGCTCATTGGTTTTGGTGTATGCGTAAGGGTTGCAAGGCCAGCTCTGTGTAGTGCTTGAATTAAAAAGCCTGTTGCTAGGCCAACAGATTCATGAACATAGTAATTGGTATTTTTGTCATCGGCAGAAATACCGCCTTTCTTTTGACTAAACACGGCAATTAGCCAAGGTGCATGCTCAAGGTAGGGCTTACTGGCATCGGTGCCAAGTGGTTTTAAGGCATCTAACCATTCTTCACCTGCGCGACCTTCATAAAATGAGCGCTCTAGTTTTTCAGCGGCTTCTCGAATTTGTTTTTTCACATCGCTGCTGTGTATTGCTACAAAGTGCCAAGGTTGATGATTGGCACCGCTCGGTGCAGTGCCAGCCGCTCTAATACAGGTTTCGATTATTTCTCTTGGCACTGGGCGGTCGCTAAAGCTACGAATACTGTGGCGACGCTGACTCACGGCTAAAAACTCTTCGGCGCGTTTTAGCATCTCGTCATGGGGGTACTCAATAAAGTCATTAAGTGGCTGATTCTTGTGTTCTTGCATGGCTTTTCGCTTCTTGTGTGTTGATGATTTTAATTATGAATATGTTGGTTTCGACGGTACTCTTTTAATTCATTGCTTAACCAATCTTTTGCATTGATTAAGTTACCATTGCTGAGTTTAACTTTATAGGGCTTACCGCTCCATGAGCTTTTGCTCGCCAGATTTTCGATAAACTTTTCGGCAGTTTTTGCATAGCGGGTTGCTTTTCGATACTTCATAGCTATGTGTTCGGCAGCATCTTGGCTTGAGTGCTCTGTGCCGTTGCGAATAAATACGGCATCACTCTCAGCGACAAAATCAATGAGGTGATTTATCTCTTGTTCTGGGGTCGCTGCATTACTGAATTGGCTAATGCTCAATAACATTAACGCGATAAACCAATATCCTTTCATTGTTATTTTCACTGTACTTTTTGCTCTATGGTCAAGGTTGCAATTATTGGATTATGATCTGAGCTTACAAGCTCAGGTACTATGGTTGTCTTTATTTTGACACCGCGCACCCATACTTGGTCAAGTGCTAAGCCAAATGCTTTGGTACGTTTATCATCTAAATAGATAGCTTCGTGCAAACCTAGCTGAGTCAATGTTTGCTGTAATAATGCTTGGCGCTCATCACTCCAAGTATTGAGATCACCGGCAAACACGATAGGCCCTTTGTGCGTTTGCATAATAGCAGCGGCATCGTCTAGCTGTTGTTTAAAGTCACTAACGCCAAAAGCAAAGTTAATGGCATGCAGGTTAATACTCAGTAATAACTGTTGATCTGGCAGCGCATATTCCACAATATTGGTGGCTTTTGGGCTACGTAGCCAAGGCTCTTTATGGGTGAGTGTACAATGCACAGTAGCTGGCCAGCGGCTGAGTGTCATAACTCCAGATTGCACGCCGCCACTCTTATACCCTTTAGCAAAGCGCCAATAGGGTTTGAGCTTTGTAAGCGAAGGTTCTTCGATAGCTTCTTGTAGTAACACAATATCAGCACCGGCATTTAGGTTTTGCAAATCTGTGAGTAAGCCATCTATTTGTGCTTTGTAGATATTCCAACTCAATAACTTGAACTGATAGGGCAAAATATAATGTTCAGCGTAAGTTTGCATACGACTTTGTGCTAACTGCTGTTGGCAATTAGCAAGGTTCACAGCGGTTTTGGTTATACCTTGTTGCTCATCAGAGCTAGGATCGCTTGAAAAGCTATACCAAGACAGCACACTCAAACACACAAGTAATAAAAATATACGCAGATATGCCGTCATAATGACCTTTAGTTACGTTCCTTGAGAGTTAGTCGTTGTTAGCCTCAGTTTAGTTCAAAGGCTAAATGTTAGAAACTGTAGTATTTTCTACAATTTCTATACGCTTTCTTACCCAAAATGAGTACTCATATTCTTATACTTACTGAGCTTAACAACTCAGACAAAGGAACTACTCATGAAACAAATGGCCTGTATGCTGCTTGCCTTATCGGTGACAGCGTGTTCATCAGTCACCATAGTGCCAGAAAAAACAACCAATAAATTAGCCACTAAAGCTGATTACCAAGATAGCCGCCCATTCTTTTTGTGGGGCCTCGTTGGTGAAGAGCGCGTTGATGTAAAGGCTATTTGCCAAGATAAAAAAGTTGCCCAAATGCAATCGCAACAAACATTCGCTGATGGCGCATTAGGACTCGTTACACTCGGAATTTATGCTCCTCACACAGTAAAAGTATGGTGTGAGCAACAAGCACAGGAGCAACAATTATGAAAAGCCTACTAGCAACAACTGTGTTAGTGGCAACCTTAAGTGGTTGCACAAATATCTACTTTGATAATGGCAGTGCTGCACAAGCCAATAAAGCGCCTGCAACAGAGCAATGGCATCATAACTTTGCCGCGGCGCTTTACGAAGGTTCAGAGCCTGTAGACTTATCAGAGGAGTGCCCTGATTCCGAATGGCAAACTGTTCACACTTATAAGTCGTTCACCAATGGTTTAGCTGAAGCTGCAGTAAACCAAGTTGGGCCTATTTGGTACCCGAAAACAGTTGAAATAAGCTGCGCTCAAGTACCTTATAAGCCAGACTAGTTATTCATAACGCAGTGCATCAATTGGGTTTAAGCGTGCAGCTTTAATAGCGGGCGCTAAGCCAAACACAATACCAATCAATGAAGTAAAGCCAAATGACAGCATAATCGCCCAACCCGGTATGTAGGCATCTGGCATGCTCGGCACTAAAACTGAAATTAGTGCCGCAGCACCGTAGCCTATCGCTAAACCAATTAAACCACCAAACAGTGATAGCACCACCGCTTCAACTAAAAATTGCAGCATAATAAAACCAGGTGTTGCCCCTAATGCTTTTAAAGTGCCGATCACACGCGTACGTTCTGTTACCGAAACCAGCATGATATTCATCACTCCGATACCACCAACTACCAGGCTGATACCTACGATCCCCGCGGTAATTGCGGTTGCACTTCCGGTAAATTTATCGATATTAGCACGGGCTTTTTCGGCGGTTTCAAATTCAAAGTCGTCATCTTCACCGTCTTTCAGTTTATGTAATTGACGTAAGATGCGGCGAATTTTAGCCAGTACTTGCGCTTCGTTAGCATCGTCTTTCAAACGAAACATCATTTGTACATTGGTATCAACACTGCCGCCCTCTAGCGCACTCATGGTACTTATCGGAATATTAATGTAATCGTCTTGGTCAAAACCTAATAAACTACCTTGTTTTTCAGCAACACCAATAATGCGAAACCACTCACCACCGAGTTTGATATATTCACCTACAGGGTTTTCAGGCAGGTTAAGCTTTTCGATAATTGAAGGGCCAATAAACGCCACTCTACGGCGTTTTGCATCATCTTCTGCGCGAATAAATCGGCCGAGTTCTGGGTAGGTGCGGTAAGCTTTTTGGTAGTCTTGCTCTGTGCCCATTACCCGTGAAGCATGGCTTTTATTGCCATACTCTGCTGCACCCGAAAAGCGCCAAGTAAACATAAGCGCAGTAAAGGTTTCAGCTTCTTTCACGCGTGCTTTTAGAGTTAGAAAGTCGCTGTAGGTTAACTTTGCTTGTTGCCCTACCATTTCTTTTTCTACGCTAGTGTAAGGCTTTATATTGGTGACATCTGGAGACATATCAGCAAGCTGATCATTAATTTGCTTGGTAAACCCTTGCATTACTGCTACCACGGTCACAACTGCAGCAACACCAATAATAATGCCCAAGCAGGTAAGGGCACTACGCATTGCATTGGCTTTAATTGCCATCAGTGCTGCTTTTGTGCCTTCCATTACAGCGATAGCAGATTTAAACATGTTGTCTTGTTCCTTCGCCTTTGCGGGTATCACTAACAACTTTGCCATCAACTAAACGAATAACACGTTGGCAGTGATCAGCAATATCTTGTTCGTGAGTAACCAAAATAATGGTGTGTCCTTCGTTATGAAGCTCATCAAACAGCGCCATGATTTCAGTGGTGGTTTTACTATCTAGGTTACCGGTAGGCTCATCACCAAGTAGAATATGGGGCTTAGTAACTAGTGCGCGAGCTATAGCGACACGTTGACGTTGACCACCAGAAAGTTGGCTTGAAAGGTGATTCACCTTATCGCCAAGACCAACCCGTTGTAATGATTCGAGCGCTTGTTGCTTTCGCTCTTTGGCTGAGATAAATCGATACACTAAGGGCTGCATAACATTTTCAAGGGCGGATGCTCGTGGTAATAAATTGAAACTTTGAAAAATAAAGCCAACACTTTCATTACGCTGATGAGCAAGCTCCGTTTCGGTCATGCGCTTTACGAGCTTATCTTTTAAATAGTAGTCACCACTGCTGGGAGTATCTAAACAGCCAAGCAAGTTCATCAGGGTTGATTTACCTGAACCGGAAGGGCCAATAATGGCAACATATTCATTTTGAGCAATTTCAATATTAATATCATCAAGGGCTTTGAAAACTTGTTCGCCCATTTTGTATTGTTTATTGATATTAATGAGTTTGATCACCGCAGACATTAGTTAACACCTTTTTCAGGGCTGTTTTTAACGGCTACCGTATCACCCTCTTTTAGTGAGCTAAGTGGTCTAGCTGGGCCGATAACAATACGATCTCCTTTTGCAACACCGCTGGTTAGCGCTTGTTCGATATCTGAAGAAATACCTACCGTAACAGCTGTTTTAGTTACTGTGTTATCAGCGTTAAGCTTCCAAACAAAGTAGCTATCATCCTCTTTTTGAATAGCTTCAATAGGTAGTTTTAAGCCATTTTCGGCAATGCTTGTGGCGATTTCTGCGCGGCAGCTCATTCCGGCATAAAGCTGGCGGTCAGTGGCATCAAGCAGTACTTTGACTTTAAATGATAAGCCTTGTGAACCAGCTTGATTTTTTGCTGATGTGCCAATGTTTATGACTTTGCCAGTAAAAGGTTGATTTGGGTAAGCGGCAGCATAGATATCTGCATGTTGGTCTAGTTTGATACCAGCAATATCGGTTTCATCCACTCGAAGTTCGGCTAATATTGCGCTGGGGTCAGCTACTAGCATCAAGTCTGAGCCAATAATGTTGGTTGTTCCCGCAATAACGGTTTCACCTTCTTTAATATTTACCGAAGCAAGTAGGCCACTCATCGGAGCGCGAAACACGCTTTTATTTAAACGGTCTTCAGCAATCAATAGTGATGCTTGGGCTTGGTTGTAAGCTTCACGTTTTGCTTCAATATCTATTTTTGCTAGATCGCGGGCATTTTGTAGGTTTTCATACACTTCTTGGCCTGCAAGGCCCACTTCATAAAGCTCTTTTTGGCGGCTTAATTGACGCTCGATATTTTTCAACCGGGTTTCGCTATGCTTAATGTCGATTTCGGTCGCACGAAGCACGGCTTTATTGCGGGCAACTTCAGATTCAAACGCGGTCGTATCTAAGCGCATAAGAATATCGCCTTCAGTGACACTTTCGCCTTCTTCTACAAACACTTTCGCTACACGGCCAGTCACTTCTGAGCGCAGTTGCACTTGGGTGTTAAAAACTAGGTTACCAGAGGCTAAAATTGAATCGGCAATATTGCCTTGTTCAACTTCTGCAATATGCATTTCTGGTGCATCTTTATTGCCTGTGACTTGTTTTGAGATTAGTAAAGCGACAAATGCCGTAACAGCGAGGCCAATTATAATGGCTTTTTTCATCTTTCTTCCTTGGAAGTTAAGAGCGGCATATTGCCGCTCAAAGCAGAATTAAACGAGAGCGATTACAGTCCAAATACCGTAAATAACAATACTTGGTAAGGCTGCAAACAGTAGCGCCTTATTGAAAGTGAAATTAGTCCAGCTCTTTAAACCGATAGCTGCGATGAAAATACCCCAAATAGAAAAGATATTGAGACTTTCAAGTAAGGTGTAGAATGGGTGGCCAATTTCTAAACCAATTAAAAGTTGGTTAATCGAAGCATAGTTAAATAACGTCTGTGAGATTTGGTCGGTACTCGCAGTTAATACTAAGATGAGTAAACCTAGGCTTGAAATAATCATTGGCATCATCGTCCACACACCAAAGCCATACCACGCACCATAGCCATAATTAGCTTCTGGGTCTTGCTTAGATACAAATAGGTAGTAGCCTGCCATTAGAGCATTAATAACAGCCAAACCAATAATGCCACCAAACATAGCAAACCATACTTGCATATCTATGGTTTGCTCCATGCTTTGGCGAATCATTTTTTGTTCTGCAATGGTGGCATCAACACTGGCCGCTGCCACTTGTTGATCGATTAAAAACTGCGGGTCAGCCTTATTGTAAAAAGCAAACATGCTGGCAGCGAGAATGCCGGCAAGTAAAATAAAGGCAACAAAAGACCAACCTTTTGCTTCTTTTAAACCATTAAAGGCTTTGCTTGGGCTGATAAAAATATCAACCAAAGCAGTCATAACATTTGACGATTTCATTTTTTATTCCTTGTTTTATAACATTTGTTTTTAGGTACTAAAATATCCTGTTTAGTAACAAATTAGCAATCTATTTTGTAACTGTATGTTAACAGCTGTGATTGGTAAATCTGTGATATGGTTAAAGAGTTAATTTGAGTCGAATTTATTAGGAAGAGTAGGTCGTTATGGTGAATAGCAATGATCGTTGTATTGATGAGTTGGTATTAGGGTTCTGGCGTTTGCTAGATTGGCAGATAACGCCCCAGCAATGCTTAAGTTTTTTAGAAAATGCAATTGAAATGGGGGTGTCACATACCGATCACGCTGACATTTACGGTGAATACGGTTGTGAAGCTGAATTTGGTAAAGCACTTAAACTAAAACCAAGTATTCGTGATGAAATCAAAATAATCACAAAGTGTGGTATCAAGCCTGCGTTTGCAAGCCTAGGGCTACAAGGCAAAGCAAATCATTATGATTCAAGTGCCGCGCATATTATTGCCTCGGCACAGCAGTCACTTAAAAACTTCAGCACTGATCGTTTAGATGTATTACTTATTCATCGCCCTGATTACTTGATGAACGCCGATGAAATGGCACAAGCATTTAATACCCTAAAAGCAAATGGTGATGTGCTTGACTTTGGTGTATCTAATTTTACCCCATCGCAACTTAGTTTGTTGCAGTCGCGTTTAGACTTTGAGCTTGTGACTAATCAAATTGAGTTTTCACCTTACGAGATGAAAGCCCTTGATGATGGCAGCTTAGACCAATGCCAATTACTTGATATCAAACCTATGCTTTGGTCTCCATTAGCTGGGGGTCGCTTATTCTCAAGTGAAGATGAAAAAGCGGTGCGTTTACGTGCAGTGTTGGAGCAGGTTGGGGCTGAAATTGGCGCCACAGCCATTGATCAGGTTGTTTATGCTTGGCTGTTAATGCACCCAAGTGCACCGTCTGTGGTACTTGGTACGGGTAATATTGAGCGTGTTAAATCAGCTGTTGACGCTAAGCAGCTTACTATGAACCGTGAACAATGGTATCGCATTTGGCAAGGCTCAACTGGTCATAGTGTACCATAAGTGTATTGATATAAATGAGAAAAGGGCCTTAACGGCCCTTCGTGTTGCAGCAAGTAACACATTCTTTATAAAGTGAAGTCAACCGCGTAAGCGACGTACACTTTTACATCTGAACCATCAATGTCGTTGTCTGAAAGACCGAAAGTAAAGCCGTCTTTCGACACTGAAACACCGTAGTCGATGATGTCATCATCACCAATGAAATCCCCTGAGTAATGACCTAGGTGAAGGGCCATTTCTGCACCGGTACTGCCAACTGGGAAGCTGTAGTCAGCATTTAAATAAAGTGAATCACCAAAATCTGTACCGTCACCGCTTGCTGCTGATGTTGCTAGGACAGCTGCACCAAAGGTGAAGCTACCCATGCTAATGCTACCGTAGATTTCTGAGAAGTCTGCATCTGTGTAAGATGCTGCATCTGGGTATGCATAATAAATGTAGCCAACATCGTAGCTAAAGGTTTCATTGATTTCACCGCCAAAACCAGCATAAAGGTCTAGCTCGTAAGTCATGTCGTCAGCCCAGCTAGCATTCGACACCCAAGTACCCGCATAAAAGCCAGATTCACTTGCGTAGTCGATACCACCTTGGATTGCAGCATCACCGCCGCCTTGCTCTTGACCACGCCATAAGTAGTTTGAAGTTGCCGCAGCGTTTGCTGTGACTTCTGCATAGCTATATGTTGAGCTCAAAGTTAATAGCGCAAGGGCGCTTGCTGCGACCGTTTTTTTTAGTTTTAGCATGTTTCTGTATCCTGTTGTTATGTTGATTTTGTCCCATTTTCAGATTGCAGTCTGGTTATTATTTGAGGACATTTTCTATGTGTTGTCTGGATACGATATTGCACTGGTTGTGCCAAGTTAATTACTAACGGGATATTTTATGCTTAAAGGCTTTAAAAACAGGCTTTTAAACTTGTTTAATTGTGAAAAGGATAGTTATTTGAATTGTTCATGCGCACATGAGTGGTGCAAAAAATAACCCGGTTGCACAATTGCGAAGCAACCGGGTTTTGCTTATTTGAGAGTAACTTAGCCGAAAATTGCACGCATTAGACTAATGGTTTCTTCAACACTGCGGCCTTTTTCTACTTCACTGATGATTGAATCGCGCTTAGCTTTGATATGTTCAGGGATATCATCACTTGCTAGTGCGCGGTCTACCAGTATCTCAGCTGATTCTTTGCCACGGCGTACGGTCTTTTTACCTGCTGAGCTCGTGGTACTCTTAGGTTTGTTTAACAACTTAATATAGTTTGAGTTATCAGCGGTACTTTTATCTGCATAATAAAAGAAGCTAGGCAATAGGGCTTTGATTTCAACCAGAGATTGTTCAAGCTCATTTGCTGCACTGGCCATTTTGAACCAAGGCATGTTATGTATTGCTTCGATAACATCTTGCCAGTAGCGCTCAAAATCACGGTTATTAAGCTTAGTAATACCTAATGCCGCACAAAGGGCATCAAGTTTACTATTTACGATTGGTGTAAACACGTCAGGTCGGCGCATCGCAAGCAAGCGAGTAGCAGGAGCAAGCGTTGGCTTTTCATCGCTGCCATTAAACGCCATGAAGTAAGCAACCATAAAATGCTGATAATGTTCTTGCGTTACTTCACCCTCAAGTGGAATGTGTGCAAGCGCCTCATCGAACGCACCTGGTAAATCACTCAACATTTGGTGGAAACCTTTCGCGTTCTTAGTAGAAGCAAACCATTCAACGTCGAAGTTATAGCTACTTGGATCAAGCGAGGCACTGTGTTTACCTGAAAACGCTAAACGGTCTTCTGGGATCATCTCTTTTAGGGATTGCGATTTAATTGCAGCAATGTACTTAGCTAAGCGTAGTTGCTCATCAAGGGCTACAAGCTCTTTATGCTGCTCGATGAAGCCTGCAATAACAGGCCATGGCGCAACCCTTAATGTTTTTAGCTGCAAAAAGCTGATTGCAGAAATTAATAAGTCATGAAGTTTTTTAAGAGTGGGTAATTGCTTATCTTCTAACAGATCGTAGTTAATGCGATCGCGGCTTGCACTTAATAGCTCATAGCACCATCCTAAAAAGTCTTCAGGGTGGTTTTCTACTTTAACTGCCATAAGGTTTAAGCTGATATCAGAGGCTTGCTTGAGAATATTTTGATAAATTTGACTTTCTTGCTCGCCAAGCGCCATTTTTGACGGTGAAATAAGCAGTTTCTTCATGCTTAATCGATACTCCAGTTTTGACCAAATTGGGTTGTTTAATTTTAGTACACAGGGTGCAAAAACAACAGGGTCGTGCATCATACCGAAGTAATGAAATGATGCAATCTTACTGATAATTTATAAGTAAGATTGCGACTGACGTGGTTTATTAATCATTGTCATCGAGTGTAAATAATTGCTCAACACTGAGTTCAAACTGAGCAGCAATTTTTAACGCGATAATCACCGAGGGTATAAAGCGGCCTGTTTCAACTGTGCTAATGGTTTTACGTGATACTGCAATGGCATCAGCAAGTTCTTGCTGCGATAATCCCTTTTCTTTGCGGAATTTAGCGATATTATTTTGCACTTTTATACCTAGTCTCTACTTTGCCAAAGAATTGATACGCCATATATCAAACACATCAAGGCAAGGTAAAATGTGGCCATCATGCTATGAGATACATTTAAAGCAAGTTCATCAGACAATAAAAAAATAGCCCCCATGCTAAAAAGCAATCCAAGCACAACATGTTTATAAGCGATGGTATCAATCGTATTTAAAAATTCATCCTTATAAGTAAGGCGATAACCAAGTTTCCATGTAAATCCCCCTCTAATCACAAACATAAAGAAAGATCCTAAAAATGCGGCAACACCAATAAACAGTAAAAATACTGATGTTTGCTTGAGCATTGGGTAAACACTAATAATTAATAACGTGACTCCCATGAATATTGAAAACCATGCGTTATGACTCATAAACTTTTCTTCCGTTTTGATATCTTGCTTAGACATAATCGTTTCCTTTTATTTTAAACTCAAATGTAACCTACAGGTATCAATGTAACCCTAGGGTATCATACGGTCAAGATCTTTTTGTAACCTATAGGTATCAAAAAGTTTCAGCGCTGATTCATATTCTTGTACCTAAGCTTGTTTACAAACCTTTTTGTGTGTTCGGCAATGCAATTGCGCCTAACTCCCGCTATGATAAGAACATTGTTTGCCCATTTTTAAGGATGATTATGAAAACCTTACTGAAAATTGTTGGTGTCATCTTCGTATTACTGATTGCATTGGTAGTCGCAGCACCATTCCTAATACCTACAGACGCGATATTTAATAAAGTATCGGAGCAAGTAGAACAAACCACAGGTCGTAGTCTGACTATTAATGGCGATAAAAAGCTGTCGGTATTTCCATCATTAAAACTCGAATTGAATGATGTGCACTTTGCCAATATGCAAACAGGCTCGCAAAAAGATATGGCAAGCATGCAGCAACTTGCTATCCGTATCCCGTGGATGTCGTTATTTGGCGGTGAGTTTAAGCTTGATAAATTCGTTATTAACGAACCAACAATTTTGTTAGAAACCGATAAAAATGGTAAAGCAAACTGGCAATTATTTGATGCGGTTGCTGAGCAACCACAGACAGAGCAGCAAAAGAGTTCTGGCGCTGTTAACTTACCAGATAACTTTGATATCGAACTTGGTGAAGTAGCAATCTACGGTGGTACTTTCACTTATCTAGATGGTAAAACCGGGGCAAAGCAACAGATAAGCGATTTAGAATTAGCAATCTTATTACCTTCTCTTCGTAAGACCTTAGAATTAAAAGGCGGTATTACCTATATGGGTGAGCGCTTTGATTTAGATGTCACGCTAGATACACCTGTTAAAGCGATTGAAGGCGAAACGTTTAATGTAAGCACTGAGGTTGATTCGCGCTTAGTCGATTTAAATTTTAAAGGTGCAATTGCAGAAATGGGTAATGACGTGCAAGGGCTTCTTTCTGTAAGTGGTGACTCTGTTAAAAATATTGCGAGTTGGCAAGGTGTTGAGCTTAATGCAAAAGAAAATGCGTTTAATGCCTTTAATGTAAAGGGTTCAATGCACCTAAAAGGACAGCAGTTTAAGCTTACTGAGCTACTTGCCACCCTAGATGAGCTGCAAATTAAAGGTAAAAGCGATATTAAGCTTGGTGATCGTTTAGCTGTGAATGCCGATATTGATTTAGGTATGCTTGATCTAAACCCTTACCTACCAGAGGGCGTAGCTAAAGAAGAACAAGCAGAACCTGCCGCAGATGCACCAGCACAGCCAATTGTTTGGGATGATACTGCAATTGATATGAGCGGCTTAAACGCACTAGATGCAAATGTAGTCGTGCGTTCAAGTGGCTTAAAAGCAAATGATATTACCCTTGGTGAAAACCAGTTAACGGTGAACCTAAAAAATGCCGTGGCTAAAATCAGTTTAGATAAGTTTGTTGCTTATGAAGGCAATGGTAAAGGTGTAATAACCGTTAACGCCAAGCAAACACCTTATAAAATTAGTACTAACTTTTCTTTAGATAAAATCGATGCACAGCCATTACTAACTGATGCGGCTGGTTTCGATAAGTTAATGGGTAAAGGCTCTCTAAATTGGGATCTAACGACCACAGGTCAAAGCCAAAAGAGCTTTATCAATGCTTTAAATGGTAAGTTAGGCTTTGAGTTTGCTGATGGTGCGGTAAAAGGGGCCAACATTGCAGAGATGGTTCGTAAAGCGAAAGAGCTTATCAAAGGTAACTTAAGCGCAGTATCAGAAGGTTTAGATACAGGCTTTGATAACTCACAGCAAACAGACTTCTCGGCATTGCAGGGCAGTTTTGTATTCACTAACGGTGTTGGTGAAAATAAAGACCTATCACTACTTAGCCCGCTTATTCGCATTACAGGCTCAGGTAAAGTTGATTTACCTATGACGAATGTAGACTATCGCTTGGTAACGGGGATTGTTGATTCAATCGAAGGGCAAGGCACGACCGATGACAGTACCGGCTTTAAAATTCCACTGCGTATCAAAGGTCCATTCCATGATGTTGGTTATAGCCTAGATGTCAGTGATGCGGCTAAAGAAGAAGTCAAAGAAAAAGCTAAAGATAAAATCAAAGACAAATTAAAAGGTCTATTTGGTAATTAATAAAAATTTAATTAAAGTCAAAAACAGGGCGCATTTGCGTCCTGTTTGTTTTATAATCAATAACAAACCAGCAAGCTGCTGTAATTCCTCATTGCAGGCATTATGATTAATTCCAAATTAATTAAAAAATAACCTACCACTTCCTTGCCATTGCTGCTACAATTGCCCGCCCTTAAGAGACAACTTGCTTGTTTTTTGAGTGGAATTTAACCGAAATGTCTTGATTTTAAACAAAATTAAGGCGTGTTGTAATTTCTACACCGGAGGTCATTAACATGATCCAAATGCAAACTCAGCTGGACGTTGCTGATAACAGCGGCGCTCGCAAAGTGCAGTGTATTAAAGTCCTTGGCGGTTCGCACCGTCGCTATGCAGCGGTTGGCGATATCATCAAAGTTTCTGTAAAAGAAGCTATTCCTCGCGGTAAAGTGAAGAAAGGTGATGTTAAAAACGCGGTAGTTGTGCGTACTAAAAAAGGCGTTCGTCGTCCGGACGGTTCTTTGATCCGTTTCGATAGCAATGCGGCTGTTATCTTAAACGATAACTTACAGCCAATTGGTACTCGTATCTTCGGCCCTGTGACTCGTGAACTTCGTACTGAAAAGTTCATGAAAATCGTTTCACTAGCACCAGAAGTACTATAAGGAGTCTATCATGGCAGCAAAAATCCGTCGTGATGACGAAGTAATCGTACTAGCAGGCAAAGACAAAGGTAAGCGCGGTAAAGTGCTTTCAGTTGTTGCTGAATCTGGTCGAGTATTTGTCGAAGGCATCAACTTAATCAAGAAGCACCAAAAGCCTGTTCCTCAGTTGAACCAAGCTGGCGGTATTGTTGAGAAAGAAGCGTCTATCGACGTATCAAACGTTGCGATCTACAACTCGGAAACGGGTAAAGCAGATCGTGTAGGTTTCAAGATTGAAGATGGTAAGAAATTACGTATCTTTAAATCTACTGGTAAAACTATCTAATAGTTGGAGTAGAATGATGGCGAAACTGCATGAAGTATATAAAGACAAAGTAGTTGCTGAGCTTCAAGAGAAGTTTGGTTTCAGCTCTGTCATGCAAGTCCCTCAGATCGAAAAGATCACATTAAACATGGGTGTGGGCGAAGCTCTAGCTGACAAGAAGATCCTAGATAACGCTGTTGCGGATCTAGAAGCAATCTCTGGTCAGAAACCTCTAATCACTAAAGCACGCAAATCAGTTGCTGGCTTCAAAGTGCGTGAAGGTTACCCAATTGGTTGTAAAGTAACCCTACGTGGCGAGCGTATGTGGGACTTTTTTGAGCGTTTGGTTTCAATCGCTATCCCGCGTATCCGTGACTTCCGTGGTGTAAGTGCTAAGTCTTTTGATGGACGTGGTAACTACAGCATGGGCGTACGTGAGCAAATCATCTTCCCAGAAATCGATTATGATAAAGTAGACCGTGTTCGCGGTATGGATATCACAATCACTACTTCTGCGAAAACAGATGATGAAGGCCGTGCGTTGTTAGAAGCGTTTAACTTCCCATTCAAGAAATAAGGGTAGGGTTATGGCAAAGAATTCTATGAAAGCGCGCGAAGCAAAGCGTGCGAAATTAGTTGCTCAGTTCGCTGAAAAGCGTGCGGCACTAAAAGCTATCATCAGTGATGTTAATACATCTGACGATGATCGTTGGGACGCGGTATTAAAGCTACAAGCTTTACCACGTGATTCTAGCTCTTCACGTCAACGTAATCGTTGTAACGTTACGGGCCGCCCACATGGTTACCTTCGCAAATTCGGCATGAGCCGTATTAAAGTTCGCGAAGCAGCTATGCGCGGTGAAATTCCTGGCCTTAAAAAGGCTAGCTGGTAATAGTATCACGGGAGTAAGACTATGAGCTTGCAAGATCCTATTGCGGATTTGTTTACACGTATCCGTAACGGTCAGTCAGCGAAGAAAGTATCAGTAACGATGCCAACTTCAAAACTGAAAGTAGCAGTAGCTAAAGTATTAAAAGATGAAGGTTATATCGCAGATTACGCTGTAAGCGGTGAAGCGAAGCCTGAGCTTTCTATCGATTTAAAATATTTCGAAGGCAAAGCTGTTATTGAAAACATCCAGCGTGTTAGCCGCCCTGGTCTACGTATCTATAAGAAACGTGACGAATTACCAAAGGTAATGGGTGGTCTTGGTATCGCTATCGTATCAACTTCTAAAGGCCTAATGACAGACCGCGCAGCACGTAGTGCCGGCGTTGGTGGTGAGATCATTGGCTTTGTAGCTTAATCGGAGGGGAACTATGTCTCGCATAGCAAAGGCACCAATCAATGTTCCTGCCGGTGTAGAAGTTACATTAAAAGGCCAGGACATCACAGTTAAAGGCAAAAACGGTGAATTAACTCGTACTATCAACGACGCTGTTGAAGTACAAGTTAACGACAACGTTATTACAACTTTACCTCGTGAAGGCGTAGCTAATGCATGGGCACAAGCAGGTACTGCTCGCGCTCTAATCAACAACATGGTTGTTGGTACGCATGAAGGTTACGAGAAGAAACTTCAGTTAGTAGGTGTTGGTTACCGTGCAGCAGCTAAGGGCAAAGTATTAGACTTAACTCTTGGTTTCTCACACCCAGTGAATTTCGAAGTACCAGAAGGTATTACGATTGAAACACCAAGCCAAACAGAAGTTCTAGTTAAGGGCGTAGACAAGCAGTTAGTTGGTCAAACAGCTGCTAACATCCGTGCATACCGTAAACCTGAGCCTTATAAAGGTAAAGGTGTTCGTTACGCGGACGAGAATGTACGCCGTAAAGAGGCTAAGAAGAAGTAAGGTAAGACGATGGATAAAAAAACAGCTCGTCTACGTCGTGCTAAGCGCACTCGTAGAAATTACATTGAACAAGGCACAACGCGTCTTGTTATCCACCGCACGCCACGTCACATTTACGCTCAAGTAGTTACTGCTGAGGGTACTGTACTGGCTGCTGCTTCTACTGTTGAAAAAGCAATTAGCGAAACAGTTAAAGGCACAGGTAACGTTGCAGCTGCTCAAGCAGTTGGTAAAGCGGTTGCTGAACGTGCAGCTGACAAAGGCATCGAAAAGATTGCTTTTGATCGCAGTGGCTTTAAATATCACGGCCGTGTGAAGGCGCTTGCTGATGCAGCGCGTGAAGCCGGTCTGCAATTCTAGGAGTAGACAATGGCTAACGTAGAAGCAAAGCAACAACAGCCTGATTTGGCTGAAAAGCTAATCGCGGTAAACCGTGTGTCTAAAGTGGTTAAAGGTGGTCGTATCTTTAGCTTCACTGCACTAACAGTAGTTGGTGACGGCGCAGGTAAAGTAGGTTTTGGTTATGGTAAAGCACGTGAAGTTCCAGCTGCTATTCAAAAAGCAATGGAAAAAGCACGTCGCAACATGATCAGTGTAGACCTTAACGGTAACACGCTACAGCACCCAATCAAGGGTCGCCACGCGGGTTCTAAAGTATACATGCAGCCTGCTTCTGAAGGTACAGGTATCATCGCCGGTGGTGCGATGCGTGCAGTACTAGAAGTAACTGGTGTACAGAACGTATTGTCAAAAGCATACGGTTCAACTAACCCGATCAACATCGTTCGTGCAACGATTGCTGCTCTAGAGAACATGAACTCTCCAGAGTCAATCGCTGCTAAACGTGGTCTTAGCGTTGACGAAATCACGGGGTAAACCATGGCTAATAAAACTGTAAAAGTAACACAAGTAAAGAGCTCTATCGGTCGTTTACCGAAGCATAAAGCTACATTACGCGGTCTTGGTCTACGTCGTATCAATCACACTGTTGAGTTAGAAGACACAGCATGTGTGCGTGGTATGATTAACCAAGTTTCTTACATGGTAAAGGTTGAGGGTTAATTCGATGCATTTGAATACACTTTCACCTGCTGCTGGTGCAAAAACTGAAAAGAAACGTCTAGGTCGTGGTATTGGTTCTGGTCTTGGTAAGACTGGTGGCCGTGGTCATAAAGGCCAAAAATCACGTTCTGGCGGTAAAGTACGCGTTGGTTTCGAAGGCGGTCAAATGCCTATGCAACGTCGTCTACCTAAATTTGGTTTCACTTCACGTAAATCATTAGTATCTACTGAAGTTAACCTTTTTGAAATCGCTAAAGTTGAAGGCGATGTAGTAGACGTAAACGCGTTACAAGCAGCTGGTCTAGTTAAAAAGAACATCCAGTTCGTTAAAGTAGTTAAATCTGGCGAAGTTTCACGCGCAGTTACCGTTAAAGGTCTTAAAGTGACTAAAGGTGCTCGCGAAGCTATCGAAGCTGCCGGAGGCAAGGTAGAAGACTAAGGAAGTACTAATGGCTAAACCAGGTCAAGATATGAAAAGTGCACAAAGTGGGCTTTCGGAATTGAAGCGTCGATTACTATTTGTATTAGGTGCTATCATTATTTACCGTCTAGGTTCATTCGTGCCGATCCCTGGGATTGACGCCGCTGTACTTGCCGATTTCTTCGAGCAACAAAAGGGCACCATTGTTGAAATGTTTAACATGTTCAGCGGTGGTGCGCTTGAGCGAGCTTCAGTGTTAGCACTGGGTATTATGCCGTATATCTCGGCTTCGATTATTACGCAACTATTAACGCATATGTATCCGCCGTTTATAGAGCTTAAGAAAGAAGGTGAGCAAGGGCGTAAGAAAATTAGCCAGTACACACGCTACGGCACGCTTGTGCTTGCTACAATCCAATCAATCGGTATTGCTACAAGCTTACCGGGTATGATGGACGGGTTAGTTGTTAACCCTGGTATCGGTTTCTATTTCACTGCTGTAGTGAGTTTAGTAACTGGTACTATGTTCCTAATGTGGTTGGGCGAACAAATTACAGAACGTGGTATCGGTAACGGTATCTCAGTTCTGATTTTTGTTGGTATCGTAGCTAACCTGCCGTCTGCTATTGGTTCGACAGCCGAAATGGCGCGCCAAGGTGATCTGAATGTACTTGTACTGTTATTGATTGCTGTAATCGTATTCGCTGTTACTTACCTAGTTGTATTCTTTGAACGTGGTCAACGTCGTATCGTCGTTAACTACGCAAAGCGTCAACAAGGTCGTCAGGTATTTGCTGCTCAAAGCACGCACTTACCACTGAAAGTAAACATGGCGGGTGTTATTCCACCAATCTTTGCTAGCAGTATAATTCTGTTCCCTGGTACAATTGCAAGCTGGTTCGGCCAGGGTGAAGGTCCGGTCGCTGATGTGCTACAAGCAATCGCTACAACGTTGACTCCAGGTCAACCTTTATATGCGATGGTTTTAGCTGCGGCTATTATCTTCTTCTGCTTTTTCTACACCGCGTTGGTATTTAACCCGCGTGAAACAGCAGATAACCTGAAAAAATCTGGCGCATTTATCCCAGGTATTCGTCCAGGTGAGCAGACATCTAAATACATTGATAAAGTGATGACACGCCTGACATTGGCAGGTGCTTTGTATATAACCTTTATCTGTCTGGTGCCCGAATTCATGACTATGGCATGGCAAACGCCATTCTATTTCGGCGGTACATCAATTTTGATTATCGTTGTTGTAATCATGGACTTTATGGCACAAGTACAGACGCATCTGATGTCACATCAGTATGATTCTGTGCTGAAAAAAGCAAACCTTAAAGGCTACGGTCGATAAGGTCATTTTACGGAGTTGAGCAATGAAAGTACGTGCTTCCGTTAAGAAAATATGCCGTAACTGTAAAGTTATTAAACGTGCTGGTGTAGTACGCGTAATTTGCAGTGAGCCTAAGCACAAGCAAAGGCAAGGCTAATTAAACAGTCGTGCAGGCTGAGTTATTTACTCGGCCTGTGTTTTTAGTTGTGATTTGGTCTTCGTTTGAGTATCCTTACGGGCTTTTCAAACAGATGATTACCAAATTCAAATATAGGAGATGTGTTAGTGGCCCGTATCGCTGGCATTAACGTCCCTGATCATAAACACGCAGTTATCGGTTTAACTGCTATTTATGGCATAGGTAAGACTCGCTCTAAGGCTATCTTAGCAGCGACTGGTATCGCCGAGACCACAAAAATCGGTGAACTTTCAGACGAAACACTTGACGTATTGCGTGAAGCAGTTGGCAAGTACACTGTAGAAGGTGACCTTCGTCGTGAAGTTACATTAAATATCAAGCGCCTTATGGACCTTGGTTGTTTCCGTGGCCTACGTCACCGTCGTTCGTTACCACTACGTGGTCAACGTACTAAGACTAACGCGCGTACTCGTAAGGGTCCTCGCAAGCCTATCAAGAAATAAGGTGGGGTAGATTATGGCTAAAGCACCAATTCGTCGTAAGAAGGTTAAAAAGCAAGTTGCTGATGGTATGGCTCACGTTCATGCTTCTTTCAACAACACTATTGTAACAATTACCGACCGTCAAGGTAATGCACTATCTTGGGCAACAGCAGGTGGTTCAGGTTTCCGTGGTTCACGTAAATCTACTCCATTCGCGGCTCAGGTTGCTGCAGAGCGTGCAGGTACTGCTGCTCAAGAATACGGTTTAAAAAATCTAGAAGTTTTCATCAAAGGTCCAGGTCCAGGTCGTGAATCTGCTGTACGTGCTTTGAATGCTGCTGGTTACCGTATCACCAACATCACTGACGTGACGCCAATCCCTCATAATGGTTGTCGTCCACCGAAGAAACGTCGCGTTTAACAATAGGTTAGGAGAAATAACATGGCAAGATATTTGGGCCCTAAGCTCAAGCTGAGTCGTCGTGAAGGTACTGACCTGTTCCTTAAGAGCGGCGTAAGAGCTATCGACTCTAAGTGTAAACTTGAGACTGCACCTGGTCAGCACGGCGCTCGTAAAGGTCGCTTATCTGATTACGGTTTACAGCTACGTGAAAAGCAAAAAGTACGTCGTATCTACGGTGTATTAGAAAAGCAATTCCGTAACTACTACAAAGAAGCTGCTCGCCTTAAAGGTAATACAGGTGAAAACTTGTTACAGCTTTTAGAGCAACGTTTAGACAATGTTGTATATCGCATGGGTTTTGCTAGCACACGCGCTGAAGCACGTCAGTTAGTAAGCCACAAAGCGATTTTAGTTAATGGTCGTGTTGTGAACATTCCTTCATACGTAATTACTCCAGAAGATACTGTTGTAATTCGTGAGAAGTCAAAAACACAAGCACGTATCATCGCTGCTCTAGAGTTGGCTGAGCAACGTGAAAAGCCGACTTGGGTTGAAGTTGACGGTAAGAAAATGGAAGGTAGCTTCAAGCGCCTACCTGAGCGTTCAGATCTGTCTGCGGACATTAACGAACAACTAATCGTCGAACTTTACTCTAAGTAAAGTTAAGAGTTAAGAGAGGATAAAATGCAGGGTTCTGTTACCGAATTCCTAAAACCAAGGTTAGTCGATATCGACGCTATCAACCCAACGCGTTCTAAAGTAGTTTTAGAACCATTAGAGCGTGGCTTTGGTCACACTTTGGGTAATGCCTTACGCCGTATACTGTTATCATCTATGCCTGGATGTGCAGTAACTGAAGTAGAAATCGACGGTGTATTGCATGAGTACAGCGCGAAAGAGGGCGTACAAGAAGACATCATTGAAATTCTGTTAAACCTTAAAGGTCTAGCAGTAACTTTAGAAGGCAAAGATGAAGTTTTTCTGACCCTGACTAAATCTGGTGTAGGCCCTGTGACTGCGGCTGATATTCAGCACGATGGTGATGTAACTATCGCCAACCCAGATCACGTTATCTGTCACCTTACGACAGATAGCAGCGAGATCAGCATGCGTATTCGTGTTGAGCGCGGTCGCGGTTATGTGCCGGCATCTAGTCGTTTATCCTCTGATGACGATGAGCGTCCAATTGGTCGTCTGCTGCTTGATGCATCATTCAGCCCAGTTGAACGTATTGCGTACTCGGTTGAATCAGCCCGTGTTGAGCAACGTACAGACTTAGACAAGTTAATCATTGATATGGAAACAAACGGCACTCTAGATCCTGAAGAAGCGATCCGCCGTGCGTCTACTATCTTAGCTGAGCAATTAGATGCATTCGTAGATTTACGTGATGTAACTGAGCCAGAAGAGAAAGAAGAGAAGCCAGAATTCGATCCTATTCTGCTTCGTCCAGTTGATGATCTTGAGCTAACAGTACGTTCAGCAAACTGTTTGAAAGCCGAGCAAATTCAATATATCGGTGATTTAGTTCAGCGCACTGAAGTTGAGCTTCTTAAAACGCCTAACTTAGGTAAGAAGTCTCTAACTGAAATTAAAGACGTGCTAGCTTCACGTGGTCTTTCTCTAGGTATGCGCCTAGAAAATTGGCCGCCTGCAAGCCTAGCTGAATAATCTAAATCACTATATTAGTTTAGTTAGAAGGATAGGGTCATGCGCCATCGTAAGAGTGGTCGTCAATTAAACCGTAACAGCAGCCATCGCAAAGCGATGTTCAGCAACATGGCTGGTTCTTTGGTGAAACATGAAATCATCAAAACAACTTTGCCTAAAGCTAAAGAGTTGCGCCGTGTAATTGAACCTTTAATCACACTGGCTAAGACTGACAGTGTAGCAAACCGCCGTTTAGCGTTTGCTCGCACGCGTGATAATGAAGTAGTTGGTAAATTATTCAGCGAAATCGGTCCACGTAATACAGACCGTCCTGGTGGTTACACTCGTATTCTTAAGTGTGGCTTCCGTGCTGGTGATAATGCACCAATGGCTTATATTGAACTAGTTGGTCGCCCAGCGACAAACGAAGAAGTTCAAGAAGACGCGCAGTCTGCAGAGTAAGTCGTAAAGACACCAAAAAGCCGAGCTTATGCTCGGCTTTTTACTTTCTAAAATTCACTACTAAATTTCACTATCAATAAAACAGCTCTATCAACCCCAAACATTACCATGCAATCTTGAAGCACCTAGCACCTAGCACCTAGCACCTAGCACCCAGCAATTAAGATCACATATAAAGATCAATTCGCGTTCTTTTATAGTTAAATCACCTTCTATACAACTTAAATACAAGCTCATTTATAAAAAACACTGCCTAAATAGCCATAATACGAGTAATTTAGTGCTATTTTCACTCGTTTCGTTCGTATTTTGCGCGAACAGTCATTTTTTTCATAAAAACTTCAAAAAACAGTTGATCTCAATTCGGATCTCCCTATAATGCGCATCCACCGACACGGCGGACTGCTTACAAAAAAGCAAAACGACGAGTTGGTTGAGTCAA
>NZ_JADILN010000010.1:0-135372 GCF_015278155.1 Pseudoalteromonas simplex
AGTAGGAGAAGAGGCACAAGGGCGCGAATACATCAAAGGGCCGAGGTAGCTCCTCATTATGAGCCCGCATATAAGCACGCAGTCTGACAAAATTAACGAAGGGTATTGTGCAATAGGAGGAGTCCATATAAGGCGTTTTAACGCCGAATCAAACTGACAGCTTACGGCTGATAGCTGACAGCTCACTATCAACAGTTCAACAACTTCTGCGTTACCACCGATTGGGGGTCTTGGAAAATCGCTTCGGTTTGGCCGTATTCAACAATCTCACCGTGATCAAGTACCACAAGTTGGTCGCTAATATGACGCACCAAACTTAGGTGATGCGTAATAAGTACATAGCTAAGGCCTGTGTCTTTTTGTAGACGTAGCAATAAGTTTACCGTTTGTGCGCGTACAGACGGGTCAAGGGACGATAACGCTTCATCGAGCACGACAACCTTAGGGTCTAAAATTAAAGCCCGTGCAAGCGCTATACGTTGTAATTGACCACTACTAAACATATGCGGGTAATAGTGCTGGTGATCTAAAAGCAAGCCCACTTTTGCGAGGGTTTGCTTTATTTTATCTTCACGCTCTTCTTTGTTTAAATCAGTGTTGTACTGTAAACAGTCATTGAGCATATCGCCAATGGTTAAACCTGGATTCAAAGACGCTTCAGAGTCTTGGAAAATCAACCTAATATGGCGACAGTCGTTATCACGCAAGCCATCATTTTCGATGATATTGCCATCAAGTAGAATTTGCCCTTTATCTGCGTTATCAGCCCCAGCAAGCAATTTGGCGAGAGTACTTTTACCTGAGCCAGTTTCGCCAATAATGGCGATCGTCTCGCCTTGCCCTAAGCAAAACGAAATATCTTTTAATACAGTAAAGCTTCTACGTGAAAATAAACCGGCACGTAAATTAAAACTCTTTGATAATGCTTGAACTTTGAGTAGGGGCTGCATTATTTCATCGCCTTAATTAATGGGAAATGACAGGCGTAACTCTGGCTATGATGCTTGGTCAATTTCGGGGTAACGACACACTCTTTTTGTGCTTGTGGGCAACGTGGGCCTAAGCGGCAGCCAATAGGTAAATGTTGTAAAGTTGGAATGGTGCCTTTTAAAGCATAAAACGGCTCTTTGTGAGCAAGCCCTTGCTCATAATCAGGCAAACTTTTTAACAGTGCTTGGGTATAAGGATGTCGCGGCTGGCTAAAAATTTTGTTAGTCGGCCCAGCTTCAACCATCTGACCGCAGTATAAAACATGCATGCCATGAGACCACTCTACAATTTCCTCAAGCTCGTGAGAGATCATCAAAATCGACATGTTCTTTAGCTGGTTTAAGCTTTTTAGCAGTCTAAATACCTGCGCACGCGTGGTGCTCTCAAGAGCGGTAGTTGGCTCATCGGCAATCAATAGTTTTGGGGTACGCGCAATGGCCATGGCAATCATCACTTTTTGACAAATACCTTCAGAGAGCTCATGAGGGTAGCTGTCTAGCACCTTCTTATGGTCTTTAATACCAACCTTGTGGATTAACGCTTTTACTCTGTCTTTTCGTTGTCTGTTTCGTTTTAAGAAAAAACCACTGGTTGCTTGTTCAGGTAAGGTCTCGGCAATTTGGTCGAATATCTTGGCAGTTGGATCTAGGCAGCGGCTTGGATCTTGGTAGATCATAGCAATGTCTTGACCTACGAGTTTACGGCGTTGCTCGTTAGATAAGCGCATTAAATCCACGCCACGCCAATGCATGCGGTCTGCAGTGATATGCCAACGTTTGTTTAAAACTCCAACAATGGCTTTTGCAATTAAGCTTTTACCTGAGCCAGACTCACCAACCAAAGCATGTACTTCGCCTTCTTTTAAGGTCATGCTGACTCTATCCACCGCACGAATCACGGTATCTGAAGTGCGTAACTCTATAGTGAGGTTACGAATATCGAGTAATTGCATAATTAGTCGGCCTTACGTTCTTTAAGCACTTGGCGTAAACCGTCACCTACTAAATTGGTAGACAGCACTGCTAAAAATAATAATACGCCTGGTAAGCCAACAGTCCAAGGGGCAAGGTAAATTAAACCTAGATTTTCAGCCAAAATAGCGCCCCATTCTGTGGTGGGGGGCTGGGCGCCCAATTTTAAAAAGCCAAGTGCCGAGATATCCAAAATCGCAGTAGAAAGCGCCATGGTAAAAATAACCACAATATGCTCGTAAATGTTCGGAAAAATACCACGAGCAAGAATATGCCAATTGGATGCGCCATCAAGCTTGAATGCTGTTATGTAATCTTTGTTCAGCTCTTCGACAATTAAGTTACGCACCGAGTGAATAAACTGAGGCAATAAAGCTAATATAATCGCCCAAACTGTATTCATTAGACCAGGGCCAAGAATCGCAATAATAATGATGGCCAGTAATAATGATGGAATTGATAAGGTAATATCAAGCAAGTGATTTAAAAAGCTTGAGCGAATACCTTTGCTAATGCCAGCAAAGGTGCCCACTAACACACCTATCACTGTGGTGATCAAAGCTGCGACAACCGATAAACCAAAGGTGTAAGTTGCACCATTCATTAAACGTGACAATACATCTCGGCCTAAATCGTCGGTGCCTAATAAAAAGCGTACGTCACCTGCATCATGCCACGATGGCGGTAATAGCAGTGCATCGCTGTGTTGCTGGTTCACGCCATAAGGTGCAAGGAGTGGTGCAGACACTGCCAGTAACACTAAAGCAATAAACAACCATAAGCCGACAAGGGCAGGGTGATTGGTTTTAAATTTCTTCCAAAATCGCGCTAACGGCGATTTATTCGACTCTTCAGAGAATAAATTAAACTTTGCCATGTGCTTGGTTCCGCGATAATGGGTCGAATAAGGTATAAGTGAGCTCAGCAATAATGGTAGCTAAAATAACGAACATAGAAACAGCGAGTAAGCCACCTTGAATTGCAGGGTAGTCACGCTGATAAATACTATCGATAAGCCAACGACCAATGCCCGGCCATGAGAAAATAACCTCGGTGATCATCGCAAGGGTGATCAAGGTACTAAACTGTAGACCTATTTGTTTAATCACCGGTAGCAGCGCATTACGCAGAGCGTGGTGAATAATCAGCTGCGCACGGTTTAAGCCCTTTGCGCGCGCTGTTTTAATATAACTTTGATCGAGTACTTTCAGCATTGAATCACGGGTAAAGCGAACTAGTACTGTGGTCGGATACATAGCAAGTACTATGGTAGGTAGTGTTAAATGATGGATTGCATCTAAAAATGCCATGCCATCATAGGGGAAATCAGCTAAAAAGATATCAATAAGTATAAAGCCGGTAACTGGTTCTATTTCGTAAAGAAGGCCCATTCGGCCCGACATAGGAAACCAGCCTAGTTGCAGGGAAAACACCATAATTAGTAACAATGCTAACCAAAAAACGGGCATTGAATAGCCAAAAAGTGTGCCGGAATTTATCAGTTTATCAGGCCAACGTTTGTAGTAGGCAGCGGCTAAAATACCACTTGGTACGCCAACTATGACGGATACAATGAGCGCATAAAGACTCAATTCGAGTGTTGCTGGAAATAAGTCTTTTATATGTTGAAATACACTCTCACCAGATGCAAAAGAAATTCCCCAATCCCCCTGAATAATGCGTTCTAAAAAGGCAAAGTATTGCACCACGTAGTTGTCGGTAAAGTGAAACTTTTCCTCTAACACACTGGTTTGCGAGAACGTACTATTAGTAATACCGCTTAAGTTAGTTAGCGCATCACCCGGGAACATAAAGCTCAATGAAAAGGTAAAAATACTCAGCGTCAGCATCATAAACATTAACAACGCTAGACGACGAAGAATATAATCAAGGATCATTATTCTTTCCTCGCGTTAGCTAGTGAAATGCCGCCGAACGGGCTTAAATTTATACCTTTTACGTCACTACTTGCTGCTTGAAAGCGCATACCATGGGCTATCGGCAAAATAGGCAGCTCTTGCACTATGATCCGCTGTGCCTGATTGTAGTATTGTTTTCGTTTTTCAAGATCTGTGGTGTCGAGGGCTTGAGTAAGTAATAAATCAAATTCAGGATGACACCAATTGGCAGGGTTTTTACCACTAAATGTTGCGGTGCAACTTAACAATGGGCTCATAAAATTATCAGGGTCTGGCGTATCCGCAGCCCAACCAAGTAACACACTATCGTGTCTATGCTCACCAACGCGTTGTAAAAAGGTGTTCCACTCATACTCGACGATATTAACGTTTACACCAATCTTGCGTAAATCACTTTGCATCAGCTCAGCCATTTTACGGGCATTTGGATTATAAATACGGCTTACCGGCATAGCCCAAATATTCATATCAAAGCCATTTTTGTAGCCAGCTTCTGCGAGCAAGGTTTTGGCAAGAGCTGGGTTAAATTCAGGCATGGCTTTTTGCGCTTCAAATGCCCACGAAGCCGGAGGCAGTAATGACTGTGCCTTAATGCCGTTACCGTAATACACCGCTTGCATGATTTTATCGACATCAATGGCGCTGGCGAGTGCTTGGCGTACACGTACATCATCAAAAGGCGGGCGCTCAGTATTAAAGGCCCAGTAACCAATATTTAAGTTTTGCTCTTTTTGAACTTTAATGTCTTCACGTTGCGATAAAATACTTAGCTGCGCGCTGCTTGGGTGCGCAGTCACATCACACTCTTTAGTGAGCATTTTCGCAACGCGTGTGGTGCCGTTTGGCGTAATGTCATACACCAGTTGTTCAAGTGTTACAGGATGTTTCCAGTAGTCTGGGTTGCGGTAATAGCGAATTAAACGGTCGCGACGATATTCTTTATATACATAAGGGCCAGTACCCACTGGGTATTGGTCAAATAAGTTTTCTTGTTTTCGCTCTTTAAGCTGCATGGCGTATTCTTCCGATAACACCACGGCAAAGTCGGTTGCAAGGTTTGCTAAAAAGCTGCTTTCAGCATTATAAAGCTCAAACCGTACTTGGTAATCAGAAACACGCACAATACGACGAATAAGCTGATCAATACCCACACTTTGAAAATAAGGGTAGCTGGCATCGCCAACAAAGTGGTAAGGGTTATAAACGTCAAATAAGCGGCTGAAAGTAAAAATTACATCATCAGCGTTAAAATCACGGCTTGGGGTAAAGTATTTTGTAGTGTGAAACTTAACCCCTTTACGCAGGGTAAAGGTAATTGCTTTGCCGTCTGGGCTAATTTTCCAATCAGTTGCCAGCTCTGCTTTAAACTCGGCAGACACCGGATCAATACTTAACAGGCGATCATATAACTGGTTGGCGATAATATCGATAGTCGAACCTGTCGTTGTCACTTGCGGATTAAACGACACAGGGTTTGCTTCAGCGCAATAGACTAAGCCCTGGTTTTTTTGTTCTGTGGTTTTTTCTTCGTTATCTAGGCAGCCTACTAAGCACACCAAAGACAAAGCAAGTAACGGTTTAAACACCTGATTAGCCTCTAACTATTGCTGCTGATCTAATAAATTGTATTTTTTCAAATAGCCACGTAATTGATGATACGTTAATTCTAAGTGTTCTGCAGTTTTCTTTTGGTTAAATTGGCTATGTTCAAGTGCTTTTTTAATGACATCAATTTCAAAGTCGTTAGACAGCTGCTTTAAATTACAAGGAAATTGAATGTCGGGCTTATTGAGTGTCACAACGTCTTGATTTTGTGTTGTGGCGATAGGCGCAGCTTCGACATTTGCAACTGGGGCACTGCTAACTGCAGCTTTTACGCGCTGTTTAGGTCTAAATTTACTCGCAAATGGGTCTAAAATAATCTGGTGAACGGGAATATGTTCGTTACCATGACGATAGAGGCTACGTTCAACCACATTCTTTAATTCACGGATATTACCCGGCCACTCGTAAGATTGCAGCGTTTCGATGGCGCTACGCGTAAAGCCACTAAATAGTTCCCACTCAAGGTCGCGAGCCATGTTAATTGCAAATTGTTCTGCTAGTAACATGATATCTTCTTGACGTTCACGCAGCGGGGGCAGGGTAATAACATCAAAAGCGAGGCGGTCGAGTAAATCGCTTCTAAATTCGCCTTGCTCAGCAAGGGTTGGTAAGTCTTCATTAGTCGCACAGACTAAACGGGTATCGACTTTAACGGTTTGCTTACCACCAACGCGTTCAAACTCGCCGTATTCAATAACGCGTAGTAGTTTTTCTTGTACCATCGCCGAGGTGTTGGCTAATTCATCAAGGAATAGCGTACCGCCATTAGCACGCTCAAAGCGGCCTTCGTGGCGTTTACTGGCACCAGTGAATGCGCCACTTTCATGACCAAATAATTCACTTTCGAGCAGGTTTTCGTTAAGCGCTGCACAGTTAAGCTTTATATAGTTTTGATCCCAACGCTTAGATAAGAAGTGCAAACGGGCAGCAATGAGTTCTTTACCCGTACCGCGCTCACCAATAATAAGGACCGGTTTTTCTAAACTAGCTAGTTGCGAAACTTGATCAAGTACACTTAAAAAACTGTCAGATTGGCCGAGTAAATTATCCTGTTGGCGAAATTGGCTCATATTCCCTAACTCTTAGTCATTTTTACTAAGATCTAGTGTATTTCATTATCTATGAGAACTAAAGAAATTTATAAATTTAGTTTAACTGTTTGAATGTATTAAGTTATTCTAAGTTTATAAAAGTTGGCAAGCATATTGATACTAGATATACCAACTGATTAAGTTAAAACACCAAAGAGGTAAATGTTATGGGAATTTTTTCACGTTTTGCAGACATCGTTAATTCTAATATCAATGCCATCTTAGATAAAGCAGAAGACCCAGAAAAAATGGTTCGCCTGATCATCCAAGAGATGGAAGATACATTAGTAGAAGTTCGCTCTACATCAGCAAAAACACTTGCTGAGAAAAAAGAGCTAGTACGTCGCGTTGAAACTTTAAAAGTTCAAGTTGCAGACTGGCAAGAAAAAGCTGAATTAGCACTAAGTAAAGACCGTGATGATTTAGCGCGTGCAGCACTGATTGAAAAGCAAAAGTCAGCAGATGCAGTCGCAGCGGTTGAAACTGAGCTTGAGCATGTAGAGTCTCACATCGAGAAACTACAGCAAGAAGTGAGCACGTTACAAGAGAAGCTAGCTGATGCAAAAGCGCGTCAAAAAGCAATCATCTTACGTCAACGCTCTGCTGAGTCACGTCTTGAAGTTAAAAAAGCACTCGACAGCTCTAAAGTTGAAGACGCTTTAAACCGCTTCGAACGTTACGAAACTAAGATCGATGGTCTAGAATCACAAATAGAGTCTTATGATCTTGGTAAAAAATCATTAGCTGATGAAATTGCTGGTCTTCAGCAAGACGAAAAGATTGATGATGAGCTCGCTGAGCTTAAGAAAAAACTAGCAGATAAAAAATAATAAATGGGGGCATGTCCCCCAATGCTTAAACACATAACGGATTGACAGGAGAGTACCATGTTCGACGCAGAAGTTTTGATGGCACCGATTATTGTTTTTATGGTGGTTGTTGCCCCACTTTGGCTAATTTTACATTACCGTAGTAAAAAACAAGTGAGCCAAGGTTTAAGTGAACACGAGCACCGCCAATTATTAGAGCTTGCACAAAAAGCAGATAAAATGGCAGAGCGTGTTGAAACATTAGAAGCCTTACTTGATCAAGAGGCTCCGCAGTGGAGACGTAAAGTATGAGTATCAAACGCGAACTATATAAAGATCCTGAACGTGGCAAGTTAGGTGGTGTATGTGCAGGTATCAGTGATTACTTTAACATGGAGCTTTGGCTGGTACGTATCTTAGTTGTTTCGGCAGCGTTATTATCAGGTGGTCAATTTATTGTTGTTGCTTACATTGCTGCTTGGTTTATTTTAGATAAAAAACCGACAGAAAAAACAGAGAAAAGCACAGACAGCATTCACCAAGACCCGCTTGAAGTAAAATTTAAAGTATGGCAAAAAGGGGAACCACCTCGCCGTGCATTGCAAGACTTAAAAGATCGTCTTGCTCGAGTTGATGGTCGTTTACAAGAGATGGAACGCTATGTCACATCAACAGAATTTACGGTTAGCCGTGAAATCAACAAACTTTAAAGGATATATACGCACCTTGTTTGCTTCGTGATACCCAGCGCAAATAAGGTGCTAGACACTTTATGAGCCAATCATTTGCAAAGAACACCTTTAATTCGTTAAAAAATAAAGCGGAAAAAGCCCTTCACCGTAGTTTAGATCAACACGTGAAGTTAGCCGTTACAGGCTTAAGTGGCAGCGGCAAAACCGCTTTTATTACCGCCTTGGTTAAACATTTAACCAGCCAAGCTGACGATAAAAACTTACCTTTTTTTGATGTGATGCGCGAAAAGCGTCATATCGCCACAAAAATAGTGCCGCAGCAAGCACTGACAATACCGACATTTGAATACACAAATGCATTATCAGCGTTATTACCTGTTGAAGGTGAGCCCGCATGGCCTGCCTCTACCGAGCGTATAAATACGCTACGTTTGGCAATTAAGTACCAAAGTAATTCGGGACTACGCGGTCACTTTGCACCGCAGTCAACGCTCTATTTAGACATTATTGATTACCCAGGTGAATGGCTACTTGATTTGCCAATGCTAGAGCAATCATTTGCTGATTGGTGTGAGTCACAATACTCACTCTTGCAACAAACAGCACGCAACGAAAAAGCGAAGCCATTTTTAACCGCCCTTGCTGAACTTGATCTATCAGCCAGTGTTGATGAGAGCCAACTTGCTGATGTCGCTGCGCTTTATCAGCAGTTGTTAGTAGGCCTTAAAAAAGACACCAAACTTGCCATGCTGCAACCTGGTCGCATGCTGATGCCAGGCGAGCTTAAAGGAGCGCCGCTACTGCAGTTTTTTCCGGTTGCGAATGTGCCTGACGAAATAATCGAAGGGTCGAATCTAGCGCACCTTAAAAAGCGCTATAAAGCCTATGTAAAAGAGGTTGTAAAACCTTTTTACGAGCAGCATTTTCGTCATTTTGACCGACAAATTGTGCTAGTGGATGTGCTCAGTGCTTTGAATGAAGGCAGCGAAACCCTGCATGAGCAAAGCCGTGTTATTAACCAATTGTTGGCCCATTTTAATTATGGTGAAGCAAGCTTCTTTAAACGTTTGTTTAAACCAAACATCAACAAGCTACTGTTTGCGGCCAATAAGTCAGATCATATTAGTGCGCAATATCATAAAGACTTAGCGCTATTGCTTGATTCAATCGTGCATGACCAAACGAATCATTTAAAGTTCGAAGGCGTGCAAATCGAAACCATGGCAATGTCATCTATCTGCGCTACAGAGCCGCGCCAAGTGGCTGAAAAAGGCCAACAGTTAGCTTGTATTTATGGCAAGCCTTTAGGCGAACAAGAATGGCTAACGTATTTACCACCGCAACCACCGTCACGCCTGCTCAACAAACAAGAGTGGCCAAAACAGGGCTTTGAGTTCTTATCGTTTTCGCCACTGCCATGCCCTGATAAACGGTTAAAGCATATTCGTTTAGATCATGTCATGCAGTACCTGATAGGAGATAAACTAACATGAGTGAGCAACCAAAGGAGATGAACTTTCAGGCAGGTCGCCGTATTTCAAGCTCTGCAAGCAACGAAGCTCCTGCAGAGGAGTTAACTGTTGCTAAAGTGATAGAAAACGCCGAATTTATCGACACTGAAGAAGATCAGCAAGATAGCATTGAGCTTGAGCCCGTGTATAAAAAGTCGAAATGGCAAACCCTAAAAGGAGTGTTTGTTGTTAGCTTTTTAGTTTTAGTGTTACTTGAGTTTGCGCTGTCATTGTTTGTGACGTTTCAGCAATCAATTATTTTAGGTTCGGTGTATTTAACGGCTGTTCTCAGTGGTGCGCTACTGATTGCCCGTGTTATTTGGCGCGAGTACCGCATGCTAAGAAGTTTAAAGCGCAATCAATTACATCGTACCGAGGCCGACCGCTTACTCAATAGCGAGCAAGTAGGTGAAGCACTACCGTGGCTAGAAAAGCTTAATAAACATCAAACGCTTACTGGGTTTGAAGAGTTTAAGCAGCAAATAGCGAGTCATCATACCGATAAAGAAATCATGACCTTATACGCCGATAGCTTATTGGTAAGCCAAGATCAGCAAGCGAAAAAACTGATTAACCGTTTTGCCACTGAGTCTGGTTTATTGGTTGCGTTAAGCCCACTGGCTTTAGTCGATATGATGGCGGTGCTATGGCGTGGCACTAAGCTCATTGAGCAAATTGGCCGTATTTACGGTATTGGTTTTGGTTATGCAAGCCGTATTAAATTGTACCGCTTATTAGTGAAACAAGTGTTGTTTGTTGGTAGTGCAGAGTTAGTTTCAGATTTAGCAGCAACGGCACTAAGCGCTGAATTACTGGGGAAATTGTCGGGCCGTGCAGCGCAAGGGCTAAGTGCAGGTATTTTTACCGCGCGTATAGGGTATAAAGCGATGGAGCTTAGTCGCCCGTTACCTCGCTTAGAGCATAAGCGCAGCTTGCTAAAAGAAACCGCCAATAGTATTGCCCGTAAAATTGCCTCACGTACCAGCGACAAAGAGACCGAAAATACAAAATGACAACTTTTGTGTACAGTTAATAAAAACGGCTGAGTGATATTTAGCCATCTGAGCATCCGGCATGCTTGTGCATTGTGGGTATCTACGTTTTATTTACGAGTATGAAGTACTGATAATAAAAACGAGAACACACAATGACTAAGCATCACTTACATACACAATGTATTCATGGTCCAGAAAAACCAAATGATCCACATGGCGCACTGAGTGCGCCACTTTATCAAACCTCTACCTTCTCTTTTGCTAATGCAGCCCAAGGTGCAGCCCGATTTGCTGGTGAAGAGCAAGGCTTTATTTATACCCGTTTGGGTAATCCGACAACCCAAGAGCTAGAACAAAAAGTGGCTCAGTTAGAAAACTGTGAAGCAGCGGCTGCTACAGCAACGGGTATGGGGGCGGTGTCTGCGTCTGTGCTTAGCTTTTTACAACAAGGTGACCACCTAGTTGCATCAAGCGCGTTATACGGTTGTACTTTTGCATTTTTTGCTCACATGTTGCCGCGCTTTGGTATCGAAGTTACTTTTGTTGATATGACCAACGAGGCTGAACTTCGCGGCGCGGTTAAAGCCAATTCAAAAATGATTTTTGCTGAAACACCAATTAATCCGACCATGGCGGTGCTTGATTTAAGTTTAATTGCCGATGTTGCCAAACAGCATCAACTGATAAGCGTTATCGACAATACCTTCTTAACGCCTCTGCTACAGCAACCTACCTCGTTTGGTATTGATATTGTGGTACACAGCGCAACTAAATACCTAAATGGCCATGGTGATGTGGTAGCAGGACTTGTGTGCGGCACAGAGGAGCATATCAACCTGATAAAAATGACGGTGCTAAAAGATATTGGTGCAACGATTAGCCCCCATGATGCATGGTTAATTAATCGTGGTTTAAAAACCCTTGCTGTACGCATGGAACGCCACTGTGCGAGTGCCCAAGTAGTTGCTGAATATTTAGAGCAACACCCGTTAGTTAGCCAAGTTTATTACCCTGGGCTTAAATCACATCCGGGTCATCAATTTATTGGCTCACAGATGAAAGCCGCTGGTGGTGTTATTGCCTTTGAGATAAAAGGCAGCCTTGAAGATGGCGAAACATTTATAAATAACACCCAGCTTTGCACGCTTGCTGTGAGTTTAGGGGATGCTGAAACCCTCATTCAACATCCTGCATCGATGACACATTCGCCTTATACACCTGAAGAAAGAGCAGCTGCTGGGATCAGTGATGGCTTAATTCGATTATCAGTTGGTCTTGAGGATGTTAACGACATTATTAACGATCTTAAAACTGCATTTACATTCATTGGTTAGGATGTAATTTAAAGTTTACGGTTGCGGTTGCTTTTATCCCTCTAAAAATGCGGTGTGTAAACTTTTTGATCTTTTGGTGTAATTTTAACTTTACGTTAAGGCTGTTTCTGCAAACCTTAGAAACAGCCTTAACTATTAAAATTTCGCTTACTTTTAAATAGTATCGGCTTAACAAGTTAATGAGATTCTGATCAATGCTGATCAAGATTTAACGAAGAAGGTTATTATGGCTAAAGCAAGTAATTACACCTCCAAGCAACCTGATGAAAATGGGGTTATCCATTGGAGCGAAGAAGAAAATAAAATATGGTCTGAGCTAGTTGCTCGCCAACTCGCTTGCATAGAAGGTAAAGCCTGTGATGAATATTTAGCAGGTCTTAAGAAAATTAATTTACCAACAGATCGTATTCCACAACTTAGTGAACTCAACGAAGTGTTACTCGAAACAACGGGCTGGCAAGTTGCGCCTGTTCCGGCATTGATCGATTTTGATGAGTTCTTTCGATTACTAGCAAATAAGCAGTTCCCAGTTGCGACTTTTATTCGCAGCCGTGAAGAGTTTGACTACTTACAAGAGCCAGATATCTTCCACGAGATTTTTGGTCATTGTGCGATGCTTACCAACCCAGCATTTGCTGAGTTTACACACAAATATGGTCAGTTAGGTTATGCCGCTGAAAAGAAAGATCGTGTTTATTTAGCACGCCTTTACTGGTTTACCGTTGAGTTTGGTTTAATGCAAACCGAACAAGGTCTGCGTATTTATGGTGGTGGTATTTTATCAAGCCCAGGCGAAACACAGTATGTGTATTCAGATAAGCCAGAAATCAATGCGATGAATGTGCTTGATGTATTACGTACACCTTATCGTATTGATATTATGCAGCCTGTGTACTACACCATTAACTCAATCAATGACTTATTTGATATTTCACAAATGGATATCATGTCGCTGGTGAGTAAAGCAAAAGAATTAGGGCTACATGAGCCAAAGTTTCCTCCTAAAGAAAAATTAGCAAGTTAAGGATTTATAATGTCTTCATTAAGCACACAAAAGTGTGAAGCGTGTCGTGCGGATGCGCCTAAAGTATCTGATGCTGAATTAGCAGAATTGATCAAAATGATCCCAGACTGGGTTCCTGAAGTGCGCGACGGCATTATGCAATTAGAGCGTGTTTACAAGTTTAAAAACTTCAAACAAGCACTTGAGTTCACTAATAAAGTAGGCGCTATGGCTGAAGAAGAAGGTCACCACCCAGGTCTGTTAACCGAGTGGGGCAAAGTAACCGTTACTTGGTGGAGCCACTCTATCAAAGGATTACACAAAAATGATTTTATCTGTGCTGCTAAAACAGACGATGTATTCGCTGCACTGTAAATTTTAAGTTCTGCCCAGAACGATAAAAGGCGTAACCTCAGGTTGCGCCTTTTTGCTTTTTTAGAGCCCAAGAATTAACATTAGGTTCTTATCTTTGCGAGAACACTAGAAAAGTAAATAATGAAAAACAAAGCGCTTATTCTGCCATTCCTACTCATTTTACTGCCCTTAATTGATAGCTTGTTTATTCCGCAAACATTTGGCATTCAATGGCATAGCCCTAAGCTGATGTATCAAATAGGCGTAGCACTAATGATTGTAAAGCTCACTATGGTTGCCATTGGGCTTTGGTTATTACTCAAAGCAAAGCGCCTTTATATGGAAGCCAGTAAATCGACCCGTATTGTTAAATTTTCAGTCTTTTTACTTGGCGGCTTACAAGTGGTGATAATGACAGCAATATGCTTTTGGTATTTAGTAGCGGGCACGCAAGCGAAACACTTTATGTTGCAAGACAACATTGCTGTATTTACCGCTGATTATGGCGTATTTGCCCCGGTACATCATGAGTTCTCATTTATATGCTTTGATGCCAATGGTTTTTACCACATGCAACCCATAGCCCAGCTACCTTGGCTCGGAACCTTTACCTTTACTAGCCAAGATTCACGCTTGATCATTCAACATAAGAACCAAAGCGGCGCGAATACTCAAGAAATTTCATTAAAAGGGTTTGGCTGTTTGCAGTGAGAGGTGTTGGCTTTGTGGAAGGTGGTGCAATTATAAGTGGTTTTCAGGAAGCTGAGATTGGTTTAGTACGGCAACAATCATTATAAAACCATCTTCTTTAATAAAATAAGCAGTGTGTTTACCAATAGGAAAGTAAAAACCATTTGGATAAATGTCATTACAGCTACGCCTAATTTCTGGATTTTTTGTAACTTATCTTTTGCAAAGTGTTTTATAAAGTATCCAAGAAGTCTTTACCATCAACTACATTACCTTGAGCTAAGTCTCTTGTTGCGTTTTCAAAGCAATGCTTAATATAGTCAACTTTCATAGCTTCTAATTCTTCATAATCCCTTATAGACATGACCACTACGACGTCCTCGTTGTTTTTACTAATTTTAATAGGCTCACGCTGGGCGTTTAAATGTAGTTCACCAAAATTACGTTTTGCATCATTTGCTGTTAGTGTATTCATGGCTGAGCTCTAAAATAAAGTGATAGGGGAATTATAGTAAAAAGCATGAAATGGTCGAAATAATTAAATCGCGCGATTAGTTTGGGTTCTGTAGTTTTACTTACAAGGCACTGATTATAAGGCACGTAACATATATAAAAGAATTATGAAATTTATATTAGATGACATAGTAATCGAGCATATTGAAAACTCTGATCCTATTTCAATAAAAGTAGGAAAGGTTGGCTGTAGCCATGGTTATATTGACTTAGAAGTAGATATGCTATCTATCTCTCAAGCAAATGAAGCACTTACAACAGGTGGAAGGCCAAAAAGCTTAAAATTTGGTTCAGCCCTCAAAGGATGTAAGTTTAAATTTAGTAAGCAAGAGACAAAATTTTACACAGGTTCAATGCTTTGGTGGTGTTTGCCACTAAGCTTTCGCTGGGAACCTCTTTATTGCTATAAAATAAAAGAGGTTATTAGAATGATTCACTATTTTAAAGCATTATAAGGCGAGTATTTTAAACGCGAATCGTAGCTGTAAACTTAGTTCTGCGTTAGTGTATCTAGTTGGTCATTTCTAAATCATAATTGTGACATAACATATGGAGACAAATTGAACAGTTTAAGGATAGTAAAATACACTTTAGTCATGCTGGTTTTAGGTACCGTATTAAATACTTTTATCACTCTAATAATTGGAAGTGATAACTTAGCTTCACTCTCATTCGGCAAATATTTTACATACCAGTTATTACCATCTTATTTATTGAATGCAGGTATCTATACCGTTCTGGCTAAGCGCAATGTTGTAAAAGCTTGGAATTATGCCCTAAGTGTATATTTACTGAGCTTTATAGTGGGAACAGTAATTGTATCGATACTATTACAAACGTTATTTATCCCACCTTTATGGTTTGTAGAAGTGCCTTTGAGTATAGCCTTTGCGATTGTTGGTACTGTCATCGGAATTAAATTAGGTACTCAGGATAGTAAGGAAGTCGAAGGGCCCTGATCTTGCTTTTTTGCTTCCTAGAAAGTCAAAAACAAGCGCAACTCTTAATAATCATTACTACCCTTTATCATAACTGCCAGCTCTTAAAATATTTAATAGCTGGCAGTCATCTCAAGCCTTGCAGTTATTGCTTTACCTGAACTTCGACTTCTTGCCCGGTTTGTAGTTGCTCGGCGCCGCGTACTGCCACTTTATCGCCCGCATTTAAAGTGATGTTAGAAGTCGGGGTGACTTCAACAAGCTTGTCTTTACCATTACCGACTTTTACGGGAATTTGCAGGGCTTTGTTGTCGTTGTCGATTTTGACGATATGGGTGCCTTTTTTGCGTAAGATCAGCGCATCGCGATTCACCAGTAGTACATCCCCTTTGCTTTTTAGTGGCACGGCTACATCAACCAGTTGGCCAATTGCCCATGTTTGCTCAGCATCATTTGCTAGTAAAGCACGTACTTCTACGGTTTGTGAACGCGGATCGGTTGATGGGATCACCGCTGTTACGGTGGCTGTTGTCATATCAGGGGCTGATAAGTCGCCAGCTTTAATTGGTAACTCTATGCCTTTGTGTAAAAACTTTAAGTATTTAACAGGTACATACAAACGCACTTCTAAGTTATTAATATCGAGCAGAGTGATCAGTTCATCTGCGCGATTTATTTCGCGACCAGCGCGTTTAAAACGCTCGCTGATCACGCCATCAAATGGAGCGCGAACGGTTGCACGCGAAAGCTGATCGTCTATCACTTTTAATTCAACCTTAGCCAGTGCGATATCAGATAACGCAAGGTCATGCTTATTTTGCATATCATCGACTTGGCTTGCTGCAGCACTGCTGGCTTTGGCGAGTTTTTGTAAACGAGCGAGCTCTTGTTGATATAAGCGTAGGTTTATTTTGGCGCGATTGAGCATTTCTTGCTGGCGTGCTTTTTCCAGTTCAAGCGGTAAGGTGTCCATACGAACTAGGGTGTCGCCACTTTTCACCAGAGTACCTGGCTCAACAACATATAATAAACGCCCGCTAACGCCTGCTGTTAGGGTTACATCGTCTTTGCCATACAAAGTGCCGCTGACTTCAATTTCGCTTGTCAGTGGAGCTTGTGTGACGGTTTCTACCGTAACCGGCACGACTGCAAAGGCGTTAAATGCGATAAGACTGAATAGCGCACAAAAGCGAGCGGTTAATTTACGAAAAGGTGTGTTCATTGTTTTAATACTCATTGATTCGATACCAAGCTTAAAGGCGTTTTTTCTGGTTGCTGTTTGTTATTAGCGGGCGGCAGTTGTCTGCCAAGTTGCAATAAACTTGGCATTAATATCAGGGTAAATAGGGCACTAATGGCCATGCCACCGACGATCACAGTGGCAAGGCCACGGTAAATTTCTGATCCTACCCCCGGCATTAGCATCAGTGGCAGCATGCCAAATAAGCTGGTTAAGGTACTTAAGTAAACGGGTCTTGCGCGCAGCAGCACTGCTTGGCGAACGGCGTCTTCTCGACTGAGCCCAGCGGCCATTGCGACACGGGTTTGGTCAACCAATAAAATGGCATTATTTACCACCAGACCCAGCAAGATAATAAAGCCAATCATGGTCAGTAAGTCGAGTGATTGGAAGGTAAATAAGTTAAGTACGAATAGGGCCAGGACACCGCCTGCAATTGCCAATGGCATGACCAGTAAAACTAACGCGCTGTCTTTGGCTGACTTAAACAATGCGGTCATTAGCAAGAATAAAATAAACAGAGCCAAGATAAAGTTGATTGTCATTTCTTGCATGGCCGAATTCATCTTTTGTGCGTTCCCCGCCAAAATCGCACCAGAGCTGTCAGGCAAGCTTGCACGAACTTTTGGCATAACTTGCTCAGAGAGAATAGTTTGCGCTTGTTGCAAGCTCATGTCTGCTGGTGGCGTGACAACAATACTCACGGTACGGCGGCCATTAACACGTCTAAGCTGTGTTGGCCCCACGGTGCGCTCAATATTGGCAAGCTCACCTAAAGTTTGAATACCTGATTGCGGGGTTACAATAGGCAGTGCTTTAAGCTCCTCTGGAGTTTGCCACGGTATGCCGCGCAAAATCACGTTCATGCGTTCGTTGCCATCAAAGTATTCATTAACAAATAACCCACCTGTATAGGCTTGCACTGCTTGAGATACATCACGACGAGTTAGCCCTGCTTGGGTTATACGGCGGTCATTGGGTGTGAGCCTAAGTTCTGGCTCTGCCATATCGAGTCGTGGTTGTGGCCTTGCAGTGGCATTCGGCATTGCGTCGGTGACAGCTTGCAGCGCCACATTAGCACCGGCGATTAGCTCGTCCATATTTGGGCCCGTTAAATCGATATTGATATTACGACCATCACCGCCATTAGCAACTTGGATCATCGACCCTCTAAAGAAGAATACTTGGGTGTCGGGTAAATCGATGAAGATTTCTTCTCGGGCAACCTTCATTAGTTCTTCAACACGTTGCGGATCGGCAGAATAAATAAAACCGCCAGCATTCGCGCCAAAAGCATAAAAGTTAAAATCTTTAATCCCCGGCTCTTTTTCACCTGTGTAATAAGGCATTAAACGCTTTTTAATACGCATCAGCAGCTCTTCTTCCATAAACTGCACATTGCCGCCAGGCGGGGTGTTCAAGTTAAAGAAAAAGCCATCGGTTGGTGCGCGCGGCATAAAATCAGTTTTCGGGAGCATGGTCATGGTCGCGACGACTGAGCCACCTAATAAGGCTGTTATCCACACTATTTGTTTAACGCGGGTATTGGTAAGCGACATGATGAAGTTAGTTAGCTTATGCCAATATTCACTATAAGGATCCGCTTTGAGCTCTTTGTCTGGCCAAAAGTGGTTAGCCAACGGAATAAGTGTAATTGCGCAAATCATAGAGGCAATAACTGCAATAGATAAGGTGAGCGCCAAGTCAGAGAATAGCTGCCCCTCAATACCTGCCATAAATAAAATTGGCAAGAAGATAGCAACGCTGGTGGTGGTTGAGGCAAATAACGCGCCTGTTACTTGAGCTGCACCTTTTAGCGCGGCTTTTTTACTATCAAAGCCTTCGCTTCTGAGCCTTGCGATGTTTTCTTGCACTATGATGGCGGCATCAAGTACTAAGCCAACAGCAAAGGCAAGACCCGCCAGTGAAATAACATTTAAGCTGCGGTCAAAAATATTCAATGTTAAAAACGCGACTAACAAAGAGACAGGAATCGTCGCTGCAATCACAAATGTGGCCTTTAAGCCTCTAAAGAACAGCCACAAGATTAAACACGACAGCAGAACACCTAGGCCTAAGTTACTTTTAACCAACGACAAAGCATTACGAATATGCACAGAGGCATCAAAACTTAATTCAATCGATAAGCCATTCTCGGCCAGCGGCCCTTCGTTTAGCTCTTTAATGGCAAGGTTAATGTCGTCGAGCAGGGCAACGGTATTGGCTTCGTTAGCGCGCGAAATACGAATGTAATACGCGGGTTTACCATTTCGACCACTCATCCCTAAACGGTCAGAAAAAGTGCGCTCTACACTTGCAATATCGCCAAGGTAAATAGGTCTATCGCCTGAATAACCAACGCGCATTTGTGCCATGCTTGATAAATCATATTGCCCCGTAAAGCGTACGGTATATTGACGACGGCCAACATTAGCAAGGCCACCAGAGGTATCTCGTGAGCTGGCTAATACGTTACTGATTTGGTCAAGGCTGACGCCAAGTGCGGCGGCTTTGTGGGGGTCAAAGGTGATACGTAACTCTTTTGGTCGCTCACTGGCTAAATCAACGCGGGCAACACCAGGGATACGTGCCAAACGGGGCTCAACAAATTCATCGATTTGTTTTTGGAACTGTGCCATGTCTAAATCTAGGCTGTCGCTATTAAAATCTTTCGGGGTGACCAGTAACGTTGCAGCGGCTTCGCCATTATTACCGCCAGCAAAAACCACAGGATCAAATGCATCTAACGGCAGGGGCGGCGCTTGGTTAAGGCTAGTTAACACATCAAGCATGGCCTGTTGCATGTTTTGTCCAACAGCAAAAGTTAACGTGATAGAGCCATTGCCACGGTTAATGTAAGTATTAACCTCTAAGGCACCCGGGGTGTTTTTTACTGCGTTCTCGAGCGGCTCAATGATCACCGATTCAATCTCTTCAGGTGCAGCTTGGCGCCAGCCAGAGAAAATAGTGATCTGCGGTTGCTCGATATCTGGTGTGAGCTGAATTGGCAGCTTAAAAATACTCAACATGCCAAACAACATAATCAACACCAAGATGACAATAACACTCGCAGGGTTTTTCAGCGAACTACGTGTCAGGTTCATTGTGTGTGTTCCAAAATCAGTTTGTGTGCATTGTAGTGCGATGTAAAAAAAGTGCCAGTGAGGTAAATGAAATGTATGTCAGAAGTAACGCTGAATAGCCGTTAATTCGCGATAAAGTGTGTATTTGAAATAAGATGTAACAATTTAGCGGAGGAGCTTTAAGTTAAAAGCCTTAAGTCCTAAGTTTTAAGCTCTAAGTACAAAAAAGCGCGAAACTAGTTAGCATCGCGCTTCTTATATCTAAAATTTAAAGCTGACGGCTTAAAGCTCCGCTTTATTATTCATCAATCGAGCGAAGTAGGGCATTAATACCTACTTTTTCGCGAGTTTGCTGATCAACTTTTTTCACTATGATGGCAGCATATAGGCTGTGCGAACCATCTTTTGACGGTAAAGAACCTGGAACAACAACCGCACCGGCTGGTACTCGGCCGTAATGGATTTCGCCAGTTTCACGGTCATAGATACGTGTGCTTTGGCTGATGTAAACACCCATTGAGATAACAGCGCCTTCTTCAACTACAACGCCTTCAACAATCTCAGAACGTGCGCCAATAAAGCAGTTGTCTTCAATAATAGTTGGGTTAGCTTGTAGTGGTTCAAGCACACCACCAATGCCTACACCGCCAGATAAGTGAACGTTTTTACCAATTTGTGCACATGAGCCAACCGTTGCCCATGTATCAACCATGGTACCTTCATCAACGTAGGCGCCAATGTTGACATAAGATGGCATAAGCACCACGTTTTTACCTACGAAGCTGCCTTTACGTGCCACAGCATTAGGCACAACACGCATGCCGCCTTGTTGGAATTGCTCTGGTGTATAGTCGCTAAATTTAAGGGGTACTTTGTCGTAAAACTGATTAACACCATCGCTCATTGGTTGGTTATCACGAATACGGAAAGACAATAGCACCGCTTTTTTTAACCATTGATGTACAACCCACTCACCACTGATTTTTTCAGCAACACGTGCAGCGCCGCTATCAAGTAATTCAAGCGCGTCGATAATAGCTTGTTTAACTTCACTTGATACCGTGCTTGGGCTGATGCTATCGCGGTTGTCCCAGGCGTTTTCGATCATGGTTTTTAAATCTGACATAAGATCCTCTTATTCGGTTTCTGCGTTGAGTTTTTTACGCAATGCTTGATGAATTTTAGCCTGTTCTTCGTCTGTTAATGCTTGGTATTCGTTATTTGATACCACGAAGAAATCTTCTGCACGCTCACCAACTGTGGTGATCCGTGCGGCATGAATATGTAATAAGTGCGCTTGAAATACTTCCGCAATTTTTGTTAATAGACCCGGAATATCCACCGCTTGAATTTCAATTAAGCTGCGGTCTTTACGGGCATGCGGTCTAAGCACAATTTTTGGTTTGATATTAAAGTCTTTGAAGCGCTGAGAGCGATTCTTTTTAAGGCGAATTTTCTTTTTCGGGTCGCTAATTGCAAGATCTAAAGCACGTTTAATGCCTTGCGAACGGTTACTCGCAATCGGGTCACCATTGACCTCTAAAATAACAAAGCTAAATAGCACGTAGCCATCTTTTGTGGTCAGTACTTGCGCATGTTGAATTTGCGCTTTTTTCGAACCAATCACACTAACTAAACGTGAGAATAAACTGCCCGAGTAAGGGCTATAAGCAAATACTTGTGTACCACCATGCATTGCGGTGTTAGACACGGCAACGCTAGGCTGGCTTAAATCGTCACAGCTTAGTAGGTGCTCTGTGTGCCACGAAATCTGTTGCTCACTAAAAGCGGTAAAGTAATTGGCTTTAAAGCGACTCCAAATTAAGTCGATTTGATCTTCGTTACAACCGTGGTTCAGTAAGCGCTGTTTGGCTTGCTGTTTTTTATCACGTATTTGGTCACGTTGGTCCATTGGGTTTTCAAGCCCTAAACGAAGCGCTCGCTGGGTGTGTAAATACAGCTCACGTAGTAGGGTATTTTTCCAATCGTTCCACAGGTTATCGTTAGTTGCGCGAATATCGGCCAAGGTTAAGCAGTACAAGTAGTCAAGCTGACGCTCGTTTTTCACTTTACTTGCAAAGTCTTTAATCACATCTGGGTCATTAATATCTTTGCGCTGCGCTGTAACCGACATAAGTAAGTGATTAGCCACTAACCACGAAATAAGCTTGCCATCTGAGGCTGGGAAGCGGTGTAGTTTAGCAAACGCGATTGCATCAACTGAGCCAAGCTCAGAGTGATCGCCACCACGGCCTTTAGCAATATCATGGAAAATACCGGCTAAATAAAGTAACTCAGGCTTGTCCATACGAGTGACAATTTCACTACATAACGGAAATTCGCTGACTTTTGATTTATCAAAATACTTATAAATATTGTTGATGAGTTTATGGGTATGTTCATCCACGGTGTAGGCATGGAATAAATCGAACTGCATTTGCCCAAAGATATTACGCCACTGTGGTAAGTAGGCAGCGATAATACCGTGCTTGTGCATCAGCGTAAATGCGCGCCCCATACCGTTAGGGTGTTTGATTAAACGCAAAAATGCTTCGCGACAGGCGGCGTAATCTTGTAAATCACCCAATAAACGACGGCGAACTTGGCGCATTGTACGTATAGTACTTGGGTAAATATGGGTGATTTCTGGGTTATCAGCAATATGCTCGAACAATACAAATAGCTGATCACGGCGGAAGAACACAGACGGATTCTTAACACGAATTTGATGACCAATACGCTCAAAGTTACGGTCAAGCTCAATCACAGGTAACTCACCAGCACCCGGTAAAATGCTTTGCTCAAAGTATGAAAGCAGCATTTGGTTAAGCTCACGTACGCGGCTCATGATCCTAAATAAACGCTTCATCATGCGCTCGACCGAGGCTTTACCATCACTACCAAAGCCGAGGATTTCAGCGGCGTTAGGCTGATGATCGAACAATAAGCGGTTTTCAGAGCGACCCGCAGCGATGTGTAGCGCAAAACGAATGTTCCATAGGTTTTCTAAACACTCAGACAGCTCTTGGTATTCTTCGTGAGTAAGATAGCCGTGATTTATAAGTTCTTGTAATGTCTCGGCTCTAAAGTGCTTTTTAGCAACCCAAATAATGGTCTGTAAGTCGCGCAGGCCACCCGGGTTCTCTTTGATATTCGGCTCAAGGTTATAAGCTGTACCATGGCATTTTTTATGGCGTAAACTTTGTTCTTGTACTTTTGCCAAAAAGAATTCGTCTGAGCGCCAAATCGGCGTATCAATTAAATGATTTTTTAATTTTTCGAATTCGATATGGTTACCGAAAATTAATCGGCTTTCGAGTAAGCTGGTGGCAAATGTCACATCTTCACGTTTTTGTTCTAATGCTTGTTCTATAGTGCGAACGCTGTGACCAATTTCTAAATTTAGATCCCAAAGCATGGTAACGAACTGGCCAATTTTCTCGCACACGGCTTCACTTGGCTGCTCGCTTACCAGCAACATAAAGTCGATATCGGAATAGGGGTGTAGTTCGCCACGACCATAACCACCCACAGCAATCAGGGCTAAGTCACTTTCATGAGCAAGGTCGTAATCGTGAAACAGTTTAATTAATAAGCGGTCGATAAACTCAGCGCGGGCATTAATTAAGTTGCTAACGGGTTGTTTTGAGAATTCGTTCTGTAGCCATTTATAAAAATAACTAGAACAGTCGCGATAATCGCTAAGTTGCTCAGCTTGGCTGAGCAACTTTTTTACTTTATTGGGTAATGCCACTGGGGCTGGCTCCTAGTGTTCGATGATCCTGTCAATAGTATCATCTGATCGGAGCGTTAAAATTTCAACACCATTTTCAGTCACTAACAGTGTATGTTCCCACTGTGCAGACAATGAACGGTCTTTTGTTACAACTGTCCAGTTGTCTTTAAGTAGCTTACATTGGCGTTTACCAGCATTAACCATAGGTTCGATTGTTAAGCACATACCTGCTTTTAATACTTCACCAGTACCTGCTTTACCATAGTGCATTACTTGAGGTTCTTCGTGGAACTCAGCACCAATACCGTGGCCACAGTATTCACGTACGATTGAATAGCTAAAGCCCTCTGCGTATTTTTGAATTGCAGCACCAATATCACCTAAGCGTACGCCTGGTTTTACCATTTTAATTGCAAGGTAAAGGCTTTCTTGGGTGATATCTGCAAGACGCTTGCCTTGAATGTTAGGCGTACCAACGTGGAACATCTTCGATGTATCACCGTGATAGCCATCTTTGATCACAGTCACGTCGATATTGACGCTATCGCCTTCTTTAAGTGGTTTGTCATTTGGAATACCGTGACAAATTACATGGTTCACTGAGGTGCAAATTGATTTTGGGAAACCGTGATAATTAAGCGGTGCTGGAATAGCATCTTGAACATTAACAATATAATCATGACAAATTGTGTTTAGTTCATCTGTGGTTACACCTGGCACCACATGCGGTTCTATCATTTCTAGTACCTCGGCGGCTAAGCGCCCGGCAACACGCATTTTTTCGATTTCTTCAGGGGTCTTGATCACAGCACTCATTGAGGCTCCAAAGTTGTTTTTCAGGTCAGTTTTTAGTGCACAAATTTTGCACTAGACGTTGAGTTTTCAATTTTAATATGGTATAAAGCGCGCCGTCTTTTTACAAATAAATTCTTAACTGATTTTTTGTATTTAAGGCAAACACAATTTTATTTTAACACACACACGTATCGTCACATACACTTGGGTGCACTTAAGTTACAAATTAACTACGGTGTTGGTGCTATGGGATATGTGGAGGCCTAACCCTAAATTATAGAGGATTATACAAATGGCAAACGTTTCAATGCGCGATATGCTTCAAGCTGGTGTTCACTTTGGTCACCAGGCACGTTACTGGAACCCTAAGATGAAGCCTTTCATCTTCGGCGCTCGTAACCGTGTTCATATCATCAACCTAGAGCAAACTGTACCAATGTTCAACGAAGCACTTAAGTTCTTATCGAACGCAGCTTCTAACAAAGGTAAAGTACTTTTCGTTGGTACTAAGCGCGCAGCAAGCGAAGCAGTTAAAGAAGCCGCTCTTCAAAGCGAGCAGTTCTACGTAAACCACCGTTGGTTAGGTGGTATGTTGACTAACTGGAAAACAGTTCGTCAATCAATCAAGCGTCTTAAAGACCTTGAAGCGCAAAGCCAAGACGGTACTTTCGAGAAATTAACTAAGAAAGAAGCGTTAATGCTTACTCGTGAAATGGAAAAGCTTGAAAAGAGCCTTGGTGGTATCAAAGACATGGGCGGTCTTCCTGACGCGCTTTTCGTTATCGATGCAGACCACGAGCACATCGCTATCCGTGAAGCTAACAACCTAGGTATTCCAGTTGTTGCTATCGTTGATACTAACTCTAACCCAGACGGTGTTGATTACATCGTACCTGGTAACGACGATGCGATCCGTGCTATCCAACTTTACACAGGCGCTGTATCAGCTGCGATCACTGAAGGTCGTGAGAACAACATCGTTGCTCAAGCTGAGAAAGACGACTTCGTAGAAGCTGAGTAATTAGCTGTCATCAAGTCTTCATCTAATTAAGATGAAGACTTGTTATTCTTGTTAAGCGGCCTATACCGCTTCCCTATAACAGAATTCAATTGAGGATATTCTAATGGCTGTAACTGCTGCCCTAGTTAAAGAATTACGCGAGCGTACTGGCGCTGGCATGATGGATTGTAAAAAAGCGTTAACTGAAACTAACGGTGACATCGAGTTAGCGATCGAAAACATGCGTAAGAGCGGTGCTGCAAAGGCTGCTAAAAAAGCAGGTAACATCGCTGCTGAAGGTACAATCTTAATCAAAGAAGGTAACGGTTTCGCTGCACTTCTTGAAGTTAACTGTCAAACTGACTTCGTTGCTAAAGACGCTAACTTCCTTGGTTTCGCTAACCAAGTTCTTGACGCTGCTGCAGAATCTAAAGCAGACATCGAAGCACTTAAAGCACAATTCGAAGAAACTCGTGTTGCGCTAGTTGCTAAAATCGGTGAAAACATCAACGTTCGTCGCGTTGAGTACATCGACGGTGACAAGCTTTCTTCTTACCGCCACGGCGACCGTATCGGTGTTGTTGTAGTTGGTGAAGCTGACGAAGAAACACTTAAGCAAGTTGCTATGCACGTAGCTGCGTCTAAGCCTGAGTTCGTAAACCCAGAAGACGTACCAGCTGACGTTGTTGAAAAAGAAAAAGCAGTTCAAATCGATATCGCGATGAACGAAGGCAAGCCTGCTGAAATCGCTGAGAAAATGGTTATCGGTCGTATGAAGAAATTCACTGGTGAGATCTCTCTTACTGGTCAAGCTTTCATCATGGAACCTAAAAAATCAGTTGGCGAAATTCTTAAAGAGAAAGGCGCAACTGTTACTAACTTCATCCGTTTAGAAGTTGGTGAAGGTATCGAGCGTAAAGAAGAAGACTTCGCTGCTGAAGTAGCTGCACAAATCGCTGCTGCAAAAGGCGAGTAATTTTCTAACTTAGTGACGTAGGGCAATAAGATGAAATTAATCTGCTATTAGCTTTTGCGTCACTGATGAAAATTCTTTAAAATAACCGCGTTTTATGTGTAACCATAGCGCGGTTATTTTTTATCTCATTACTAAGGCTGGCCCAAATATTATGACTATCAATCGTAAACCTATTTTTAGACGTGTTCTTCTTAAACTTAGCGGTGAAGCATTAATGGGAGACGAAGGCTTCGGCATCGACCCAAAAGTACTTGACCGTATGGCTCAAGAAATTAAAGAACTTGTAGAGCTCGACGTAGAAGTAGGTTTAGTTATCGGTGGCGGTAACTTCTTGCGTGGTGGTTCATTAGCAGAAGCGGGTATGAACCGCGTAGTTGGCGACCACATGGGTATGCTTGCCACTGTAATGAATGGTTTGGCAATGCGCGATGCACTGCACCGTGCATTTGTAAATTGTCGTTTAATGTCTGCTATCCCACTGAACGGTGTGTGTGATGCTTACAACTGGGCAGAAGCTATCAGCCTATTAAAATCTGGCCGCGTTGTAATTTTCTCAGCGGGTACAGGTAACCCATTCTTCACGACTGACTCAGCAGCGTGTTTACGTGGTATTGAAATTGAAGCAGATACTGTAATCAAAGCGACTAAAGTGGATGGTGTTTACTCTGATGATCCAGTGAAAAACCCAGACGCTACACTATATCGCCACTTAAGCTACAATGAAATCATTGAAAAAGAGCTTAAGGTTATGGATTTAGCTGCATTTACGCTGGCGCGTGACCACAACATGCCATTAAGCGTATTTAACATGAATAAATCAGGCGCGCTTAAGCGTGTTATTATGGGCGAAGATGAAGGAACGCTTATCTCTTCACAAGCCTCAGACGAAACTAGCAAATAGATTAGGATTGAACCGTGATTAACGATATCAAAAAAGATGCGTCAGAACGTATGCAAAAAAGTGTTGCGGCACTAGGCAGTCAATTATCTAAAATTCGCACAGGCCGTGCGCACCCAGCATTACTTGACGGTATTCAAGTGTCTTACTACGGTGCTGACACGCCATTAAACCAAGTTGCTAACGTAACAATTGAAGACTCTCGTACACTTGCAATTAGCGTGTTTGATAAGTCACTAGCGCAAGCAGTAGAAAAAGCGATCATGGCTTCAGATTTAGGTTTAAACCCAATGTCTGCAGGTACTGTTATTCGTGTTCCACTTCCTCCACTTACAGAAGAGCGTCGTAAAGACCTTATCAAAATCGTACGTGGCGAAGTTGAAAGCGGTCGTGTTGCTGTACGTAACATCCGTCGTGATGCAAATGGCGACATTAAGAGCTTATTGAAAGAAAAAGATATTTCTGAAGATGAAGCACGTCAAGCAGAAGACGAGATCCAAAAGCTTACTGATAAGTTCATCAAAGAGATGGACGCACAACTAGCTGCAAAAGAAGCTGAGTTAATGGAAATCTAATCGCTGCTGTTTATCTTTCAGACACTGATTCTGTAAGTAAACAGGCGTAACTAAATTTATTAGTTTTGAAACGCCGTCTAGGGTATACTAGACGGCGTTTTTTTATGGAATACTCGATATTTATGGTTCTTAACGCTGATAAAATTTCCCAGCAAAGTTTGCCTAAGCATGTCGCTATAATCATGGATGGCAACGGACGTTGGGCACAAGCGAAAAATCGCCCACGTGTTTATGGGCACAAAAAGGGCGTTGATGCGGTTCGTCAATCAGTGCAATTTTGTACTCGCTTAGGTATACAGTCGTTAACACTATTCGCATTTAGTAGCGAAAATTGGCGACGTCCAGAAGACGAAGTAAATACGCTCATGGAGCTATTTTTATTTGTACTGGGCAAAGAAGTTAAAAAACTTCATAAAAATAATGTAAAGCTAAACATAATTGGTGATTTATCACGCTTTTCAGAAGGTTTGCGCAATAAAGTTGATGCAGCCCATGAATTAACTCGTAATAATACGGGTCTACAGTTAAACGTGGCAGCTAATTATGGTGGACGTTGGGATATTACTAACGCCGCAACAACGCTTGCGAAAAAAGTCGCAGCCGGTGAAATGGCCGCAGAAGATATTACTGAAGAGCTAATGGCTGAACAAATGAGTATGGCCGACCAAGGTGAGCTTGATTTAATGATCCGCACCGGTGGAGATTTACGCATCAGTAACTTCCTTTTATGGCAAGCGGCTTATGCTGAGCTTTACTTTACCGATACGCTTTGGCCAGACTTCAATGAAGCTGCATTTGCTGATGCTATCGCATGTTACGTTGCCAGAGAGCGACGATTTGGTTGTACAGGCGAACAAATAAAACAATTACTCGCCGAGACCTAATTACTAGTTGAAGGTACACACATTGCTAAAACAACGAATTTTAACCTCGCTCGTGTTGGCACCACTTGCACTTATTTTGGTTTTTTATACCCCATTAACACTATTTAGTTATATCGCCGCTGGTATTGTTTTGCTCGGTGCGTGGGAATGGTCTGCATTTATGGGCCTATGCGATAAAGTTAAACGCTTTGGATTTGTAGCAGCAACGGCTGCATTTTTGGCATTACTCAACTGGCATTGGCCCATTGAATCACTTTGGCAAAATGGTCAATTAGTGGGTGATGCAAACTATCTATTTACCTTGTCATTTGCATGGTGGATTGTGGCAACTTATTTAGTTTGGCGCTACCCAGCTATGGCAAAGGCTTGGAATGAAGGCATTGTAATGCGTGCCATTGCAGGCTTTTTAACGCTAGTGCCACTTTGGCTTGCACTAAATACACTACGTAGCGCAGGGTATGGTGAATCTACTCACTTTGGTTCAATGTTAATTTTAGTTGTACTTGGTATTGTATGGAGCGCTGATATTGGTGCTTACTTTACTGGTAAAAACTTAGGTAAACGTAAACTAATGCCAAAGGTAAGTCCTAATAAAACGATTGAAGGTTTATTAGGTGGTGTAGTAGCTTCGGTTGTTTTTGTTTTAGCATTTTGCCACTTCACTAATGTTGATATGAGTGTTTGGCCAATCTATGCCGTAATGACTGCATTTATCGCGTTATTCTCAGCGGTAGGCGATTTACTCGAAAGTATGTTCAAACGTGAGGTTGGCTTGAAAGACAGCGGTTCGTGTTTACCAGGTCACGGTGGTATTTTAGACCGTATCGATAGCTTAACCGCAGCTGCGCCAATCTTTGTACTTTGCTACGCATGGACACTGAGTTTATGAGCAAAGTAGAGCAACTTGTCGTACTGGGCGCAACTGGTTCAATCGGTTTAAGCACCTTAGATGTTGTTTCTAGAAACCCAGAGCGTTTCGCGGTTTTTGCTTTAGCGGCGGGTAAAAATGCCGAGCAAATGGCTGAGTTGTGTATCGCACATCAGCCTAAGTTTGCTGTTATGGCTGATCAACAAGCCGCTAGTGCGCTATCAAATTTACTTGCAAATAGCTCGTGTAACACACAGGTGCTAGCAGGTGTTGATGCGATGTGTGAGCTTGCTGCACATACAGATGTTGATGCAGTGATGTCGGCGATAGTAGGTGCAGCAGGTCTGTTACCGACTTTAAGTGCAGTTGAAGCTGGCAAAAAGGTCTTGCTCGCTAACAAAGAGTCGCTCGTTATGTCAGGTCAGTTGTTTATTGATAAAGTAAAACAACATGGCGCCACTTTACTGCCTATCGACAGCGAACATAATGCGATTTTCCAATGTATGCCTGCATCGCTACAAAATACATCTGGCTTACTTGCTGACAATGGCGTGAGCAAAATCTTGCTGACTGGTTCTGGCGGTCCCTTCTTAAAGCGTGATTTAGCGACATTATCATCAGTGACTGTTGCAGAAGCGGTGGCACACCCTAATTGGTCGATGGGACAAAAGATTTCTGTTGATTCAGCCACTATGATGAATAAAGGCCTAGAGTTTATAGAAGCCAAGTGGTTGTTTAACTGCTGTGCCAGTGATATTGAAGTGGTGATCCACCCACAAAGTATTATTCACTCTATGGTGCAATATCAAGATGGCTCAGTGCTTGCGCAAATGGGCAATCCAGATATGCGCACACCAATAGCGCATGCTTTAGCTTTTCCTGAGCGTGTCGATGCGGGTGTAAAACCGCTCGATTTTTCACAAATGGCAGATTTTACTTTCACTAAACCAGATTATGCCCGTTACCCTAATTTAAAACTTGCCATTGATGCGTGTGAAATGGGGCAAGGTGCAACCACCACAGTAAATGCGGCGAATGAAATTGCCGTTGCTGCCTTTTTAAATGGTCAAATCGGCTTTACAGATATTTATCGAATTAACGCTGAAACGCTCAACGCAACACAAAACATCAACGTGCAAACTCTCGATGAGATTTTAGCTTGCGACCAAGCTGCACGTGTAAAAGCGACTGAGTTTGTAAAAAGAGGCATCAACTAGCATGTTTGATTTTTTCTGGAATCTTGGCTCATTTATTCTCGCCTTAGGTATTTTAGTGACTGTGCATGAATATGGTCATTTCTGGGTTGCGCGAAAAGCGGGCGTGAAAGTGCTACGTTTTTCAATTGGCTTTGGTAAGCCGTTGATCAAGTGGTACGACAAACAGCAAACCGAATATGTGGTTGCTGCAATCCCACTAGGTGGTTATGTCAAAATGCTTGATGAGCGTGTTGACGAAGTGCCGCCAGAGCAGCGTCATTTATCATTTAATGCTAAATCAGTAAAAGCACGTATTGCGATTGTGGCTGCAGGCCCGATGGCAAACTTTTTATTCGCTATTTTTGCACTTGCTGTGATGTATATGGTGGGGGTGCAGTCATTAAAACCTGTGGTGGGTGAGGTGACTCAAGGCAGCCGTGCCGCTGCTGCTAAGATTGAGCCAAACCAGCAAATTATTAAAATTGGTGAAGACGACATTAACACTTGGCAAGATGCCACATTCTCACTTATGAGTCGCTTAGGTGAGCAAAGTGTTGTGGTAACGCTTCGTGATCAAAATTATCAAAAACATGTACGTACTCTTAATTTAGATGGTTGGAAATTAGATCAACAAGACGTTCCGCCATTAACCTCGATAGGTATTGTACCGTTTCGCCCTAAAGCACTTTTAGAAGTAGCCATGATCAGTAAAGGCTCGGCGGCAGAAGCTGCAGGTTTACAGGTTAACGACAAAATACTTGCTGTAAATGGTGAAAATATCAGCAGTTGGAGCAAGTTAGTTTCATTAATTCAGCAATCACCTAACAAATCCTTACAATTTAGTGTACAAAGGCAAGATAGTATAAAAGAACTGACAGTAACGCCACAAAGCAGAACCAATGATACAGGCGTTGCTCAGGGCTTTTTAGGTGTGTCTCCGGTGGTCGAGCCATGGCCAGAAAACTATATTGAAACTAGACATTATGGCCCCGTCGATAGTATTGTGCTGGGCATACAAGAAACATGGCGTTTAATTACCCTTAGTTTTGACATGATTGGTAATTTAATTACTGGTCAGGTGTCGGTTAAAAATTTAAGTGGTCCGGTGGGCATTGCAGTTGGCGCGGGAACTAGCGTAAGCTATGGCTTGGTTGCCTTTTTAAGCTTTTTAGCATTAATTAGTGTAAACCTTGGTGTATTTAACTTATTGCCGCTGCCAGTGCTAGATGGTGGGCACTTAATGTATTACATAATTGAACTTTTTCGCAAAAAGCCGGTCTCTGAGAAGACGCAAGAATTTGGTTTTAAAGTGGGGGCCTTGCTGCTTCTATTTTTAACATGTTTCGCTTTGTTCAATGATGTATCGCGTTTATAACAAATAAGCGAAAAATTCCAATTTGAACACGATTGTAAAACACCAAAAAGTTTATTTAAAAAGGTGTTGAGCGGTAATACAGTTGTAAAGGATAAAGATAACAAAATGGCTATAAAAAAACATTTGGCAGTTTCAAGTTTATTAGGCGCTAGCTTTGCAGCCCTAGGCCAAAACTCCTTTATTGTAGAAGATTTAAAAGTTGAAGGTTTACAGCGTGTTGCACTGGGTGCTGCGTTAACGCATATTCCGATCAATGTGGGCGATAATATTGATGAGTACACAATTTCAAGAACCATAAAGGCTCTCTATCGTTCTGGTCACTTTGACAATATTAAAGCATTACGTGATGGCAACAGTGTTATCTTCCGAGTGACTGAGCGCCCAACGATCAGTATGATCGAATTTGATGGCAATAAAGATATCAAAGATGAGCAGCTAAATGAGTCGCTAGACCAGCAGGATATCCGTACTGGTGAGCCGCTTGATAAAACAGTTCTTGATAACATTGAAAAAGGTCTAGTTGAATTCTTCCACAGTATTGGTAAGTACAATGCAAAGGTGGAAGTTAGTATCACAAAGTTACCTCGAAACCGTGTAAAACTATTATTTGAATTTGATGAAGGTGATGCTGCATCAATTCGTCAAATCAACCTCGTTGGTAACGAACTTTTCTCTGATGAAGAGCTACTTAAATTAGCTGAGTCACAGCAAGATTTGCCGTGGTGGAAGTTCATGTCGAGCGACCGTTATCAAAAGCAAACCATTGAAGGCGATTTAGAGAAAATTCGCAGTTACTACCTAGACCGTGGCTACTTGCGCTTTAATATCGATTCAACACAAGTATCTGTAAGCCCTGAGCGTGACTCTGTTTATGTAACAGCAAATATCACCGAAGGCGTTAAATACAAAGTGAAAGGCTTTGACTTTATTGGTGACTTGTTAGGCCGTGAAGAACTCATCAGAAGTGTTATCCCGCTGAAAACAGGTGAGCTTTATAATGGCTCCGTTGTGACCTCTTCAGAAGAGTTTATCAAAAGCTACTTAGCGCGTTTTGGTTATGCTAATGCTGAAGTGCGTACCATCCCAGAAATTGATGATGAAAATAAAGAAGTTCAATTAACGCTATCGGTTAATCCGGGTAAGCGTGTTTATGTTCGTCGTATCATTGTGGGTGGTAACCAAAATACCTCTGATGAAGTAGTGCGCCGTGAAATGACACAGCTTGAAGGTGCGTGGTTGTCCAATCAAAGCCTTGAGCGCTCTAAACTGCAAATTCAGCGTTTACCCTACATGGAAAGCGTTGATTTTAATGTGGTGCCAGTACCAGGTGTAGATGACCAAGTTGATGTAGATTTTACTGTGAAAGAACAATCTGCAGGTAGCTTTAACGCAGGCCTTGCCTATGGTTCTTACTTAGGTCTGCAATTTAACATTGGTGTCAGTGAATCAAACTTCTTAGGGACCGGTAACCAAATTGGTTTCAACATCAATACCTCACGTGGTTCTGAGCGTATTAGTGTGTCTTATACTGACCCTTACTTTACGCCTGATGGTGTATCGCAAGGTAGTAGCATTTTCTACAGTAACTACGATGCGAGTAAGTTTAGCCTAATCGACTATAAATCGAAGAGCTATGGTATTGGTACTAACATTGGTTTCCCAATCGATGCAGTAAACCGTATTAACTTTGGTGTTCGTTGGGTACAAGAAGAACTGTCAGATATTGCTGAGTACGAGCAAACACGTGTTATTCGTGAAACCTTCTTAGATCCAAATAACCCAGATGCAGGTTTTGACTTTACTAAGTACGAGCTAAGTGCAGGTTGGTCACGCGTTACTGTAAACCGTGGTTTATTCCCAACAGCAGGTTCGCGCCAATCTCTTAACTTAACTGCAACAACGCCAAACTCTGATTTACAGTACTTTAAGCTAAATTACGATTCACGTTTTTATTGGCCAATCAGTAATGACCATAGCTGGGTATTCTCAACGCGTGCGGCGCTTGCATATGGTAATGGTTATGGTACAACCAATGGTTATGACCAAACACTACCGTTCCAAGAGTTCTTCAGAATAACTGAAATGGAACTACGTGGCTTTGACCGTAATACGATTTTACCACGTGCTGTATCACGTGTTCCGCAAACTATCCCTGGCACGCCATCACATGATGGTGCACCGACAGGTAGCATTGGTGGTGCATCAGAGTTTGACCAGCTTTACACAGCAGGCCGAATTGGTGGTAACGCCAAAGCGGTCGCAGGGATGGAGCTTATTGTTCCAACACCTTTCTTAGATGAAGAAAACACTAGCTCTGTACGTACCAGCTTCTTCGTAGATGCAGCAAACGTATGGGATACAGAGTTTAATATTGACCGTTATCAAAACCTGTCAACAGATGAGCGTGCTAAATTGGATGATTACTCAGATCCGATGCGCTTTAGGGTTTCAACCGGTCTTTCTCTACAATGGATCTCTCCGATGGGTCCAATGCTGATCAGTTTTGCGTATCCATTGCAAAAAGAAGAAGATGACGATACGAAGACCATCAGCTTTAACATTAGTAATACATTCTAAAGGAGTTTTTTCGTGAATAAATCAATTAAATCAACAGCTTTTGCACTACTTGCTACTTTATCTATGGGCCTATCTACTAACGCATTTGCCCACAAAGTAGGTATTGTTGATATGCAAGAAATCTACAAACAAATCCCACAAATGGCGAAAGTAGAGCAAACTTTAGAAGCTGAATTCTCTGAGCGTCGTCAAGAGCTAGAAAAACTTCAAGGTGATATTCGTTTTGAAGCTGAAAAGTTCAAGCGTGAAGCGACAACTATGAGCGACAAGCAAAAAGAAGAATTACGTACTAAGATTCAAGGTATGCAGCAGCAACTTGCTGAAAAAGGTCGTCCTTTAGAGCAAGAAATCAAAATGCGTCAAAACCAAGAACTAGCTAAAGTTCAAAAGCTAATCTTAGATGCAATCGAAGAAGTAGCGAAAGCTGGCAAATTCGATGAAGTTAAAGTTAAAGAAACAACGATTTATGTTAACCCTAAAACTGTCGATGACTTATCAAGCAAAGTTGTTGAAAAAGTAAGTAAGCAATAGAAATCATATATGCAAAACTACACGCTTTCGCAGATAGCGGATCTTCTGGGCGCTGACCTTCAAGGTGACGGCGCTACAGAGATTAAAAAAATATCTACACTTGCAAATGCCCAACATGGGCATATTGCATTTTTAGCGAACAAGAAATATCGCTCGCAATTAGATGATACTCAAGCAAGTGCGGTGATTTTATCATCAGCAGACGCTGAGTACTTTTCGGGTAATAAGCTCATTGTTGCTAACCCTTATGTTTGTTACGCCAAGCTTGCTCAGCTAATGGACACCACACCGCGCTCAGCAGTGACGGGTATTCACCCTAGTGCAGTCATTCATGATTCAGCTTCGATTGGTAATAATGTCGCGATCGCCGCCAATGTGGTGATTGAAGCTGGTGCTGTTATTGCTGACAATGTGCAGATTGGTCCAAACTGTTTCATTGGTGAGCATGCAAAAATTGGTCAAAGCACTAAGCTTTGGGCAAATGTAAGCATTTACCATGAAGTTGAGATTGGCAGCGACTGTTTATTCCAAGCGAATACAGTCGTGGGCAGCGATGGTTTTGGTTACGCTAATGAGCGTGGGGAATGGGTGAAAATACCGCAACTTGGCCGAGTAATCATCGGTGATAAGGTTGAGGTAGGCGCGTCTACTACGATTGACCGTGGTGCATTAGACGATACGATCATCCATAGTAATGTAATTATCGATAATCAATGTCAAATAGCGCATAATGTCGAGATCGGCTCAGGCACAGCGGTTGCCGGTTGCACGGTTTTTGCCGGAAGCGTCGAGATCGGTAGGAATTGTCAGATTGGTGGTATGGTTGCAATTAATGGTCACCTTAGCGTATGCGATGGTGCTATAATCACCGGCATGAGTATGGTGACGAAAGCAATCACAGAGCCTGGAATCTATTCATCAGGATTACCTCATCAAACTAACAAAGAATGGCGCCGAAGTATTGCCCACATCCGCAATCTTGGCGATATGAAAGACCGCATTAAAGCTCTTGAGTCACTGACTAAGTCACTCAATATTGAAGACAAATAAGGATGCTATTTTGGCAAATGAATTAAATAGTCTTGATATCCAAGATATTTTAAGTTTACTTCCGCATCGTTACCCGATGCTACTTGTTGACCGTGTTCTAGATTACACGCCAGGCGAGTCGTTACATGCGATTAAAAATGTAACAGTGAACGAACCTATTTTTACGGGTCATTTTCCTAATCAACCTATCTTTCCAGGTGTGTTGATTTTAGAAGCAATGGCCCAAGCAACTGGCTTACTTGGCTTTAAGACAGTTGAAAATCGTAGCGATAACGAACTATATTTATTCGCTGCGATTGATAATGCGCGATTTAAACAGCCAGTATTACCTGGCGATACTATGCATTTACATGTAGAGTTTTTAAAAGAGCGCCGCAATATATGGAAGTTTGCAGCAGAAGCAAAAGTTGACGGCAAAGTAGTGTGTACTGCCGAAATCATGTGTGCGAGAAGAGAGTTTTAATAGTGATCCATCCTACGGCGATAATCGAACCAGGTGCAAAACTTGGAAATAACGTATCAGTTGGCCCTTATAGCTACATCGGTAACGATGTTACTATTGGTGATAACTGTATCATCGAATCTCATGTGGTTGTAAAAGGCCCATCGACGATTGGTTCTGGTAACCATATTTTCCAATTTGCTTCGGTCGGTGAAGCGTGCCAAGACAAAAAGTACGCGAATGAGCCTACAACCTTGATCATTGGTGACAACAATGTGATCCGTGAGTGTGCGACCATTCACCGTGGTACGATTCAAGACCAAGGTGTAACAAAAATTGGTAGCAACAACTTATTTATGGCTTACACACACGTTGCGCATGATGCAGTAGTGGGTGATAACGTTATTTTTGCTAATAATGCCTCTGTTGCTGGCCACGTACACGTAGGTGACTGGGTGATCCTTGCTGGTAATTCAGGTGTTCACCAGTTCTGTAAAATTGGTTCACATGCCTTTGTTGGTATGTACTCAGGTGTTAATAAAGATGTGCCACCATTTGTAACGACCATTGGCACGCCGGCAGGCCCTGTAGCAATCAATACTGAAGGCATGAAACGCCGTGGTTTTGAAAGCGATGAAATCATGGCAACACGCCGTGCATATAAAACGCTTTACCGTAAGAGTTTAGGTGTTGAAGAAGCAATCGCTGAGCTAAGTGAAGATGCTGCGAAGTATCCAGCTGTTCAGTTGATGATAGACTTCGTGAAAAGCTCTGAGCGCGGAATTATTCGCTAATCAAAAGCTAATTACTAAAAGCCACCGTAAGGTGGCTTTTTTGTTTTTATAGTTCAGGTTTTGCTAAGTCAGTGCTTGTTATCTTCACGACAAAAAAGGATCTAGTAATATGAATAAACTCATCATCTTTGCATTGTTAAGCTTAATAATAAGTGGTTGTAGTAGTGCGCCTTCAGTATCAAAAGGAGCAATAGAAAAAGGCAAAGCCAGTTATTACGCTGATAAATATCATGGCCGAATGACAGCAAGTGGTGAGGTGTTTAATCAACAGGCATGGAGCGCGGCTCATCAAACGCTTGGCTTTGGCAGCAGAGTGAGGGTCACCAATATTAGTAACAATAAAAGTGTGATTGTTACCATTAATGACCGCGGCCCATTTATCCGCGGTCGTATTATCGATTTATCAAAAAAGGCGTTTTCACAAATTGCCTCAGTCAAGCAAGGTGTGATTGACGTTACTGTTGAGCAGCTCGATTAAAAACGGGTAATAAGCTCTACGTAGTCGGCTTCATTAGCCATCAATTCAGCATGACTTGCAAAGGCTCTTACTTGTCCTTGTTCTAACCAAATAACCTTATCAACACGACTTAGCATTGCTGGGTCGTGAGTAATGGTCAGCATGGTTTTATCTGCCCATATTTTCTCAAGCGTAGTCAGCAAGTTTTGCTTAGTGTGGTTATCTAGACTCTCTGTTGGCTCATCAAGAATGATTAAATTACCTTGCCTTAATAGGGCTTGAGCAATGGCAATACGACGTGACTGACCATGAGAAAGCTTTCTGCCAGCGGTTCCTAAGCGGGTATTAAGGCCGGCTTTTAAGTTCTTAAGCCAAGAGCCAAGTTCAGCGTTTTCACAGGCTTCAATAAGCATCTCATCTGTCGCATCAAAAGCTGCATAACGAAGATTTTCACGTAGCGTGCCATCAAAAATATGATGCTGCTGGGCAACTATCGTTAGCTGCTTAAAGCGTGTTGCAGTGCTCAAGCTTTCAAGTTCAAAGTTACCTTGCTTGGTGGTGAGCTTTAATGAGCCTGATTGCAGCGGCCAAAGGCCCGTGAGTAAGTTAACTAGAGTGGTTTTGCCACTGCCACTGGCACCGACTAGGGCAACTTTACTGCCGGGTGTAATCGCAAAATTGATATTGCTAAGGGCTTTACTTTTTGCCCCCAAGTATTGGTAATTGACCTCGCTTAGCTCAAGACCAAGCCCTGATTTGTCAGCTAATTGGTTTGCTAGCTGATCATCTAAGTTGTTTGGCTTTTCGGCTAAGCTGTTGTGTTTATCTTCAAGATCAAACAGTCGCTTTGCGGCACTTAAAGTAAGCGGCAATTCAATAAATGCCGTAGGCAGAGTGAGCACGGTTTCAAAGCTTGCTAATACAAATAACGCGAGCATCGCCAGTTCAACGTTTTTCATACTCCCTATTGCAACCAGTGGAATTATCATAAATACACTGGCTAGCATGGTGACTTGTATCACCAAAGTGTTTAAGCCATTACTATTTGCTATGGCCTTGTGACGATTGTAGAGCTGGTTGTTGTATTGTTTACTGAGTGAATCACAATGCGCTAATTGCGCCGCATGTGCTTGATAGACAGCAAGCTCTCTAGCACCTGATAACGTATCGGCAAGTTCAGATCTTAACTCGGCTGAGAGCTGGGTTTCGTTATCCGCTTGTTGGTGAAGCTTATGGCTTAACAATGTGGGAAGCAGTACGCCAATAATCATCAGTGAAGTAAAGCACACTAATGCAACGTCAGCGTTATACATGGCCATGAAGGCCATTACTATAGGAATGCTGAAAAGGGCGACAATAATAGGCAGCAGTACATTTAGGTAAAACTTATCCAGCGCATCGACATCATTCTGTAGCCGGTTAAATAAATCGCTACTACGACTCATTGCTAAGTCAACGTTGTTCAGTTGGCTCAAAGTCTTGAACATGTTTACGCGAATTTCGCTCAGTAATAAAAAGGTAGCATTATGAGTTATCATCCGCTCACCGTAACGAGACGCTGTGCGCACGATAGCTAAAAAGCGGATCACTCCAGCTGGGGTAAAGTAATTCATCTGCACACCAGCAATGCCCGCCGCTGCCATGGCTGCTAAAAACCACCCCGATATAGCGAGCAAGCCTACATTAGCAAGTACCGTTAAGCTTGCTAAAAAAGCTCCTAAAAGCAGCATGCCAGTATGAGGTTTGCACAGTTTTAATAGACGTATAAAGTTATGCATGGGCGTCACCTTGGCTTACCAGTTTAGCAAATAGGCCAGCTTGCTCAGTCAGTTGCTGGTACTGACCAGATTCAACAATGTGACCTTGTTGCATAACGTAAATCTTATCGGCGTGTTTAACCGTATTCAGTCGGTGAGCAATAACTAGCACTAAGTGATCTTTTGCATACTCACGGATCGCTTGATTGATTAAATGCTCGGTTTGGCTGTCTAAGTGAGCGGTAGGTTCATCTAGCATTAGCACAGGGGCATTCTTCAAAAATGCACGAGCAAGGGCTATGCGCTGTTTTTGCCCACCAGAGAGGCCTTCTCCTTGTTCACCGAGCAAGGTATCAAAGCCATCAGGTAGTGCAGTAATAAACTCAAGTGCGCCAGCTTTATTTGCTGCTTCATCGAGCTCTGCTTGGCTTGCATCGGGTTTAGCTAAGCGCAGGTTCTCTGCAACGCTCCGATAAAATAACGTGGCGTGTTGTGGGATCCACGCCAGCTGTGCTTGCCAATCAGCTAATGCAGTATCACTTAGAGGTTGTCCATTAATGCTAATGGCATTGTTGGCTTGATGATGAAAACCCAATAGGCAATCAAACAAGGTACTTTTACCCGAGCCACTTTCACCCACAAAGGCAATTAAGCCTGTGCTTGGCAGGGTTAAGTTGATATCAGTCACCCCTTCGTTTGTTTCTGGGTAGTGAAAGGTAAGCGCATTCAGCTGTATATCTTTTAGCGGTAACTCAAGTTTAGATGTACCCAAATGTTCATCGGCGTCGCTTTGATTGATTATGTCGACCATATCAGCAGCGGCACTGATCCCTTCAAGTTTTGCGTGATAATGAGTGCCCATTTGTCGAAGTGGTAAGTAAAACTCAGGGGCCAGTAGTAACACCACAAATCCAGTGGCAAAATCGAGGGTACCAAAAAATAATCTAAAGCCAATGATCACGGCAACAAGTGCCACACTAATGGTGGCTAAAAACTCAAGGGCGAAAGACGATAAAAAGGCGACTTTCAATACACCCATGGTTGCTCCACGGTAATCATCAGAAATCTGACTGATGCTATTTAGCTCACGTTTGGTTGCATTAAAGAGCTTGAGTTGAGTCAGGCCTTGTAATCGGTCAAAAAAGTAATTACCAAGTACCGCAAGTTGTTGCCAGCGATCTTGGTTTAACTGCTCCGCTTTATGGCCCACTAAAATCATAAAAAAGGGGATAAGCGGGGCTGTTAAAAGGAATATGAGGCCTGCTTTGTAATCGGTTGGAAAAATCACCACTAATATCGCTAGTGGAATAAGCGCACTGTAAGCCACACTTGGAATGTAATTAGCGTAATATTGATGCAGTGCTTCAACCCCATTATGTAAGGTGTTAAGTGTTGCGCCATGACCTTTTTGTTCACTGTAGGCTGGCCCAAGTTTGCTGAGCTTTTCTAGCAATGTATTTCGCATCACGTTTTTTATTTTTAACGCGGCGCGGTTACTTACGCGTTCACTTAGGGCAACCAACAAAGCACGAACTAAAATTAGCCCAGCCAGCGGCCATAATAATGGGCTTACGGCTTGCAAGTTTGCTTGTTCAAACATGACTTGATGAGCCGCGTTTGCAAGAAGATAACAAGAGGCAATCATTAATAGGGCGTTGAGTGTGCCCAAACTAATGCTTAATTTAAGAAGCCCTGAAGCGGACTGACTATATTGCTTTAAAAAAGCGCGCAGCGTTTGTTGCTGCGCGCGATTTGGTCGGGGTTTAGTTGTCATCGGTGTTTTTGAGTCTCGCGTAAAGCTCTAGCTCATCATCAGCAATCGAATCTTTATGTTGGTGAAATTCGTACCACATTACGTTGATCACCCCAAGGGTACAGGCTAATAGAACACCTAAAATCCAGGCAAAATACCACATAATTAAATCTCCTTAGTAGCTACCGTGCGTGTTGTTTTCGATTTCACTGATGGTTACTTTGCGCCACATTTTCACATAGCACCACGTTGTGTAAATAAGAATAAGTGGTACAAAAATAACCGCTGCAATAAACATCACGTTGAGAGTCATATGGCTCGAAACCGCATCCCACATAGTTAAACTAATATTTGGGTTGTTACTCGAAGGCATGACGAACGGGAACATTGACATACCCGCAGTTAAAATTACGCCTGCAAGCATTAAGCTTGATGCAATCAGGGCCATTGCAGGTTTTTGTAATTTAGATAACACAATCGCCAGTGCCGCCATCACGAATGCAAGGGCAGGGAACAGCATTGTTAATGGCATTTTTGTATAGTTATCAAGCCATGCACCCGGTGCCTGCGTGACTGTTTTACCAAGCGGGTTTGCAAAACCTTGAGTATCACCCATGCTAACGATTTTATAACCGTCAATTTGCGATACCCACACACCGGCCAAGGCAAACAACACAATAAACGCCATCAGCGCATATTGACCGTATTGTGCTGAGCGTTTTGCAACCTCTGCATCCGTACGAAGTTGTAGCCACATGCCTGCATGACCAACCAACATCAGTACGCTTACTAAGCCAACAACAATGGCAAATGGGTTTAATAACGCAAAGAATGAACCTTGATAACTGACACGCAGTAGGTCGTCGATATGATAAGGCACGCCCAGTAATAAGTTACCAAATGCCACACCAAATACTAAAGCAGGAATAAAACTGCCTGCAAATAAGCCCCAATCCCAGTTGTTTCGCCAACGTGGTGAGTCTATTTTTGAGCGGTAATCAAAACCAAGCGGTCTGAAAAATAACGCAAATAACACCAGCATCATAGCAAAGTAAAAGCCAGAGAACGCGGCCGCGTATACCATAGGCCAAGCAGCAAATAGTGCACCCCCAGCGGTGATGAACCAAACTTGGTTACCATCCCAGTGAGCACCTATGGTGTTAATTACAGTACGGCGCTCCACATCGGTTTTACCAACTAGGCGAAGCAAAATTGCCACACCCATGTCCATGCCATCGGTCACTGCAAAGCCAATCAGTAATACACCAATTAACAGCCACCAGATTAGTTTTAATGTTTCGTAATCAAAAATCATGACTGAGCTCCTTGGCTTGCAAGTGAATCTGCTTTAGCAAGTTCATGGTGATATTTACCAGTATGAAGCGAGCTTGGACCTTGTTTAATAAAGCGCAGCATTAACCAGCCTTCGACAGCAGCAAGTCCTGTGTAAAAGATAATGAAGCCAGTAATGCTGATAAGTAAATCGTTTACCGTCAGAGATGAGGTTGCCAAGAAGGTTGGTAGAATCTCTGAAATAGCCCATGGTTGGCGGCCATATTCAGCAACAATCCAACCAAATTCAATGGCAATCCACGGCAGTGGAATACTCCATACCGCAGCCCATAATAACCAGCGTTTTTGCTCAATAATGCGGTGCGCGTTGTAATAAAATGCAAGCACGAATACGCCAAGCATGATCACACCGCAACCGACCATAATTCTGAAGGACCAAAACATAGGACCAACTTTAGGGAACGAATCTTTCACTGCTTTTTGAATGTGCTCTTCTGTGGCATCTACCACGTTAGGCGTATAGCGTTTTAGTAGTAAACCATAGCCAAGGTCGTCTTTTAAGCTATCGAATTTTGCAATGTTTTCTGGAGTGTCTTCACCACTTCGAAGCTTCTCTAAGTATTCGTATGCAACCATGCCATTACGAATTCGTACTTCGTGTTGCTTTTCTAGATCTTTAATACCCGTTACCTGTTCATCAATAGAGCGAGTAGCAATAATGCCCAGTGCATAAGGTATTTTAACAGCAGCGTGAGTGACTTGCTCTTCTGAATCAGGAATACCGACCAGAGTGAATGCAGCAGGGGCTTCTTCGGTGTGCCACTCAGCTTCAATGGTTGCGAGTTTAACTTTTTGTACCTCGCCAACTTCGTAGCCAGATTCATCACCAAGTAAAATAACACAAAGGATAGACGCTAAACCAAACCCAGAAGCAACCGAAAACGAGCGTTTAGCAAAAGCAAGATCGCGACCTTTTAGGATGTACCAGCTACTAATGCCCAGTACAAACATAGATGCTGCAACATACCCTGCCGAAACGGTATGAATAAACTTAACTTGTGCGACGGGGTTGAATACCAGTTCAGCAAAGCTGGTCATTTCCATTCGCATGGTTTGATAATTAAACTCAGCCCCTACAGGGTTTTGCATCCAACCATTGGCAATCAAAATCCATAAAGCTGATAGGTTAGTACCTAGAGCCATAAGGAAAGTTGCAGCTAAATGCTGACGTTTTGTTAGTCGCTCCCAACCTAAAAAGAACATACCGACAAAGGTTGACTCTAAAAAGAATGCCATTAAGCCTTCAATCGCCAGTGGAGCGCCAAAAATATCGCCCACGTAGTGAGAGTAGTAAGACCAGTTGGTACCAAACTCGAACTCCATGGTTAGACCTGTCGCCACACCAATCGCAAAGTTAATACCAAATAACTTACCCCAGAATTTAGTCATATCACGATAAATTTCGCGACCAGTCATCACGTAAACGGATTCCATGATCACCAAAATCCACGTCATACCTAAAGTAAGGGGAACAAATAGGAAGTGAAAGAGGGCAGTGATTGCAAACTGCAATCGCGATAGATCCACAAATGTTTCATCTATCATTGTTTAGCTCCTTGTTAGCGAGTGCGGTAGACACGACAAATTATTGGTTATGAAGTTTCAGTAATTATTGAAACTTTGTGAATATTAACCTTGTATCCATTTTAGTCAATAGAAAAATAAGAAAATAAGATTAAATAATTGTTCATCATTTCTACAGATTAGAGATTAAAGCTTAACTTTTCAATCGATTAATTACCTTATCAAAAACTTTTAGCCAGTTTTTATAGAACAAAAAGATTACTCACTTATAGGTATTCTCTCGGCTAAAAAATTAATTGTTTACTTTCTTAGCTGGTTACCTAGGTTAATGAATAAGCACTTATTTAAATTCTAGTATTAATTACTCGTGTGACATTTATCCGACTGCTAAAACACGGTAAACTCATTTTTATTAGTGCCAAAAGTTGCGAATTATCAACGAATGAAAGAACAAACAAAGCCGTTACGTATTGCCTTGGTGGCAGGTGAGTTATCAGGTGATATTTTAGGTGAAGGGCTAGTAAAAGCACTTAAACGCCGTTTTCCAGATGCCATATTTGAGGGGATTGCAGGCCCGCGTATGCAAGCGGCTGGCTGTAAAACATTATTCGATATGGACGAATTATCTGTAATGGGCTTAGTTGAAGTACTTGGCCGATTACCGCGCCTACTAAAAATACGCAAACAATTGGTGCAGCATTTTATCGATAACCCACCAGATGTATTTATTGGTATCGATGCCCCTGACTTTAACTTACGTGTTGAAAAGCCGCTAAAAGAGGCGGGTATTAAAACAGTACAATATGTTAGCCCGTCAGTGTGGGCGTGGCGCGAAAAACGCATTCATAAAATCAGTGCCGCCACTAACTTAGTGTTGGCATTATTGCCGTTCGAAAAAGCCTTTTATGATAAGCACGATGTACCTTGTACGTTTGTGGGTCATACTCTGGCTGATGATATTGCTCTTGAGCACGACCAAACCGAGGCTCGTAATCAACTTGGATTGGCACAAACTGATAAAGTGCTTGCATTACTACCTGGTAGTCGAGGTTCTGAAGTAGGGCTTTTAAGCGAAACTTACATTGAAACAGCGGCGAAATTACAAGCGCAAAATCCTGATCTTAAAATTGTGGTGCCGTTAGTCAATGAAAAACGAAAAGCACAGTTTTGTGAGATTTTAGAAAAAACAGCCCCTGATCTAAAACTGCAATTATTGGATGGTCAGTCAAATCTTGCAATGCAAGCCGCTGATGCCATTTTGCTTGCCTCAGGAACCGCAACACTTGAAGGTATGCTGTATAAAAAGCCGATGGTTGTGGGTTATAAAATTAAGCCATTGAGTTACTGGATTTTCAAAACCTTATTCACGTTTAACATTAAGTATTTCTCGTTGCCTAATTTATTAGCCGATGAAGAACTCGTCCCAGAGTACCTACAAACTGAGTGTAATGTTGAAAACCTATCGGCTGCGCTAACTCCTATGCTTAATACCGATAACAGCGAACTAAAGGCGCGCTTTTTAGCCATACATAAAAACATTAGATTAAATGCCAATGAACAAGCTGCAGCAGCAGTCGCGGAGTTACTAAATGCAAATTGAACGACCGAATGTTAATTATATTGCTGGTGTAGATGAAGTTGGCCGTGGTCCATTGGTCGGTGATGTTGTTACTGCTGCGGTAATACTGGACCCAAATCAGCCAATTGCCGGGTTAGCCGATTCTAAAAAGTTATCAGACAAAAAACGTCAATTATTAGCGTCAGAAATAAAAGAAAAAGCCCTGTGCTATGCCATTGGGCGTTGTAGCCCAACTGAGATTGATGAGCTAAATATTTTACATGCCACCATGCTCGCGATGAGTCGCGCGGTTGAAGGCTTAAGTGTAAAGCCAGAGTTTGTTTTTATTGATGGTAACCGTGTGCCTAGTCAATTAACTGTGCCAGCACAGGCGGTAGTAAAAGGCGATAGCCTAGTCGAAGAGATTTCAGCGGCTTCTATTTTAGCGAAAGTTGCCCGTGACGAAGAAATGATTGAGCTTGATAAGCGTTATCCTGACTATGGCTTTGCAGGTCATAAGGGCTATCCAACTAAAGCGCACTTTGCGGCACTCGAACAATACGGGGCAATTGCAGAGCATCGTAAGAGCTTTAAACCGGTTCAGCGCATTTTGGCGTTAAAAGGAGAGCAACTGTAATGCCTGCGCCGCAATTTGTTCACTTACGTGTTCACTCAGATTTCTCAATGGTGGATGGCCTCGCTAAAACTAAGCCAATTGTCGCTAAAGCAGAAGAGCTGCAAATGCCTGCGTTGGCTATCACAGATCAGATGAACTTATGTGGTTTGGTGCGTTTTTATGGTGCTGCCCATGGCGCGGGGATTAAGCCTATTGTCGGCGCAGATTTTTGGCTCAGAAGCCCTGAATTTGAAGATGAACCTAGCCGAATTACCATCTTAGCGAAAGATAACGAAGGCTATAAAAACCTCACCTTGTTGATCTCTAAAGCGTATCAACGCGGACATTTATTTCATCGGCCTGTGGTTGACCGTGAATGGCTGGTGGAGCACAAAAGTGGCCTAATTTTATTATCTGGCGCTAAAGATGGCGACTTAGGTAAAGCCCTATTAAAAGGTAACCCTGGGCTTATAGAATCGGTCGTTAGCTTTTATAAGCAACATTTTAGCGATCATTATTACATTGAGCTTATTCGTACGGAACGTGCTTTAGAAGAAGACTATTTACACCTAGCTGTTGAGCTTGCTGCAAAAGAGCAGTTACCTGTAGTGGCAACTAACGAAGTAGTATTTTTAAAGCCAGAAAACTTTGAAGCCCATGAAATCCGCGTAGCAATCCATGACGGTTACACCTTAGAAGATAAACGTAGACCAAAACGTTTTTCTGAGCAGCAATACCTTAAAACGGCTGAGCAAATGGCTGAGCTATTTAGCGATATTCCTGAAGCGCTAGAAAACACTGTTGAAATTGCTAAGCGCTGTAATGTGACCGTGCAGCTCGGGACTTACTTCTTACCAGATTACCCAACCGGTTCGCTAAAAATTGAAGACTTCTTGGTTAAGGTCTCTGAAGATGGTCTTGAAGAGCGTTTACAGTTTTTATTCCCAGATGAGCAAGAACGAAAAGAAAAACGTGGCGAGTATGATGAGCGTCTGAAAATAGAGCTCGACGTAATCAACCAAATGGGTTTCCCAGGTTACTTCTTGATCGTAATGGAGTTCATTCAGTGGAGTAAAGATAACAATATTCCGGTAGGTCCAGGGCGTGGTTCTGGTGCGGGTTCATTGGTTGCTTATGCACTGAAGATCACCGACCTCGATCCACTCGAATTTGACTTACTATTCGAACGTTTCTTGAACCCAGAACGTATCTCAATGCCCGATTTCGACGTCGATTTCTGTATGGATAGGCGTGATGAGGTAATTGATCACGTAGCGGCGCTTTATGGTCGTGACGCGGTATCTCAGATCATTACCTTTGGTACCATGGCTGCAAAAGCGGTTATCCGTGACGTAGGCCGTGTACTTGGTCACCCTTACGGCTTTGTTGATCGTATTTCTAAACTAGTACCGGGCGATCCGGGCATGACCTTGGCTAAAGCGTTTGATGTTGAGCCGCGTTTACAAGAAGCCTACGACGGTGATGAAGAGGTCAAAGAGCTTATTGATATGTGTCGCATCCTTGAAGGCTGTACACGTAACGCTGGTAAGCACGCTGGTGGTGTTGTAATATCACCCACCACAATTACTGACTTTGCCGCTCTTTATTGTGATGATGAGGGTAAATTCCCGGTAACGCAATTTGATAAAAATGACGTTGAGACAGCAGGCTTAGTAAAGTTTGACTTCTTAGGTCTTAGAACACTTACCATCTTGCAGTGGGCACTTGATATGACTAACGAGCGCTTAGCTCGTGAGGGTAAAAAGCCCGTTGATATCAACGCTATTCCACTTGATGATAAGCCAAGTATTGAGTTACTGCTACGCGCCGAAACCACCGCGGTATTCCAGCTCGAATCTCGTGGTATGAAAGACCTTATTCGTCGTCTAAAGCCCGACTGCTTCGAAGATATGATCGCACTGGTAGCACTATTTCGCCCTGGTCCATTGCAATCAGGCATGGTAGATAACTTTATCGACCGTAAGCATGGCCGCGAAGAGTTATCTTACCCAGATGCGCAGTGGCAACACGATAGCTTGCAACCAATCCTTGAGCCAACCTACGGTATCATTCTTTATCAAGAACAAGTAATGCAAATTGCCCAGGTACTGGCTGGTTATACGCTAGGTGGCGCTGATATGCTGCGTCGTGCGATGGGTAAGAAAAAGCCAGAGGAGATGGCAAAGCAACGTTCAACCTTCGAAGAAGGCGCTGTTAAAAACGGAGTTGACGGCGAACTTGCAATGAAAATCTTCGACTTGGTAGAGAAGTTCGCAGGTTATGGCTTCAATAAATCTCACTCAGCTGCTTATGCCTTAGTATCGTACCAAACGCTGTGGATGAAAACCCACTACCCAGCAGAGTTTATGGCTGCGGTAATGTCGGCAGATATGGATAACACCGATAAAATTGTTACCTTGGTAGATGAATGTGAAAACATGAAACTGACCTTGTTACCGCCAGATGTCAATGCCGGTGAGTACAAGTTTACGGTTAATCTACAAGGTGAAATTGTTTACGGTATCGGTGCCATTAAAGGAGTTGGTGAGGCGCCTGTTGAAGCTATTTTAGAAGCTCGTAGCGAAGGTGGCCCGTTTAAGGACTTATTTGATTTTTGTGCCCGTGTTGACTTAAAGCGTTTAAACAAGCGTGTTGTTGAAAAGCTTATATATGCCGGAGCACTCGACCAACTTGGCCCAGATAAAACCCAGCCTGGCCGTGCAACCTTACTCGCAAGCTTAAAAGATGCCATGCGGGCGGCCGATCAGCATCATAAGGCTGAGTCACTAGGGCAGGCAGATTTATTCGGTTTACTTGCTACAGAGCCAGATGAAGTTGAACAAGCATTTATTAAAGCCACAGATTTAACCGACAATGAGTGGCTAGACGGTGAGAAAGAAACTTTAGGTCTGTATTTAACTGGTCACCCAATTAATCAGTATCGTAAAGAGTTAAAGCATTATACATCAGGAAGGCTGGTCGATTTACAACCCACTAACCGCGATGTGCAGTCAACGGCTGCAGGCTTAGTGATCTCTGCTCGTACCTTGATAAACAAAAAGGGAAATCGATGGGGTCTTGTAACTTTAGATGACAAGAGTGCCCGTATTGATGTACGCTTATTCCCAGAACAGTTTGAAATGTACCAAGATTTGCTGCAAGTAAACAATATCTTGGTAATATCTGGACAGGTCAGCTTTGATAACTTCTCTGGTGGCATTACAATGACCGCTAGAGACATATGCACCATCGCACAGGCGCGAGAAAAACGTATAAAAGCGATTAAAATGACCTTGAATATGGTGCAGATCGAGGCGAACTTCTTCGATAATTTACAAAAAGTGCTGGAACCTTATAAGTTTGGTACTTGTCCTATTAAAGTATTCTATCAACGTCCGGATGCGTTGGCTGAGATTACTTTAGGAACCGAATGGTGTGTTACGCCGAGTGATGACTTAATTCACAAGTTATCGCTGATGGCGGCGCAAGATGTAGAACTAGAATTTAACTAATTAGGTAGTTTAGAGCATGAGCCTCAATTATCTTGATTTTGAGCTTCCAATCGCTGAATTAGAAGCAAAAATTGAAGAATTACAAAATGTAAGCCGCGCTGGCGAATTAGACCTTGGATTAGAAGAGGAAGTCAGTCGATTAAAAGAGAAAAGTGCTGAAATGAAAGAGAAAATTTTCTCTGAATTAGGTGCTTGGCAGGTTTCTCAGTTAGCCCGTCATCCGTTGCGTCCTTATACTCGTGATTACATCGAGCGCATTTTCACGGAATTTGACGAACTAGCAGGCGACCGTACTTTTGCTAACGACCCAGCTATTTTAGGTGGTGTTGCACGTTTTGAAGGTCAACCAGTGATGGTTATTGGCCAACAAAAAGGGCGTGACACGGCTGAAAAAATTAAACGCAACTTTGGTATGCCAAAGCCAGAAGGTTACCGTAAAGCATTACGCTTAATGGAAATGGCTGAGCGTTTCAAAATGCCAATCATGACTTTTATCGACACCCCAGGTGCATACCCAGGTGTTGGCGCTGAAGAGCGTGGTCAAAGTGAAGCAATTGCGCGTAATCTTAAAGTAATGGCTGCGTTAAAAGTACCCACTATTTGTACTGTTATCGGTGAAGGTGGTTCTGGTGGTGCATTAGCTATTGGTGTGGGCGACCGCGTTAACATGTTGCAATACAGCACTTACTCTGTAATTTCGCCAGAAGGTTGTGCATCAATCTTATGGAAAAGCGCAGACAAGGCACCATTAGCTGCAGAAGCCATGGGTGTAACAGCTGCACGTGTTAAAGAGCTTGATTTAATCAACAACGTAATTGATGAGCCACTTGGTGGCGCACATCGGAATTACGATGCGATGGCGCGTAACCTTAAAAACCAACTTAAGCGTGACCTAGCTGACTTACAAGGCCTTTCACTAGATGAAATGCTTGATCAGCGTTACAAACGTTTAATGTCGTTTGGCTATTGCTAAACACAGCTTAAAATTGAAAAAAGCCGCTTTTGCGGCTTTTTTTGTTTTATAATGCCGATAACACAGACGCTTGTATACTCATTGGTTTTTAATGCAAACATCAGATTTATACCACCATTTTTTAGCACAATTGCAGCCTTTGCTGAACGCTCAGCAAAGTTGCTTTAGCGTTGCCTTATCTGGCGGTGTTGATTCGGTTGTATTGTTACATTTAATGAAGCGAGCTCAACAGCAACACTCAGAACTTAAACTTGAAGCTGTGTATGTTAATCATGGTTTGAGTAAGCATGCCTCTGAATGGCAAGGATTTTGCCAATCGCTATGTGAAGAACTCGATGTGGCATTTAAAGCGGTGCAGGTTGAAATTCATCAGCGCTCGCGTACTTCACTCGAAGCACAAGCGCGAGAGGCACGATACCAAGCCCTCGACGAAAACTGTATGTCAGGTAGTGTAATACTGCTTGGCCAGCACTTGAATGATCAACTTGAAACCTTCTTACTTCGGCTAAAACGCGGTTCAGGCTTACAGGGTTTAGCGTCAATGCAACAACAGCGCTTTTTAGCATCTGGGCGTGTGTGTTTTAGACCGCTGATTAATATTACTCGTGAGCAAATTGAACAGTTTGCTGATGAATTTGCTATTACCCATATCACCGATGATTCAAATGTTGATGAACGCTTTGACCGTAATTTTTTACGTCATCAGGTTCTGCCGATTTTAACGGAGCGTTTTCAAGGGTTTGAAAAAAGTGCAGCGCGTAGTATTCGACTGTTGCAGAAACAGCAATCGCTACTTGATGAATATACGCAAAGTGACCTTGCACAGTGTCAAAATGCGCAGGGTGGCTTAAGTTGCCTGGCAATTGCGCCCTTTAGCCAGCCTAGACAAGCAAACCTTGTGCGTGCGTGGCTGAATCAGTTTACCCATCAACTGCCTTCAGAAAATCAACTACAGCAAATTATTGAGCAAGGTTTAACGGCCAAAGCCGATGCCCAGCTAAAAATTTGTTTGCAAAGCGGTGATGTTCGTCGTCATCAGCAGCATTGGTACTTTGTGAAAGAGCAGGCAATACCTGAGGCGATGGATATAACTTTGCAGAGCATTGTACTGACAGATGGCCGAAAGCTGACCGTGAAACAGGGCAAGGGTATTAGAAAGCCACAGCAGGATGAGCATGTACGGGTTGAATTTAATAGGCCGCAAGCGCGTATCAAACCATTGCATAAACCAGGCTCAAACACCTTAAAGCATTGGTTTAAAGATGCCAAAGTAGCTCCTTGGTTACGTGCGCAGACACCACTTATTTTTTATAACGATCAACTTGTGCAAGTTGTTGGCTACTTTGTTAGTGAGCAGCACAGTGTTGATGATGGAATTCTATGGGAGACACTTTATGAGTGAACAACCACATGTTGGTTTATCACTAGTTAATAAAGCACCACTTGGCTTTTTGCTGTCGGTGTTAGTGGCTGTTATTGCTGGTTTTGCTTATGCAGAGCTGACAATAAATACACTTTTTTATGCACTAGCTGGCGGCCTAGTGTGCTCGTTATTGCTGCTAGGTTACTGGTCAGGCAAAGGCGGTATTTTCTTTATATTGGGCGTGCTTACGCCGCTGGCATTAGTGATGGTATCGCCCCTTACCACTATGGCTGCCTTGCTTTACTTATTAAGCGGCTTCTTCGCTGGTTTTTGGTTAGTATTATTTGGTTATAAACTTATAAACAAAAAAGCCTAGCGGGGGATGCTAGGCTTTTACTCAATTAGTAAGCTCTTGCGCAGTTTCTTCCTGCTGCTTTTGCCTTATAGAGGCCCTTGTCAGCACGGGCAAACACTTCGTTTTCGCAGTCTTGGTTGTTGGCTAGCGTATAACCAATGCTTGATGTTACATCATATTGAGCCATCAACCCTGAGTTAGCAACTAAGCTCATAATGCGATCAGCTATCACCTTATTGGTGGTAAACTCAGGGTCATCGATTAATAATGCAAACTCATCTCCACCAAAGCGGAAAATCGAGTCAGTGCCGCGCACACTACTGCGCAGTACGTTAGCAAATTCTTGTAACACATCATCGCCAATTTTATGACCAAAGTTATCGTTTACTTGTTTAAAGTTATCTAAATCAAGCAACATTAAGCTAAATGGGCGATGTTGACGGCGGCAACGTTCTAGCTTTTGTGCCAAGCTGTCATTAAATTGACTACGGTTATTTAAGCCTGTTAGCGCATCTTTAGTCGCTAAACGTAATACGCGGGTGTACATAAGCGCATTACGTAATGGGTAAACGAGGGCAGTATGAAGCTGCTTTAATTTTGCTTCAATCGCTTTACCCATAGGGAACTGACTAAAGTAAATTAGCTGCCCTAAGCGTTCACTTTCGATATCTAAATCAAAAGAGTACGGTGTTTGGCTGGTATCGCTGCCTGCGCTTTGTGACACTCCGAGTGCAGATTGGAACTGTAAGCCAGATAAGTTGATTAGTTGCTTTGCGTGCTCGGCAAAAATAGTCAAAATTTCTTCGATTGATAACGTGGTTTGTAACTTTGCGACCAAATCGTGTGGACTATTTGTTTCATTTATTCGGTAATGCTCTGCCGAAAACGGCAGAAACTCGCCTCGAGCAGACACCCGCTGCGTCAAAATATGGACATTTTCCATGATAATTCTCCCCCCGGAGTGTTTAGATACCCCCATGTAGCGAGATTTGTGCCATATTTTTAAACTGGCCGAAAAACAGATGGTTGCTATATTTAAAAGAGAAACCAGTTTTGTCACCAAGTCTAGGGAGTTGATTGCTTGCAAAATATGCTGATCCAAGTGTTTGGCTTGCTCGTCGCTGCCGTATTATTTGTTTGGTTTTTCAAGCGAATTGGTTTACCACCCATTCTTGCTTATCTTGCGACAGGTGTACTGGCAGGGAGTCATGGTATTGGCTGGATGGCGCAAAGCCATGAAATGCACTTTGTTGCTGAGCTCGGCATTGTGTTTTTACTGTTTAGCTTAGGGCTTGAGTTTTCATTGCCGCGTTTAATGGCAATGCGCAATATTGTATTTGGCCTTGGCTCCTTACAGGTCGTGGTGACCAGCATAGTGTTTATGCTAATTTTACTGCTGCTAGAGCACAGCCTTTTAAACGGTTTTACTATTGCTAGTTTAATGGCGCTGTCTTCAACAGCGGTGGTGGTGAAGCTACTTAAAGAATCTGGAGATTTAAACCAGCGCCGCGGCCAGTTGGCAATAGGGGTGTTGCTGTTTCAAGATATTGCTGTTGTCCCTCTGCTCATTGTTTACCCCTTGCTAGCCCAAAGTGGCTCTGAAGAAATTGCCGGTGCATTGGCTTTTGCACTTACTAAAGGTGCTTTAGTGTGTATTTTATTGTTCGGCATAGGTAAATGGATTTTGCCTAAAGTGTTTAGCGAAATAGCGCTGGTAAGAACCGATGAGCTATTTATGCTAACGACTTTATTGGTTGCCTTGTTTGCCGCAGGCTTGACTTACCTATTTGGTTTATCGATGGCGTTAGGCGCATTTTTAGCAGGCATGATGTTAGGAGAAAGCCATTATCGTCACCAACTAGAAGCCGATATTAGACCATTTCGCGATATATTAATGGGGCTATTCTTTGTGACTGTTGGTATGCAGCTAGATGTGCTTTATGTACTTAATAGTTGGTACTGGATCATCGCGGTATTAATTGGTTTATTGCTATTTAAAATAGCGGTGCTTGCGATTGCTGCGCAAGTGATGGGGGAGCGAAAGCAAGATGCGGTATCAGCGGGTATTATGCTTTGGCAAATGGGGGAATTTGGTTTTGTGTTAATTGCACTTGCTTCTCAGCATTTGTTAATAAGCTCAGAGCAAGCTTCGTTTTTAATTGCAGTTGGCGTGCTTTCGATGGCGCTAACGCCTTACTTAATTGAAAAAACACCGCTTATTCTCAAAAAACTTGGCCTTTTAAGCCATACAGGACAGTACTGGCAGCAGCCTGCGACAAGTAGTCCTTTGTATCAAAATCATGTCGTTATTTGTGGTTTCTCCCGTGTTGGGCAAACTGTTGCGCGCTTTTTAAAGCCAGAAGCAATTGAATACGTCGCGGTCGAAAGTAACCCTATCTTATTGCAAGAAGCGAAAGCGGCTGGTGAACCAGTTATATTTGGCCATGTGAATCAAAAAGATATTTTAAAATCAGCGGGCGTTGAGCGTGCAAGGTTGGTGATTATTACCTTTACTGATTTTGAGCAAACGCAAATAGTTGTTGATGCCATCAAACAAATAGCACCTGATGTAAAGATATTGGTACGAATGCGCGATGATACCGAAATGGAAACGCTTAAAGAACTCGGTGTTACTGAGGTGGTACCAGAAACCCTTGAAGCAAGTTTAATGTTAGTTTCGCATGTACTTTATATGTCTGGTGTGCCGATGACACGGATCATACGCCGTGTTAGTAAAGAGCGGCGCAACCGTTATAAGTTCTTAAATGGCTTTTTCACTGGCGATAAACTCGATGGTGAAGAGGCCAGTTCAGATAGGCTTGAGTATTTACATGTTATAGCTCTGCCAGAACACGCTTATGCGGTTAATCAGAAAATTAGTGAGCTTAAACTTGAGCAGCGCCGTGTGTCGGTTAGAGCGCTGCGCCGACAAGACCGTGAAATTGACGCACCTTCATCACAAACTATTTTATTGGCAGGTGATATTTTAGTGTTGCAAGGTAAGCCTCGCCGAGTAGAGCGGGTAGAACGGTTTTTACTCGACGGTATGGAGTAGCTATTAGCTACTCCAGCTCTAAGAATTTACGAATTTCAGGTAGCTTTTTAAGGCCATCTTGGTAGCCAATTTCAATGAGCTTTTGGGTATAACGTTTTTCAAACAGTAAGTAGCTCGTTAAACTCGATTGCGAACGTTTCTTCACGCCTATCATGCGTAGTAACACTTTGATTGCCATAGGCATGTCATCATAAAACTGAGCTGCGATTGCATTAAAGTTTTGCGATGGATTGATCACGCAAGTTTCAATTTGTTTAAGCTCTTGGTGTTTGTCACGGGCAGGTAATAGGCTCAGCGTGCGATTGATACGTTGTAAACGCTCTAAATCAGACTGTAGCGTGTCGGTAAAGACGCTATCGAGTAAGTGGCCTGCAATATTCGAAAGGCCAGGGTAATGAGGCTGATAACCCGGCGGATGCAATTCTTTTGGTTCATCAACACCAATAATAAAGATTTTTTCAGCACCTAAATGAACCGACGGACTCAGTGGCGAAAGTTGGTGAATAGAGCCGTCGCCGAAATAGTGGTTATACACATTCACACTTGGGAACACCATAGGTATGGCACTCGACGCCATTAAGTGCTCAACATTTATGCGGGTTGCCTGTCCTTCACGTTTTGCTCTGCGCCACGGCTTTTGTGTAAGTGACTGAAAAAATGCCACAGAGTCACCTGTGGTATAGCTCGAAGCAGTAATCGATACTGCATCTAGGTAATTTTTATGCAGGTTTCGTTCGATACGTGATAAATCGAGTATTTCGTGCAACAGTTTTCGCAGCGGCTTATTGTTCAGCAAACTCGCTGGTGGGTGATTTATATGTTCAGATTGAAAACTTGTAAGCATGTTGCGGGTAATATGCAAAAACACACTTAAAAAGTCGCTTTTATAAACCTGAGAAGTCGAAAAGTTTTTCCACACCCATTCAAGTTTTTTGCATGCTAAATGTGCACAGGATGCATAACATGCTAATGCAGCGGAATTAATTGCGCCAGCTGATGTCCCATTAATAATAGTAAAGGGCAGCGGTGCTGTACGAGGCATGCTTTGAGTTATCGCTTTAAGCACACCAACTTGATAAGCCGCTCGCGCGCCACCACCTGTTAGTAATAAAGCGATTTTAGAGTGTTGTGTTTTTTTTAACTTACTGCTCATGGTTGCATTTAAATAGTTGTGCGTCTTTACTTTATTTATCAACTGTAAGTCTTTAAGCTAGAAGAAGCAAAGATTAGCTCAAGGCTAAATGGTTTTTTCGTATTTTTATCTGTTTTATTTTTAAGGGAGTGTCTATGTCAGAGCATTCGTCAGAACCTGAAGTACAAAAGGGTTCATCAAATAACAACCTGATTTTTGCGGTGGTTGTGCTTATCCTTGTTGCGGGTGTGGCAGCGTTTATTTTATTGAAGCCTGAAGATAAACCAGTGCAAGTTGTTGAAGATATTGTTAGCGAACAAGCGCCAGTTGTTGAGTATCAAGAGCCAGAGCCTGACCCAGAACCTGAAGTGACAGAGCCTGAGCCCGTTGTTGTAGATACTGCACCAGAGCGCACTCCAGAGCCAGTTCCAGAAGTTGAGCCACTACCAACGTTAAATGAAAGCGATGAAGTGGTTGTTGCTCGTATGGATGAGTTACTAAGCGACCAAGTGATGAGCTTAATGGTGACTGATGATCTTATTCGCCGTGGTGTTGTGTACGTTGATAACATCGCAAAAGGTAAAGTGGCAGTTAGCCATGCACCTGTAGAACGCCCTAAAGAGTCGTTTAAAGTTATTGAGGGCGATATCTTAACAATCGACCCAAATAGCTATGAGCGCTATACACCTTACGTAAAACTATTTACTAGCTTAAGCGCTGCTCAAGTTATTCGTATGTATGATGAATATAAACCCCTTATCAGTGAAGCTTATGCAGAAATTGGTTACGAAGGTGATGCATTCACAGGCACGTTAGAAGAGGCGATTGATGTACTGCTTGATACGCCAGAGCCAAAAGGTGATATGCCACTCGTTCGTAACTCAGTTACGTATCAATATGCTTACTCTGAGTGGGAAAACTTACCCGATGCGCAAAAACAATTGCTGCGTATGGGCCCAGAAAATATGAAGAAAGTGAAAGCTGCGCTGCGCAACATTAAAGCTGAACTTGAAAAGTAAGCGATAACCCCCTTAATGACAGTGCGATTGTATACCAAGTATGCAATCGCACTTTCTTTTTCGAATACCCCTTGAATAACTGGCTAAAAGTAGAGATAATCCCTCCCGCGCCAAACAAGGCCCTCAATGGTAGTCTTATTGGTCCTCTCGCAACACTAGCAGGTGAATCTGGTCAGGCCCGGAAGGGAGCAGCCACAGCGTGTGATGTGTGTGCCGAGATGCGGCTGGTAAGACTGCCACCCAAAATTCTATTTGGGTGACTTATTTCATTTAAATTCCTTTTAAATTTTTTTAGAACCAATCTTTTATTCTTGTATTAATCTAACTTTCTTTGAGATTTTTATTTCTTAAGTTATCAAGACATCCACTTTAAGGTTATCTAGACACCCAAGTTAAACAATATAAATTCCGGCTCAATGTTGATGATTTGATTGAAGATGACACAGCTGGTTAGGTACAGGTAATAAAGTTATTCGGACACCCACTTTTGTAGGTATTTTAATAACTAATTTTAAAGCCGACTTGCTTAGTCGTTCTAAATTAATTTACAGATAAATGTTATGTTTAGGTGATTCTGTAGACATTGTCTGATTAGCGCCTGATTTGGGCAAGCTTAGCTCAAAGGCAGACCACTTTAAACATTTTCGAGTTTCGGTTTAGGCAAATAGTGCACGACTAGTGCTAATAGAGCTTCTTCGTTTTCGTTTCATGTGATTCGTATAATCGTTGATGGCTTGTTCTTTACCCGCTGTATTTTTAAATGAGCGGGTAAAGGAAGTGGTGAGTGTAAGCCAGTTGTCAGTACAAATGTTTAGTCTTTCAAGTATTGGTAATGCATCTTCTGGGATGTTCCCAGGCTTATTTTCTCGTATTGAGCGGCCTGTCCAATCTACAAGTTGCAGATATGTCTTGAGCTCAAATGGTAGTCCCTTAGGCGTATGTTTACGTGGTTTACCTGCAAAGCGCATAAGTGATTTCGGTTGCTTATTATTTTGAGCTGCATTAATTCTAGATTTAATACTGGTGTAGTCAGATTGCTCAGGTAAATCAGCCGCTTTTGATCTAACAGGATTTAAATCTACATAAGCAAGGCAAGCTGCAAGAGCTGCTTCATCTAGTAAAGCTTGTGATTTAAAGCGACCTTCCCAAAAGCGTCCTTTGCACTCATCTTCTTGATTTGCTTTTCGTGCAATACTCTCATTAAGAACGCGCATAAACCAACTAATACTTCTGAGCCGTTCTCGATATAAATTTACTCTGGCATTAACCGCAGCGAGCTCGGTTTGTGTTAGCAATTCGCCATTTAAGAATCGTTGGCAAAGGAATGTGCTTTTGAATAATTTGTGCCATCTAATCAGAATCGCTTTATTATTCAAACGATTTGCTTTTGCTATATCAATATGAAGTACTAGATGAGTATGGTTACTCATAACTGCGTAAGCACAAACATCAATACAAAATATACGACCAAGTTGAAGTAGTTTCTTTTCAACCCAATCGCGCCTGTGTTCATATGAACGACCAGTTAGTGGGTCTTGCCCGCACAAAAAAGCGCGACGAACACAACGTGAAATACAATGATAGTAAGGCGTGTTTGAAACGCTAATTAAGTTTCTACGAGGGGTTGCCATGCTCTTCTCCTCCATGAGTTGAACACAATAAGCTTAGCTGTAATTCTAAAGAGTGAGAAACAGAAAGTAGTTTATTCACTTTTTCGTTAAACAATTGACAATTTGTTTCGCAAGTAATCTTAGGTTGATTATACTTTAAAAACTAGTAGGTTAACTCGAAATCATAAATGTTGACTTGCCAGAATCCCAACATATAAGTTTCTTTATTTCTAGCTCTTTTAGTATGTTGAGTAGTTCGGTTTCAGAAAGACAGCAGTTCTGTTTTAGGTTATCTATAGAAATTTCTTTATTAGAGTTGTTAACTTTTGAGGCTAACATAATACGATAAATTAATTTTGACTTGCGATTCATAATGCACTCCCCACATTTGCATAGCATTTTATAATAAATTGCTACTCTCTAATTTGTTAAAGCTTGGTTTTGTTGAGGAAAGGCATTGCAAGCTTCCTCTATATAGTTTCATTACAAGCAAATTAGATGTGTTTATTATTAGATTTTATGTGTGTTGATGATTTTTTCGACTATGAGCGATCTTTTTCGCTAAGTCAAATGCAATTGATATGCTAATTTTACCAAAAGTGGGTGTCTAATTACGTGATGTCTCTAGTCCTCTCTAAAGTAGGTGATTAATTATCTTTAAACATGGGTGTCTTTTTATCATTTCTCAATTAATTATCTTTAAACATGGGTGTCTTTTTATCATTTCTCAGACACTAGCTGTTGGGATTTAAACTGTTAGTGCTGGAGTCATGTGCTCTAATTATGGGGCCGTTTTTATTAATCAGATAAGTTTTGGCTGTGCTGTGAAATGGCATTATTCAAGGCTTCAAAGAGCAGATGTTTTTCAACGGGCTTACCAACATGGCAGTAAAAACCACAGTTCTTGTATTCAATAATATTTTCTTTCATGACATTTGCTGTTAACGCGATTACCGGAGTCGTAGGGTTTAATGCTCGAATGTGTGCACAGGCTTCAATCCCCCCCATTTTTGGCATTTGGATATCCATCAGGACGAGCATAGGGTTTATTTTTTTAAATAAATCTATAGCCTCTAGACCATCTTTGGCAAACTGAACATTGGCATTTGTTTCGGCCATTAAGGATTGAATGACCATAGTATTAAGTGGGTTGTCTTCAGCAATTAGAACTGTTTTACCTTCAAGATTGGGAACATCAGTTATATGGGGGCTTTCTATGATTTGCTGCTGCTCTGCTATTTCTAGCGGTAAAAATATGGTAAAGCGTGTGCCTTCGCCTAATTTACTATCAACGTCTATAGTACCTCCCATCCGTTTAATTAAGTTTGTTGTTATTGACATGCCAAGGCCTGTGCCGCCAAAGCGGCGTGTAATACTATTATCAGCCTGTTGAAAGCGTTGAAAAAGATTTGCCAAACCTTCTTCACTCATACCTATTCCTGTGTCTAATACTTGTAACTCGATACCTGGGATTAAGTTTTTTACTTTTTTCTTTACAATAACTTGTATACCACCTTGCTCTGTGAATTTCACAGCGTTAGAAACTAGGTTTAAAATTATTTGCCTAATACGAACAGGATCACCAATCCATATATTTTCGACATTTTTGTCTATATCAATGTTTAGCTCGATAGACTTTTCGTTACAGATAGGTAAAAAATCAGAATTTATAGATTCAACTATTTTTATCAAAGAAAAGTTAACATTTTCGATTGTAAGCTCGTTCGCTTCCATTTTAGAAAAGTCTAAAATATCATTAATAATAGTAAGTAATGATCGGCATGAAAAAAGAGCTTTTGAGACAATTTCTATGTTTTGGGGCTTTTGAACATTAGGTTGCAGGATTTGTAGTAAACCCATAATGCCATTTAAGGGGGTTCTAATTTCATGACTCATATTAGCAAGAAATTCTGATTTAATTCTTGCCCCTTCTAATGCTTGATCAGTTAAAGCTTGTTGCTCTTTATATGAGGTAGATAGCTTTTTAAAGTAAAAGAGCAAAATACCAGCCAAAAGTACAATCGTCAGAATATGAACTGTATATGCAAATTTAAAGTTTTCATTTATCGCCACACTCTTTTTCTTAAGCATGGTGTTTACGTGGCTTTCAAAGTCAGATAGGGCTGCAAGGGCTTTCGCATCATCAACTTTTACAATGTCGTCAATAGCTTCACTAGAAGCGCCTTGTTCAATCATTTTGAGCGCTAAATCAAGCTTTTCCTCATAATTAGCTAGGGTCGTTCTTACACCGCCGAGAGCTTGCTTGTCGTAATTTTCTACAGCTTCTAGCTTTTCTAGTATTACTTTTATTTCGTAAATTTCTTTTTTTATACTAGGGAGGTAAAGATCAACATTTTTTCTTAAAATTAGATTTTTAAAGTGGTGTATAAAGCCACCATATCCTAACCTTTGCACCAAGGTGTCATGTAAAACATAAACGTTGCTTGCAGTATTGGAATAATCACGCCATTGGTTATCAACATGCTTGTAAAAGAATAATGAAGTCACTGTTAGCAGAATGACTAATATAATCACAATTACCGCGTTTACTCTCAGCCTTGTTTGAGTTTTCTTTAGCGATTGAGTCATGAGTCTTGTACCTACTAATTAGTAACTTTAAGCATAGCATTTAAAAAGACAATCTGTGACTTTATTACTTAAGTTTTACCTATATCATTATTTAATAATACTTAATTATGTTTTATGTAAGGCTATTGCTACCTGTGTTAAGAGTTTCTGATTTTCGACTGCATGGATACAGAAGGGAGAGCAATGCGGGAGCAATTGCCGAAAATAACTAAATAATGAAATTTTTGCTTTGTTATCAACGAGGTTTTATTGCCTCAAAATAGTCTACCTAATTAAGCGCATAGGTATTAGTTTTTGCTATTAAATCGTGTAGGGTGCTCATAATAGAGTAATCATTTTTTATTTATCGTTTCCCACTCTGGCGAGTTACCTATTTTTTCGACTAAGAAATCTATAAGAACTCTTACTTTAGCCGTAAGTACATTTGATTTCGGGTATACAAGCCAGATAGCGCTGTTATCACTTATTTGATAATCAGGTAAAACTCGAATTAAAGAACCTGCTTCTAGCTCAGTATGAATATTCCACAATGAACTCATACAGATACCCACGCCAGCTTTTGCTGCTATACGCATACTTGCGCCATCATCACACAAAATGCGTGGCTTACTTTTTTCAGGTGGAAAACTAAAATGATCGCTGCAATTAGGGGTAATTAACTTGCGGGGTTTGGTATTTAAAAACACTAATAATTGATGTCGGATAAGCTCCTCAGGATTCCTCGGAGTGCCATTACGAGCCAAGTAGTCTGGTGAGGCACACAATATCCGAGTGTCTTTGGCAAGGCGTCTGCAAATCAAGCTACTATCTTCCACAGCGAGGTTTCTCAGTGCTAGATCAAACCCTCCTTCAATTAATTTAACTTGGCCATCTGAGAGCATGAGTTCAAGGTTTATATCTGGGTAGCGGTCTAGGAATTCTGGCAAAATAGGCATGATAAAGCGCTGCGCAAACGTACTTGATGCAGCAAACCTCAATGTTCCGCTAATATTAAGGTTACCTTGTCCTAAGGTTGCAAGCGCGGCTTCTTGTTGAGCAAGGATCTCTTTGGCATAAGGTAAAAACTCCATGCCAGCAAGTGATAAAGTTACTTTCCTTGTCGTTCTGTGGAATAGGTCTGCTCCAACTTGCATTTCTAATTTGGCTAACCAGGCACTTGCTACAGATGGAGTAAGGCCCAGCTGCTCGCCTGCAGCACTAATGTTGAGTGTCTCAGCCGCTAACACAAATAGTTTAATGCAATTAGTGTCCATCAATTATCTCGAAAATCAGAATTCTGATTCTTTTTATACGTTATTTATTCGTTTTATCCAAAGCCTTAAGCTTTATTTGTAAAACTAAACATGACAAATGCAACTAAAGGGGAGAGTTTCATATGTGAAAGTAAGCCGTATTTATCAACTGCATAGCAGTGATGAATTTATTTCTTTGACTAACTTCACTGACCCCTTATTAAAAGGAATCATTATGTATGCCTAAAACAATTCTATTAACAGGCGCTACAGATGGCATTGGCCTAGAGACGGCAAAAAAACTTGCTTCATTAGGTCATACGCTTTTACTTCATGGTCGTAGCCAGCAAAAGCTTTTACAAGCAAAAGAGTTGATAGAGGCGCTTTATAGCGGTGCAAAAATTGATACGTTTTTAGCAGACTTATCAGAGCTAAAACGGGTGGTTGAATTAACCAATCAGATCAAAGCTAAATATTCACATATTGATGTACTGATCAATAATGCTGGCGTTTTTAAAATAGCAAATAACCTAGGCGAGGGTGGTCTAGATGTACGCTTTTTAGTGAACACGATTGCGCCTTATATTTTGACCAAAACTTTATCTGCTCTTATGAATGAAAATAGTCGCATAGTGAACCTATCTTCAGCGGCGCAAGCACCGGTTAGTATTGCAGCACTTAAAGGCTTGCAAGCATTGTCTGATAGCAGTGCTTATGCGCAAAGTAAATTAGCGCTAACTATGTGGACGCTACAATTGGCAAAACAATGGGCAGACAATACTCCTTCTTTAGTGGCAGTTAATCCAGCCTCTTTTTTAGGAAGCAAAATGGTTAAGGAAGCATATGGTTCACAAGGAAAAAATTTGGCTATCGGGGCTGATATTTTAGTTAAGGCTGCGTTAAGTGACCAATTTACAGGTATGACTGGCCGTTATTTTGATAATGATATTGGTGCATTTTCGAACCCACATCCAGATGCGTTTGATACAGCAAAAAATACTACTTTGATTATGGCGATGGACGAAGTTTTAACTCGTCTAGATGTAAAAATTTAGAGTTTATTTTTACGATAGTTTTTTTACAGCCGCAACCAATAAAAACACTAGGGATAATTATGAAATACGAAGGATTTACAACATTCACGACCACTCAGTCTGGTGGTGTATTAACTGTTACGTTTGATTTTGGGCCAGTTAATGTTCAGGGCCAAGAAATGCTTGCTGATTTAAATAGTTTAGCAATGCGTTTAGAGCGAGATAAAAACACTAAAGTTGTTATTTTTCAATCAGCAAACCCTGAAATTTGGGTTTGCCACTATGATACTGAACTATTGAAAGATATGTCAGTTGAAGTTGTTTCACGCGATGAAGCGAAGCTGCTGGACTTACAATCAATTTGTGAGCGCTTAAGTAAAGTGCCGCAGGCAACAATAGCAAAACTAGAAGGTTTTGCACGCGGTGGTGGCCATGAACTAGCGCTAGCGCTTGATATGCGATTTGCAGCTCGTGGTAAGTTTAAATTTATGCAAATGGAAGTTGGTATGGGTATTTTACCCTGTGGTGGCGGTGCTTCAAGAATGGCTCGCCAGACAGGTTTAGGTCGTGCTTTAGAAATTATTTTGAGTGCCCGTGATTTTGATGCAGATGAGGCTGAGCGCATGGGTACCATTAATAAAGCGCTTAACCCCGATGAGATTGATGAATACGTTGATACGCTAGCAAACCGAATTGCTCAGTTTCCTGCTGAATCAATTAATGCATGCAAACAAATGGTATATGAATCAATTGATAAGCCAATTGCGGAGGCATTAAAAGCAGAAGCATATTGGTTATATCAAGCAACCAGTAAAACACCTGCAATTAAGCGCTTCACTATTGCCGATGAGCAAGGCCTTGAGCATGACATAGAAAATCAGCGTAATTGGCCGGAGTTAGTGATGAAGGTACAAGAAATAAATTAGTACTGTGCTAACAACAAGATTTGTAACCCCAAGAGAGTTCTCTTGGGTTTGCTATTAGAGGAAATTTAATATGTTAAAGCTATTATCACTAACAACAAGTGTAGTACTTATTGCCGCATTTTCAGCCGCTGCTGATGAAAAAAGGTTGGATAATCCCCAGTCTGAACTTGTCCCCGTAGAGTCCGTAAACTGGGGATATTTAAACCCTCTACGTGGTGACAAAAGCCCTGGCGCAGCAAACTTATGGGGCGACAGAACAATAGATTCTGCAACCGGTATGCTAGTGCGCTTTAAACCGGGCTTTTCATCTCCTGCGCATATTCATAATATTTCATACCGTGGCATTGTCATTAAAGGACTGATGCATAATGATGACCCAAATGCAGAATTGGATTGGATGGCAACAGGGTCATTTTGGACGCAACCTGCAGGGCAAAATCACATAACAGCTGCTAAGGCTGAGACCAATCTCATATACCTTGAAATAGATGAAGGGCCTTATTTGGTTAAGCCTTCTAAGGCGCAGTTTAATAATGGCGAGCACTCACTCAATCTTCATTCAGACAACATGGTATGGTTCAATAGTGATGAGTTAACGTCATTAGACTCTAAAAAGGTTACCCTTACCCCTCTTTGGCAAAAACAAAATCAACAAGGTGTTTTAGTTAAACTTGATGCGGGTTTTAATGGGCAATTAACAAGTGAAAGAGGTTCATTACGCGCAGTTTTGATCAGCGGCGAGCTTAACTACCGATCTGTTGAACATAGTGAAGCAAAACAAATTGAGGCTGGTAGTTACTTCTCGTCAGTTGCCGGTTTTAAACATCAGCTAAAGACTGAGGGTGGAGCAATCGTTTATGTCCGATTTAACAATAAACTACAGATCAGTGAACAATAACTATTTTAAAAGATAATGTTTTAAATTAACTAACTCTACTGTACTTTTTTTGTACTTGCTGTATCTTAAGTTGGTACGCAATTTTAAGGTTTCATTGAGTGTAGACTAACACTCATATGTTAAGTGGAGTAAAGGATATGCACGCACACACAGTTAAAGAGTCAGCAGCAACTATTCAATCGGGTGTCGCAAAAGCGGATGGTAAGCTTGTAGTTACTGAACAAGACATTGTTTTTGAACCGTTTAATAAAGAGCTAGGCTTAGGCCCATACACATTTTCACGAGCACAAATCAATAACGTTGGTAAGTGTTCAGGTAAAGGCGCGGGTATTTTGCCAATCACAGCAGATGGAATTCGCATAACTTTAAATAATAACGATATATTTGAGTTCATTTTAGCAAACCCAGATGAGTGGCTAAGCGTACTAGCTCACTAAGCAAATCTTTAAAAAGACGGCATATTTTAGCAACTTGTCATAATATGCCGTGTTAGCTTTTCATTAATTAATTTCCTTTCTTCGCAACTATTTACACTTAAAAACAGCATACATTGCTATACATTCACACCCTAGCAAGGCATCATAACTTTTTCTAAGGAGAGGTTATGATGCTTAAATCTTTGTTAGCACTGGTTTTGTGTTCCAGCTCTGCGATGGCTGCAACAAGTCTGCCGGATAATCGCCATATTGTTGTTAAGGGTGAGGCTGTTGTGCGTACAGCCCCTGATAGGGCAGATATCACGTTAGAGTTTGAAGCTGTTAAAGCTGAAAGTGTGCAGGCTAAGCAGCAAGTAGATGCGCAAGTAAATGAACTCCTTGCGGGCTTAAATAATTTCTCAATAGACGAAAAAAGTATCTCTGCGGGTCGAATTTTCGTAGAGCCGAACATGCGCTATGACGAAAACGATAACCAAGTTAAAGATGGTTTTCGCGCTACCCGCAAGGTCAAAGTCAGCCTTAAACAACTCTCCCTTTTGGATGGCTTTTTAAACTTTGCGCTTAAAGTGGGTGTCAATCAAATCGAGCAAATTCAACTTTTATCAAGCAAAGCCTCAGATTACGAGCAAGCCGCTCTTGATAAAGCAGTAGCGAATGCCAAACAGCAGGGAAGTAGCCTTGCTAGCGCATTCGAAGCGAAACTTGGTCGGGTGTATAGTATTCAATCACAAGAAGTAGGTAGTCACTTTGGCTATGGCAGCAACACAAATATTGAACGAATCATGGTAACGGGCTCACGTATTAATACAGTCCCAGAAGGTAAGTATTTACAAGAATCGATTACCTTCAGAGCAAGTGTCAATGTTGTGTTTGATTTAGTTTTGGAATAATTAATTCCCTGTTTTTAAAACATCAAGGCAGCCTATGAATCTTTAAAAGCAGCTTTGATTTTGTTTCTTCTCTTTTCATTGCTAACAAGGTATTGATTGTATTTAGTTTATCTCTTTATGGGTGGTGAATGCTTAAAAGTTGAGAATTAAATATTTTATCCTAATCTTATTTTCAGAATAAAATATCTTGATTTTATAATTTATTACTAATATTGTAGCCGCATTGTAACAATAAAGTTGTTACCAATTGTTGTTCTTAAGAGCATTTATGTAGTTTGTAGTCACAAAATCTCTCACTTTACAAAAACTATAAGGTTACAGTTCCATGAATAAAAAATTCTCAGCGCTAGCGGCTGGTGTTAAAAAAGCACTTATTCCTACTTTAGTTTTAAGTACATCAGTATCTGTTTATGCAGCTGATCAACTGCCAGAAAAGAAAAAAGCAACTAAAGAAGATATCGAGCAGATTGAAGTAAGAAGTTATGCTGCATCAGTTGAGAAAAGCATTAATATGAAGCGCTTTTCAAACAGTGTAGTTGATGCCGTTTCTGCTGAAGATATTGGTAAATTTCCAGATCAAACTGTCGCTGATGCACTACAGCGTATTCCGGGTGTACAAGTTGAAAAAGACCTAGGTGGTGAAAGCGACCGAGTTAGTATTCGTGGTACTGCACCGCATTTAAATATTACCTTGTTAAACGGGCAAAACGTTGCTTCAGCAACTGCTTCAGCTTCAATTACGCGTCCTTCACGAGGGTTTAACTACTCGCTGCTACCAGCTGAATTAGTAGATACTCTTGAAGTATATAAGTCGGCAGAAGCAGACATTGATGAGGGTTCTATAGGTGGTACCGTTGTTGTAAAAACTCGTAAACCGCTCGATAGTGAAGCGAATTACGCAGCGCTCTCTGTTAAGGCTTATCATTTTGAAAATGCTGAAGAAACTAAACCGTACCTTTCTGGTTTGTATTCGTGGAAAAATGAAGCACAAGATTTTGGTTTTAATCTAGGATTTGTTCATAAAGAAACTGCGACCCAACGTGATAGCAAAGAAGTTCGATTCGGCTATCGCAGTACCGATGCAGATCAAGATGGCAACGCAGAGTTTTACCCTGGCGCGGTAGGCTATAACCGATACGCAAGTGATAGTGATTTAGATACCGCAACTTTGACGTTTCAATATGCAGCTAATGACAACGTAGATTTTGTTTTTAATAACTTATATTCAAAATCTGAGCATGAGTCATACGGAACATACTCAAGCGGCTTTATTTTGCAAAACATTGCAAATGTAGAAAATCCAGTCATTGTTGATGGCACTTTGATTTCGGGCGATCTGCCGGCCCATAATAATTTAGGATATTATGGCAATGCAGGTTATGAGGGGGAGTTTAAAACTCAAGCGCACGATTTAAAAGTGACATATAAAGCAGACAATTACACTGTTACAGGTCAGCTAGGTTATAGCAAGGCTGATGGTGAAGTAAGTGATGTTTACTCAGAATATTACGCAAATACAAGCGCATCATTTACATTAGACAATGGAACGCCAGATGTAACATTAGACGCTGATTTAAGCGCTGATGATTATCGCTTAGACTACAACCATAAAAATGACATATACAACGACTCAAAGGAAGTTTACGGGCAGCTAGATTTTGAGTATCTATTAGATGGTGACTTCTTCAAAGCAATCAAGGCTGGGGTTAAGTACCGAGAGCATTCAAAAGCTGCAAGTTTAATAAAAGCGAATTATCCAAAAGTATCATCAGATGGTGAACAATTTAACTTAGGCATGTTCGCAAGCGATTCGACAGATAATGCAATTTTATGGCAGTTTGATAATTCAAAATATGCTGATTGGATATCATCAACAACACCTTCTACAGCGCCATATGAACACCTTGATTACACATTCGATTTAGAAGAAACCGTCACCGCAGGGTATGTAAAAGCGGTGTTCGATCATAATAAGTGGCGCGGTAATTTTGGGGTTCGAGCTGTGAAAACAGAGCTAGATTCTCGTTCTGTTGAATACACAGGGCGCAGCTTTGCACCTGAAAATATTCAAGATATCAATAGCTCTAATAGCTACGATGATATCTTGCCGAGTGTGAATATCAACTACGACTTTACAGATGATGTGGTTGTGCGTTTTGCTGCGGCAAAAGTCATGTCTCGCCCGGATTATGACTTCTTATCTGCCCGCAAAAGTGGTTATTGTGCTGCAGCTACAGGCTGTAAAGGCTCTGAGGGTAACCCGAACCTGAAGCCTTACCGTGCGACTCAATATGACTTATCTGCTGAGTGGTACTTTAATGAATCATCTATTTTATCGTTTGCTTATTTTTATAAAGATATCGACTCATACATAACCAATGCCACTATAGAAAAACAATGGGCCTGGACAGATCCTGATACAGGCGTGGAAGAAGTTCGTGACTTTTTAGTGACCCAGCCTCTGAACGGTTTAGGCGGTGAGAACTCAGGTTTTGAAGTTAACTACACGCAGAAACTCCCTTACGGCTTTGGAGTACAGACAAACTACACCTATTCAGATGCACAGTTAAAACAAACTGCGGAGCAAAAAGAGGCGGGTGAAGAAGCCGTTTTACCTAATAATTCAGAAGATACCTTTAACGCGACAGTATATTATGAAAACACAACCTTTAGTGCCCGTGTTTCTTATACTTATCGTTCAGAGTATTTCTACACTAACTATCTTGGTTTGAACCAATATAAAGATGGTTTTGGTCAGTATGATCTTAATATTAGTTACAATGTTACTGAAGATTTAAACCTTGTATTCCAAGCAATTAACCTCACGGATGAAGAGCAAGAAGCAACGTCGGGCAATAGCACTGGCATGTCAGATGCTAATCGCCCATTAGCGATACATGATTATGGTCGTCGTTTCTTACTTGGCGCACAAATGAAGTTTTAATTTTTCCTTTTTAATTTGATACATGTAGGCACAGCAAGTCTTTGTTGTGCCTTTTTTGTGGGGTATACAATGTACTTTAAAAACGTTTTCTCTTTGATAATGTGCTTTGTTTTGAGTGCGTGCAGTTTCGTACAAATAAAGGAGATGTCTAATACTGAAAAGCAGTTGTTAGGTAACATCCATCAAGATCATGTTGCAAGGGAGTTTCGTGCGGCATGGGTTGCTACTGTTGCCAATATTAACTGGCCTAATGAGCCCGGGCTGTCAGTGATAGAGCAAAAAGAACAAGCTATTCAAATTCTTAATTCACTTCAAAAACATAACTTTAATACGGTTATTTTTCAGGTTCGACCGCAAGCCGATAGTTTGTATCAAAGCTCTTACGAACCTTGGTCTTATTACCTTTCTGGTGAGCAAGGTAAAGCGCCTGAGCCGTTTTATGACCCATTAAAATTTTGGATAGAGCAAGCACATAAACGAGGTTTAAAGTTGCATGCATGGATAAACCCTTATCGTGCTCATCATCATATAGGGGGCCCAATTTCAGAACACTCAGTTGTTGAAAAAATGAATGATAAGGTAGTAAAACTCAAAAATGAGACCTATTGGTTTTTACCAACCGAACAAGCCGTGGTTTCACATACATTAAATGTATTAACCGAACTTGTAGATAGCTATGATTTAGATGGTATTCATTACGATGACTATTTTTACCCTTACCCTTCTTACAACAACGATGAAGATTTTCCTGATGCTGAACAATACAGGCAATATGTGGCTGAAGGCGGGGCACTTTCGATAGGTGATTGGCGTCGTGAAGCTGTAAATCAGTTCGTTAAACGCTTATATCAACGAGTAAAGCAATCGAAGCCTCATGTACTTGTTGGCATAAGCCCATTTGGTATCTATAGACCTGGTGAACCTGAAACTATTCGCGGGATGGATCAATATGACAAGCTGTTTGCTGATGCTAAGCTTTGGCTTAATGAAGGATGGCTTGACTATTTTTCGCCGCAACTTTATTGGCCAATAAACCAGTATGCACAAAGTTACCCGCTCTTATTAAGTTGGTGGCAATCTCAGAATACGCATGAACGACATCTGTGGCCTGGTATTAATGCGTTACGCTCATTTGATGAGACCGGCGTTGATGAAGTCGTGAATCAAATCATGATTAATCGTGGTTTTTTATCAACATCACCCGGTACAGTGTTTTGGAATGTAGCAGCACTTGATGGCAGCCAATTGATGAGTGATGTGATTGCACAAGGCGTTTATCAGCATCAAGCATTAATACCAGAAACTCCGTGGATAGCTGCGCCGCACTTAGCGGCTGTTAATGTTGATATGAATTATGTTGGCGAAGACATCCAGCTTACTTGGAGTCATTCTAATTCTGAGCAAGTATCACAGTTACTTGTCTATCTAAAATATGCACAGCAGTGGCAATATCATATCTACTCAAGTGAGGAGAGTGTAATTTCTGTTGCGGCCTCTGAAGGACAACGACCATTAGAGGCAATTAAGGTAATTGCTATTGATAGGCTCGGTAACCAAAGTGATGAGATTGAGTTGTTATTCCAATAGCACCTGTACTGCAAATACAAAAATTTGTTACGCTTTGGATAATCAAATGTTTAACCATAAAAGTGAACACAATGAAGTATTTTGCGGTCATTTTCTTAGGTTGCTTTATCTCATTTTCAACAGCTGCCGCAACAAAGCACATAAGTATTGTCAAACCTGTGGTTGCTGCGTTTAAGGCCGGTGATAAAGCGACCATCGCTAAAAGAGTCCATTACCCGCTAAAGCGCAAAGCGCCGTTGCAAGCTATTGAAAATGAGCAAATGTTTATAGAAAAATTTGAGCAAATTTTCGATAAACAGTTTGTTGAAGAAATAGCTAACTCAAATATTCGCCATGATTGGGAAATGATGGGCTGGCGCGGCATTATGTTTGATTCAGGTAAACTGTGGCTGGATTTTGATGGCTCTATTTGGGCTGTGCCCTATGAATCAGAGACAGAAAAAGCACAACGCGAAGCGCTAATTGACGAGCAAAAACAAGCATTGCACAAAAGCCTGCGTGAATTCACAAAGCCGATATTAACGTGGCAAACAAAAAAGCATTTAATTCGTATTGATGAACTGGCTGATCATCAATACCGCTATGCGGCATGGAATAGGGATCAATCAATCCAAGATGAGCCAAGCCTGGTGATCACAGGGGGCACATTAAGCTTTGATGGCAGTGGAGGGAATCATTTTTATACCTTTACTAACAACGGTTATCGTTACGTTTGTCATGTTACTGCGCTTGGTACTGAACACTCGCCATCAGGGCTGTTAGAGGTGTTTAAAAATAATGTACAGATATTGTCTGAGCCTGTTTTAAGTTATTAGTATGTTCTTCTTATTTTGCACTACACTTATTCTTCCAAAGGAGTTTTTCTAAAGGAGTAAGTTATGGGTACAAGATTCTGGGTGATCAGAGCCGCTAAAGTTTTTACGCTGGTGTCTATTTTATTATTTATGATAGAAATTCTAAAAGGTCACGAGACACTCAGCGCGTTAGGTTTTGCGCTACTTTGGTCTTTTATTGCCACAGCCATTTTTATTGCAACCCGTTTATATCATTCATCAAAAGGGCGCCACTGTGCACTTTGTAATGACTCCCCTGATGATAAAAAAGTAAGCTAACTTAGGTTATTAATAAACACGCCGCCCCAGACCAACACACAAATTGTTAGAGCAATCAGTACGGCTGCGGATCCTAAGTCTTTAGCTAGGCCTGATAATGGATGAATTTCAAGGCCTATTCGGTCTATGGCGGCTTCAATTGCCGTATTGACGACTTCAGCAAACATCACAAATAGCACTGATGCAAGCAGCATTATTTTCTCATACAGGCTGATCTGCCAGACAAAAACCACTGCTATGGCAAGGACCAACAGTATCAGCTCTTGTTTAAAAGCAGACTCATGCTTTGCCAACCACGTGAATGCTCGTTGGGAGTTTTTGAATGCGAGGAGGATACGTTTAATGCCAATGGGTTTGTTAGTGCTATCAAATTGCATAGTTTGAAATCTCTATTTCGTTAGCTTTGTGTTGAGCAAGTATTAAAAATATCTTGCTCTGGGCGATATTCAGTGCTTTGTATATGAGTTAAGCCAAGTAGGGTGTCAAAAATATTATCGTGTGAAAAAGCATGGTTACGCTGCTGTTCGATACATTGATTAAAGCGGGTATTGGCCAGTTTATTACTCCAAAATAGCATAGGCACATGGGTTTGCTCTTTAGGCGCTAATGCATATGGGAAGCCATGTAAGTACAAGCCTTTTTCACCCAGTGATTCACCATGATCAGAAACATACAGCAGAGCTTTGTCATCCGCCGGACTGTTTTGCAGTAATTTAATAAGCTTACTCAGCACTAGGTCGGTATAAGCAATGGTATTGTCATACGTGTTTGTCAGTTGCTCAGTGCTACAATTTTGAATATCGCTACGTGGGCAGTCCGGCAAAAATTTAGTGTATTTTTCTGGATAGCGACGATAGTAGGTTGGCCCGTGTGAACCTATCATATGTAACACTATTAGTTGGTGCTTCGCATGACTCTTGGCAAGCTTTGCAGCTAATGCTTCAACCAATACTTCATCAAAACAATAACGTCCGTCACAAAGTGGATTGCTCTTTGTGGGTTCTACCGTTTGTGAGTTTACTCGTGCGCAAACCCCTTTACAGCTGCTATTGTTATCAATCCACGTTACTTCTACACCACTTCGTTGAATGATATCTAGGGCATTTTCTTGGCTTTGCGCGATGCGCGAATCATAGTGATTGCGGTCTAAGCGCGAGAACATGCAAGGTACTGAAATGGCCGTTGCGGTGCCACATGAACTTACATCACTGAAATATTTAACGCCAAGTTTAGGGGTATATTGATTAGTCGGCTTGTCGTAACCTTGCAGTGAGAAATTTGCTGCACGGGCAGTTTCACCTACCACCATAATCGTCAGTGAACTTTGTTGCTTAGCTAATAGGTATGGTGTTTTATCTAAGACTTTAAATGGTAAAGGTGGATAAAAATAATTATCGCGCAGGTACTTATAGCCCGCAGTATAAAATGCAAAAGGGGTAATGTAGCTGGTTAATTGGCGATTATTACGCCCTACAGAGGCGTAATCTTTATAAAAAGGAACGGAAATAACAGCTACAGCAATAAACGCTGTAACGTTAAGAAATGCAAAGCTTTTAAGACGAATACGAAAGTTTCCGATAATTTTAAAGCGAGAAAACAAGTAAGCAGGCAGTACGCCTAGCACAGTAATAAAAGCGATAACTTGTACATTAAGATATGAAAATGCTTCGCCTGTATTTGTCTCTAAGATATTTTGCAGCATGCTTTTATCAAAGATAACACCGTAATTTAAGGTTGCATAAAACAACAATGATGAAACCACGATGCTTGTTAAAAGCACGGGTTTTACGAAGGTGATTAACGATAACCAACTTAACACCATTGCCGTCAGTGCTAATAAGAAAAACGGTACGCTTGCTATAAATAACCAATTGACATGTTCAGGTTTGCTGGCTGCTTCAAGCGTGTTAAATAAAAACAGGCCATTAAATGCAATCACCAAGTACAACGACACCAACCAGACAAATTGGCTGTAGCTAACGTGCCATTTTTGAGTAAAGAGTTGTTTAATTTGCATGCTCATAATCATTCCTCATCGCTACGATTTATTTGGTAAGCGATACAACTGTTCGGTATAAGCTAAATTGCTAAATAAGACGTGCGCTAAGGCTTTTTTGGCAAGCCCAACGCTGCTACCTGTGTTATCGATGGCAACTTGGGTTTTACTTGTAGGGTCATAGCGCCAATAGCTCACTTTTTGGTTTGGCATCAGGATCACGGCTTGACCATTTTCTACGTAAGCAAAGTTGTCGTAGTACTGCATCATGGCGCGCTCAACAGGGTATTGTTTCGTTAAATCATAACCAAGCATAGGGGTTGCTTGCTCAACGCCTAATAACGACAACAAAGTAACAGGTAAATCAATTTGGCTGACTAAGCGAGTATCGCGCTTTGCATCCATTTCACTATTTAAGATCACAGCAGGGATATGGAAAGATTTAAGCGGCACAGGCTCTGAACCAAACACGCGCACATCATGATCTGCAACCACTAAAAAGACGGTGTCTTGCCAGTAATCTTGCGTTTTTGCCTTTGCGATGAATTTACCGAGTGCATAGTCAGCATATTTGATTGCTAGGTCGCGTTTGTAGTTTTCTGGGTCGTGGCCTTCAGGCAGTGTTACTTTACTCTCTGGAATATCGAATGGGTCGTGGTTACTTGACGTAAACACAAGGCTGAAAAATGGTTTGCTTGATTTATTTAGCTCACTCAACTCTTTATCAGCTTGATTAAACAAGTCTTCGTCGCTTGCTCCCCATGACGAAATAAACTCAGGGCTTTGCATGTCATTAATATCGACAATATCGCTAAAGCCATTGCCTAAGAAAAAGCTTTTCATATTATCGAAATGACTTTCACCGCCATAAATAAACTGGGTGGTATAGCCTGTGCGGGCTAATACATCAGCAAGAGAGAAAAAGTTACGCTGAGATTTAGAAAGTTTGACCACCGAGCGCGAAGGAGACGGGGTAAACCCAGTTGTTACCGCTTCAATCCCTCGAACAGAGCGTGTACCAGTGGCATATAAGTTATCAAACCCCCAGCCTTGTTGATAAAGCTTATCTAGTTCAGGAGTCACTCCAATGCCACCTAGTTCGCCGACAAAGCGTGCGCCTAAGCTTTCTTCTAAAATGATCACTAAATTCTTTTGTTTGCCTGTGCTAAAAGGTGTGTTGTTGGCAAGGGTAGGAATACTCTCAGTGATAAACTGCTGTTTATAGGCTGCTTGCTTTACTGTTTGTAAAATCTCATCACGTGGCATAGTACCGTATAAACTACTGGCATTTTTTTCATTGCCCATATTCTTAATAGCAAATGCGACACTGTAAGTTGAATTAAGGGCTAAGGAGTTAACCAGTGAGTCACTTGAAAAGTACACTAATGCAGGGTTTAACGGGCGATGGCTTACAGTGCCTCTTGCGCTAATTAAGCAAACTAATAAAGTCGTAACGAGTATCACCACTTGGCAAACCGTTTTAGCATTTTGCTGTTTGCTAAATGCTGTATTTATATAACGGTACGCAAAGACACAGCTAAGCGTTGCAATAATTAAAGTGCTTATCATGGCAAACAAGTGGCCATGTAATAGCATAGAAAAGACTTCTTGAGGGTAGTCTAGGTATTCAACAAATAAACGATTTGGTCGTACATCGTATTGGGTAATAAACGCGGGAGTCGAAGCCTCTACAACCACGATTAAAGTCACAACTATGCTGCTATAAAGAGTAAAAACATGCTGAAAAAAAGCGTTTTTGCTGCGCACAAGCAGATCAGCGAGTAACATCAAAACAGCCAAGGCTGACAAGTAGCCTAAACTACTTAAGTCGACTCTTAAGCCGCCAAATAAAACGGCTAGGCTATCGCCATCAGCTAACCTTTGGTGTTGCCATACAAGCAAGGCTATTCTCGACAGTATAAAAACTGACATTAAAATTAATGAAAAACGGAACAAAGGTTTTAAAACAGAGAGTTTTGCTGTCATAGTCGTACTTACTTAATCGAAACTACGGCAATACTAGGAGTCGAAACTTAAGAAACCCTGATGGTAATCTTAATATTTTCTAAACTAGAAAAACTTCAGTAAATCTTAAGTGAACCTTAAGATTAAAAGCGTAACCTGATGACGCTAAAGCGGTTTTTACCTAAATGAGTAACTTATGAAATTGTTGATTATAGAAGACTCGGTGTCATTAAGACGTAGTCTACGAATTGGCCTTGAGAACCTAGGTTTTACTATTGATGAAACCGGCGATGGTGCTGAAGGTTTGAGTATGGCAATGACAGGTGAGTACGAATTAATCATACTCGATATTATGTTACCCAGTATTGATGGTATTACGTTATTACAAACCATAAGAGCAAAACAGCTTGATGTGCGTGTGCTAATTTTATCTGCCAAGCAAGAACCAGAAGACAGAGTTAAAGGGTTACTCACCGGGGCCGATGATTACCTGACCAAGCCATTTTCGTTTGATGAGCTGCACGCAAGGTTATTAAATTTAATGCGTCGCGGCGGCCTGAAAACAATTAGCGATGTGATCTATATTGATAACTTGGCTTTAAATTTACAATTAAAACTCTTGCAAGTTGATGAGACTGTAATCGATTTAACCCCCAACGAATATAAAATAGTCGAGTGTTTATTTAGTAACCAAAATAAAGTGATCACTGCTGAAAAGTTAAGTACTTATATTGCAGGGCAATATGACCTAGTTTCAAAAAACTCTATTGAAGCGCATTTATCCTCAGCGCGTAAAAAGGTGAGGGCAGCAGGTAGTGAACTACCTATTCAAACTAAGCGTGGTTTTGGTTATATCATTCAAGGAAAATAATGAAGTCAATTCGCAGTAGGTTAGTAACCACATTATCGATTACTATAACTGGACTGGTACTAAGTATTTTAGTTGCTACTGATATCGCCGTTGATAGTTGGATTGATAACGAATTTAATCGTGGCATGAAATCCAAAGCCGGTATGCTTATGTCATTGATTGATATTGACGAAGAAGGAATTGATTTTGATTTTTCAGGGCTGTTTATGCCTGAGTTTTCTGGAAATACAGAAACTGAGTATTTTCAACTTTGGTCGCAGTCTGGCGTGTTCGCGCGTTCAGAAAGTTTGGATCTTTTCTCACAAAAGAGCTTACCTTTAGAAAAAATTAAACTGGGCGAGACAAAAATCATCAATATCGAGTTACCTGATGGTCGAAATGGTCGAGTTATTTATACTCGCTTTATACCGCCTTTAGACCTAGATGATGATGAAGACCTCACTGAAGGTGTTAACACCTCTTTGCAACAACCCATCACGTTAGCTTATGCGGCTTCATCAGAAGAAGTTGATTTTGTTTTATGGCTAATCGACGTTATTTTTGTTGTTTCTACTGTGTCGGTAATTGTATTCATTCGTCTATTTGTGCGTAAATCAGTCGACAGTTCTCTAGCGCCGCTGAATAAACTAAACCGGGATATTAGCCAGCTGAGTATTGCTGATAAAAATGCTGTAATCGCAATAGAAGAACCTGTCAAAGAGTTGCAACCCATTGTTGATAGCTTAAATGCTTTTATCCAAGAAAACCGCCAGCTTTATTTTCGAGAAAAACGCTTAACCTCAGATATTGCTCATGAGTTAAAAACGCCGATTGCTGAGCTTATAAATATGGCTGAAGTGGCCATTCGTTTTCCAAATGAAAAAGAGCTTGAGGAAGACTTCAAACCCGAAGTGCTAAAAATTAGCCAGCGCTTAAAGAGTATTGTGTCGAACTTATTACTACTGCATAAGTACAGTGATGAAGCACTCCCAAAGCAAGATGCATGTGATTTAAATCAGGTTATTTTGCGCACCTTAGAAAAGTGTGATTTAGAGCGGGTTAAGTTTGAGTTTCAAGATGATATTCCTGCCGTTGTCAGTAACTTATTTGCCCTTGAATCAATTATCACCAATCTTGTAAATAACGCAAAACAATACAGCCCCGATGAGAGCATCGTGACTGTAAGCACGCTATTTAGTAAAGATGATAAGTTGTATCTCTCTGTTACAAATGAATTAAAAGTCCCATTAACAGAAGACGATTTGAGCCAGTTATTTGATCCACTCTGGCAAAAAGACAGTGCCAGAACCTCTAATGATAACTTTGGGTTAGGCTTATCTATTGCCAAATCGCTAAGTAAAGCAATTGATGCTGAACTTCAGGTGTCGTTAAGTGGGCAAAACATAACCTTTAGTTTGATTATTTCTTAATGCTTTGCAGGCGTTTAATATGTGTGCAACACTGACGTTATCAAAAAGAAATTAATAACAATAAGGAACAACACGATGGGAAAAATTATAGGTATTACTTTAATCGTTATTGGTGTGGCGCTCGCTGTATGGGGATATAACGTTTATGATTCTGCAAGTGCACAAATTAGCCGTACTTTTAGTGGTGATACACCAATTGAAGCTTGGCTCGGTATGGTCGGGGGCGCAATTTGCGCAATTGTGGGTATTTTAAAAGTTAAATAACCGCAAACATTGAAATCAATTAGCTAATACCTGATACTGTTTTTATATACAGTGTCGGGTTTGGCTATGAAAACACAATTACCAGCAAAATATTATTTAAGTCACTTCTTTGAGCTTGCTGAATTTATACAATCTCAGTGCAAGCATCTGCTTTTAGAAGAGCAGCAGTTATTTCTTGAAAAACTCCTTCAGCTTGATGAGCAAAGCTTATGTACTTTGCTGCGTATTTTTTCTCGAAAGCCAAAAATCGTCGCGTTGTCATCTTTAAATTATGAAGAGATCCCCAACCTGCACGGTGCTATCTTTAAGCTAAAACAGCAAGGGCTGGTGGCACATCCTAGTAGTGACGAATTAGATCTATTGCTTGAGCATTTAACCAAGCCAACCCTGTTAACCTTATTAGCGAATGATGAGTTAATGGCGACTAAACCTGATTACAAAAAGTCAGCCAGTAAACAGCGCTTGACCCAACTGTGTAAAGAGCATATTGATCGCAACCACAGTGAATTAGAGGCGTTGTTTAGTCAGTTCGTGGTCAATAGCCGTTGCCAGTATTATGAATACTTTGAGTTTTTACATAGCGGCCGACTAAGTGGCGGCGATATCAATCATCAAAATCGTTTTGTGATGCGTGATTTAGGGATTGCAAAAGTGCGAGCTGATGTGAATGAGAGCATCTCTCGTTTTCAAACGCTAGCCGAAGCACAAACGCATTATCAATTAAATAAGCTGCGAATGCAGTTCAAAGAAAGTGATTCAGAATCACAGTATCAAAATGTAGCCCAAGCGCTTTTAGCCATTAGCTGTGAAGATGAATTAGCCCAGAGTATCAAAAACAAGTTACTGATCCGCTTGTATAAGCAGCTTAAAGAGCATGACTTAGCATTTGCATTTGAATTACTTGGGCACTGTGAAGGCAGTAGTGAAGCGCAAGAGCTGGCAATTCGTCAGCGTTATAAACAAGGTGATAAAAACTGGGTTGAACAAAAGCTTGAGCAAGTTATTCAAGACCCGCTTGATGATGGCATTTTATATTTTGCAGAGGACTTTTTACAGCGTAAATATAATAAGCAACAACGCTCACGCCTAACACAAATGCTCATTGATACCGAGCATCAATTAGAGGTTGATGATATTTACCGTGGCGATGTAGAGCAAGGAGTGTGTGAGCATTATCAACAGCTGGGTAATACGGTATTTTTTACCGAGAATAATCTTTGGTTGAGCTTCTTTACCTTAACGTTTTGGCAAGAGCTCTTTATAGAGACCCCGCACCCGCCGTGTAATGAATTTGATCTTTATCCAAAGGTGTTGCTGGCTGATTGTTTTTACACAGTGCAACAAACACAAATTGAGCAAAAGCTTGCCAAATTCACTAGTAATGAAGCCTTATATAAATATGTTTGCAAAAACGCAGGGCAGTTTTATGAAGCCCCCAATAGCGTGTTTGTGTGGCACAGCGACATGTTAGAGCCGCTAGAGGTATTAATAAAACACAGCCCGCTTGCAAATTTAAAAGCGCATTTACTACAAATGACAAAAACCTTTAAGCAGCTCAAAGATGGCTACCCAGACTTGATGGTGTTAAAGGGGGATACACTCACCTTTGAGGAAGTGAAAGCCCCTGGCGACAAATTAAGACGCAACCAACTTGTCAGTATTGAGGTGTTAAAACAACATGGCTTTGCAGTAAATATCGTTGCGGTAAATTGGTTTAATGATCCGAATCGTATTTACAGTGTGGTGGATATAGAAACCACCGGCGGCGTACAAGGTAATAATAAAATTACCGAAATAGCGGTTGTGCAGTTACAAGCGGGTGAAGTAATCAATCAATGGGCGAGTTTAATCAATCCTGAGCGTAGTATTCCTGCTTTTATCACCAAGTTAACGGGGATAAACGCCGCTATGGTTCGTGATGCGCCACGCTTTGCAGAGGTTGCCGATACACTGCGCTCACTATTAAAAGGCAGTGTATTTGTTGCTCATAATGTGAATTTTGACTTCGGCTTTATTCGCAAAGAATATGGTGCACTTGGGCAAGGCTTTAAAATGCCAAAGCTATGTACTGTAGTTGAATCACGAAAGGCATTTCCAAAGCTTAAGTCATATTCGCTTGGTAACTTAGCGGCACATTTTGAATTGAAGTTAACGAATCACCATAGAGCGTTAGCTGATGCAACTGCCACAGCAGAGCTGTTAAATCTGATTCAACAAACACAATCAAAAAAGGCGAGTTAAACTCGCCTTTTAAACTTAACCTGTCCTATTCTAAATAAGATTATTCGTATTCGATAGGGTCAGTAACGTTATTTAAAGCAAAGGCTTCTAAGCGCTCTTGGCAAGCACCACATTTACCACAGGCCTTGTCTCGGCCGTTGTAACAGGTCCACGTTTGGCTGTAGTCAAGACCCATTTTTAAACCGTCTGTCAAAATGTCGATTTTGGTATTGTTTAAGTATGGGCTGAAAATTTCAACAGCGTCGTAGTTGGCAATACGGCAAACATCATCCATTTTTTGTACGAACTCAGGGCGACAGTCTGGATAAATTGCATGATCGCCTGAATGGGCACCGTAATAAACTTTACTAGCTTTTAAAGACACCGCATAACCCACAGCCAGTGAGAGTAAAATCATGTTGCGGTTAGGCACAATTGTGCTCTTCATGCTTTCTTCTTCGTAGTGACCTTCTGGTACTTCGATATCATCAGTTAGTGATGAGCCACCAATTAATTGGTTGATCGCTGAAATATCAACAATCTTGTGAGAAACACCTAACTTTTCACATACTTGAGCAGCTACTTTAAGCTCTTTAACATGACGCTGGCCGTAGTCGAAAGACAGGGCATACACTTCGTGGCCTTGTTGCAGGGCTTTATTTAATACGGTAAATGAGTCCATACCGCCGGAATAAATCACAACTACTTTTTGCGTCATATCTGTTTTGCTCTTACTTTTGATAGAGGTTTACTTCAGGGCGCGATATACTACACGGCTCGGGCCTAAATAACAATTTTTGCGCGTGTTTTTGGTTTTTTTGATGGTATGTATTTTATACCCTTGCGTCGTAAGTGAGATGTCTTTTGTACAAAATTAACGAAGTGTTTGAAACAATTCAAGGTGAAGCGAGTTTTACGGGTACACCTTCAATCTTTTTACGTTTACAAGGCTGCCCTGTGGGTTGTGCATGGTGTGATACAAAACAAACATGGGACGTTGATAATGTGTATAAAGTGTCACTTGATGACACCGTTGAGAAAAAAGCAGACTCAGATCATTGGGCAGAAGCAACAGCGGAGCAAGTGTTAGCGCTATTTAAAGAACGTGGCTACAACGCAAAACATGTGGTGATCACCGGTGGTGAGCCTTGCATGTACGACCTAAATCCAGTGTGTGAATTATTACACGCAAATGGCTATTCGACTCAAATTGAAACCAGCGGTACATTTGAAATTTTAGTCCCTGAGCAGACATGGGTGACTGTATCACCAAAAATTAATATGCGTGGTGGCTATAAAGTATTACGCAGTGCAATGCAGCGCGCTGATGAGATTAAACACCCAGTGGCAATGCAAAAGCATGTGGAAGAGCTCGAAGATTTATTCTTAAAAACAGGTGTGAATCCACGTTTAGTGTATCTACAACCAATTAGCCAAAAGATCTCAGCAACTAAACTTGCTATTGAAACTTGTATTGCAAAGAACTGGCGTTTATCGGTTCAAGTACATAAGTATTTAGGAATTAGTTAGGGTTTAGCCGTTAGCCGTCTGATCTGACCCCGATAAAGTAGACACGGGGTTTAATATTTCCAGTTAAAAACAAAAAAGCGTTGCACCATGGCAACGCTTTTATACTATGTTCTTGTAACTCGTAATTATCAATTCTGCGCTAAATAGTCCAACACCACCTGATGATGGTCTTTGGTTTTGAACTTATCAAACACATGTTTGATTTTACCGTCTTGGCCTACAAGGAAGCTAATACGATGAATTCCTTCGTATTCTTTACCCATAAACTTCTTGTAACCCCAAATACCAAAGGCATCAGCAATCGCGTGATCTTCGTCGGCTAATAAATCAAAGTTAAGCTCTTTTTTGGTTTCAAAATTCTTTAAACGCTTGATTGGATCAGGGCTGATACCTACAACACGTGTATTTAATTTAGCTAGCTCAGCTTTTTCATTACGTAAGTTTTCTGCTTGCACAGTGCAACCTGGTGTTGATGCTTTAGGGTAGAAATAAACCAGTACTTGCTGCTCTTTTAAAAGATCAGCGAGTACGATAGTTTCGTCATTTTGATTTTGTAAACTAAAAGCTGGGGCTGTGTCGCCTGCTTGTAATGGATTAATTGTTTTCATGCTTTGCTCCTTAGCGAATGCGTCTGAAAATATAATCTACGTTCAAACTACGAGAAAGATCTTCAAAGCTCACTTTAAAGTTATCAATATCGACTTCAACAGGAATATTAAACTCAAGTTCACAGCGCATTTTAAGCTCGTCATCTTCATCATAAGTGTCCGATTTAAGAGAACAAATGCTGATGTTGTTATCAGCAAAAAAGCGCGTAACTTTACTTAATGTTCCTGGTGTATCAATACCTGTGTATTCGAGGGTGTAACCGGCACAAAATTCACATGCAACATGACTTGCAGTGCGTTTCATCATGGTTAAAAGGCCTAGTTCCATTCCTTTAGTTGGCAAAGTATGTTCAATGCGGCTAATTGCCGACATATCACCTGCTAGTAGCATGATAAAGGTGAACTCGTTGCCCAAAATAGCAATGCGACTGTCAATTATATTGCAATGGCAATCACTCACTAACTGAGTTAATTCGCTGACGATACCGGGTCTATCTTCGCCAATCGCAGTGAGTACTATCTGATGATTTGTAAAAGCAGTCATGGAATTTTAAATACCTAGTAATTAACAATACCAATGGATATAAGCTTGATTAAGCTTTAATTTCACGTGAGTTTAATACCGCACGGCGGCGAAGTTTAACATAATTTGCTTAGTTAACGATAGCGACGATTAATTAAGCCGTGAATAAAGTGCGCTCTTTCTTGTTTTTAGGGGCATCAGAAAGTACCATAGTTAAAATTTTGCAAGGCGATAAGCATTCAAACACGTTACGCTAGCCCAATCTATTCGGGTTTTTTGCATAAAAACAAGAAATGTAAAGTTAAAAGTGATTTTACAGTGAACCAAATCGGTATTACCCACTCATATATTTGTTAAAAGAATTAAGGGTTTGCTAAGGAGAAATATCTGTGCAGTATTGGATCTCAAAGGCGCTTGCTGTAAGCGTAATGGTAAGTTTAACTGGGTGCGGTGTATTTACCGACGAAGCGCACCACAAACGCAATTATCGTGCTAATCAACCAGTCAAAGCACCTGAAGGTTTAGCGCAACCGGCTCAAGATCCGACATATAAAATGGACGTTGCGCAATACGACAATAACCCTGAAGCGAAAAACTACCGTCCGCCAGCACAGGTTATTACCATTGCTCAAGGTAGTTGGGTAGAAGAGGGTGACAAAGATGCGCGTGTTTATTTTGATAAAAACGACGGTATTGTTGATTTAGACGAGTTTATTTGGGACTCGATCCACGCCGTGTTGAACGAAAAAAATACTTCTGCAATAAATGAAGATAAGCTTTTAGGAAGTGTTGAAACAGATTGGTACACAATTATAAAGCCAGAAGATGGTTGGTTTTGGGAAAGCGAAACCGAAGTATCACAACAACGTTTTTTATTTACTATTGAAGAAAAATCGCACCAACGTACTGCGTCATTAAATGCTAAGTTAGTAGATTATAAAAGCGATAGTCAACCACTTACACCGCTTTTACAGCAACAGTTAGAAGTGCGTGCGTTAAACCAAGTTGTCGCTGAATTTGATTATCGCTATCGTCAACTTGAAGTTGAAATGCGCAAAAAGCAAGGTGTTATCTCGTTAGAGATGGGGTTTGATGACAAAGGGAATGCAGCTTTAGTGACTGAGCAGGACTACTTTGCTGTGTTTGAGCGTTTTTCAGGTTTCTTAGAGCGCTTATCTTTCACTATTGTAGAAATTGACCAAGATCGTGGTTTGATCACGGCTGATTATAAAAAGCCAGAATCAAGCGTATGGGACTCAATTTGGGGTGAAGAGTTAGCTGAGCTACCAATTGAAGATGGCCAATATCAAATTCTTGTTAGTCGCACTAAAGAAGGTGGCACAAGCTTAACGTGGATGGATTCTGCAGGCACAATTCTTGAGCCAGGAACAATGAATGATCTCCAGCAAGCATTAGAGAATGCACTGCGTCAGCGCGGTATTAATATTTAATAATTATAATAGTTAAAACCACCACAAAAAGAGCTTAGCCGCTCTTTTTGTGGTTTTTACAGGTTGAAAATATGTCTAACTTAAACACAGCCCATCGCAGTGACTTGCGAACCTTGTTTACCTTTTTCGTTCCCTCACTTATAGGTGTCTTCTTGTTTATGACGCCGGTACCCATAGGTGAGGCAATGACCATTCCGATTGCTGTTATGGCAAAAGCTGTGCAGGCGTGGATAGCTCCTTTCGCGCTTGGTTTAATTACGAGCATTGTTTGCATTACCGGTATTTTATCTTTAGTGATAAAGTTGTTTAAACCGCAGCCATTACTTAAGTTCTTTTTAATTAAACATTTATTTGATGTTAGTTGGTTGTGGCTGAGTGTTCGATTACTGGGTATGGTTTTTATCGTTTTGACCTACACAAAACAAGGGCCTGAAATGATTATTTCCGGTAATACCGGTGCACTGGTTTTAAACGACTTGTTGCCTGTGTTGTTTTCTGTGTTTGTTTTAGCGGGCTTACTATTACCGTTATTATTAAACTTCGGCTTGTTAGAGCTAGTCGGTACCTTATTAACTAAAGTGATGCGTCCACTTTTTGGTGTGCCAGGTCGCAGTGCGGTTAACTGTGTAGCATCTTGGTTAGGTGATGGTAGTGTGGGTATTTTGATGACCGCTCGTCAGTATGAAGATAAACACTATACACAACGCGAAGCGGCCATTATTGGTACTACTTTCTCTGCAGTATCAATCACCTTTTGTTTAGTTGTTATTGGCCAAGTAAAGCTTGAACACTTGTTTGCACCGTTTTATTTAACAGTGTGTTTGGCGGGTTTTGTTGCGGCATTAATTGTGCCTCGCTTACCACCATTACGCTTCAAAAAAGACCTATATTTTGATGGCTCAGAGCCAGATAAAGACGCAGAATCAGTGCCTGAAGGTAAATCATTAGTCTCTCATTCACTTGATGTGGCGCTTGCTAAAGCACGCACTGCACCGGGTTTTGCTGGTACAGTGAAAGAAGGTCTACATAACGCCTTTGATATGGTATTCGCTGTGTTACCTGTCGTTATGGCTGTGGGCACATTTGCCTTGATTATTGCTGAATATACGCCAATTTTTGAATATATGGGCAAGCCGTTTGTGCCATTTTTAGAGCTATTACAAGTACCTGAAGCTGAGGCCGCAGCACAAACAATTATGGTTGGATTTGCTGATATGTTTATTCCGTCAATTCTTGCAGCGGGTAGTATTGAAAGTGATGTTACACGGTTTATTATCGCAGCAATGAGTGTGACGCAATTGATTTATATGTCGGAAGTGGGAGCACTGCTTTTAGGTAGTAAAATTCCGGTTAATATTATCGAATTGTTCTTCATTTTTATTTTAAGAACTTTAGTGACATTACCGGTGATTGTCTTAATGGCACATTGGTTAGTGTAATCTTAGCTAAAGCATTAAATAGAAAAGCCCTGATTATTCATCAGGGCTTTTTTTATCTTCATTATCATCGCTTTTAGGCACTTTGAAGTCCATTTTTGCTGCATGTTTTAGCAACATAAGGTTACCAATTACTACACCAAACACAGCAACAACAATGGCTATAATTTGCCAAGTTTCCATCTTGAAATCCTGCCGATATACACAGCGATATAGTAGCACTTAAAATCGTCTTGCATAAGACAGTGAAATAAAATCAAGGCCAGGGTTAGGGCTCTTGAAACCCGCATTTGAGTAATGTAAATATCTAAGTGCTAAGCTTGAGTCGTCACCTAAATCTGCAACTAGACCCAATCTATCTTCAAACTGATAGTGAGTACTAACGTTTTTGCCTGCAAAACGGGTGTCGTCCAACAGTGAAACGCCAATTCCAAACTCCACATAAACAGGCATGTTTTTCACATTAAACACAGGGTATTGGATCACCGGAGACATAGCTAACACGATATTAGTTTGATGTTTGTTGTCTTTGCCATACTGCCAAATATTAAAACTAGATTCGAAGTACAAACGGGCGTGTTGCAAGGGCAACTTTTCATTGGGTACATGGTACTGATAGGCCAGCTTTAGACCTTTTACATCACCTTCACCTTGAATGTAATCAATGGCATAACCATGATTTGAAGCTGAATAACTTGGTGCTGCTAAAAGAGCAGCTGCACTCAAAATAAGTGCTTTTAATGGCTTTTTAAATTTCATTTCGGTACTTCTCATTATGTCGATGAGCAAGTAAATAAGGCGGTGCTAGGGGCTTTTCAATGTGCAAAAAAACACAGAAGCTGTGCACATTCTCATATTTCTTAGCAATTAGCTGAAAACTATGGAAAAAATCGATTGGTGCTTAATTGGCATTAAAACGGTGTCGGATTGTTTCTTTTTTTATGGATTTAACATCGGTATATTAGCGAAAATTTTCGTTTAGAGGTGAATACGATGACCAAACTAGTTAACTCATTTTTGCTAATTGCAGCATTTTTTGCTGCATCTGCTTTTGCCAGTGAAGACCGCTCGCCTAAGCAATTATTAGAATCAGTCACTGCTGATTTATTTGTTGATATCGCAAATGTAAATGCGAAAGGTGATGCAAGCTCAGAAGCAATGGCGAATATTGTTGAAAAACGCTTATTACCACATATGGATATTAAGTTTGTATCGTACAAGCTTTTAGGTAAGCACATTAAAGGTCTGCGCCGTGAACAAGCCGTTGATTTTATTGCTGCGGTTGAGCATTACTTAACAGTGACTTATGCTGGCGCGCTAATGAAATACACAGGCCAAAAAGTGATTTTTGATCAATCACAACTAATCGACGATGGTTATGCAACTGTTAAGACACAAATTGTTGATGACAATGCGCCAGCTATAGATTTGCACTTTAAATTACGCCAAGGCAAAGACAAGCAGTGGAAAGTATACGATATTGTTGCTGAAGGTATCTCACTGTTAAGCGCAAAGCAAAAAGAAGTGCTGCAGCGCATTAGCCAAGTTGGCATTGATGAAGTGACACACGAATTAGCAAGTAAGTAAGTCAGCTAAAAAGCGCGATTACCTTCACCTCATCGGGCTTTTTAGTTACTTTCAGTCTCCAACCAAGCAGTGAGTACCGTCCATGTGCCGCTGCTTTTCTATTTTCTTTAAAAATCACCTACTTTGCGCTAGCACCTGTAACCCTCTGTGGTAGAATCATACTACTTTTCTTGTTTACCAAAGTATCTATCAGATACTGTGTTATTGGTCGCAATATTAAGCAAACTGTCAGTTAAATTTTGCTATAACTGAGTGCTTAATTAGACATCGAATAATGTGCAGCGGAGTTGTGTTTTTTTAATGGAAAATGTACTGATTTGGCCAAAGGAATACCCGTTACTGATCAAAGGATTAGCTGAGCAAAACGGGGCTTATATTTTAGACGCTTTAGAAGCTTGGCCGGCATGTCGTTCTACTAATGAAGATGACGGTGTGTGTACGACGGTTCTTCCGCCTATTTACTATCTTACATGGTTGACTCCTCTTGAACCGTTTGAAGAGTGTTATTTCCAACACATCTCTGAATTTGATGAAGCTGCGCTGCATTACATTAATGCTATGAAAGCGCACTTTTTAGAAAACGACTACACCCCTGAGAGTCTTGTTTTAATGTTATGCCAGCGCTTAGAGAAATACGCTAGCGCATTTGCTCAATCGGCTGTTAAAACACCTATAACTTTGATTCACCAGTTATTTAATCGGCGCTATTTCACTGTGATAGAACATGTGCTTAATCACGGTGCAAAAATGTCTGCGGACGATGTATTAGAACTGTGGACCGAAGTTGACTTTAGAGAGCGCTTTAGTGGTTTTATCCCTGATTCAGTGGCTGATCTTGAATCATTAACGGCGCTTGCAGCTGAAAAAGTTGCTCACGGTGAAGATTACTTCACCTTACTAAAACTTGTATCACCTGATGTTGATTCCGCATCGTTACTTGAACAAGCTTTACTTGCTCATTTAAGCCACGAAAATGCAAAACAAACCATGGCAAAGCGTTTTATTGAGCAAGGCGCAACAGGTGCATTAGCTGACGAAAACGGTAAAACAGCCTTTATGTGGGCAACCGAAAAAGGCTATGTGAATGTGGTTGAGACAATACTTGAACATCAAGATAAGAAGGCCCAAGACAACAAAGGGAATACAGCATTACATTACGCCGTATTAGCCGAGAATGGACCTTTACTGGTGTTGCTTTTAAAAGCGGGCTATGACTTTAGAGTTCGTAACAACGATGGTCTAAGTTGCTACCGATTAGCTGTAAGCATTAAAGCAGATAACTTAGTTAAATGCCTTGAGCATGACTTTGGTATTAAAGAGCTTTCGCCAGAAGGGCAGTTTGATCGCGTTAAAAAAGTGCACTTACTCCACGCGATTGTAACTGTGTTACTACCTGTGCAGTTGTTCTTCTTTTTTGACAATAGCATTGCTATTAAAAGTGAGTTAACGCTGGGCTTTACATTAGTTTCTATCTTATGCTTTTTCTTTGCTACAAGTTTAAAACGCTGTGCGCTGTACCCGCATATTCGTCATCCATGGGGGCTGTTTATTTTAAGACTGTTCTCATTATTTAGCTTAATTGGCCAAGTGGGTCTGGCAAGTATTGTCGCGCTAGCCACCTTAGCAGAGTTGGTGTGAACGCATAAAAACTAAATAAAGTGACATAAAAAAACGGCAACCTTGGTTGCCGTTTTTTGTTTTAATTAAGCTAAACGAAAGTGCTTATTTATCGTGCTCATGTGCCGCTTTTTCTTCGGCCAGCTCTTCTTTTAATTTACGTATCTTAAGGCCAAGCTCTTGCCCGCGATGGCGAGCATAATAAGTGCAACCAATAAACATCAGACTGGCAAAGATTAACTCAAGTAATACCCAAATCAGCTGTTCTTGTGCGACCCATAGTAATGTAAAACCATGGATAAAATAGAACATCACGATAAAGTTTGCCCACGCGTAGGTGTAAGGCTTATCTTGAATAATCCCTTTCAGTGGTAATAGAAGAGGGAGTATATAAACAACAAAGATAAAGCCGTTACTGTGGCCTTCTCTTGGGGCAATTAAAAACAACCAAACTGGCATTAAAATTAATAAGCCGATATAACCAATCAGTGCAAAACGTTGGAATCGTTTAGTAATTGGCTTTTTGGCAACAGGCTGATTTAGCTTTGGTTCCAAGCTCATTGTAATTTACTCGTAATCAGTGCCAAGCGCTTTCCAACACTTTGGCAAATTTTAATTTCGTCTTTACTTAACACATTGCTGTTATTGCTACCGGCCACATGAGTCGCACCGTATGGCGTACCACCAGTTTCAGTTGCTAATAACTCAGGTACCTCATAAGGCACGCCAAGCAACATCATGCCGTGATGTAACAACGGCAGTGATAGATTCAACAAGGTAGCTTCGTTACCACCGTGCATACTGCTCGATGACGAAAATACACAAGCAGGTTTATCTATTAGCTGACCTTTAAGCCATAGATCACTGGTGGTTTCCCAAAAGCTCTTTGCTTGTGAGGCCATCATGCCAAATCGAGTAGGGGTGCCAAAGGCCAAGCCATCACAATTAATTAGATCATCTTTGCTGATCACAATATCGTGTGGCTGACGTTTTACAAACGTGCGCAATAAAGCAGTTGCTCCTTGTTGCTCAATCGACTCGGCTATCTCATGTGCCATTGCTTCTACAGAGCCATGGCTTGAGTGGTATAGCACAACAATGTTTGTAGTCATTAAAGTACGCTTAATACGTTTTCTGGTGGACGACCTAGAGCAGCTTTGCCGTTATTTTCAACAATTGGGCGCTCGATTAGCTTTGGATTGGCAGCCATTGCAGCAATTAATTTGTCTTCGTTTTGCTCGTTTTTAAGCTCAAGCTCTTTGTAGATGTCTTCTTTAGTACGCATTAATTCACGCGCTGAAGTAAAGCCCAATTGGCTAATTAAGGTCGCAATTTGCTGCTCATTAAGTGGTGTTTTTAGGTATTCAACAACACTTGGTTGTACGTTATTGTTTTCTAATAGGGCAAGTGTTTCACGCGATTTTGAACAACGTGGATTATGATAAATAGTCACAGACATGGTGTGTTCTCACATTTAATAATTTGGCTTATTTTAGGGCAAGCGCTGCGAGACTTAAAGTCTCGCAAGCTCTTTTTGTAATTGACGGTATTGCGTGAGTAGGGCTTTTAAACGTTGTTGTTTAACTAATTCTTCAGGCTCAACAAAGTTTAGTGCTTTTTGAATTTCATCAGCTGCCTTTAAATAAGCACCATACTGGGCCAGTACATTGGCATGCGCTTCATGATAAGAAGCCATATTCTCTTGCTTTTTGTAGACATCAGCAATCAGCTCTTTGGCAAGGTTGTTCTCAGGTTTTGCTAACAAGTAAGATTTTAAAATACGTTCAGCAAGGTCAAATTGTTTTGCTTCCATCGCAGCATTTGCATAGTTTAAGGCAATTACCTGATTGTTAGGTCTATCGATATCTAACTTAGCTAAAAATTCCACCGCTTCATTCGCTTTACCTTGCGCAATGAGTAAGTCGGTGTGTGTGTCTATATAAAATAAGTTCTTTGGATCTTGCTCTAGTAATGGGTTCAAAATGCTGGCTGCTTCATCAAGCTTTTTTTGATCCAACAAGCTAATACCCAAACCATATTTAAGTGCAGTGTCGTTATGAACGGTATTTTCACGCATTAATTTACGAAACAAATCTTCAGCTGCTTTGGCTTTTTGATGATAACGAGCAATAACACGGCTCTTAGCTAAGTTAAACTCTAGGCTATCGGAGTAGTGCCTTTTTGGATACTGCTCGGCACGTAAGCGCACATCAGAGACACGGCTTTCTGGCAATGGGTGAGTCAGCAAAAATGCGGGCGGCTTATATTTGTAGCGAATTTGTGCAGCAAGTTTAGTTAAAAACTCACTCGATTGGCGAGGATCAAACCCTGCATTATTTAAGGTCTGCATACCAATTCGGTCTGCTTCTTGTTCAGCAGCACGGCTATGAGTTAATTGACTAAATGCCGCTTGAGTCTGGTTTGCAGAGATAATTGCAATACCAGCATCAGGTGCCACTACAGTAGCTAAAATACCAGCAATCATACCAGCGATGGTTAACGCGCTGTTATCTTGCTGTTGTTGAATACGACGCGCTAAATGGCGCTGTGTTACGTGGGCAATTTCGTGCCCAAGTACTGAGGCAAATTGACTTTCGTTATCGGCTTGTGCCATGAGCCCTGTATGCACACCTACATGACCACCATAGAACGCAAAAGCGTTGATTTCAGGGTTATTAACCCAGAAAAAAGAAAATGGAAAACGAACATCGTTGGCGTTTGCGACTAAACGGCGGCCCAAGGTGGTCAGATACTCATCAAGAACCGGGTCATTGACAACGGGTGATGAGCCACGAATTTGCATCATCATCACTTCACCGATTGCTTGTTCTTTTTCAATCGGTAAGGCTTGTAATGCCGAGGTCCCTAAATCGGGCAGCTTAAAGTTTGTTTGTGCCTTCAACGGCTCACTGTGCAATATCGAAAATGTCAGTAATGCACTACACAGTGTAATAAAGGCTAATTTTAGTCGCATCTTATTCCTTGTTGATTTGCTCACCTAACATGACTTTTGCTAAATCTATTTCGTCGCTGCATGCTCGGCTGTCTTTTTCGCACAATTGATAGAAATCTTTTATTGTGACTCCATCTAGCTTAACAACGTTCAACTCCCGTTGTAAAAAAGTTATGATTTTATGCGCTACTTTATGAGCATGCAGAATTAAGGCTTTGTCAGCTTTGTCACCTCTTTCAAAGTAAAAAGCGATGAATTTATGAAGCTGGTTAAAACGAATAAGGTTTTTCATGGTGTGCGGATCCCACACCTTAAATTCCATAAAGCGGTTGTCTTTGATGTATTGGTCTACCGTCACATCTTTTGCATAAGGGTAGGCCCATAATTCGAAACCTCGGTCCGTAAAGCTTTGATGCAAAGCAATGCGCGGTTTTTGCTCACAGACAATTTCGCCCATGTCGGTTTCATGGCCACCTAATAAATCAAGGTTCCAGTTGCGTGGGTCAATTAATTGTTTAACGGCATTATCAAAACCGTGGTCTAAAATCCCTTCAGATTCGCTAACCGATGATGCGACCATATGATAAAAAGGCGGCAGCTCGCCCCAGTTTATTTGTTTTTTATACCAGTTTATCTCTTTAAGAGTTGGATTCGCAGGTAATTGCGCTTTATTATGCGAGCCAGGCATCAGGTTTCCTTTACTACCAGTTATTGAATAAGGATAAACTATTGTTTTGCGTGTTTTAAGAAAAAAATGAGTTGTTTCTCATTATAAAGACTTATTTTAGCAAGGTGCCTACATCTTATACTTATTATTCATATTAATAACGCAGTTGATTCGCTATGTTAATGGTTGATTTAAGGGACTATAAGTGCCCTCAACAATTTATTCAGTTTAAATTAGGGTTGAATAAGGCAGTATCGGCTCAACAAGCCGTGACTTTTACATTTAATGCTGCTGAGGCAACGGACGATATGCAGCGATTTTTAGAAAAACATCATTACCATTTTAAAATTGACCTAGAATTAGGTGTGCTAACAGTGGAGCCCATTCGTGTTTGAGTATGTAAAAGCCTGGTACGAAAATAAATTTTCTGATCCCCATTCAGTAACCTTGTTGTTATTGCTTATTGCAACCTTTGCATTTTTCTACTTTTTTGGTTCGTTAATCGTGCCTGTCTTAGTTGCCTTGGTAATTGCCTATTTACTAGATTGGCCTGTTGCTCACTTAGAAAAGCTGGGTTTGAAACGGTTTACCGCAACGATTCTAGTTATGCTGGTATTCAGTGGCTTGATGATTATGATTATTGTCGGCATGGGGCCTGTGCTTTGGCAGCAAACCAGCAATCTAGTTCAAGAAACGCCTTATATGATCGAAAAAGGTAAAGCACTGCTGTTACATCTTCCTGAAGATTACCCAAGTTTGATTACTGAAGATCAGGTTAAATCAATTGTTACCAGTGTTGAGACCAAAGCTATTGAGTTTGGTCAGTTGGTGCTATCGGTGTCATTAACTTCGATAAAAGACGTTGCAGCTTGGCTGATTTATCTTATTTTAGTGCCGCTCTTAGTATTCTTTATGCTTAAAGATAAATTAGAGCTCACGCAAAGTGCTGAGCGTTTATTGCCTAAGCAACGTCGCTTGATCATTCAAGTTTGGCAAGAAATGAATCAGCAAATCATGAATTATATTCGCGGTAAGGTATTTGAAATTTTAATTGTTGGTACTGCATCTTTTATCGCTTTTGCAGTGCTTGACCTTCGCTATGCGGCTTTACTCGGTGTATTAGTTGGCTTGTCTGTGCTTATTCCATTTGTAGGGGCGGCATTGGTAACCATTCCTGTCGCTGCGGTGGCGTTATTCCAGTTTGGTTTAGAAACACAATTTTGGACTATTTTAATCATCTATGGCGTGATCCAAGCACTTGATGGCAATGTGTTAGTGCCGTTATTGTTCTCTGAAGCGGTAGATTTAAACCCTGTGTTTATCATCGTTGCGGTATTGTTTTTTGGCGGTTTATGGGGCTTTTGGGGCGTGTTTTTCGCAATACCGCTGGCTTCTTTAGTAAAAGCGCTTATCAATGCCTGGTCTTCTAAGCAGGTTGAGCTAATAGAAAATTAGCTTAGTCTTAAAAAGTATAGAAAACGCACTTTACTGACTAATTGATTATTATAATTTAGCCGTGAAAAATGTAAAATAGGTTATAAGATATATCTTTTAGTAATATGGTGCGTTTTTCATGGCAAATTTTTACCTTCCTGACGATGCTAATCAGCAAATTTATTTAGATGCGAATGCAACGACTCCTGTACTTCCTGAAATTGCCGATGTGGTTTCGCACACGATGCAAGTCTGTTTTGGTAATCCATCAAGCTCTCATATTACGGGTATTCAAGCAAAACACTTATTAGAACAAACACGTAACAAAGCACGTGAAGTCATTGGCGCTACCGACGGCGATATTTTATTTACCTCGGGTGCAACAGAAGGTATTCAAACGGCGGTTGTTTCAACGCTTATTGCTGCAAAAAATCATCAAATCGAGAATCCGGTATTACTTTATGGGGCAACAGAGCATAAAGCGGTGCCAAATACGCTAAAACATTGGAACAGTGTACTTGATATCAACGCGCAGGTATTAGCTATTCCAGTAGATAAAAACGGTATTTTAGATCATGAGTTTATTCGTAAACATGCTGCGAATGCACTGATGATTTGTACTATGGCAGTAAACAACGAAACCGGTGTTTTCCAAGACTTAACCACTATTGAGCAAGTTATTCGTAGTGAAAACAATAATGTGGCTTGGATGGTTGACTGTGTACAAGCATTAGGCAAAACCAACTTGGCGCTAAGCCAAACAACCATTGATTACGCCCCATTCTCTGGTCATAAATTGTATGCGCCTAAAGGCATTGGTGTACTTTATATCCGTAAAGGCAGTGCATATACGCCATTTATTGCTGGTGGCGGCCAAGAAAGTGGTATGCGATCTGGTACCGAAAATTTACCGGGCATTGCCGGTTTGAATAAGTTGTTCTCGTTATTGCTTGATAAACAAAACCAGACTTTTAAGCCAATTGAGCAGCTACATGCTTTTCGCGAGCAATTATTAGCTGCATTAACAGACACCTTTGGTAGCATTACGTTCAATCACAGTTTTGAGCATTCGGTGCCAACAACGTTGAACTTTGCGGTGAACGAATTAACCAGTAAAGAAGTGATGGACTTATTTGATGCTGCGGGTATCCGTGTAAGTGGCGGCTCGGCATGCAGCTCAGGTGCAAATCGTAGTTTTGTTTTAGACGCGATGGGAGCCAGTGATTGGCAAAGTGAAAACGCGATACGTATGTCGTTTGGCCCAGCTGTTAACCAACAAGAGATTGATTTTGCTTGCGACAAAATACGTTCTTTAAAACCGATTCTAGAAGCAAACTGCTTAGTGGTATCTGATAGTACATCGCCGCAACACGAAGTTTGTGCGATTGGCTTAACACAACTTCGCCATCAAGCAGCGTGCTGCTGGCTTTATGTCGACAGTGATAAAAGCGTTGTGGTGATTGATCCTATCATTGAGCTTATTCCACGTATGGCGAAAATTGTCGCGACACAAGGTTTAACAGTAAAAGCGATTATCGATACCCATAACCACCAAGAACGTTTATCGGCCCGTTGTTTATTATCAAAAGAGCTCGCAGAACGTTATGTTGCTAATGAGATAGACGAACTTGGCTGGCCAAAAGATTCAGCAACCATCGAATTAAGCGATGCACGCTTAACTAAAGTAGCAACACCAGGTCACAGTGACGATAGTGTTAGCTATTTATTATCAGATACGCAAAGCGGTGACATCAGCTATTGCTTCTGTGGTGATTTATTCTTACCAGGCGGCTTAGGTAACACTGCAATTAGCGGTGGTGATGCTGTGAAAATGGCTCAGTCTTTAAAGCAGCTTGCTATGGTAATACAAGATTCAACGGTGATTTGTTCTGGTCATGATTATCAACAATGTTTTGCTATGGATTGGCATGTGCAAAAAGCAACGACGCCGTTACTTGAACAACTATTAAGTGAGCTAGTATCAGATGATGAGTTTGTTGAATTAAAGCAACAAGCTGATGAGCAAAAGCATACTGTAAGTCATTCTTTATGTGGCTATGTTGAAACACTTGAAAGTGCGCCGATGAAACAGCTAGTCGCAACCGATGCGAAATCAATGTTGGATGATAAGGCAACTTACCTAATCGATACACGTGAACCGTATGAGCATGGAGCGAATAATTTAGCAGAGTTATTTACTGTTGCTGAGAGCAAAGTGATTAACATTCCACTCAGTCGCATGGCAAACGCCATCGTGCAAGGGCAGCTTGAGAAAGACCATAGCTACATTTTGGTTTGCCGAAGTGGTAATCGTTCAAAACAAGCGGCTAATAATTTGTCGCAGTTAGGGTTTGAAAATGTTTATAACTTAAATGGTGGTTTAGCATTGCTTTAACAAGCAATACCAATTCGCTTAATTAAAAAGGCCGCTATAGAGCGGCTTTTTCGTAACTTGTATAAATTAGGCTGTTGTAGGGCCTGAGCTTTCCCGTACTACTAATGAAGGGGTAAAGGTCGTGATGATGTCTTTATCTTGATTACGTGCACCACGGGTTTTTCTAAACAGTAAACGGGCTGCATGCTGCGAAATTACATCATTCGCCTGATGTGCTGTGGTTAGTTTAGGCCAAGTTTGACGCGAGAACGGTGAGTCTTCGAAGCCCGTAATTGATAGCTGCTGTGGAATTTCGATACCCATTAAGCGTGAGGCGAATAACGCGCCCGCTGCCATTTCATCGTTACCGCCAAGTAGGGCTGTGATGTTTTTCGGGTTATTCTCACCTAACAATGCTTTTGCGCCTTCTACACCTGATTCAAAAGAATACTGGCCTTCGTAGATGAGCGCGTCATGCAATGGAATGCTGTGATCTTTTAACGCGGCCTGATAACCCTCTAAACGTTCAGTTGTTGATTTATGCTCTTTGTCACCGCATAAAAAACCAATATTTTTATGGCCAAGCGACAGTAGGTGAGCGGTGATTTCGTACGCAGCTGCGTAATCGTTCACATAGATACAAGTGTCTTGGTCTTCTTCAGTAGGGCGGCCAGAGAGTACGCGAACATAATGAATGCCCATCTCATCTAGCATATCAATAATGCTATTTTGCTCTGACAGCGGTGGCGTTAATACAAGGCCAGCTAAGCGAGAGCGCTTGATCATGGTTTTAAAGTCTTCTTCCATGTTGCCATCCAGATAGTTACATGGATGAATAACCAGCTCATAGCCTTCTTCTTTACAACGCGACAACACACCGTTTTGCATGTCGATGACATAATAAGCATTCGGGTTGTCATAAACTAAACCAACAGTAAAAGACGATGTGCCTGCTAGGTTACGAGCAGCAAGGTTTGGTTGATAGTTTAACGTGTTAACAGCGTCCATCACTATATCGTACGTTTTTTTTCTGACCGATGGCTCTTTATTAATCACTCGTGAAACGGTTTTCATTGAAACACCTGCGAGCTTGGCTACATCATTAATGGTTACTTTCATACTGTTGCTTTATAGTTGGTTATATTTGTATTATAATATTATCGTTCAGGTATTCACCAGACGCTTTTTCTTATATGTACATCTATATTTAATATAAGTTAGTTAGTGTATCTAATGTTCTACCAAATTAGCAGTAAAATAATTGAGATAATTTTTATGATACCGGTGTCAAAAGAGAAAAATTGCGCTATTATCTCGACTATAAAATGTAAAAGTAGAACATTGACAGCGTTGTCATTTTAACTTAGTGTTGATTTCACACCGTGTTTTTAATTGCTGTCTTTATTCAATATAATAAAAAGATAGTTAAAAATCAGTTTGTTGCAAGTTTTGAAGGGGATTAAATATATGAGCAGCCGTTCGCAATTAGCTAGTTGGCAAGCACTATCTGAAAGTGCCAAGAAGATGAAACAAATTCATCTTAAAGATTTATTTGCCAAAAATAGCACGCGTTTCGAGCAATTCTCTGCTCAGATCCCGGGTGTATTATTCGATTACTCGAAACAACAAATTGATAAAACTGTTTTTGAACAATTAATTGCTTTAGCGAAAGAGTGTGATATTAGCGCATGGCGCGAAAAAATGTTCAGTGGTGAGAAAATTAACATTACTGAAGACCGTGCTGTACTTCATACTGCTTTACGTAACCGCGCTAACACAGCTGTAATGGTTGATGGCGAAAACGTAACAGATGCTGTTAACGCTGAGCTTGCTAAAATGAAAGCCTTTGTTGGTAAGGTACGCAGTGGTAAGTGGTTAGGCTACACAGGAAAAGCAGTAAAAGATGTGGTTGCAATTGGTGTCGGTGGTTCAAATCTAGGCCCACAAATGGCAACAGAAGCGCTTGCTGCTTATGCTGATGGCACATTAAATGTTCACTATGTATCAAATGTTGATGGTGTTCAGATTGCATCTGTTTTACAAGGTTTAGACGTTGAGACAACGTTATTTGTTATCTCGTCAAAAACGTTTACCACCTCAGAAACCATGACTAACGCTAAATCGGCTGTTGAGTGGTTTTTACAAACGGCACAAGCGCAAGAGCACATAGCTAAGCACTTTGTAGCTGTAAGCACCAATTTAGAAAAAACAGCGGCCTTTGGTATCGCTGATGAAAACGTATTCACAATGTGGGATTGGGTAGGCGGTCGCTTTTCTTTATGGAGTGCGATAGGATTACCAATCGCCCTGTACCTAGGCTTCGAGGCGTTCGAAGAAATCCTAGAAGGTGCGTTTGAAATTGATGAGCATTTTAAAAATGCTGAATTTGAAAATAACGTACCATTATTAATGGCGCTTTTAAGTGTTTGGAACACAAGCTTTTTAGGTTATACAGCGCAAGCTATTTTACCGTATGATCAAGCACTACACATGTTACCCGCGTATTTACAGCAAGGTGAGATGGAAAGTAACGGTAAGCATGTTACTTTTGCAGGTGAAACGGTTCCTTACACGACGGTTCCAATTATTTGGGGTATGACAGGTATCAATGGTCAACATGCTTTTTACCAATGTCTACACCAAGGTAATGTAATTGTACCTGCTGACTTTATTGCTTCAATTGAGCCGCAAGTCAATGTAGGCAAGCATCATGATATTTTATTATCAAACTTCTTTGCACAAACCGAAGCGATGATGGCCGGTGTTGATGCAGAGCAAGTAACTGCAGATTTAACCGCGAAAGGTAAATCTGAAGCAGAAATCTCAGAATTATTGAATCACAAGATTCACCAAGGCAATCGCCCAACAACGTCAATGTTATTAGATAAAGTTGATGCGAAAACGGTAGGACGATTAATTGCGCTTTATGAGCACAAGATCTTCTGCCAAGGCATTATTTTAGAAATCTGTTCATTTGACCAATGGGGTGTAGAGCTAGGTAAGGGACTTGCCTCTAAAATTGAAGCTGAATTATTTGATGATGCAGTCAGTCATCCACATGATAGTTCAACCAATGGACTGATCGCTTACTATAAGACACATCGTAAGCAGTAAAAGATTCGCAGTATTAGCTGCAAACCGAATACCTTTGAACGGGTAGCGCTGGAGTTCTTAGGGCCTGTATTTTTGTGAGAGGATTTACAGAGCCCCTAAGACTCATTTACTTCAGCCAACATAAAAAGAATGAGTAAGCTACTTACAAACAAATTCAACAGGCTTTGTTAAAGGATATTGTCTAACAGGCCACATCAACCAGATAACAACACGCACTGCCATATTGCATGAATTGGATGAACATGGCATTGCCAATGTAGAGAGTGATATATGTTAAATCCATTTGATATCGTAATTTTTGGGGGCGGCGGTGATCTTGCGTTACGTAAGTTACTTCCTGCAATGTATCGCGCTTATCAAGAGGGCAACCTTCCTCAAGGTTCTCGTATCCTTCCTACGGTACGTGAAGAAAGCAAACGTAAAGAATACATCGAAACAGCACATAAAGCGTTACAAGACTTTTTAGGTAAAGGTGAGTACAACGCAAAAGATTGGAAAGCGTTTTCAGCTTACCTTGTGCCAGTTGTATCAAATGTGACTGAAGCAGATGATGACTGGGACAAATTAAGAGATATTCTTGATGAACACGACGCTGACAAGTCTCGTGTTTTTTACCTTTCTTTACCACCTGCAGTGTATGGTAGCTGCTGTGAAATCTTATCAAAGAAAGGTCTAATCACAGAAACATCTCGTGTTGTTGTTGAAAAACCGATTGGTTACTGTGGTGAATCTGCTGAAGCAATCAATGCAAAAATTGCTGAATACTTCAAAGAAGAGCAAGTATTCCGTATTGACCATTACTTAGGTAAAGAAACAGTACAAAACTTAATGGCACTACGTTTTTCAAACTCATTGTTTGAAAACCTGTGGGATGCAAAATCAATCGATAACATCCAAATTAGCTTATCAGAAACAGTAGGCTTAGAAAGCCGCGCTGGTTTCTACGATAAAGCGGGTGCATTACGCGATATGGTACAAAACCACTTGCTACAATTACTTTGCTTAGTGGCAATGGAATCACCAAATAAACTAAACGCAAACAGCATCCGTACTGAAAAACTAAAAGTACTTGAGTCGTTACGTCCGTTAGTGGCTGAAGATGTTGATGCAAACATTGTACGTGGTCAGTACGTACCAGGTAACTTAGACGGTAAAATCGTCCCAGGTTACTTAGAAGAATTAAACGAAGGTGCGAGTAAAACAGAAACTTTTGTTGCTATTCGTGCGCACATCGATAACTGGCGCTGGGCTGGCGTGCCTTTCTATCTTCGTACTGGTAAACGTATGAAAAAGCGTTGTGCTGAAATCGTTGTTGAATACAAAAAAGTATCTCACAACGTTTACACCGACAACGTAGGTAACATTGAGCCAAATCGTCTTGTTATTCGTCTGCAACCAGAAGAAACAATTCAATTAACACTGATGTCTAAGCGCCTTGATAACCTTGAGATGCAATTAGAACCAGTAACCATGAACATTGAGTTATCGCAAGCGTACAGTAATGGTTTTCATTCAGATGCTTATAAGCGCTTAATGTTAGATGCCGCAGCAAACAACCCGTCGCTGTTTATTCACCGTGATGAAGTACGTCAAGCATGGAAATGGATTGACCCAATCATCGAGCGTTGGCAAGAAAAAGGTGCACCATCATTATACCGTGCTGGTACGTGGGGCCCTGAAGATGCAGATGAGCTTTTAGAAGAAAACAACCACGTTTGGTTTAACACAGGCGATAAGGCGTAATTAAGATGGCAACAATAGTTGAAAAATTCTTTGCAAACAAAGACGAATTAACAGCTGAACTTTCTTCAAGCCTTGAACAAAGCCTTGTTGCTGGAATTAAAGAAGATGGTCGTGCGGTATTGATGGTATCGGGTGGCTCATCGCCAGCACCTGCTTATAAGCACTTATCAAACCTTGAACTTGATTGGGCAAGCATTGATGTTGCTATGGTTGATGAGCGTTGGGTTGATGCTGATCATGAAAAAAGTAATGAAGCATTTATCAAAAGCACGCTATTACAAAACCATGGCGCAGCTGCTAATTTCGTGACAATGAAAAATGACGCATTAACGGCGCAAAACGGTGTAGCTGAATGTGAAGCTGCATACAAAGCATTAAAGCGTCCTTTTGATGTGACGATTTTAGGCATGGGCCCTGATGGTCATACGGCTTCTCTTTTCCCTCATGCCGAAGGTCTTGAACACGGTCTAGCAACAGATGATTTAGTATGTGCAATTAATGCCATTGAAAGCGATGTAACAGGTAAAATCACTGAGCGTATGACGTTAACTTTATCTGCGATTGCAGATTCTAAAGTTGTGAAGCTTTTAATTAGTGGTGAAGAAAAACTCGCTGTTTACAAGCAAGCGAAAGAGGGCGGTGCAGTTGCTGACATGCCTTTACGTGCAGTATTGAATCACCCACATATCAATATTGAAGTTTATTGGGCACCTTAATCGCCCGATTAAACTCAATGTCAAAAGCGAGCTATTATGCTCGCTTTTTTGTTTTTAAATACTCACCTTGAATACCAATCCGCAATAATACTTAATCATTTTGAGGGATTAAACCTGTCGCTAACGGCGTTAAAAATTTCTGGTTTAGAACAACTAAATAACGAAATTTTTGCCTTGTTATCAACGAGGTTTTATTGCCTCAAAATAGATCACTTAATTAAGCGAATTGGTATAACAAACAGTATTGAATAAATACACTTTCTTTAAATAGCCGATAAAGTGTTAGACAAGTACAAAGGGGCTCTATATAATCAAAATGACAGCGCTGTCATTGTTATTGATTGTTATTCTCAATATTCCCTTTAACTCATTCTGCCCAGAAAAAGTTAAAAATAATTTGTACATGACAGCGTGCTTTTAGAAACACGTTAGTTTTTTAAGCTAATTTATTGTTAGATAACAGGTTTTATATAACTTTTAGTTATGATTAATAAATGCCCAATGGAAACTAAAGCTTACAAAAATACATGTAATTTTTAGCTAATTTCAAAAACCCATCCTTTTGGTCTTTTCATCTGCAATATCACTCATGCTATATTTGCGCCGTTTATTTGTAACAATTCTTAAAAACTCAATATTAAATATTAGTTATATCAATAACTTGATTATTTCGTTGTAAATTTTTTGCACAAATTAACCAAAAAGATGTAGCACAAATGTAATTTAGAGTGTATGGTTTGTTACTAGATGACAGCGTTGTCATCATCACTGGGCAGAAGTGATAAAAAAAACCAACAAAATGATTCAAGGGGAATCCTGTGTTAGCTAAAAATTTTAAGAAAAGCTTATTAGCAGTTAATATCGGCCTCGTAATGAGTGCTGGGTTCACTGGCGCTGCATACGCAGCAGATGAAACTAAAGTTCAAGAAGATGTTGAAGTAATTGAAGTTCGCGGTATTCGCCGTTCACTTGAAGCTTCAATGAATACTAAGCGCTTTGCTGACAGCGTTGTCGATGCTGTTTCTGCAGAAGATGTCGGTAAGTTTCCTGATAGCGATGTAGGTGAAGCACTTGGCCGTATTTCAGGTATTGCTGTTAACCGCGCATTTGGTCAGGGTCAACAAGTGTCTATTCGAGGTGCATCTGCACAGTTAACGCGTACTTTACTGAATGGGCACTCAGTCGCTTCAACAGGTTGGTATGACCAACAGTCAATCGACCGCAGCTTTAACTACACATTACTTCCACCAGAAATGGTTGGTGGTATTGAGGTTTATAAATCATCTCAGGCAAACCTTGTCGAAGGTGGTATCGGTGGTACGGTAATCGTAAACACTCGTAAGCCTTTAGATCTTGACGCGAATACCCTTTTTGGAAGTGTGAAAGCTGACTACGGCACGATCTCTGAAGAAACAGATCCTGAAATCTCTGGTCTTTATAGCTGGAAAAATGATGAAGAAACCTTTGGTGCACTAGTCTCAGCAGCATTTTCTGAAACAAATTATCAGCGCAATGGTATTGAATCTTTAGTAGGTTGGGGTGACATTGTTCCTTCTACATTCCAACAACAACGTGAACGTACTGCTATCAATGCCGTTTTCCAATATCGCCCAACTGATAGTATAGAGCTAGGTCTTAATGTTATGAGCCTAGATCTTTCAGCTGATAACGCAAATACTTCTCTATTTTTAATATTCCCTGACGATAAAGATGCAGCTTGTGAACAAGTTAATGTAGATGGTACGTGTACTTTCTACCGTCGTTCAGGTGAAGGTGCAAACCCAGGCTGGGCACAAACGTGGGCTCGTGCAGGTTCAATGACTTCGGATACGGTTGATTTTGAATTCAAATACGCTGGTGATAATTTTGAGCTTAAAGGCCGAGTTGGTAACACACAATCAGAAGGTGGTACGGACCTCACTGCGAACTATGGTTTTTGGTTAGGTACTCCTGCAGACTATGCGGGCACATATGATGCGACAGGTGACGTAATTGATATTGATATTGCGAATAAGTCGTTCACTGCTGATGACTTCCAAGGGCAACTATCTTCAGCTGGTTGGGCACTCAAAAAGCAACCTAACTCTGATGAAGAAACATACGCACAGTTTGATTTAACATTCCCTGTTGATTTTGGTGCAATCACTGCAATCAAAACAGGTTTCCGTTGGGCAGACCACGACGTTAAACAAGAGACTTATACTGCGAATTTAGTTGATTCAATCGCGGCATACGATGCATCTCATTATTATTCAGGCACAGTATCCTCAGGGGCGGGTTTCACTATACCTAAACCTAACCTTGATCAAATGCTCTCTGATGGTTACGCAGCGATTACTAGTTTTGATAATACATCAATCGCTTATAAGGCTGGCTATGGTACAGTAAATGAAGAGAATTTTTCACTTTACGCAATGGCTGATTTTTCTGCTGAAGGCATACGTGGTAACTTTGGCCTACGTTATACCTCTACAGATGCATCATCTGATTACTTCGCACTAGATGCGAATGGTAACTACGCAAACAGCCTAAGCACTGATAAAGCTGATTACAGCGAAGTATTACCAAGTGTTAACGTGGCATTTGATTTAACTGAAGATATGATTCTACGTTTCTCAGCAGCGCAAGTAATGTCACGTGCTAACTACACTGACATGTTTGCATCTTCATCATTAGCGGGTTATGAAGATGATGTAGATGGTAATGAAGTTATCACTACTGGTAATATCGGTCTGGAGCCATTCAAAGCAACACAAGCTGATTTTGGTATTGAATACTACTTTGATGGTGACGGCATGGTTAGTGCTACTTACTTCATCAAAGATATCTCATCATTTACTAAGGTAGATGAAGTGACTAATCAAAGTATTGGTATAACAGACCCTAACACTGGAAAGGATGACTGGACAGTAGCTTCTAAGGGGACGGGCTCAGGTGGTGAGATTAAAGGTATCGAGCTACAAATTCAAGATGGTTTTGACAATGGTTTCGGCTACCAAGCTAATTATACTTACGTCGATTCAGAAGCTCCTGCAGAAAACTTCCCTGACCGTATTGAATTATTCTCTGACTCTTCAGAGCATACGGTTAACTTAGTTGGTTACTATGAGGCTGATTTCTACAGCGTACGTTTAGCATATAACTGGCGTTCAGAGTACATGGTTCGTGAAGCACCAGGTTTCTATGGTAACCGTGAGCATCAAGACTACGGTACACTTGACCTAACGGCTAAGTATTCAGTAACAGACTATCTAGACTTAACATTTGAAGCGGTTAACATTACTGAAGAAGACAGTATTCAAATTGGTACTGCCTCAGGTGATGCAGATGTTAAACCTGAGCTTCGTAACGGCTACCCAGCATGGAGCTTTGAAGGTGAAGCACGCTACAAGCTAGGTGTATCACTACGTTTCTAATTTGATTTAGATAACGAAATTAAGAAAGCCCAGCTCGCACTGGGCTTTTTTGTGAGTAAAAAGTGGGCGAGTAAAAATGATAAAAAAAATCGCAATTGTTGGTGGTGGAACAGCAGGTTGGTTAGCCGCTAACCATTTGGGTCATGCGCTTTTGCAAAGTGGCATTGAGATCACGTTAATCGAGTCTCCTAATATTGCCAGCATAGGTGTCGGTGAAGGTACTGTTCCTTCGATGCGCAACTCTTTGCAAAAGTTTGGTATCAGTGAAAGTGATTTTATCAATGAATGTGATGTTACTTTTAAGCAGTCAATCAAGTTTGTAAATTGGCTAGATAAACACAAACATGGTGCTAACTTTTACCATCATTTATTTGATCACCCACATATATTCGGTGAGGAGTTAACGCAGCAGTGGCTTGCTGAGGGTAACGGTAATGATTACGCAGACTTTGTTTCTAAGCAGCATGCATGTTGTGAAAATAATTTAGCTCCAAAAACAATTGCGACACCGCAATATGCAGGTATCAATGGCTATGCCTATCATTTTGATGCTAAAAAGTTTGCTGCTTTCTTAGGAAGCCATGCCACGCAACATTTTGCTGTAAAACACCTGTTTGCAGAAATTAAAGATGTCAGCTGTGATGAGCAAGGTTTTATTACACACCTAATTGACTCAGAAACTAACGCCTTAGAATTTGACTTTATAATTGATTGCTCCGGTTTTTCGGCTGCCTTTATTGGGCAAAAACTAGGGGTGGGCTTTGTTGATAAGTCAGATAGTTTATTAACTGATACTGCAATCACATTGCAAGTACCGACACAAAGCGATGATGAAATACCGCCTTACACTATTGCCACGGCACACCAAGCCGGTTGGATCTGGGATATTGCGCTAACAGAGCGAAGAGGGGTGGGGTTTGTTTACTCATCTAAGTATATGAGCGATGAGCTAGCGCACGCTAAATTGCATCATTATTTAGGTAATAAATTTGAGCACTTAACGCTACGAAAGATCCCGATGAAAGTAGGGCACAGAGAAAAAATGTGGCACAAAAACTGTGTGGCTATCGGGTTGTCGCAAGGCTTTGTTGAGCCTCTTGAAGCAACTGCCATCTTAATTGCAGACTTTTCTGCGGGGTTATTAGCTAAACGTTTTCCGCGTACCCGAGAAGACATTAACTTAGTTGCTGATGATTATAATCAGCAGGTGAATTATGTATGGCAACAAACGTTTGATTTTATAAAAATGCATTACTGTATTTCGGATAGAACTGATTCGGCTTTTTGGCGTGATAACAAAAAAACCGACCAGTTATCAGAAAAACTAAAAAATAACCTAGCACGCTGGCAGCGCTTTACACCGGTACGCGAAGACTTTGCTAGTAAGTTCGATTTGTTCGACTTAGAAAACTACTTATACGTACTGTTTGGTATGCATTATGTACCCACCAAACAGCAAACTAAGCAGAGCGACAATCAACAAGTTGCTAAACTTAAACTGCAGCGCGTCAATCAGCTATTAAGCGAGCTACCTAAGCACAGAGAACTGTTAGATAAAATAAAGAAATTTGGCTTACAGAAGTACTAATTTTATTAACTGAGCTGGCTAATACGTATTAGCCAACTCAGTCGATTCTAAAAAATGAGGAGATAGATAAACGACTGTTATTTAAATCATTACAGTACTTTTTGTGATTTAAAAGAGTTGCGCTATGTAATAGATTACTTTTATAAATTACGAGCCTATTGATCTTGGCTTCAACATCCACAACTTTTTCAAAAAGCGCTGTTGTTTCATTTAAATAGCCAGGATGAGTTGCGCTGTGTTTTTCTGTATCAGCAATCATGTTATGCACGCTATTTTGGTTATCAGCCGTCACTTTAATAATGTTCTCAGGTAGGTATTTATATATGCCTGTGCCACCCCATTCTTTGTCTGACAAATAATGCACTGCTGCAAATGTTTTATCATCCGTTGAATCAATATGTGGCATACGCTGCAAGGTATTTAATTCATCCGCATTTTGAGTAACTAATGAAAGTTTACAGCGGTGAAGATATAAATTATTTTCGCCGCTAGTAATGATCCCTTGCTCTAAAAGTTCGTTAACTAGCTGCTCAAAAGCTCGGTAGTAGGGCGCAGGCATTTCATCTCGTTTGCCAGGGTAGAGTGTGCCATCGCTGCCAAAAGGCTGGAAATAGGCTGTCTCTGTGGCAAATTGATAAACTGGCTCAAGGTTGTGCAAAAAGCCATCAACGATAATAACGGTTTCATTAATTTCACCAATAAATACTTGGCTTACTTTATAGTCTTTATTTAATTGATAGCCTTCCATTATTTGCCTCAGTCATCCCGTGTTTGTTGAATATACTAACAAAAATAGTGGCTTATGCGTGATAATATTTAATTGATCGCAGCTTGTTTTTTCATCACTTAAGGTTAATTAGCAACATGAGTAAATTTGTTAATTTATAATGTACAAACTGCCACAAAATTTTCACTTCCTTTTTGTTGCCAAAACCTATAGGCTTTGGGCACTAACAGCAAAAACATATTATAAAATTAACGGAGCAGTATCATGGCGGAGCAACAAGTACAGCCTTTACATAACGAAAAACATGCCAACACTAAAATTCAAAATGGCATCAACATTGAGTTCATGAAAACTCAGCATTTAGTACCTGTGGTTGCACACGAATTTGCACGTATCGCAAATGAATTCCCAATGGCATTTGTTAAAAACAACGAATCAGGTAAATTTCAAGCAGTTGCTTTATTTGGTCTAGAGCCAGGCGAAAACCTTTTCATTCAAGACGGCAAATGGACAGCAGCATTTGCGCCTATGTCTATGACTCGTTACCCACTTGGTCTTGTTAAGCATCCAGAAGCTGACCAATTTGGTATCGTAATCGACGAAGCAAGCCCACTTGTAAGCGAAGAAACAGGTAATGCACTTTTCGAAAACGGTGAAGAAACTGAATACCTTAAGCGTCGTAAAGAAGCACTTGTTTCTTTCATCGAGTTCTCTCAGGTAACTGAAGCATTCACTAAGTACCTTGCAGACAAAGAACTACTAGTAGCTCAAACGCTAACTGTAGAAATCAAAGGTGAGAAAAAAGACATCAACGGTATCTACCTTGTTGACGAGAAAAAACTTAACTCACTAAGTGATGAAGAGTTCTTAGACCTTCGTAAGCGTGGCTATTTAGCACCAATCTACTCTTTCTTAACGTCTACTCACCAAGTAGCACGTTTAGCACGTTTAAAAGCAGCTCAAGCTTAATTTTAAACTGCTGAAAAAAAGCGCCATTAGGCGCTTTTTTTGTTTCTTTCGTCTGTTAAAGCTTGAAAACGAGCGACGAATTATTCACATTGGGCTTACAAACTAAAATAAATATAAGTGCCCCTATGTTAAAAACATTACTCACCTCAGCCATTGCCCTTAGCGCATTATCATTTAGTACTTTCTGCCATAGTAGTGATCAACCTTTCGCTATTGCTATTCATGGTGGTGCTGGAACAATTGAAAAAAGCCGCTTCACGCCAGAGCAAGAAAAAGCTTACCGTGCAAAACTAAAAGAAGCCGTTGAAACAGGCTATGCCGTGCTCGAAAAAGGCGGTGAGAGCCTAGATGCCATTACTGCGGCAATTAATGTGCTTGAGAACTCGCCGTATTTCAACGCTGGTCGCGGTGCTGTATATACTTATGACGGTGCACATGAGCTTGACGCATCGATTATGGATGGTCGTACACGCCAAGCAGGAGCTGTTGCTGGGGTTAAACACATTGAAAACCCAATTAACTTGGCGCGCTTAGTGATGGAAAAATCAGTGCATGTTATGCTCAGCGGTCAAGGTGCCGAAGAGTTTGCAAAAACTCAAGGTATGCCGCTGGTTGAAAACAATCTTTTCGATACTGAAAATCGCTACAAAGCGTTATTAAAAGCAAAAGAAAAGCTCGATAAACAAAAAGTCACCAGCAAAGACTACCAAGCTGCACACAAAGCCCTGCCAGTTAATTACAAAATGGGCACTGTTGGAGCGGTTGCACTTGATAAAAACGGTAATATCGCCGCAGGTACCTCTACAGGTGGTATGACAGCAAAACGTTTTGGTCGTGTGGGTGATTCACCTGTGATTGGTGCAGGAACCTTTGCTGAAAATGAATCATGTGCAGTATCTGCGACAGGTCATGGTGAGTATTTTATTCGCTACAATGTGGCAGCTGATATTTGTGCTCGCGTAAAATACCAAGGTAAAACCATTGTGGAAGCAGGTAACGAAGTGATCCACGATGTATTAATGCCTGTAGGGGGAACTGGTGGTGTGATCATCATTGATGCTAAAGGTAACATCAGTTTGCCGTTTAACACCGTTGGTATGTATCGTGCGAGTAAATCGAATACATCACCAACGTATGTGGGTATTTTTAAAGACGAATAATTACCTGTAACGAATCTTCAGGCAATAAAAAACCGAGTTTCACAACTCGGTTTTTTATTGCCACCAAAGTTATTGGCGATTAATTTTTACCTTGAAAGGTGTTTCATCTTGATTCGTTGAGCGATAAGGGTTGATATCTAAACCGCCACGGCGTGTATAACGGGCATACACTTCAAGCTCTTCGAGGTTTAACTGCTGCATTAAATCGCAGTAAATACGCTCCACACATTGTTCATGAAATTCGTTGTGAGTTCTAAACGAAATTAAATATTTTAATAAGGCTTCATGGCAAATCGCTTGGCCTTTATAACGAATAATCACACTCGCCCAATCAGGCTGTGAGGTGATCAAACAGTTCGATTTTAGTAAGTGACTATGTAGGGTTTCTGAGACAATCTCATCACCATTATGGCGAAGTGAGCTGGCATCAATATCATAGCTAGTGATTTCGATATCCAGATCATCAATACATTCGCCCGGTAACGCTGAAAATGGCAAACAATTGAAATCATCAGCTTGGTATAAAGTAACGATCACCGGTGCATTTACCGCATCGGATAAGTCTTTGCTCAGTGCTTGATGTACGTCATCCGGCGTCTCAAAACGTGTTTGATTAAAGCTGTTTAGGTACAATTTGAATGACTTTGACTCAATGATGTGACTGCTTTGACAAGGAAATACAAACGTTGCCACAGCGACCATTGGCTTACCCTTGCTATTTAGCCACGATAATTCATAGCCAGTCCAAATATCTTGGCCTTTAAACGGTAAGTTATCTTCGCTAACACCTAATGCATCACGGTTTAATTTACGGGCAATAGGAAACAGTAAACTGGGTGTGTAGGTATCTACATACTCTGTGCTTTTACCAAGAACACTGTTTTTCAGTTCGGGTGAGTTGCTGTAATCTGTCATCTTTACACTTTTGTAGTTACAATGGCGGCATTATACCTAAAGCCAATGAGTTTCGCAGTATGTCTGTTTCTACAAAATTAGATAAGTTACATCAAGCATTTAGTGAAAAATGCCTCGAACGCACAGGAAAGCTTCCTGTTATTGAACATGATACAGCATGGCCAAGTCCATGTGAGCAGGGCGAAGTAGATGAGCAGGGGCTTATTCAGTGGTGTGCAGTTCCACAGCAACCTGCTGGCAGTTTAGAAGACTTAGCCAAGGCACTAGAGTTATCGTTTCCTGAAGGTTTAAGCCCATTGTTTGGTCATGTCTATGCGGGTAATTTGTTATTGAGTATTGATGATCATCACATTGAACTGCTACAGGCATGGAATGAAGATGATTTTAGCCGCTTACAGCAAAATATTACCGGTCACGTGTTAATGAAGCGCAAGCTAAAGCAGCCAGAAACCGTATTTATTGGTCTTACAGAGCAAGATGATCTGCTGATCACTGTATTAGTCGAAAGCGGTGAGGTTTGCTTAGAGTATGTGGGTAAAAAACCACATCATGTGCTAGCGAAAAGCATCAGTGAGTTTTTAGACAAAGTAACGGTGTAAGCTTAAAAAGTAAAAAGGGGCGGTTGCCCCTTTCGTGTATTATTGCCTTTATTAAATTATTGAAAGTCCCACGAAATATTCGAAACAATGCCACAGGGCTCGCACCGAAAATCAAATAAGCCAAACCATGGCTCTGGTAATTTCCACTCGCCATCGCAGCTTGGGCAACGACGTTTAAGCTCTGACTCTTTATCAACGCCGCCTACACGGTATAAATAGTAATAAACCGGCTTCTTGGTTAGAAAACTAATACGTTTCGTGATATCACGACCACGGCGGTATAAGTCACTCTTGATGCTCGTTAGCTCTTCAAGCGCAGGAAATTCACAACGGGTTGCACCATTGATCTGAATTTGATCGCACGCTTGCCAGTCTTCTTGCCATTTAATGAGTGTTTTGTAATCGCCATTGGCAATGGCTGGAATGCGAAATAACGGCACAGGCAAAAAGTCATCACCACAATAAAGCGGGCTACAGGTGTGCACGTACGTGGTATACAAAATATAGCACGACGGATCATGACACATGTCTGCGCCATTTGAGTGAATGTCTTGGCCGACCACTTTAACTTTTGGTGCCAGTAAGCCTGCAGTGTTTAATTGCTCAATGCTATGTTTTACAAACGGGCTATGGTTGAGCGGATGCATCGCATCTTCGGTTGGGCACATTACACGAGTAATGAAAAATCCATCTTTTAAAACCGTTGGAAATTCATCACCAATTATTTGGCCGTTAAAACGAAGCGCATTCACTAGGCGGTTTATCGCCTGCTCAGCAAGCTCTAGGGTAGTATCTTGGTAGCAATCAAAAGTCAGATCGACAACAAACATTATTTTTTCTCAAGCAGTGCTAATAACCTATCTAATTTAGCTTCAATACGATCCAATTGGCTTTCTTTTGGTGTACTCAGTTGTTCATTTGACGGGTTATTGATGAAATTATTAATTGAATCCGGGTTGTTTTTATATTGGCTAACCGCAGCGATGATCACAGGCATCGGCATAGGTTGGGTTAACTTACTTTTAGTTAAGGCAACTGTTGGGGTTTTACCTTCATCAAGAAGGGTTTTAATTGCATCAAATACAACGGCATTCATTTTTGTATAAACTCTTTTATAAAGACTAAAAAGCACCGCAGTATATGGGCTGCAGTGCGCGCGTATGGTAGCAATAATAGATGTGGAGTGAAATTACTTTCCTAATTAACGAGCTAAAAGAATGTTATTTAAGCTTGTTAATTAGCTCGCAGGCGTTACTGGCGTAACCTTGCGTCTAATTCATCAATCACCTCGCTCCAAGCACCATCTTCTGCAAGTGATTCTGCTAAAAAGTGTTGCTGAGCTTCATCCCAAAAAGGCGCTTCCTGCAATAGGGTTGTATCAGACAGTTGATGAGATGCTATAAAAGCATCTATTTCACTTTCTTTGCTCGGTAAACCAAGTTGTGCAAATAGGGTCGAAATATCATGTTTTGTCGTATCCATAGTTCTGCTCCTTGTGTATGGCGATAATTATTACTGCTTGAACTTAATGATGATGAACCGCAGTTTAACTTACGCTGAATTTGTCTTTAATCACCGTTGGGTATATACCTTATAGTCTAGTACGAAAATAATAAAACAAATAAAAGGATGAGTATTTTGACAGTTGCTGAACCCGAAACCTTAAGTGTGCAATACCTGAGTGCTGAAGATATCAGCACTGCCGCAAGCCTTATTTATCAAGCCTATCATGATGATCCCGTTCTTCAGAATGTATTAGGTTTTCAACAAGATAACCCAAGTAAATATGAAACTAAATTACGTGCTTTAGTACGTGAAGAGCTAGCAAGTTTCTGGCAAGAAAAACAGCCTCTAATAGGTCTTTACTCCCAAAGTAGATTAAAAGCCATTGCCTGTGTATTTGATTCGGCAAGTGAACTACAAGCTGAGCGATACTGGCATTGGCGCTTAAAACTGATGCTCAGTGCAGGTTACTTGCAAACCAATCAGCTTATAGAAAAAGAGCGTACTATTCGCGAAGCGCTTTCAAGCAAAGGCCATTATCTGTTTTTAGCCTTTATAGCCGTTGACCCACATTTTCAGGGGCAAGGTTTAGGCAGATATCTGCTACGAGGGCTTGATGATTTAGTTGAGTCAAGCAATCAAGCAAGTGGTTTAGCTGTATTTGTTACCCGCTCTGAACAGCGTGAATTCTTTAGCTCTGAAGGGTTTGAGGTGTTCAAAGCCTTGAGCTTTAACCAAGTTGAAGGTGACTTGATGTTCAAAGCTGCAAATTAAGCAAAGGACGTTTTGGAAATAGCAATGTGCGATAAGTCTCACATTGCTGTGCGTTTTATCAGTTTAATGCCTTTAAATTTGTACCTATAATTGCTTATTGTAATGATTTTAAAGGATTTATTGTTTTTGTCATTTTTGTGACTTAGAAAAAATTACTTTTTATGCCTACCAAGATATCCGCATTTCTCTAAACTTAATCATGTCAAGAAGACGCAGGTTCAATGAATGAACTGATGCCAAGGATTAGGATTATGGCAACAAAGCAAGATGCTTAGCAGGAAGCAAAGGGACAAGAGCTAGGGAAGCAAGGAAGAACGAGGACGCTGCCAGGATGCAGTACAATCGCGGAGCGATTGAAAAGGACTGACCAAAGGATGATTTTAGCAGGAAGCTAAAGGAGCGTTTGGAAAACGAAGTGGATAGCCATTGACGGCAAGAGGACGGCACTAGGATGTGTTAAATGTTACATGAAGTAGCATGGTGGGTGTATCGGATGTATACCCGTTCAGGGGAAAGATAAAAAGGCAGCTTCGGCATAAGTAAGGATACTTAATCATGGAAGTAGCAAGATTGGGGCGTGGCTATTAGCTACGCCTTAGTTCTTTGTGGAGATTACACTTCTCGCACTTGCAATTATTCTTGTATAACTCGCAACTCGCAACTCGCAACTCGCAACTTAAATCTTATGTGGCGGTATTACGACACTTTTAAGTAATTCATTTTCCATGATCAAAACGCCTTGATACACGTTTTGTCCATCACTTGAAAACTCAAAAATAAATTCGCTTTTGATACCTGGTTTGCCGCTTTTTAAAATACCAAGTCGGCGTTTATTGCAAGCAACACTCATCAATTGCACATTTAATTGCTCAATTTGTCTTTGTGCATGAAGATTAGCTGCTTCGGCTACTTTTCTGTTTAACCAAAAAAAGTAGATGATGCTGCCAATGATGATGAGTGTCCACAAGCCTGCCATTTACGAGAATAACCTTCCAATTGCGCGAGCGAGAGTTTCGCTACGATTTTCTTTTCTTAATAAACCTAGTAGGTGAGGGCGAATACTAGGAATTGCAACTAAATCGGTGAAAATACTCACAAACAGTTGTTCAATTTCAGTGTGGTGTGCACAGCAATCCATAAACACGTGTAAGCGTTCTGGGTCTTCAAGTGTGCTAAAACAGCGCCCCGCAATCGTTAATAGTACATCTGACTGGGTGTTCATATCAGAGCGTAATACAGCATCTACAAGTTGCGCAGTTAAACCTTGTGCTGGTGTTTTTGATAAGCTTCTGAGGGCTGCTACAAGGGCGATGTCGTCTTTATGCTCTATGGCGTTTAAACCATAGGCTAACAATTGTTCTGCAAACACAGGTTCGATTGCAACATGTTCAAGCATTGCACTAAGCGGCTGTAATACTTCGACTGGTAATTGCCCCCAAGCGGCTTGTAGATTTGCTAAATTGTTGTCGTTATCTAAACGCATCGCAAAGTCTGCAATACCTTGTACTGCAACACTTTGCCAATTATCAAATCCCAGTTTGCCTGAAAAATACAGCTGCGCATATTCGTAATACTGTGAAGCACTTTGTTTAAGTAAGCATTTAACCTGTGCATTAAATGCCGCTAGCTTGTTGGCGTTTGGCGTAAATACATACGGGTTGTTGTCTAATTTGCCTTCGGCATTTTCACCGGTAATTTCTGTACCAAGCGCTTCAATTACCATGTTTGCGAAATGATCGCGGCTTGCGCTTACAAGACGGCTTTGCTCATCTAGTGGGAATTTTAAAAACCATACATAAGGTTCTTTAGACGCTTTTACATCCCAAAATTGAATAGCAAGCCAAGCATGACCTGCAAGCGGGTATGGGTAAGGGATTTTTGTTTCTTCAATGGCAAGAAATTGTTTTTTGTCTAATTTCGTGATGTGTCTGCCAATATCGAAGGCACGCCAAGTGGTACCTGCTGCATCCAGAAGTTGCCCTAAGGTGGCGATCTGCTCAGTCATAAAATCTCAATTACCGTTTTTAATCTATATCAGCCGCGAATTATACGCCATACCATGGCGCCTTGGAACAGGGTATACTAAGCACAAAGGTATTAAGAGTTTTACAATGCATCAACAGACTTTGGCGCTGCTGCGCGAATTAAAATCCACATTACAACGCCATTCACTTTGGCAAACAACACCGATTGACCCAAGTGCACTCAATTCTAGTGTACCGTTTTGTCATGACACCATGGCTTTTGAGCAATGGCTGCAATTTGTTTTTCTTGAAAAAATGCATACCCTCATTGCACATGCCCAGCCTTTACCCCGTAATTTTGCAATTGCGCCTATGGCTGAAATAATGCTGGCACAACACAGCGGCGGTAATGATGTGATTAACGTTTTACAAAAACTCGATCAACTTTTGAGTGATGACTAAGATGCAAGAGAGTGTTAAGCCACAATTTGATGAGTTAACGATTCTGTACCGCGATGAAAATTACATTGCGATTGACAAACCATCTGGTTTATTGGTTCACCGTTCGTTTTTAGACAAACACGAAACCCAATTTGCGATGCAAATGCTGCGTGACCAAATTGGTCAACACGTGTTTCCTGTACATCGTTTAGATAGACCAACGTCAGGCGTATTACTGTTTGCGTTAAGTTCAGAGGCAGCCCGTGATATGAATCAGTTATTTATTGATGGGCAAATTGAAAAGCGTTATTTAGCTTTAGTAAGAGGCTTTTTAAACGAATCAATCTTCTTAGATAAACCTTTAAAAGAAGAGCTTGATAAAATCGCCGACAAGTTTGCTGATCAAAATAAAGCACCGCAAGAAGCACAAACGCAATTTCATTGTTTGCACCAAGCAAGCTTGCCTATTCCAATTGGTAAATACCCAACAGTTCGTTACTCGCTGGTGGAATGTTTTCCAAAAACTGGCCGCAAACATCAAATTCGTCGTCATTTAAAGCATTTATCATTGCCAATTATTGGTGATGTAAATCATGGTGATAATCAGCATAATCAATTTTTTAGAGAGCATTTTCAGCTTCGTCGTTTAATGTTATTTGCCTCTGAATTAAAGTTTGTGCACCCTTATAGCAAGCAAGCAATAACAATTAGAGCGCCTTTAGGCGATGCAATGTTAACGATTTGCCAGCAACTTGGCTGGCCAACAGAAGAAAAGGATTATTATGGCAACCATTAGTATTTTTGTCGGCAGTGTTTACGGCGGTGCTGAGCGTTTAAGCGAACAAGTTATTGAAGTTATTGAAAAGTCAGAGCATCAAGCGAAATTAGTTGAAAATGGCACGGTTGATGACATGCTGGCTGCGTCACATATTTTAGTGATCACTTCAACGACGGGTCAGGGCGATATTCCTGATAACTTAATCGCTTTATATAGCCAATTAAATGATCAATTCCCACTGTTAACAGGCAAGCAATACGGCATTATTGCTATGGGCGATCGTAGTTATGGCGATACGTTTTGTGGTGCAGGTCGCAGTTTTGATGAGCTGTTTCGCGATTTACAGGCAAAACCTGTTGGTCATCGTTTAGAAATTGATGCCTGTGAAGATTTTGAGCCTTGGCCTGTTACTGAGCCATGGTTAAATGAGTGGCTGACGAAAATTAGTTAATGCCTCTTATTGGCAAGTGTCTCTTAAAAGTGCTGATTGAATAAGCAATTGGCACTTTCCCCTTGGTTTTTCGAGTACAGAATCTGATATACTAAACCATCATTTTATGAGGCTGTTATGATTTCAAAAAACCAACTGAAACTAATTCGTGCATTAGGTCAAAAGAAATACCGTAAGCAATACAATCAGTACCTTGTTCAAGGCGAAAAAAATGTACTTGAATTACTAAACAGTGGTTTAAGTATTGCTCATATTTTTGCGACCCCAGCATTTATTTCTGCGCATCAAACAGCGCTTGCAGCCCATCAAGTCATTGAAGCAGATGAAGACAGCCTAACTAAAGCCAGTACACTTGTTAGTAACAACGCCGCAATTGCTGTTGTTGATATGCCAAGTCAGCAAGCATTACCCACATCAGGGCTTATTTTAGCCCTTGATGGCGTGTCGGATCCGGGGAATTTGGGCACGATTATTCGTGTTGCTGATTGGTATGGTATTAAGCATATTGTTACCAGCACAGACAGTGCGGATGCTTATAATCCGAAAACTATTAGCGCAACCATGGGTTCATTTGCTCGCGTGTGTGTCTCACAAACTGATTTAACCAGTTACTTACCTAGTTTAAACCTTCCTGTGTATGGCGCATTTTTAGAAGGTGAGAACATTCACAAAACTGCTCTTAAGCAAGATGCCGTATTACTAATGGGCAGTGAATCCCATGGTATTCGTGCTGATTGCGAAAGCTTAGTTACTGATAAAATCACTATTCCGGCTTATGGCCAAGCAGAATCGCTTAATGTAGCAATGGCAACGGGTATTATTTTAGATAATTTTAAGCGCCACGCTTAACCTTTTACCCTAAAATGGGTTAAATTGAAGAATAACAATAAAAATCGGTAAAACAATTAGATGCGCTTAAGCACCATAAAATTAGCGGGTTTCAAATCGTTTGTTGAACCCACTAAGATCCCATTCCCTGATCAGATGACGTGTGTTGTCGGCCCGAACGGCTGTGGCAAATCAAATGTCATTGATGCAGTGCGTTGGGTGCTAGGTGAAAGCTCAGCTAAAAACTTACGTGGCGATGCCATGACCGATGTTATTTTTAACGGCTCAACTAATCGAAAGCCAATTTCACAAGCCTCTGTTGAGTTGGTGTTTGATAACACCAGTGGTCATTTACCGAATACCTTTGCTGATCGAAACCAAGTGGCGATCAAACGCTTAGTGACTCGAGATGGCCAGTCAATTTATTTTCTAAATGGCAGCAAATGCCGTAAGCGTGATATTACCGACATCTTTTTAGGCACAGGTCTTGGCCCGCGCAGTTATGCGATTATTGAGCAGGGCATGATATCGCGTTTAATAGAGAGCAAACCGGCTGATTTACGTGTTTTTTTAGAAGAAGCAGCGGGGGTTTCAAAATATAAAGAGCGTCGTCGTGAAACGCAAACCCGCATTAAAAGTACCCGCGAAAACCTTGAACGTTTGCTTGATGTAAGGCAAGAGTTGCAAACACAGCTCGATAAGCTTGCAGTGCAATCAGTCGATGCAAAAAAATACCGAGAGCTAAAAGCCACTGAGCGCACTTTAAAAGGGCAAATTGCGGTTTTAAAGTGGCAGAAGTTACACCAACAACAAATCGATAAAGCTGAGCAAATCAATAAACTTAAAGAGCAAATTCAGTTCTTTAGAGAAGCGCACTCTGGCCACGATGATGTTTTAGCAAGTCTTGAAAATCAGGTGCAACTTGAGCAGCAAAAACTGCAAGACGCCCAGCAGGCTCAGCATCAAACTCATACAGAGTTAACCCGCAAAGAACAGCAACAGATAAGTTTAAAGCAGCAACAGCAAACACTTAGCCAAAACCTTATCAAACAGCAACAACTGCAGTTACAAAATAAAGAGTTGCAAGAAGAGCAACACGCTTCAGCCGCCATTTTACAAGAGCAGCTACAAGAAGCGATTGAGCAAAGTTTACTGTGCGCTGAGCAAGTTGCAGAGGTTGAAGAGCAAGTTGCTCTACAGCAGCAACAAACGCAAAGCGCCAATGAGCAATATCAAAGTACCTTACAGAAAAGCCAAGCTCATAGCAGTGATATTAATGTTGCAAAGAATCAACAGGCTCACTTTGCCCAGACTGTTGCGCAACTTGAGTCTCAGCAGACACAACTTGCCGCTGAAATTAGTGAACTCGAAGCGACCCCAGTTGCAGCGCAAATTACAGAGCAACAACAGCATATTCAAACACTGACGAAGGAGCTTGCGCAGCAACAAAGTGCGCTAAATAAACTCACTCAAAACCTAGAACAAGCGGATAAAGAACAACAGCACTTAGAGCAGGATTTAAAGCGGGTTCAGCAGCACAGCAATGAAAATAGAGCCAGCATAGCTGCGCTTAATTCTGTGTTATCAGAGCAAACCGATAGCGAAAGTGTCTCTCTATTGGCGCAGTTAAAGGTGGCTTCTGGCTTTGAGCCACTAATTGAACAAGCCCTACTTGGCCTTGAGCATCTAAAGGTCAGTCAACATAAAGAGCCTAACAGTGTTTGGCCTGCATCTGATGATGAGTTACCAAAAGAGTCATTAGCTAATTATATCGAATCGGGTGCTTACCCTGACTTATTAGCCCGCTTTGCATTTCAACCTTGTTTTGATGACGCTATTTTGGCGGATCCATATTGGCTGGCTGTGATTGATGAAGAAGGCTGTATGCATGGTCGTAACTTTCATACCGATGCTAATAAAGACGCCGACAATTCTTTGCTTTTAAAGCATGCTCAGCTTAGTGATGCACAGCAGTTAGATGAAGAACTCAACGAGCAATTAGAAACTAAGCAGCAATTGCTAAATGAGCATCTAGCTCACAAGAAAACGCTTATCGCCGATAAAGAGCAATACAGAGAGCGAATTCACCAAGCGGCTCAGCAGATTGCATCTGCCAGCACTCGACGCGATATGCTATTAGAGCAGCAAACCCAGTGGCAAAACCAGCTTGTTAAGTTACAACAGCGTCAAACCTTACTGGCTGAACAAAAGCAAAATGCTGACGAACAGCAACAAACGCAGCAGTGTTTACTTGAGCAATTGTTAGAGCAGCAATTAGAACTTGAAACTGAGTTAGAGCAAGCAAAACACCAACAAGGTGAGGCAAATAACCGCTATCGCCAAGTGGCTTCTATGCTTGAGCAAAATAAAACGCAAGCCCATCAAGCTAATTTGACTGAACAAAAAGCTCGCAGTGAGTGTCAACTTAGCGAAACCAAACTTCAGCATGCAAATGCCGCCCAAAGTGCTGCCAGTGAAGCTGTATTAGAGCTCAACGAGCAACTAGAAGAGCTAGTGATCCCGCTTGAAGAAGTAGCAGAGCAGATTATGCTATTGCTTGAAAAGCATCAACAAAGTGACGTTGAGCTGAAAAACTTGCAAGCGGCCTTGAGTCAAGCTAAAAAGGAGCTTGCTGATAAGCAAACAGCACTGAAATCATCGCAATCTGAGTTGGTGACGTTACAAGAGCAGTTGCAAGCACTGGCGCTGGATGAGCAAAGTTTAATTGTGAAGGCGCAAGCTGCGTTAGAGCCACTTGAAGAACTGGAACAAAATTTAAAAACAGTACTTGAAGAACTGCCTGACAATGCCAATTTAAATAGCATGCAAACGAGGCTTACAAAAACCACGCAAGCATTAAATGAACTTGGCGCGGTGAACTTAGCGGCAATAGATGAGTTTGAGCAGGCTAAACAGCGCAGCGATTATTTAAATCAGCAGCTTGATGACTTAACACAAGCATTAAATACCCTTGAAGGGGCGATTCAAAAAATCGACCGAGAAACAAAAAATCGTTTCAAGGCGACCTTTGAACAAGTAAATACAGACTTTGGGGAGTTATTCCCAAAAGTGTTTGGTGGCGGTAGTGCTTACCTTGAATTGACCAGTGATGATCTACTTGAAAGTGGGGTGAGCATCATGGCAAGGCCACCAGGCAAGAAAAATTCGACAATTCACCTGCTTAGTGGTGGAGAAAAAGCGCTGACCGCATTATCATTGGTGTTTTCAATATTCAGGCTCAATCCAGCTCCATTCTGTATGCTAGATGAAGTGGATGCGCCATTGGATGATGCGAACGTGGGTCGTTTTTGCCGTTTGGTAGAAGAGATGTCACAATCAGTACAATTTATTTATATCAGTCATAACAAGATTGCTATGGAAATGGCAGGCAGATTGACCGGTGTAACTATGGCGGAACCAGGTGTATCACGTATGGTCGCTGTAGATATAGAACAAGCTGTGCAAATGGCACATGCATAAAATTTAGGCATATCAAATAATAAAGGTGAGGGGATGGCCGAAGAATTAAGATGGGCTTTAATCGTAATCAGTGTATTTGTCATTGGTGGTTTATTAATTCACGGCTTATGGTCGGTGCGTAAAAAGGACAGCCCAGATACGCCTTCAGTTGAACGGGTTGAACCGAACGAAACAACCAGCGAGGTTCAAGAGCCTGCAACTGCAAAACCGCAAGAACGTGATGAGCCAGAGTTTGGTGATTTAAGCTTTTCAGCAGAAAGTCACGACGAACCAGCTGTTTCAGAACAGGTTGTTGAAGAGCCTGAAGCTAAGCAACAAGAAGCTGAAGAAGAACCTGCTGATGCACAAGCTCCAACCGATTTCATTATTGTGCATTTACAAATGCCAGAAGGTTTAACAATGGATGGCAGCCAATTATTGCCAGCTGTTAATATGTTAGGCTTTAAGTATTCTGAAGAAGGTTTCTTTAACCGTCATTTAGACCCAGCTGGCACAGGCCCGGTGTTATTCCGTTTAGTGAATATGTACAACCCAGGCACGTTCGATATTGATAATATGGAACAGTTTAGTACGGCAGGTGTTAGCTTATTTATGACCTTACCATGTGATGGCGACGGTCTAAGTGCATTCAACATGTTGCACAGTGCAGCTAAAAAGCTAGCCGATGAATTTGGTGCAACGATTTTAGATAGCAACCGTGAAGAAATGACGGTTGAAAGCGTTCGTGAGTATGTTGAGAAAGTTCGTAGTTTTTCAGCATAATCGCACACACCGAGTATAAGTATTAGGCCACTTGGCGTTAAGTCGTCGAAGTGGCTTTTTTATGTAGATTTTTGAGGTTTTCATGTCCAGCCCTATCTTTGAGCAAATTAGCCAACTTCGTGCCCAGTTAGAAGAGCATAACCATAATTATTATGTGCTGGATGCACCGAGCATTCCTGATGCTGAATATGACCGTTTAATGCGCGAATTAAGCGCCCTTGAGCAAGCTAATCCTGAGTTTCAAAGCCCAGACTCACCAAGCCAAAAAGTCGGTGGTGCTGCACTTGATAAGTTTGAGCAAGTTACTCACCAAGTGCCCATGCTGTCACTTGATAATGCGTTTTCAGAAGAAGAGTTTGCCGCCTTTAACCGCCGTATCAAAGAGCGTTTAATGGACAACAAGGAGCTGACTTTTTGTTGTGAGCCAAAGCTTGATGGTTTAGCGGTATCAATTATTTACCGTGATGGGGTTTTAGTTCAAGCAGCTACCCGTGGCGATGGCATGGTAGGTGAAAACATCACCCAAAACGTGAAAACAATTCGTAATGTGCCGCTTAAGTTACGTGGCGATGACTTTCCAGCAGAGCTTGAAGTGCGCGGTGAAGTATTTATGGACAGCGCTGGTTTTGTCAAACTAAACAGTGAAGCCGAAAAACGTGGCGACAAAGTCTTTGTTAACCCGCGTAATGCTGCGGCTGGTAGCTTACGACAGCTTGATTCTAAAGTAACAGCAAAACGTCCACTGATGTTTTATGCCTACAGCACTGGGCTTGTTGCCGATGGGCAGTTACCAGAAGATCACTATCAACAACTGGCTAAACTGACCGATTGGGGTTTACCACTTTGCCCAGAAACAAAACTGGTTGAAGGCCAGCAAGCTGCACTTGATTATTACCAAGATATATTGACGCGTCGAAGTAGCCTTGCCTACGAAATTGACGGTGTGGTAATAAAAGTTAACGACAAAAAACACCAAGAGCGTTTAGGCTTTGTGGCACGTGCGCCGCGCTGGGCAATTGCTTTTAAATTCCCTGCGCAAGAAGAAATCACCCAATTACTTGATGTTGAGTTTCAGGTAGGGCGCACTGGCGCAATTACCCCTGTAGCACGATTAGAGCCGGTATTTGTGGGGGGCGTAACGGTATCTAACGCAACGCTGCATAATGGTGATGAAATTGCCCGTTTAGGCGTTAAAATTGGCGATACCGTGATTATTCGCCGTGCGGGTGATGTTATTCCGCAAATTACCCAAGTTGTCCTTGAGCGTCGCCCTGACGATGCGAAAGACATTGAATTCCCTGCTACCTGCCCAATTTGTGACTCACATGTGGAGCGCATTGAAGGTGAAGCGGTTGCCCGCTGTACCGGTGGTTTAGTGTGCCAAGCGCAGCGCAAGCAAGCAATTAAACATTTTGCGTCACGTAAAGCCCTTGATGTTGATGGTTTAGGCGACAAAATTGTTGATCAACTCGTTGACCGTGAACTGATCAAAACACCTGCTGATTTATTTATCCTTAAACAAGGGCATTTTGAATCACTAGAGCGAATGGGTCCAAAGTCTGCTAAGAACTTAGTTAATGCGCTGCAAGATGCTAAGCAAACAACCTTAGCTAAATTCCTATACTCGTTAGGTATTCGCGAAGTGGGTGAAGCAACCGCGCAAAACTTAGCAAACCACTTTTTAACACTAGAAAAAATCACTCAAGCAAGCGTTGATGCGTTAACTGAAGTAAGCGACGTGGGTGAGATCGTTGCCAAGCATGTACGTGGCTTCTTTAGCGAAGAGCACAATATGGCAGTTGTAAATGCGTTAGTTGAGCAAGGTATTCACTGGCCAGAATTAACCGCGCCAAGTGCCGATGCGCAGTCATTAGCGGGCTTAACTTACGTGCTGACTGGCACATTAAGCGAGCTTAACCGTAATGATGCAAAAGCGCGTTTACAAGCGTTAGGTGCAAAAGTATCGGGTAGTGTATCGGCGAAAACAGATGCGCTGATTGCAGGTGAAAAAGCGGGCTCAAAATTAACCAAAGCACAAGACCTAGGCATTGATGTGTTAACTGAGGCTGATCTTATTGCGCTTTTAAGTGAGCACAATGGATAGTCTATTGCAGGCACTGTCGTCAGTTGCTTTAACAATCGGCAGCTGGCTGCAACCACACCTTTACAATATTTCATTACTGCTGGTGGTGTGCTTTTTATCCTTGTATGCAAACGACATTATTAAAGTGACCAAGCGCTTTGTCGCGCGTCGTCACTTTATTATACGCGTGCTTTGTTTTGTGCTGGTCACAGGGTTTGGTATGGGCTTACTTGTGGTGTTTGTAACTCCATTTTTAAGTAAGTTGCTAATGCTACTCGGTGTTAAATGGCTGGCGCTTACACTTACAGCTGCGTTTTTGGTACTCGGCATCATTGCTGATAAGAAGAACCAAATATGAATCGCTACGGGCCAGAATACTGGGATAAACATGGCACTTATCGAACCCCAGTAGCGTTTCATTTAACTTTGTTAGTATTGTTACGCAGTTACTTTATATGGATTATGGCGGCGCTCAGCCGTCGCCCTGATTTAGATATCATGTCGCTGTTTTTTAAGTCGAAAAGCGATTTCTTTACAGCCATTGCTATAGCAGCAATCGCCTTATTACCGGCGGTGATCTTTTGTTTACGCCGACCTCAAGAAAATGCTGAAAGTGCAAAACGTCTCGCGTCTATATGGCGCTTTATGCGCTGGCCATTAATTTTGTGTGCCATCACAGATTTAAGTTGGTTAACCTATCAGGCTGCGCACAGTCATTATCAGTTTTCGTTTTTTTTAGCCTGTCAAATGGTACTGGTGTTATGGGTACTGTTATATTTATTAAAAAGCAGATATCTGTCGGTCTTTTTTAATGATTGGCCAGATCCAATTGAAAAAAAGTAGGGCTGCAATATGTTGGCAATTAATAAGCTTTTAGCAAAAATTTCACTCACTATCGCGCTGGTATTAATTGCTTTATGGGTATTTACGCCACTTTGGCACAGTGCTGCATTTTCGTTGTTTGTGATGTTATGGGGCTTTATTACGTTATCAAGCTTATATCGAGTGACTCCGTTATTTGTAGCGCGTAACCCCATTACGGATTTACTAAAGCGTGATGTAAATCAGCTAGCACTGATTAGTCTGGCTGGTTTATTCGATTTTAAACGCAAAGCTGAGTTTGTTTTAATTGGCCAAATTAAGCAGATTGAAATCGGCGAAGGTATAATCCATGTAACGGATGTCAACGACCAGCAAATAACTGCAGTATTGAGTGTTGCTAGCAGCCAAATTAATAGCCATTTAGTACAGCTACTTTCTGAGCGTGAACGTGCACAAATAGATATCCGGCTGCAAACACATTAATCACTAGACGCATGCTGCTTGCCCTTAGTAGGGCTTGTGATGTACTGTGCAACTGTTGTATTCAACCCTGAGGGAGCACTATGTTAACTTGGCAAGATATTTTAGAGTTTGCCCATAACGGCAACCCAACACCTCCACGTCGAGTCGAAAAATCGCCATCTGAATGGCAAGCTGAGCTCGAACAAGATGCATTCTATGTTACCCGCTTAAAAGGCACCGAACGTCCTCACAGCTCTGATTCATGTACGATATTTGAACCTGGTCAATATGCGTGTGTATGTTGTGACAACTTACTATTTGACGGTGATGAAAAGTTCGATAGTGGCACCGGCTGGCCGTCATTTACTCAGCCAAGCAGTGTTGAAAGCATTGCCTATATCGCGGACTCTAGCCATGGTATGCAGCGTATTGAAGCAGTTTGTAATGTTTGCGACGCACATTTAGGACATGTATTCCCCGATGGCCCGCCGCCAAGTGGTTTACGCTATTGCATGAATGCCATAGCGATGAAAAAACGCGACTAATGCGTGTTTAACCCATACTTAATCTAGGTACTGGGCAATGATGAAAATAAGGTGCTCACGGTGAATTGGCTTACTAATTATGTAGTCTGTCAAAATACTGGATTGCGCCTTATCGTCTTTTAATACCGATGCTGTAACCGCAATGATTGGAATATGCTTAAAGCGATCATCACTACGAATTAGCTGACTTGCTTCTAATCCACCCATCACTGGCATCTTTAGATCCATAATGATCAGATCAGGTTGGTTCTCTTCTACCTTTTTCAAGGCCTCTTCACCGTTTATTGCTGTATCTATTGTAAAGCTCCAGCGTGATAGAAATGACTCCAAGTACTCTCGGTTGTATGGAATATCATCAACTATCAATATACGAGCTGGATTAAAATGATAACTAGAAATAGCAGGGTAATTTCGATGTTTAACCTCTGTTTTTGATTCGGCAAATTCTATATTTGGTAGCAATACAATAAACTCGCTACCTTTATCTTTTTCACTAATTACAGATAGTTCACCACCCATCAATTTTATAAAGCGATGAGATATAGCTAAACCGAGCCCAGTGCCACCAAATTCAGAACTGCGTTGCCCTTGAACTTGCTCAAAATCATTAAAAATCAGCGCTTGTTGATCGGTTGGGATCCCCTTGCCAGTATCTTTGACATGAATTTTTATATTAAAGTGGCCATCATTTTCACGTTCTTCAAAGTCAAAGTGAACTTTAACGCTACCATGTGAGGTAAATTTAATCGCATTACTGATCAAGTTTGTCAGTACCTGTCGAACTTTATTGCTATCAAGTAAAACAGGGGTTTTAAATTCAGGGTGTGAAGTGATCTGTAAATCTAGATCCTTTTGAGCGCTGAGCTGCAAAAACATCATACTTAGTTCATGGCACATCGTCGGAATTTCGACCCTTTCCATGTCCAGCTGCATTTTTCCTGCATCAATTTTAGATAAATCAAGAATATCATTGAGGACGTTTAGCAGAGAGCTGCCAGAGATCGAAATGGCTTCTAAATAGCGGCGTTTATTTTTATCAGTTTCACTGTCTTGGAGTAATTGGCTGAAGCCTAATACTGCATTAAGCGGTGTTCTTAGCTCATGTGACATATTCGCTAAGAACCTGCTCTTAGCTTGGTTTGACTGCTCGGCTTGCTCTTTGGCATCCAAGTATTCTTGAGTTCGTTTTGCAACGGTTTCTTCTAATTGACTATGTTGCTCATGCATGCTGTTTATTTGTTGTCTTACTGCAGCACGCATCATTTTAAAACCACTGGCAAGAGTGCCAATTTCATCACGACTTTTAATATTTATTGGGCAATTTAGATCGCCAGTGGTAACTGCATGCGAAAACTCAACTAATTGCTCAATAGGCTGTAAAATAATTCGGCGTATAATGATATAAGCAATGAGTAATGCAGTAAGTAAGTAAATTGCGAACAGTGATACAGCATTGCTGATAATTGATTTAGTTTTTAATGTTAAATCAATATCTGAAAAACTAACAATAACATAGCCAATATTTTCATCTTGGGCGTTATTGATTGGAACTGCTACAGCATATTGTTGATCTAAAGTGATGATAGAATTTTGTTTTGGATTGAGCTGCTTTATTATCGTTTGATTTGTTTCTAAGGTATCGACTTTGCTGTAATCAGGGTGAGCGGCAATAAAGTTATTCTGATCGATAAAGTAGATTGTCTTTAAATCATCAAATGTATTATTTGCCAGAATACCTTTAAGAGTGATGCCTTGAATTTTTAAAACCCAACTACCTACTGTATTGTCTTTTGTAAGGGTCTTTATCTCTGAGAGCATAGGTGAAACGATGGCATTAGCTTTTTCACTCATATTCAGCAAGGTTTGCTCTTTTAACTCAATAACATGTAAAGTTGTACTTACCCCTAAAATCAACGTAATAGTAAACCCAATAATGAGTAGGATTTTATGAGCAATACTGACTCTCATTGTTTATTTTCACTCCTTGTCTGTAATGCCCGCATATTAACATTAATTTTTGCATCAGTAGCTTTTATTGATTGCTTTATGTCTGCTCCATAAAAAATTTGACTAAATGTTTGCGATATAAGCTCACCGACAACTGGAAACTCAACCATCCCAGCTTGCAAACGGTCAGGAGTAGCATGCTCAAATACCCATAACATGGCTTTATTAAAGCCTGGTTTGTTTACGAGAGTAAATAGTTTCTCGTGCCACACCTTTTGTCTTGGCGGTGAGCCGCCTGTACTTAATAATGCCGCTGTTTGCTCACTGGTTGCCCACTGAATAAATAACCACGCTGCTTTTTTTTGATTTGATTGGTTATTAATTGCGAATGCCCAAGACCAAGGAGATGTTTCACGGGCGACTGGACCGGCTGGTAACGGTGCGGCTTCCCATTTATTCCAAATATCTGATTCTTCAGCGGTATCTATTTCATTATAAAAATGAGAGGCTAAAAACGCCGAAGCAAGTTGACCTTCTTTAAATAGTCGACGAATTTCATAAAAGTGCAGCAAGCGACTGTTATCAGGATTGCCGAATCCCGTTACAAGGTCTCGGTATGCTTGCAGACTTTGCGCTGTTTGAGGGCTATCAAAAACAGACTGACCTTGCGCGTCAATTACTTCTGCACCATAAGCACGCATAATGGGTAACACTGTCCAAGTGTTTAATCCTGCACCTGGCAGAGTTCGGGAGGCAAATGCGTGCATGCCATTTAAAGATGGGGTGCGGTCAATTGCCTTTTGAAGCTTAATTTTAGTCTCTTGTAGTTGCTCGTACGTGTCGGGTACCGCTAAGTTAAAGTGCTCGAACAGATCTTTACGATAAAAATAAATCGGTGCAGAAAAATCAAATGGTAACGAGTATAAAGCGCCATTGATTTTACAAAGGGCCAAGCTACGTTCGCTAATATCTTCTAACTGATACCAAGCTTTGTCTGTGAGTTTTGGGTTATCAATATAGGGTTGTAGGGGATCTATCCAACCTCGACTTTGTGCTTCACCTAAAAAGGTTATACCCATTGGCAGCACATCATAGAGGCCTGTATGCATACTTAAATCTTGGTGGCGACGAACACGCATTTGAGATTGTTCTAAGGCATGAAAACCTACAGATATCCCTGTTAACTCTTCAAATAGAGGGATATATGGTTTTAGGGCCAAAAATGCAGGCTGCTCATCTGCTAATATGTTGATATGTGTACCAGACTCACTTTGCCAGTTTATTTTGGCTTGCTGCCAATATTGCAACATTGCAGAAGCTGAACAAATAGGGCTTGTAATTATGAAAGATGCAATAAGGAGATGCTTTATTAATTTCAAAAAGATGCTCCACGAAGAGGGTTATTCAGAAAGCTTGATATTTAACTTGGCAGCTTGTGCTTTTATTTTATCAAACCTCATAGCTTGTTCATCTTCTAAAGACTGAGACGCTAAGAGGGTGTAGCACTTTCTTGCAAGCATTAAGTTGAAAGACTGCCCTTGACTGTTTGTGTCAAATAAACACTGTAGCAGATTTAACGCAATACTGGCATTTTTAGGCATAATTCTAAATGCTTGTGTGAATGCCTCAAGCGCAGTATTGAGCTGGCCTTTATTAAACTGCGTTACAGCGTGGTTATTGAGCTCTTTCGGGCCAAGCTTAATATCACGTCGCTCAGTTTGCTGTTGTTGAATATAACGTAAATACACCGGATCGCTTACTGACGGGTGGCGTTCACAGTGAGTTATTATTTGGTTAAACAGCATCTGTGCTTTATGGTGAAAACCAAGCTCATGAAACGCTTTCGCTTTATCGAGCGCTCCATCTACAGAACGAATCTGAGTGTCACTTTCATCAAGTTGATTGATAAGTGCTTTAGCTTTTTGATGTTCATCTTTTAAATAATGTAAACGTGCGTTAAGAACATCAATTTGTGTTTGATTATTACTATTCGGAAATTGTTTTTTTAAATCACTCAAATATTGATTTGTTTGTCTTGAAATGCGATTAACTTGATCGGTTTGATCCGTCGTTAAGGCAAAATCAATCCCTGCACGAGCCGCATTTAGGTACACATCAGGGTTGTCGTGAATTGAGTGTTTAGCATAACTAGCTATATCTTTTTGGGTTAAATAATTTTTCTCGTAGTCATGATTAAGTAATGAAACATGGCTAAGCGTTTTTTGCCTCTCGATATTGCGAGGTGCAATTTCAACAGCTTGGCTGAAAAAAAGCTGTGCATCATCAAATTTATTGAGCTTTATCTCTAACTTTCCGAGTAAATCCAGAGCTACTAAGCGTGTTTCACTCCTTTGTAGCATAGTCCTCAACATTCTATGAGCGAGAGTATGCTCATTATTTGCAATTAAAGCTTCCACTAAACCAACTTTTGCCCATGTAAATTTTTGAATATCGAGCACAGATTTGAAAAATGCTTTGGCTTGTTCATTTCTGTTTAAACGAAGTAGGGCATCGCCTTTTAATCTCAATAAAATCGCACTGTAACTATTCGATTTGTTTTGTAGTAATTGATCAATGCTCTTTATAGCTTTTGAGTCGTTTTCATCATCAATCAACTGGTATATATTTTTTAGATGATGCTTTCGCAATAAAACTTTTTCAATTCTATTTTTTAAGTCGTAAATAGTAAAAGGTTTAACAAGAAAGTCATCCGGCTGCAGCTCTAAAACACTATGAACCAAAGAACCACTGGTTTCTGCAGATATAAATATAAAACCTGTGGAGTTTTTAATTAGGCGTTTAACTTTAAGTTCTTCATAAAGCTGATAGCCATCCTGGTGTTTACTTAGATTAAAAGAACAAACAATGAGATCAAACTGTTCTATTTGACACTGTTCTTTGGCTGCAATAGCGTGTTCTGCAAATCGCAACTGACGAAACCCCAATCCCTCTAGAGACTGCTTCATATAGCTTTGAGCAAGTGCTTGCTCTTCGACTATTAATATTTTGGCTTTCGAAAAAATCTTTGCGGGCATTAGACTTGCGACCGAGTATTGTTAACAGTGACTATAATAAACAGTCTAGCTGCTGACAAGGCAAATTACAGCTTTTGCAACGATTTAAAGTTTAGCTTTGGGCTATATCAATAAAGTGAGAAGTGATGAGTAATAGACTTTAGAAGTTAGATAKTAGAAGTTAGATAGTAGAAGTTAGATAGTAGAAGTTAGATAGTAGAAGTTAGATAGTAGAAGTTAGATAGTAGAAGTTAGATAGTAGAAGTTAGATAGTAGAAGTTAGATAGTAGAAGTTAGATAGTAGAAGTTAGATAGTAGAAGAGCGGTTGTTATATGTGGTGGGTCGTACTGGACTTGAATCATCAAGCCTGTGTTTTGTAAAGAGAGGAGATGCTTTTGAAAACTAGATATAAAATAAGGAGGTTTTATATGTGGTGGGTCGTACTGAACTTGAACCATCGAGCCTGTGTTTTGTAAAGGGTGGCGATGCTTTTTAATTTAGAAATAAAAATGAAGTATTTAATGAAGTGTTTATATGTGGTGGGTCGTACTGGACTTGAACCAGTGACCCTCGCCTTGTAAGGGCGATGCTCTCCCAACTGAGCTAACGACCCACATATAAATTTTTTGAAGATTAAATGGTTGGTCTTACTGAACTTAACCACCGAGCCTTTTCGTTGTAAAGAGTTGCGATGCTCTTTGCTTCAAAAAGTAAATGGTGGGTCGTACTGGACTTGAACCAGTGACCCTCGCCTTGTAAGGGCGATGCTCTCCCAACTGAGCTAACGACCCATATAATCTTTTTCTTCGCTACCATTTTTAACTTTTTGCTTTAAAAAGTAAATGGTGGGTCGTACTGGACTTGAACCAGTGACCCTCGCCTTGTAAGGGCGATGCTCTCCCAACTGAGCTAACGACCCGCGAAGAATAATCTAAATGAAAACACCATCAAAGTTTATTTAATGGTGGGTCGTACTGGACTTGAACCAGTGACCCTCGCCTTGTAAGGGCGATGCTCTCCCAACTGAGCTAACGACCCATTTAGATTTTTGTAATATGAACACCACTTTAAAAAATGGTGGGTCGTACTGGACTTGAACCAGTGACCCTCGCCTTGTAAGGGCGATGCTCTCCCAACTGAGCTAACGACCCATATTACATACAGCAAATTTTCTTAATGGTGGGTCGTACTGGACTTGAACCAGTGACCCTCGCCTTGTAAGGGCGATGCTCTCCCAACTGAGCTAACGACCCATTAAGAATTTAGATATGAACACCATTAGGGAATAATGGTGGGTCGTACTGGACTTGAACCAGTGACCCTCGCCTTGTAAGGGCGATGCTCTCCCAACTGAGCTAACGACCCATATCTAAAACAACTCATTGCTGCGTTGTTGTGGGGCGCTATTATAGATAGAGTTGTAAATGTGTCAACACTTGAATGAGTAAAAATGTGTTAGATGCAGCTTTTATAAACAATGACATGGCATTTAAGCATTTTTTGGCGAACAAATATGCAATTTACATTCATAAGCTTATATTCAGAGCTTGATCTATAGCTATATGTCAGTGTAAATCATTCTAAAATGATATGAATACAGCAAATCTTTTAAACGGTTTTTCATATCAATAAATTTGCATCAGTTAATTGCACTCTACTTAGCACTATTAAAAACAAAGCAGGGTAGGGTGAAGTCGTTTTATTAAAACTTTAGGTAATGAATTTTATTTTGCATATAAATGTATACCTTTTTAAGGGAGTAAATTAAAAAAGCAAAGAGCCTTTGATAACAAACCAGCAATGAAATTAGCCCAAAATAACTAATTTGATAGCACTTTGTATAAAATACCTCCGCAACGGATTGATATTTAGTCAGCTTGTTGAAATTTAAATCATTTAAATAAACTTAGATAAAAAACTGTTGACTTTATTTGGGGGGCTGCATAGAATGCGCCCCGCACTCAGCGATACACAACCAATATTAATTGGTGGTGTGTATGCAAGTCGGGGCTATAGCTCAGCTGGGAGAGCGCTTCGCTGGCAGCGAAGAGGTCTGCGGTTCGATCCCGCATAGCTCCACCAGATTTGCATAGTGTTTGTCCTAGGGTTGCAGTTTTCTGCGTCCCCATCGTCTAGAGGCCTAGGACACCGCCCTTTCACGGCGGTAACAGGGGTTCGAATCCCCTTGGGGACGCCACTTACTTTAAGTAAGTGAGCAATTGCCAAGAAAATAAATATGTTAGTCTCGAGTACTTACATGTTATTTTAGTAACCTTAACTCCGATATGAGTAAAACTATCATTTAATGTCCTAGTGACACACACTGTGTCCCCATCGTCTAGAGGCCTAGGACACCGCCCTTTCACGGCGGTAACAGGGGTTCGAATCCCCTTGGGGACGCCACTTACTTTAAGTGATGTGTTATTAAAAGCTCGTCTGAATCGAGTCTAACTATTCAGTTGTCCTAGTGACACATTTTGTGTCCCCATCGTCTAGAGGCCTAGGACACCGCCCTTTCACGGCGGTAACAGGGGTTCGAATCCC